>NZ_KE386557.1:206324-222698 GCF_000427545.1 Rhodanobacter sp. OR92 | reverse complement strand
TCGACGGCATCGTGCTCGTGCAGGAGTTCCTCGTCCGGGTCGATCGGCAGGTCGCGCACGACGCGGGCGGGCAGGGGCTCGGGCTCGAAGCGCAGTTGCGGGTCTTCCAGGTCGCGGATTTCCGACAGCGGCGGCAACTGGTCCAGCGATTTCAGGTTGAAGTAGTCGAGGAAGGCGCGGGTGGTGCCGAACAGCGCCGGCTTGCCGGGCACGTCGCGGTAGCCGACCACGCGGATCCACTCGCGCTCCTCCATCGTCTTGATGATGTTGGAGGACACCACCACGCCGCGGATCTGCTCGATCTCGGGGCGGGTGATCGGCTGGCGGTAGGCGATCAGCGCCAGCGTTTCCAGCAGTGCGCGCGAATAGCGGCTGGGCCGCTCGGTCCACATCCGCGAGATCCACGGATGCACGTCCTGGCGCACCTGGTAGCGGAAGCCGGAGGCCACTTCCTTCAGCTCGATGCCGCGGCCGGCGCAGTCTTCGGCCAGTGCCTCGAGTGCCTTGGCGACCTGTTCGCGGCCGACCTCGTCGGCCTCGTTGAACAGCTCGCCCAGCTGCTGCACGGTCATCGGCTGGGTGGAGGCCAGCAGGGCGGCCTCGACGATGGGTTTGAGTTGCTCGATCTGCATGACCTTGGGTTCGGATGCCGGTTGGATCGGTACCGCTCAGTGGATGTCGCTCATTCGCCGGACGATTCGATCAGCGCCGATTCGCCCGCCTGTGCGTCGTCCGCCGGTGCGTCGGCGGGTTCTTCGGCGTGGCTCACCTTCGCCTTCACGTATATCGGCGCCAGTGGTTCTTCCTGGACGATCTCGACCAGCATTTCCTTGGCCAGCTCCAGCATCGCCAGGAACGTCACCACGATGCCGAGCCGTCCCTCGCTGACGTCGAACAGGCTCTCGAAGCGGTGGAAGCTGCTGTCGTCGAGCCGGCTCAGCAATTCGCCCATGCGCTGGCGCACGCTGAGCGTCTCGCGCCTGATCGCGTGATGCCCGAACAGTTCGGCCCGGTGCATCACGTCCTTCAGGGCCAGCAGCAGCTCGGTCAGCTCCAGCGGCGGCGGCAACCTGATCACGTTGCGTTCGCCCACGTCGGCGTGCACCACCGTGGTGTCGCGCTCCAGCCGGGGCATCGCCTCGATGTCCTCGGCCGCGCGCTTGAAGCGTTCGTACTCCTGCAAGCGCCGTACCAGTTCGGCACGGGGGTCTTCTTCCAGGCCTTCCTCGGCCGGCGGCCGCGGCAGCAGCAGCCGCGACTTGATCTCGGCCAGGATCGCGGCCATCAGCAGGTATTCGGCGGCCAGTTCCAGCCGCATCACGTCCCGCATCAGCTCGATGTAGGTCATGTACTGCCGGGTGATCTCGGCGACCGGGATGTCCAGGATGTCCAGGTTCTGCCGGCGGATCAGGTACAGCAGCAGGTCCAGCGGTCCCTCGAACGCCTCCAGGATGACCTCGAGCGCGTCCGGCGGGATGTACAGGTCTTGCGGCATCTGCAGCAGGGGCTGGCCATGCACGATGGCCAGCGGCATTTCCTGTTGTTGAGGTACCGGCGCAAACGCGTCCTGCGGTGCGGTGACCGGGCTCTGTGGCTCGACGGGCTCAGTGCTCATCAATGCATGTCATGGGGCCGTCTTCAGCGGCTGCAGTGCGTTCAACATGATCGGATTCATCCCCATGCCCCCGCGGCATTGGATGTCCGTGTTCGGAACACGCGGTGAAGCGGCATTCCGGGGTAATGCGTCCTTCACACTTGTTCGGTCGAGGCGCGGCGGACGCCTTCGTCACGACGGGCATGACGAAGCCACTCGATGGTGGTTCGGTCAGGCGGGTCGTCAGTGAACGTCGCACGTCGACTGCGGGTTGTCAGCCACGACAGGGACGCCAAGCCAGGGAAGGCGGGAAACGACGCCACCGGCTGTTCACTGGTCGGTTCGAGAGCAATCGCACGGATGCCAAGGGAGCCGGAAGTGCTCGGCAAACATTTCCATGGAGCCACGCGTGGGGCAAGAGTAGCGGTTGACTGGCGCCAAGTCCAGCACGTGCCGGCCGATGCAGTTGCCCGGCATGCGCCGGCCGCGGGCATGGGCCGGTTTTGCAGCGGTGCTCCCGGCAGGCACAATAGACGGATGGCATCGTGCGAAACCGGCGTGTCGGAGAGCGTGGCTGGGGCGGCATGTGACCTAATGCGTCGAATTGGGTCAGGCTCCGCGTCAGCGCGACGTTCGGCGATGCCTGGCGGGCCGCGCCTGCGCCACGATGGCGCGGCGACGACACGACGGGGTTGGGCAGTGTGGATCGTGGCAGGGCCATGCGGGATGCGGCCGGTGCCGGATCGGCGTCCGACGGAACGTTGCACCTGGCGTGGCATGGTGATTGCTTGGATAACGGCTGAGCAACCCGGCCAGGCAAGGCGCAGCGCCCCGCCGGCGAAGGGTGCGACAGAAAGGTTTCAGGGCGATGTCGGACGCAGCCCCCTCGATGGGTGCAAGTACAAACAGGCGGTGGAACTGATGGCGATCGATAAGAACGGACAGGATGGCGGCGGACCGGAGCAGTTGCGTCCGGCGCGCATGCAAATCGAGACGACGGTGCTGATGAGCAGCAACGGCGAGTCGCGTCCGACCGAGCTGGTCGATATCTCGGCCACCGGCGCGCTGCTGCGCCGCCCGCTGGGCTGGTCGGGCCATGTGGGGCAGAACTGGGTGCTCGACATGATCTTCGGCAACAACCTGCACATCCACCTCGAGGCGGTGGTGGCGCGTATCTCCGATCACCATATCGGTTTTTCGTACAGCCGCATTCCCGAGGACAAGCAGGTGCCGCTGTGGAACCTGCTGGGTGGTTACGCCGACATCCTGGAGTACTGGAAGGACGGCTGAGCCGGCGCGACCGCTGCACGAAAAACGCCCGCACGTGCGGGCGTTCTCGTTTGCCCAGGCCTGAAAAACTCAGGCCTGGGCTTTTTTCTCGTCGCGCAGCTCGCGGCGCAGGATCTTGCCCACGTTGCTCTTCGGCAGGCTGTCGCGGAACTCGATCAGCTTGGGCCGTTTGTAGCCGGTGAGGTTCTCGCGGCAGAACTGCTTGAGGGCTTCTTCGGTGAGGTTCGGGTCCTTGCGCACCACGAACAGCTTCACCACCTCGCCGGAATGCTCGTCCGGCACGCCGACCGCGGCCACCTCGAGCACGCCGGGGTGCGCCATCACGGCGTCCTCGACCTCGTTCGGATACACGTTGAAGCCGGACACCAGGATCATGTCCTTCTTGCGGTCGACGATGTAGAAGTATCCGTTCACATCCATCTTCGCGATGTCGCCGGTGTGCAGCCAGCCATCGGCGCCGAGCACCTTGGCGGTCTCGTCCGGGCGGTTCCAGTAGCCCTTCATCACCTGCGGTCCGTGCACCATCAGTTCGCCGACCTCGCCGACCGGCAGCGGCTTGCCGTCCTCCGACCAGATCGCCACATTGGTGGACGGTACCGGCAGGCCGATCGAGCCGTTGTATTCCTTGAGGTCCAGCGGATTGATGCAGACCGCGGGCGAGGTTTCGGTCAGGCCGTAGGCCTCGGCCAGGGTGCAGCCGGTGACCTTCTTCCAGCGTTCGGCCACGGCGCGCTGCACCGCCATGCCGCCGCCCAGGGTCAGGTGCAGCTTCGAGAAATCCAGTTCGGAAAAACCGGGCGTGTTGAGCAGGCCGTTGAACAGCGTGTTGACGCCGGTCAGCGCGGTGAAGCCGGACTTGCGCAGTTCCTTGACGAAGCCGGGCATGTCGCGCGGGTTGGTGATCAGCCAGTTGAGTCCGCCCAGGCGCATGAAGACCAGGCCGTTCGCGGTCAGCGAGAAGATGTGATACAGCGGCAGCGCGGTGATGATCACTTCCTCGCCGGGCGTGACCAGCTCGGTGCCGATCCAGGCGGCAGCCTGCAGCATGTTCGCCACCATGTTGCCGTGGGTCAGCATGGCGCCCTTGGCCACGCCGGTGGTGCCGCCGGTGTATTGCAGGAAGGCGATGTCGTCGTGGCCCAGCGTCACCGGTTGCAGCGGATGCGCCGCGCCGCGCGCGAGCGCGTCGCGGAAGCGCACGGCCTGCGGCAGATCGAACGCAGGCACCATCTTCTTCACGTGCTTCAGCACGAAGTTGATCAGCGCGCCCTTGGGGAAGCCGAGCAGGTCGCCGATGCCGGTGGTGATGACGTGCTGCACGTGGGTTTCGGCCACGACGTGCTGCAAGGTGGCGGCGAAGTTGTCCAGTACCACGATCGCTCTGGCACCCGAATCTTCCAGCTGGTGCTTCAGTTCGCGCGCGGTGTACATCGGGTTGGTGTTGACCACCACCAGGCCGGCGCGCAGCGCGCCGAACAGGGCGATCGGATACTGCAGCACGTTCGGCATCATGAGCGCGATGCGATCGCCCTTGCCGAGCTTGAGCACGCCGGTGAGGTAACCGGCGAACTGGCGGCTCATCTCGTCGATCTGGCCGTAGCTGAGCTGGCGGCCGAAGCTGGCGAACGCCGGGCGGTCGCGGAAGCGGGTGAACGCTTCTTCCAGCACCGCCGGTACCGAAGCATATTGACTGACGTCGATCTGTTCCGGCACGCCGGCTGGATAGTTCTCCAGCCACGGACGTTCGTTGCTCATGCTTTGGGTTCCCTGTTTTGTCGATGGCGATGGGACGGATGATGGAATCGGATGGGTATTGGCACCATCATGGATCCTGCGCCGGTTGATTGGAGCATACGCCCGCGTACAGCGGCAAGCCGCACCGCAACGAGTTGCGTCGATGATGACACCGGGGAAAACCGTCTTTTTGCCGATTGTTCTCGCATGCCTCGTGCTGGGGTTGCCGGCGTGCCGGCGCACGCCGGACGAAGCGCAGGTGCGCGCGGCGATCGCGTCGGCAGCACAGGCGGCCGAAGCGGGTTCGGCCGGCGACGTCGGTGCCCGCTTGAGCGAGGACTTCGACGGCAATGCGGGGCAACTGGATCGGCGCGGACTGACCGGTATGATCAGGCTGCTGGCGCTGCGCGGCGAGCACGTCGGCGTGAGCATGGGACCGGTATCGATCGAACCTCGTGGCGAGCGGATGGTGGCGACCTTCACGGTCACGCTGACCAGCGGCGGTCGCCTGTTGCCCGATCAATTGGGCCTGTACCAGGTCGAATCGGCGTGGCGCAAGGAAGATGGCGAATGGCGCTGCTATATGGCCAGTTGGAAGCATTCGCTGTAACGGTCCATCGGAGCACTCATGGAAAACCGCCCCGGAGTCCGGGGCGGTTTTCGTTGCAGGAGTCAGGCCGAAATTCAGGCGGCCTTCTTGCCGGCCAGCTGACGCAGCACGTACTGCAGGATGCCGCCGTGACGGAAGAATTCGCGCTCCTTCGGGGTCAGCAGCATCACGTTCACGCTGAACTGCTTCCTGCTGCCGTCGGCTGCCGTGGCGGTGACGGTGGCGTTCCTCGAGTTGCCGTTGTCGAGGCCGGTGAGGTCGAACGTCTCGTTGCCGGTCAGGCCCAGCGATTTTGCATTCTCGCCATCCTTGAACGTGCACGGCAGCACGCCCATGCCGACCAGGTTGGAGCGGTGGATGCGCTCGAAGCTCTCGGCGATCACCGCCTTGATGCCCAGCAGCAGGGTGCCCTTGGCGGCCCAGTCACGCGAGGAGCCGGTGCCGTATTCCTTGCCGGCGATGACCACCAGTGGGGTCTTTTCTTCCTTGTACTTCATCGCCGCGTCGTAGATCGACATCTGCTCGCCGCTGGGGATGTGGCGGGTGAAGCCGCCTTCCACGCCATCCAGCAGCTGGTTCTTGATGCGGATGTTGGCGAACGTACCGCGCACCATCACGTCGTCGTTGCCGCGGCGCGAGCCGTAGGAATTGAAGTCGATCGGCTGCACGCCGCGCGAGATCAGGAAGCGCCCGGCCGGGGAATCCTTCTTGATCGCGCCGGCCGGCGAGATGTGGTCGGTGGTGATCGAGTCGCCGAACAGGCCCAGGCAGCGCGCGGCGTGGATGTCCTCGACCGGGGTCAGTGCCATGGTCATGCCGTCGAAGTAGGGCGGGTTCTTGATGTAGGTGGAATCCCTGTCCCACGCGTACAAATCGCCATCGGGTGAGGCGATGGAGCTCCAGCGCTCGTCGCCCTTGAACACGTCGGCATAGTTCTTCTTGAACATGTCCGAGGTCACGGCACCCGCCATCAGGTCGCTGATTTCCTTGTTGGAGGGCCAGACGTCTTTCAGATAGACGTTCTTGCCATCCGTGCCCTGTCCGAGCGGCTCGGTGGTCAGGTCGACGTCCAGCGAACCGGCCAGGGCGTAGGCCACCACCAGCGGTGGCGAGGCCAGGTAGTTCATCTTCACTTCGGCGTGGACGCGGCCTTCGAAGTTGCGGTTGCCTGACAGCACGGCGCCCACGGTGAGGTCGCCGTCGCTGATCGCCTTGCTGACTTCTTCCGGCAGCGGGCCGGAGTTGCCGATGCAGGTGGTGCAGCCGTAGCCGACCAGGTAGAAGCCGAGCTTGTCCAGTTCGGTGAGCAGGCCGGTCTTTTCCAGGTAGTCGGTGACCACCTTGGAGCCCGGTGCCAGCGAGGTTTTCACCCACGGCTTGGTCTTCAGGCCCTTGGCGGCGGCTTTCTTGGCCAGCAGGCCGGCAGCCAGCATCACCGCCGGGTTGGAGGTATTGGTGCACGAGGTGATTGCGGCAATGACCACGGCACCATCGTCGACGTGGAACTCCTGGCCGTTGCGCACGACGCGCTGGCGATGCGTCCGCGCGCTTGCGTCATGCCCCACGGCGGTGGCGCCGCCTTCGTTGGCGAAGCGCGCCTCGGCACCGTTGCGGCGGACGATGGTGGCGCCGAGGTTGTCGTTGAAGTTCTGCTTGACGTTGGTCAGCAGTACGTGATCCTGCGGGCGCTTGGGGCCGGCCATCGAGGGCTTGACGCTGGCCAGGTCCAGTTCGAGCGTGACACTGAACTCGGCCGGCGCGCTGTTTTCGTCGTGCCACAAACCTTGCACCTTGGCATAGGCCTCGACCAGCGCTACCTGCTCCTCGCTGCGACCGGACAGCCGCAAGTACTTCAGCGACTCGACATCAATCGGGCAGATCGCGCAGGTGGCGCCGTATTCCGGTGCCATGTTGCCAAGGGTGGCGCGATCGGCCAGCGCCAGGTGCTTGAGGCCCGGGCCGAAGAACTCGACGAACTTGCCGACCACACCCTGCCTGCGCAGCAGTTCCGTCACTGTCAACACCAGGTCGGTGGCGGTGGCGCCTTCGGGCAACTGGCCGAGCAGCTTCAGGCCGACCACTTGCGGAATCAGCATCGAGGAAGGCTGGCCCAGCATCGCCGCCTCCGCCTCGATGCCACCCACGCCCCAGCCGAGCACGCCCAGGCCGTTGACCATGGTGGTGTGCGAGTCGGTGCCGAACAGCGTATCGGGGTACGCCCACAGCTGGCCCTCGATCTCGGTGCCCATCACCACGCGGGCCAGGTACTCCAGGTTGACCTGGTGCACGATGCCGGTGCGCGGTGGCACCACCTTGAAATCAGTCAGCGCTTTCTGGCCCCAGCGCAGGAAGCTGTAGCGAGCCTGGTTGCGCTTGAATTCCATCTCGACGTTACGCTCGAGTGCGTCTTCGCTGCCGAACACGTCCACCTGCACCGAATGGTCGATGACCAGTTCCGCGGGTGACAACGGGTTGATCAGGGTGGGGTCGCCGCCGAGCATCTTCATGGCATCGCGCATCGCGGCCAGGTCGACTACACACGGTACACCGGTGAAATCCTGCAGCAGTACGCGCGCCGGCATGAAGGCGATTTCGGTATCCGGCTCCTTTTTCGAATCCCATGTGGCAACGGCTTCGATTTCCTTCGCCGTCACATCGACGCCGTCTTCGTGGCGCAGCAGGTTTTCCAGCAGGATCTTCATCGAGTACGGCAGTCGCTTCAGGTCGAAGCGCTGGCCCAGCTTGGTCAGGCTGGCAAAGGCGTACTTCTTGCCGTTGACCTCGAGGGTGTCGCGTACGGAAAAGGTGTCTTTCATGGGAGGTGCTCCTGGCTGGATCCTGCGGCTGGGATGACTCGACGACGGTGCCTGGGGGGCGTGGGGTTCGCCATCCCGGCAAAAGCATAATTATCGCGCAAACTCCATGCGGCCGCGAACCGGCACGCCACCGTGAAGGCGGCGTGCATGGCTGGCGGGCGTCTGATGGGTGGTGCTGGCGGGTACACTGCGCCCACCTTCACGGCGACTTCGCCGCACAGAGTGGATCCGATGACCAGTCCATGCAAACGCCTTTGATGACATGCAGCATTCGATGATTTCGACGGGCCTGGCCGCTGTTTCGCTGCGCGACCTCGCGCTGGTGCAGGCGGTGCATCGCCACGGCAGTTTCAACAGCGCGGCGCGGGCGATGCATATCAGTCCGTCCGGGCTGTCGCACCAGGTGCAGAAGGTGGAGCAGGCGCTGGGTGCGCCGCTGTTCGAGCGCGGTGGCCGCAGGATCGTGCCGACCGCTGGCGGCCAGCGGCTGCTGCTGCAGATCGACGCGGTGCTGGCCGCTGCCGAGCACCTGCAGCAGGTCGCCCGCGCCGGCGAGGTCGCGTTCGGCGGCGAGTTGCGCCTCGGCGTGCCCGCTTCGCTGGGGCCGTACCTGCTGCCGCACCTGATCGCGCCGTTTTCGCAGCATTTTCCGGGCGCCTGGCTGGGCATTTCCGAGGGCAAGCCGCGCGGGCTGTTGCGCCGCCTGCACGAAGGCGAACTCGACGCAGTGCTGGCGCCGCCGGCCGCGGCGACCAGCGGGATCGCCGCGCGCCCGTTGTTCTTCGAGCCGTGGGAGCTGATGCTGCGCGCCGACCATCCGCTGGCCGGCCGGGACAGCATCGCGCTGGGTCAGCTCGATCCGGCCGAGGCCACGCTGATGGCCGAAAGCCATGCCGACGGCCTTGCGGGCGACGGCAGCGAACACGGCCATGTGCAGGACGTCAGCCTGGAAAGCCTGGCCGCCCTGGTCAGCCTGCGCGGCGGCTACGCGCTGGTGCCGGCGCTGGCGCACGAGCGGCTGGCCTCGATGCCGAACATCGCGCTGGCAAAACTCAAGGGGCAGGCGAGCGGCCGCGAGATCGCGTTGTACTGGCGCGACGCTTCGCCCTGGCGCGACGACCTGCAGGCCTTCGCCGAATTGCTGCGCAGGCTGGCGCGGCAGCGGCAGGGGTTGCGCGTGGCGAGCGCGAAGGCGAGGGTTGCGCCGGCCTGACCGCAGAAGGCCGCCTTGCGGCGGCCTTCTTGCGCTCCATCACGGGAGGAGCCGCTCAGCCGCGCGAGGCGCGCTTGCGGTCGTTCTCGGTGAGGTGCTTCTTGCGCAGGCGGATTTCCTTCGGAGTGACCTCGACCAGCTCGTCGTCGTCGATGAAGTCCAGCGCCTGTTCCAGCGTGAACTTGATCGCCGGGGTCAGCTGGATCGCATCGTCCTTGCCCGAGGCGCGCATGTTGGTCAGCGGCTTGGGCTTGATCACGTTGACGGTGAGGTCGTTGTCCTTGGCGTGGATGCCGACCAGCTGGCCTTCATACACGTTGTCGCCCTCGGCGGCGAACAGCTTGCCGCGATCCTGCAGCGGCCCCAGCGAATACGCGGGGGTGGTGCCGCCGGCGTTGGCGATCATCACGCCATTGAGGCGCTTGGCGATCTGGCCTTCTTCCTTCGGACCGTAGTGGTCGAACACGTGGAACAGCAGGCCCGAGCCCTGGGTGAGGGTCTTGAACTGGTTCTGGAAGCCGATCAGGCCGCGCGCCGGGATCATGTACTCCAGGCGGACGCGGCCCTTGCCGTCGGGCTCCATGTTCTTGAGCTGGCCCTTGCGCATGCCCAGGCGCTCCATCACCGGACCCTGGTGGGTCTCCTCGACGTCGACCACCAACTGCTCGATCGGCTCCATCTTCTGGCCGTCGATTTCCTTGATGATCACTTCCGGGCGCGATACGGCGAGCTCGTAGCCCTCGCGACGCATGTTCTCGATCAGCACCGACAGGTGCAGCTCGCCACGGCCGGAGACCAGGAACTTGTCGGCGTCCGAACCCTGCTCGACCTTCAGCGCCACGTTGTGCACCTGCTCGCGCTCCAGGCGATCCTTCAGCTGGCGGCTGGTGAGGAATTTGCCGCCGGAAAGATCCTTGTTGCCGGCGAACGGCGAATTGTTCACCTGAAAGGTCATGCTGATCGTCGGCTCGTCGACGGTCAGCGCAGGCAGCGCCTCGGGCGTGTCCAGCGCGCAGATCGTGTCGGAGATGGTCAGGTCGGCGATACCCGAGATGGCGACGATGTCGCCGGCCTCGGCGGTTTCCTGCTCGATGCGCTCCAAGCCCATGAAGCCCAGCACCTGCAGCACCTTGCCCTGGCGCTTCTTGCCGTGGCGGTCGATCACCGCCACCGGCATGTTCTTCTTCAGCGTGCCACGCTGGATGCGGCCGATGCCGATCACGCCCACGAAGTTGTTGTAGTCCAGCTGGCTGATGCGCATCTGGAACGGGCCGTCCGGGTCCACGTCAGGCTTGCTGACGTGCCGCATGATCGCCTCGTACAGCGGGGTCATGTCGCCTTCGCGCACACTGTCGTCGAGGCTGGCGTAACCGTTCAGCGCCGAGGCATAGACGATCGGGAAGTCCATCTGTTCCGGCGTGGCGCCCAGGCGGTCGAACAGGTCCCATACCTGCTCCACGACCCATTCGGGCCGTGCGCCCGGGCGGTCGACCTTGTTGATCACCACGATCGGCTTGAAGCCCATCGCGAACGCCTTCTGCGTCACGAAACGGGTCTGCGGCATCGGGCCGTCCATCGCGTCGACCAGGATCAGCACCGAGTCGACCATCGACAGCACGCGCTCCACCTCGCCGCCGAAGTCGGCGTGTCCCGGGGTGTCGACGATGTTGATGCGGTTGCCCTGCCAGGTGATGGCGGTGTTCTTGGCCAGGATGGTGATGCCGCGTTCCTTTTCCTGGTCGTTCGAGTCCATCACGCGCTCGGCCAGCACGGTGCGCTCGCTGAGCGTACCGGACTGCTTGAGCAGGCAATCGACGAGGGTGGTCTTGCCGTGGTCGACGTGGGCGACGATGGCGATGTTGCGCAGTTTTTCGATGGACATGGGATCGACTCGGGCGGCTCGATGGCCGTCACGCAGGTTTTGAAGGGCGAATTGACCGATTATACGGACTTGTGTGACAACTTGCCCGTCATTTCTTCGATCCGTTCATCCAGCCTGTCGCCCGCGATCCGTGGGCGCCGTCGGTGCGCCTATACCACGCCGAGGAAATGGTACGCCGCGATCACCACCAGCACCGCCAGGGTCTTGACCACGGTGATGGCGAAGATGTCCTTGTAGGACTGCCGGTGGGTCAGCCCGGTCACCGCCAGCAGGGTGATCACCGCGCCGTTGTGCGGCAGCGTGTCCATGCCGCCGGAGGCCATCGCGGCCACCCGGTGCAGCACTTCCATCGGGATGCCGGCGGCGTGCGCATTGGCGATGAAGGTCTCCGCCATCGCGCCCAGCGCGATGCTCATGCCGCCGGAGGCCGAGCCGGTGATGCCGGCCAACGCGGTGACGGTGACCGCCTCGTTGACCAGCGGGTTCGGGATCGTGTGCAGCGCGTCGGCCACCAACTTGAAGCCGGGTAGGGCGGCGATCACCGCGCCGAAGCCGTATTCGGAGGCCGTGTTCATCGAGGCCAGCAGCGCGCCGCCGACCGCGGCCTGGCTGCCCGCCGCGAGGTGCGCGGTCACCGCGCGCCAGGCGAACGCCAGCACGCACAGGATGCCGACCAGCAGCGCACCCTCGACCGCCCAGATCGCAGCGACCTTGGACACCTCCTGCACCACCGGCTTCGCGCTGCCGACCACGCTGGGCAGGAACGATTGCGTTTCGCCGTAGAGGCGCGGGATCAGCCCGGTGAACAGCTTGTTGCACACGCCCACCAGCACCAGCGGCAGCAGCGCGACCAGCGGGTGCGCCAGCCGGCCGCCCTCGAACGGGGCCGGCTCGTTGACCAGGTTGTCGCCGTAGCCTTCGCCGGCCGCGGCGGCCCGGCGCCGGCGCCAGTCCAGGTAGCTCAGGCCCGCGGCCAGGATGAACGCCGCGCCGATCGTGCCCAGCCACGGCGCCGCCCAGGTGTTGGTGCCGAAGAACGAGGTGGGGATGATGTTCTGGATCTGCGGCGTGCCCGGCAGCGAATCCATGGTGAAGGTGAACGCGCCCAGCGCGATGGTGCCGGGGATCAGCCGCTTGGGGATGTCGGACTGGCGAAAGAGCTCGGCGGCGAACGGGTATACCGCGAACACCACCACGAACAGCGACACGCCGCCGTAGGTCAGCAGCGCACACACCAGCACGATCGACAAAATCGCCCGGCTGCGCCCGACCAGGCCGATGGTGGCCGCCACGAGCGATTTGGAAAAACCCGACAGTTCGATCAGCTTGCCGAACACCGCGCCCAGCATGAACACCGGGAAGTACAGCTTGAGGAAGCCGACCATCCTGTCCATGAACAGGCCGGTGAACATCGGCGCCACCAGCGCCGGGTCGGTCAGCAGCACCGCGCCCAGCGCGGCGATCGGCGCGAACAGGATGACGCTGTAGCCGCGATAGGCCGCGAACATCAGGAAGCACAGCGCAGCCAGCACGATCAGAAACGCCATCCGTGAATCCCCCAAGTGAGCCGGGTCCGCGAGCGTGGTCGGGACATGGGGCCGAGTATCCGCAACGTCGGGTACCGCCGGCACTGTACGAAGGTACAAGTGCCGGCTCCCTCGATGGCTATCTAAGCTCGCCCCGTAGCATCCATTGCAGATGGCCGCGTCCACTGCCGGTCACACCACGGGAAAGGGGAAGGGGAAACCATGAAGCGCACGTATCTGAGTCTGGCGATCGGCCTGGCCACCGGACTGCTGTCCGCGGCACCGTTGTATGCGCAGCAGGCCGCCGACACCGGCGGCAAGGCGGTGAAGACCACCAGCGTCAAGCAGCTCGACCAGATCACGGTCACCGCGCGCAAGCGCGAGGAAACCCTGCAGGACGTGCCGATCGCGGTCAGTGCCTTCACCGCGCAGGCGCTGGAAACGCAGAACGTGCAGAACCTGGCCGACCTGCAGGGCAAGGTGCCCTCGCTGCAGATCTATGCCGCCCGCGGTTCCAACACCACGCTCACCGCCTACATCCGCGGCGTCGGCCAGGCCGACCCGACCTGGGGCTTCGACCCGGGCGTGGGCATCTATCTGGACGACGTCTACCTGGCGCGTCCGCAGGGCGCGGTGCTGGACGTGTTCGACGTCAGCCGCATCGAGGTGCTGCGCGGCCCGCAGGGCACGCTGTACGGCAAGAACACCATCGGCGGTGCGATCAAGTACGTCTCCAACCCGCTGCCGGTGAAGACCGAAGGCTCGGTGGAAGCCACCGTGGGCACCCACGGCGAGAAGGACGTCAAGGCCAGTTTCGGCGGCGCCAGCGCGGACCAGGTGTGGCGTGGACGTATCGCCTACGCCAGCGGGCACAACGACGGTTTCGGCGAGGACATCCTCACCGGCAGCCGCAACGGCAACAAGAACACCAATGCCGCGCGCGCCACGATCGGCTTCTTCCCGTCCAGCCAGTTCAACATGCAGCTGTCGGTCGACGGCGTGCGCGACAACTCCAATCCGCGCGGCGCCAAGATGCTCACGGTGAACAAGCTCGACCCGGCCTACCCGCTGCTGTCGAGCGATTTCGACACCCGCAGCGGCTTCGCCCAGCTCAACCACACCAAGCTCTACGGCAGCGCGCTGACGATGAACTGGATCGCCAGCCCGAACTGGTCGCTGAAATCCGTGACTGCCGTGCGCGGCTCCTCGACCGATACCAACATCGATTTCGACACGTTGCCGGAGAAAATCGCCGACGTGAACGCGGTCTACAAGGATCATCAGTTCAGCCAGGAATTCCAGGCCAACTACGATGCCGGCGGCAGCCTGCACGGCGTGTTCGGCGCGTACTACTTCGACGGCCGCGCCGACGGCGAGATCCACAACATCTTCCTCGGCTCGCCGCCGTACTCCACGTTGCACCTGTCGCAGTACGGCAGCACCGGCGGGCGCATGGGCACCAAGAGCTATGCGGGCTACGGCGACTTTACCTGGGACATCAATCCCAGCTGGAGCCTGGACGTGGGCCTGCGCTACACCCACGAGACCAAGACCGCGCTGATCCAGAACTTCGGCTTCTCGGACGCCACGTTCACCACGCGCACCAGCACCCTGGCCGACTTCAGCGGCTCGCACGCGACCAGCAACGTCTCGCCGAAGGTCTCGCTGGACTGGAGCGCGAACGACCAGGTGAAGCTCTACGCCAGCTACTCGGAGGGCTTCCACTCCGGCGGCTACAACATCCGCGCGAACTGCGTGGCGGTGCCCAGTTCGTGCCGCCCGATCGATGACGAAAAGGTGCAGTCGTTCGAGCTGGGCAGCAAGATGACCTTCCTCGACGGCGCGCTGATGATGAACACGGCGCTGTTCCACAACCTCTACACCAACATCCAGCTGTCGGTATTCAGCTCCTACACGCTGCCCAACGGCAGCCAGGGTTTCTTCGGCGACTTCACCAACGCCGGCAAGGGTCACATCGACGGCCTGGAGGAGGAGTTTGCCTGGAAGCCGGCCGAGAACTGGACCCTGCGCGGCAACGTCGCCTACCTGCATACCAAGTACACCGAGTACATGACCCGCGGCGTCAACGTCGCCGACCAGCAGAAGTTCACCAACGCGCCGAAGTGGTCCGGCGGCCTGTCGCTGGAGAACACCACGCCGCTGGCCGGCGGCGGCAGCGTCAGCGCGCGGGTGAACTACACCTACCAGTCCATGGTGTATCCGGAAACCACGCTGTCGCCGCTGATCGCCCAGCCCGCGTACGGCCTGTGGAACGCCGGCGTGATCTGGCAGATCAACCAGCCCTGGTCGCTCAGCCTGCAGGGCAGCAACCTGGCCAACAAGTCCTACCGCACCACCGGCTACAACGTCGGCGCGCTGGGCATCTACACCGGCTTCTACGGTGCCCCGCGGATGGTCACGCTGACCGCGAAGTACCGGTTCTGACGCAGTCGTTTCTCCCCATCCCCGCGCGAGCGCCAGCCGGCTCCCGCGGGGCGTTTTTTTCCACTGCCGGCACGAGCCGTGGCGGATGACATCGCGGTTCCGGCCGCGTCCGTGCGGCTCCATGAGCCCGCTGGACACCTGCCGGTCCGCCAACGGAGAAAAAGCATGCGCAAGACTTTCGGCCTGTTGGCCCTGCTGCTGGTTGCGCCGCTGGCCCGCGCGGGCGACGCGTTGCCGCTGCCCGCCTTGAAGATCGACGCTTCGCGCACCGCCGTGGTCGGCCTTTCCTCCGGTGCGTACATGGCCGCACAGGTGCAGCTGGTGTACCCGGAGCTGTTCCCCAACGCGGCCATCGTGGCCGGCGGTCCGTTCGGCTGCGCCGGCGGCAAGCTGGACGCGGCACTGGGCAGTTGCATGAAGGGGGTGCCTGCGCCGGATGTCGGCGCGCTGGTGGCCAGTGCCGGCAGGCGCTCCGCCAGCGGCGAGATCGGCGCGCTGAAGAACCTGGCGCACGCCCGCGTCTACCTGCTGCACGGCAAGGACGACGCGCTGGTGGCGCCGGCGGTAGCCGAGGCGGGCGCGCAGTTCTACCGGCAGCTGCGCGACGGCATGCCGGGATTGAAGGGCATGCAGGTGCACGACGACGACCAGCGCGCCTTCGCTCACAACCTGCCGGTGGCTGGCAGCGGCGACGACTGCGACAAGTCGGTCGCGCCGTATCTCGGCCATTGCGGCTTCGACGCGGCCGGTGAAATCTTCGCCCAGATGTTCGGCAAGCCGGCGCATGCGGCGACCACGGCACAGGGCGAGCTGCGTACGTTCGACCAGGATGCGCTGCGCCCCGACGGCGCCGATGCCTTCCTGGCCGTCACCGGCTACGTCTACCTGCCGCTGGATTGCTTGGCCGGCAAGCCGTGTGGCGTGATGGTCGCGTTCCACGGCTGCAGGCAGAACGCCGACGCGGTGGGCAAGGCCTTCGTCGAGGATGCCGGCTTCAACCGCTGGGCCGACGTCTACGACGTAGCGGTGCTATATCCTCAGACCCGCGCAAGTCTCGCGCCCTTGAATCCGCAAGCATGCTGGGACTGGTGGGGATATTCCGGAGCCGACTACGACAGCCGCCACGGCGTGCAGTTGCGCTGGGTGGTGAACGCGGTGCGCGCGCTGGGGTTGCCGGCGGGGCATTGATGGCCTCGTGCGATCACCCCGTCGCTTGCACCACTGTAGGAGCGTACCTTGTGCGCGATGCTGTTGCTTCGTGCAG
>NZ_KE386557.1:0-206291 GCF_000427545.1 Rhodanobacter sp. OR92 | reverse complement strand
CGGGCATCCTGCCCGGAAAGTCCGCGTGCGGGCTACGGGGTTTGTCGACAGGGCATCCTGCCCTGACGCCAAACTGGCCGGCATCCCTGCCGGCCACCCTGCGGGCTTTCCTTCGCCCGCCCGCCGCTGCAGAGGGGCCCCGGGTAGAGCAGCGGGCCATCGTGGCCCGCACTCTTCAGAAAAGCCAGAGCAACAGCCAGATCAACAGCCGGATCAACGGCAGTGCAACAGCAGCGCTGGGCCTTGCTCTCTGGCTTTTGCTTCCCGGCTTCATCACCGAGTGCGGGCCACGATGGCCCGCTGCTCTACCGGGGTCCCTTGCGCGGCGGTGAGTCGGGGTCGACAGGCCGCGCAGCGGGAACCGACAGGGATGTCGGTTCCTTTTCGCACGGGCAGGATGCCCGTTCGAAAAGCCCGGCCCCGGCTCACGGACTTGCCGGGCAGGATGCCCGGCAAGCGCCAAGCGGGGGGTCGTTTTCTCTTGGTTACTTCTCTTTTGGACAAGCAAAAGAGAAGTAACTCGGGCGCCGCAGGCGCACGAAAGCTCTTGCCTCTGAAGCTTTTTGCCCTGAACGAAGCAAGAGCATCGCGCACAAGTGCGCTCCTGCAGCTGCAGGCGCGACAGCGCTCCGCCGCTGCTGCGGCGAAGCACACTACCGGAGCCTGCCCATGACCCCCGAATCCATCATGGAAATCGGCCAGCACGCGCTCTACGTGGCGATGCTGGTGGCCGCGCCGCTGCTGCTGACCGCGCTGGCGGTGGGCCTGCTGGTGGGCGTGATCCAGGCGGCCACGCAGATCAACGAGATGACGCTGAGCTTCATCCCCAAGCTGATCGCGATGGCGCTGGTGGCGCTGATCGCCGGGCCGTGGATGCTGCGCCTGCTGGTGCAGTACACCACGCAGCTGATCGAGAGCCTGCCGGGTGCGGTCAGATGACGGCGCTGGATCTGGCGCAGTTGCCGGCGTGGCTGGGCAGCCTGTTCTGGGCGGTCGGCCGGGTCAGCGGGCTGTGCCTGGTGGCGCCGGTGTTCAGCGCGACGGTGGTATCGGCGCGGGTTCGCGTCGGCGTGGTGGTGGTGCTGGCGCTGGTGCTGGCGCCGCTGGCGCCGGCGGCGATCGACCCGCTCAGCGGCGCCGGCGTGGCGACGATGGCCGCACAGGTGCTGATCGGCGCGGCGGTGGGTTTCGTGCTGAAGCTGGTGTTCGAGGCGGTGTCGTTCGGCGGCGAGCTGGTAGGGCAGAGCATGAGCCTGGGTTTTGCCGAGGTGATCAGCCCGCAGGCCGGCGGCAGCTCGAACGTGCTCAGCCAGTTCTACCTGCTGCTGGTGACCCTGCTGTTCCTGGCGATGGACGGCCATCTGCGCCTGATCGCGCTGCTCGCCGACAGCTTCCGCAGCCTGCCGCCGGGCGTGCCGACGATCGACGCCAACGGCCTGCACGCGGTGGTCGGCTTCGCCGCGGAACTGTTTGCCGGCGCGGTGCGGGTGGCGCTGCCGGCGGTGACCTCGCTGCTGGTGGTGAACATCGGCTTCGCCGCGATCAGTCGCGCGGCGCCGTCGATGAACCTGTTCGCAGTGGGCTTCCCGATCACCGTGTCGCTGGGCTTCATCGCCCTGTGGCTGTCGCTGCGCAGCCTGCCGGGCGCGTTCGAGGCGCTGCAGGATAGCGCTTGGTCGCTGATGCGCCAACTGTTCGGAGGCTGAGGCCATGTCCGACGACAGCGACCAGGAAAAAACCGAACAACCGACCGAGAAGAAGCTTCGCGAATCGCGCGAGAAGGGCGAGGTTCCGCGATCGCGCGACCTGTCCGGCGCGCTGGTGGTGCTGGCCGGCGTGGCGGCGCTGATGAGCGGCGGCGAGCAGGCGCTGGTGCATGCCAGGCGGATCTTCTCGCTGGGCATGCATTACTCGCGCGACGCCTTGTTCAGCGATGACTTGCCGGGCCGCACGCTGCATGCGGTGGTGTACGAGGCGTTGGGGCTGTTCGCGCCGGTGGCGCTGGCGACGATGCTGGCCACGCTGGCCGCGCCGTTGCTGCTGGGCGGGATGAACTTCAGCGCGCAGGCGTTGCAGCCGAAGTTCGAGCGGCTCGACCCGGTCAAGGGGCTGGGCCGGATCTTCGCGATGCGCGGTCTGGTCGAGCTGGGCAAGGCGCTGCTGAAGCTGCTGTTCATCGGCGCGGTGCTGGCCCTGCTGCTGCGGCACTGGCAGGGCGAGTTGCAGGCCACCGGCCGCGGTTCGGTGCTGGCCGGGATCGCGCAGTCGATCGGCCTGCTCGGCCGCGCCGCGCTGTGGTTCGGCGCGATGCTGGCGCTGATCGGCGGCATCGATGCCATCTACCAGAAATTCGACCACGCGAAAAACCTGCGCATGACCCGCCAGGAGATCCGCGACGAGATGAAGGAAAGCGAAGGCAACCCCGAGATGAAGGGGCGCATCCGCCAGGTGCAGCAGGCGCAGGCGCGCCGCCGCATGATGGAGGACTTGCCGCGGGCCGACGTGGTGGTGGTCAATCCCACCCACTTCGCGGTGGCCTTGCGCTACGACGAAGGCCGCACCGGCGCGCCGCGGGTGATCGCCAAGGGCGTCGACGTGCTGGCCCAGCAGATCCGCCTGGTGGCGGGCAGCCATCGCATCCCGCTGGTCGAGGCGCCGCCGTTGGCACGCGCCTTGTATGCAACGACTGAACTGGGCCGGGAAATCCCCGCCGCGCTGTACGTGGCGGTGGCCCAGGTCCTGGCCTACGTCTACCAGCTGAAGCAAGCCACGGCGCAGGGCGAGACACCACCGGCAGCGCCCACCCCCGAGGTCGATCCGGACCTGATGGGGCCTTACCGCGAATAACGACGAGTCAAATCCATGACGGGTGCAGATGTACTGGGCAATTTCAAACACCTGGCGCGACGGGGTATTGGCGCGCCGGTGATGATGCTGGTGATGCTGGCGATGCTGATGTTGCCGCTGCCGCCGTTCCTGCTCGACATGCTGTTCAGCTTCAACATCGCGCTGTCGCTGGTGATCCTGCTGGCGGTGGTCTACGTGATGCGACCGCTGGAGTTCGCCGCATTCCCCACCGTGGTGCTGATGGCGACGCTGCTGCGGCTCGCGCTGAACATCGCTTCCACCCGCGTGGTGCTGCTGCACGGGCATGACGGCCCCGGCGCCGCCGGCAAGGTGATCGAGGCGTTCGGCGAGTTCGTGATCGGCGGCAACTTCGCGGTCGGCCTGGTGGTGTTCGCGATCATCACCATCATCAACTTCGTGGTGGTCACCAAGGGCGCCACCCGCGTGTCGGAAGTGACCGCGCGGTTCACCCTCGATGCCATGCCCGGCAAGCAGATGGCGATCGACGCCGACCTCAACGCCGGCCTGCTGACCCAGGAGCAGGCGCGCGAGCGGCGCCAGGAAGTGCGCGAGGAGGCGGACTTCTACGGCTCGATGGACGGCGCCTCCAAGTTCGTGCGCGGCGACGCCACCGCCGGCATCCTGATCCTGATCATCAACATCGTCGGCGGCTTCTTCGTCGGCGTGATGCAGCACGGCCTGTCCGCCGGCGAAGCGGCCAAGACCTATACCTTGCTGACCATCGGCGACGGACTGGTGGCGCAGGTGCCGGCGCTGATGCTGTCGGTGGCGGCGGCGATCATCGTGACCCGCGTGTCGAAATCGCAGGACATGGGCAAGCAGGTGATCGGCCAGGTGTTCGGCCAGCCGCGCGCGCTCGGCGTGGCGGCAGTGGTGCTGACCGTGATGGGGGTGATCCCTGGCATGCCGAACGTGGCGTTCCTGCTGCTCGGCGCCAGCTGCGGCGGCGTGGCGTGGCTGCTCTTGAAACGCGAGCGCGAGACGCGAGCCAGGCTGGCCGAGTCGGTTGCCGAGAAGCCGGTCGCGACGGCGCCAGCCGAGCGGCTGGAGCTGGGCTGGGAGGACGTGGCCAGCGTCGATCCGCTGGGCCTGGAAGTGGGCTACCGGCTGATCCCGCTGGTCGACGTGCACCAGGGCGGCGAGCTGATGGGGCGGATCAAGTCGGTGCGCCGCAAGCTGTCACAGGAGCTGGGCTTCCTGGTGCCGGCGGTGCACATCCGCGACAACCTCGACTTAGGTCCCAACACCTACCGGATCACCCTGATGGGGGTGCCGATGGGCGAGGCCGAGGTGCACAACGAGCGCCTGATGGCGATCAATCCGGGCCAGGTGCACGGCACCCTGCAGGGCATCGCCACGCAGGATCCGGCGTTCGGGCTGGAAGCGGTGTGGATCGAGAGCGGCCAGCGCGAGCTGGCGCAGAGCTACGGCTACACCGTGGTCGACCCGGCCACGGTGATCGCCACCCACCTGTCGCACATCCTGCAGGGCCACGCGCACGAGCTGCTCAGCCACCAGGACGTGCAGCAACTGCTGGACCGGCTCGCCGCCAACGCGCCGAAGCTGGTCGAGGACCTGGTGCCCAAGCGGCTGACGCTGGGCGTGGTGGTCAAGGTGCTGCAGAACCTGCTGGCCGAGCGGGTGCCGATCCGCAACATGCGCAGCATCGTCGAATCCTTGGCGGAGCACGCCGGGCAGAGTCAGGATCCCGGCGTTCTGACCGCCGCCGTGCGCGTCGCGCTGGGCCGGCAGATCGTGCAGGAGATCACCGGGCTGGGCACCGAGGTGCCGGTGATCACGCTGGCGCCGGAGCTCGAACAGATCCTGCTCGGCTCGCTGTCCGGCGGCGGTGGCGTGGCCGGCGCCGCGGTGGAACCGGGCCTGGCCGACCGCCTGCAGCAGAGCGTGGCCGACGCCGCGCGGCGCCAGGAATTGAGCGGCGAACCGGCGGTGCTGCTGGTCGCGCCGCTGCTGCGGCCGTGGCTCGCGCGCTTCACCCGTCACGTGGCACAGAACCTGCACGTACTCGCTTACAACGAGGTGCCCGACAACCGTCGGGTGCGACTGGTGCAGGCGCTGGGGCGGTGAACAGGATGGATGAGATGGCGATGGTCAGGCAACGCGCAACCGGAACTTCCACTCGGCGGCTCTCCCGCCGCGCCCGCCGCGTCGTCCGCGTGATGCAGCGGAGCAATCGGACATGAAGATCAAACGTTTCGTGGCGCCGGACATGCGCCAAGCGATGCGCGAAGTGCGCGAAGAGCAGGGACCGGAAGCGGTGATCCTGTCCA
Source organism: Rhodanobacter sp. OR92 (assembly GCF_000427545.1). NCBI lineage: Bacteria > Pseudomonadati > Pseudomonadota > Gammaproteobacteria > Lysobacterales > Rhodanobacteraceae > Rhodanobacter > Rhodanobacter sp. OR92. The sequence goes on along the minus strand of NZ_KE386557.1, from coordinate 201,132 downwards.
CTCGCCGGCTGGATGAAGGCATCGAGCTGGTGGCCGCGATCGACTACGACGAGTCGCTGGTGCGCGAGGCGGTCCGGCACGGTGCGCCGCTCGCGGCCGCACCGTCCCAGGCGACGATCGCCGAACCTCAGCCCGAGCCGGCCGCGGCGACCGCGCCGCCGCCGCGCCGGCGCGTGGCCGCCGTACCGCCGCCGGCGAACGAGAGGCCGGCGATGCGCCCGCTGGTGGAACGCGCCGCACAGGACACCGCGCAGCTGCGCAGCGAACTGGGCAGCCTGCGCGAGATGCTGGAGATGCAGCTGTCCAGCCTGGCCTGGAACGACATGGAGCGGCGCCAGCCGCTGCGCGCGCGGATCCTGCGCGAGATGACCCGGCTGGGCATCGAAGCCGACGTGGCGCGCGCCCTCGTGGCCGAGCTGCCCGAGCCGATCAACGCCGAGCAGGCGCGCTACCTGCCGCTGGGCATGCTCAGCCGCAGCCTGCTGGTGAGCGGCCGCGACCTGTCCGGCGACGACAGTGGCGTGGTCGCGCTGGTCGGGCCGACCGGCGTGGGCAAGACCACCACCATCGCCAAGCTGGCGGCCCGCGCGGTGATGCGCCACGGTGCCGACCAGGTGGCGCTGGTCAGCACCGACCACTACCGCATCGGCGCCGCCGCGCAACTGGAGCACTACGGCCGGCTGCTCGGCGCGCGGGTCTACCCGGCCTACGACGCGGCGAGCCTGCGCAAGGTGCTGGAGATGCTGCGCGGCAGCCATACCGTGCTGATCGATACCGCCGGCGTCGCCGGCAGCGACCCGCGGCTCAACCAGCAACTGGAGATCCTCGCCGACGCCAGCGGCCTGCGCGCCTGCCTGGTGCTGGCGGCGAACGCGCAATCGCAGTCGCTGGACGAAGCGGTGCGCGCCTACCTGCCGCTGCGGCCGCAGGCCTGCATCCTGACCAAGCTGGACGAGGCGCCGGCATTGGGCGGGGCGCTGTCGGTGCTGATCCGCCACCGGCTGCCGCTGGACTACGTCACCGACGGCCAGCGCGTGCCCGAGGACATCGCCGCGGCGGACGCACGCGTGCTGGTATGCCGCGCCGCGCAGTCGCTGAAAAGCCCGCCGCCCGACGACGGCCTGATGGCCGAGCGCTTCGGCTTCGCGGTGGCTGGCGCATGAGCGGGGTACTGGCGATGGACCAGGCTTCCGGGCTGACGCAGATGCTGTCGGCGATGACCCGCCGGCCCGCCGCGGAGGCGCCGCCCGCACACCACCAGGCCAGCAGCCTGCTGGCCGCCGCACCCGCCGCGCGCCGGCACTGCCGCACCATCGCGGTGGCCGGCGGCAAGGGCGGCGTCGGCAAGAGCACGGTGGCGGTGAACCTGGGCATGGCGCTGTCGGTGGCCGGGCGCGACGTGGTGCTGCTGGATGCCGACATGGGCCTGGCCAATGTCGACGTGATGCTGGGCCTCGCGCCGTCGCGCCACATCGGCCACCTGCTCGACGGCGAGTGCACGCTGGACGAACTGATGCTGTCCGCACCGCGCGGCCTGCGCGTGGTGCCGGCTGGCTCCGGTGCGCGCCGGCTGGCGCAGCTGGACAACGGCGAGCATGCGGCGATCATCCGCGCCTTCGACGAACTGGCGCAGCCGCCCGAATACCTACTGGTGGACACCGCCGCCGGCCTGTCGGACAACGTGACGATGTTCGCCGCCGCCGCCGCCGAGGTGATCGTGGTGGTGTGCGACGAGCCGGCGTCGCTGACCGACGCCTACGGCCTGACCAAGGTGCTCAGCCGCGACTTCGGCGTGCGCCGCATCCGCATGGTCGCCAACATGGTGCGCAACGAGGGCGACGCGCGCGCTCTGCACCAGAAGCTGGCGCGGGTCAGCGACCGCTTCCTCGACGTGGTGATCGAGTTCGGCGGCTGGGTGCCGCACGACGAGCGCCTGCGCCAGGCCATTCGCCGGCAGTGCGCGGTGGTCGACCTGTGGCCGTCCAGCCATGCCGCGCTGGCATTCAAGCAATTGGCCGGTGCGGCCGATAAGTGGGTGGAGCCCGAGCGCGCGGGTCTCGACCGGATTGCTTTTTTTGCTGGCCGGACAACACCGGTGGGTGGGGTGCCGAGATGAGTGTGGCTTCGGAATATCTGCAACTCTCCCGCGAGAGTGCCGACGAACTGGTGCGTCGGCACGCGCCGCTGGTGCGGAGGATCGCCTATCACCTGATGGGGCGGTTGCCGGCCAGCGTCGATGTGGGCGACCTGATCCAGGCGGGAATGATCGGTTTGCTGGAGGCGGCGCGCCATTTTGCCCACGACAAGGGGGCCAGCTTCGAGACGTATGCGGGCATCCGCATCCGTGGCGCGATGCTGGACGAGTTGCGCAAGACCGACTGGACCCCGCGCTCGGTGCACCGCAAGACCCGCGAGGTGGCCGAGACGATCCGCCAGATCGAGACCGAGACCGGCGCGGAGGCCGACGATGCCGAGGTGATCCGCCGGCTCGGCATCAGCGCGGAGGAGTACCACCAGGTGCTCGCCGATGCGGCCTGCGTGCGCCTGCTCAGCCTCACCGCCTCGGACGACGGCGAGGAAGGCACGGTGCTCGACGTGGCCGACGAAGGCAGCCTGGGGCCGTCGGAGAACATCGAGCGCGACGGCATGCGCGAGGCGCTGGCCGAGGCGATCGGCGGCCTGCCCGAGCGCGAGCAGCTGGTGATGTCGCTGTACTACGAGCAGGAATTGAACCTCAAGGAAATCGGCGCCGTGCTCGGCGTGAGCGAGTCGCGCGTGTGCCAGATCCATGGCCAGGCGGTGATCCGGCTACGCGCACGACTTGCCGGCTGGCGCAGTTGATCCAGTAACCCATTGAATCCCCGCGGCCGGACCTCGGCCTGTACCGCACGTGGAGAAAGCGTTTGGACAAGAACATGAAAATCCTGGTGGTGGACGATTTTTCCACCATGCGCCGGATCGTCCGCAACCTGCTGGTCGAGCTGGGTTTCAGCAACCCGCTGATCCAGGAGGCCGACGATGGCGAGAGCGCGCTGGCGCTGCTGCGCAGCCAGCCGTTCGACCTGGTGGTGACCGACTGGAACATGCCGAACATGACCGGCATCGACCTGCTGCGCGCGATCCGCGCCGAGGAGGCGCTGAAGGGCCTGCCGGTGCTGATGGTCACCGCGGAGAACAACCGCGACCAGATCATCGCCGCCGCGCAGGCCGGCGTGAACGGCTACATCGTCAAGCCGTTCACCGCGGTCACGCTCAAGGAAAAACTCACCAAGATCTTCGAACGGATCGCCGCCAGTGGAGTCAGCGCATGAACGTTTCTTCCTCCCTCGCCATCGACGAGACGCTGCCGCCCGAACTGCGCGATCTGCTGAACAGCCCCGACGGCCAGGCGTTCGAGCAGGCGCTGGACGTGATGGTGCGCCAGCGCGAGCAGCGCCTGTTCCGCGCGCTCGGCCAGCTGGCCCGCGACCTGCACGACGCGGTGCGCCGGCTCGGCGGCGAACTGACCCAGGAAGGCGTGCCCGGCATCGTGGCCGACGCGCGCCAGCACCTGCAGGACGCGCTGGAGATGAGCGCGCAGGCGGCGCATCGCAGCCTCGACTTCGCCGAACGCATGCGGCCGCAGGCCGAGTCGCTGACGCGCAATGCCGGCCAGGTGCTGGAGTGGACCAACGGCAACGACGCCGCCGCGGTGCTGGCGCGCGAGGCGGTGGCGTTCGCCGGCAGCTGCCGCGACGGCCTCGCCGACATGGTGCTGGCGCAGTCGTGGCAGGACCTGACCGGGCAGCGCATCAAGAAGGTGGCCAGCTTCATCGGCACGGTCGAGTCGTCGCTGCTGGAACTGGTGCGCCTGACCGGTGCGCTGGCCGGCAGCGAGGCGCCGGCCAAGGCGGCCAAGGTGTCCAGCCAGGAAGATGCCGACCGCCTGCTCAGCGAATTCGGGTTTTGACGAGTCGCCGGTCATGAATGCGGAATTCGACAGCGAGCTGCGCCAGGATTTCCTGGTCGAGGCCGGTGAACTGCTGCAGCGGCTGGGCGAGCAGCTGGTCGGGCTGGAAGCGGCGCCGGGCGACGGCGAGCTGCTGAATGCGGTGTTCCGCGCCTTCCACACCGTCAAGGGCGGCGCCGGCTTTCTCGCGCTCGAGCCGATGGTGGTGCTGTGCCATCACGCCGAGGACCTGCTCAACGAGGCCCGCAACGGCAAGGTGGTGCTCGGCGCCGTCCACATGGATGCGCTGCTCGAGGCGCTCGACCTGCTCAACGACATGATGGCTGCGGTGAGCACCGAAGCGCCGCTGGACATGCCGCCGCCGGCGTTGCTGCAATCGCTGCTGCCGGGAGCCCGGCCGGCTCCGGTCGTGGCGCCAGCGGCCACGCCGGCGCCGTCGGCGGACGGCGGCGCGATCGACGACAGCGAGTTCGAGGCGCTGCTGGACAGCATGTACGGCAGCGCTGCGCCGGGTACCGTCGCGCCGGCCGCGTTGCCGGTCGCGCCGGCCGCGTCCGCGACGATCGACGACGACGAGTTCGAGGCGTTGCTGGACGCCTTGCACGGCAAGGCCGGGCAGCCGGCCGCGGTAGCCGCGATGGCGCCGGCGGCGGTGGCCGAAATGGTTGCGCCGAAACCCGCCGCGGCCACGGCGGCGCATCATGCGGCGCCGGCGGAAAACAGCGTGCGGGTCGACACCGCGCGGCTGGACCTCTTGGTCAACCACGCCGGCGAACTGGTGCTGGTGCGCAACCGCCTGCTCAGCCTGGCCGCGCGCCACGGCAGCGAGGTGCTGGCCGCCGCGGCCGGCGAGCTGGACCGGGTCACCGACGAATTGCAGAACGCCGTGATGGGCATGCGCATGCAGCCGGTCGGCCGGCTGTTCCAGCGCTTCCCGCGGATCGTGCGCGACCTGGCGCGCCAGCTCGGCAAGGACGTGGAACTGGTGCTGGAAGGCGAGGGCACCGACCTCGACCGCAGCCTGGTCGAGGCGCTGGCCGATCCGCTGATCCACCTGCTGCGCAACGCGCTCGACCACGGCGTGGAGCAGCCGGCCGAGCGCGAACGGGCAGGCAAGCCGCGCAAGGGGCGCGTGTGCCTGTCGGCCAGCCAGCGCGGCGAGCGTATCGTGATCGCGGTGCGCGACGACGGTCGCGGCATGGATCCGGCGATCCTGCGCCGCAAGGCGGTGGAGAAGGGCGTGATCGACGCTGCGCAGGCCTCGCGGCTGAGCGAGGCCGAGTGCTACGAGCTGATCTTCCGTCCGGGCTTCAGCACCGCCGCGGCGGTCTCCGACATCTCCGGCCGCGGTGTCGGCATGGACGTGGTGAAGACCCGCGTGGCCGAACTCGGCGGCACCTTGCAGGTGCGCTCGCAGCTGGGCCACGGCAGCGAACTGGAACTGACCGTGCCGCTGACCCTGGCGGTGCTGCGCGTGCTGATGGTGCGCGTGGGCACGCGCCTGTTCGCCTTGCCGATGGGCAACGTGGAGGAGGTGTTCGAACTCGATGCGGACCAGGACTGCCTGCTGGACGGGCGCCTGGTGGCCCGTCACCGCGGTCGCGCGCTGCCGCTGCTCGACCTGGCCGGCTGGGCCGCCGCGATGGTGGCGGCGGGGCGGCACGTGGTGGTGCTGCACATCGGCCACCAGCGCCTCGGCTGCCTGGTGCACGAGGTACTCGGCCGCGAGGACGTCATCGTCAAGCCGCTGGGGCCGCTGTTCGACGGCGTGCCGGGCATCGCCGGGGCCACCGTCACCGGCGACGGCCGGCTGGCGCTGGTGATGGACCTGGCCGGCCTGGCCGGCGATGCCGGGCAACTTTCCACTTCACCGCAACTGACCGGCTGATCGGCATGGATCTGGTAAGCATCATCGGCACCATTCTGGCCTTCGTGGTCATCATCGTGGGCACCATCCTCAAGGGTTCCACCGTGGGTGCGCTGTGGAATCCCGCGGCGTTCGTGATCGTCTTCGCCGGCACGGCCGCCGCCCTGCTGGTGCAGAACCAGGGCAAGGTGCTCAAGCAAGCGTTCAAGATGCTCTCGATGGTCTACCGGCCGCCCCGGCACCAGCCGGGCGACCTGATCAGCCGCATCGTCGGCTGGAGCGAGATCTCGCGGCGGCAGGGCCTGCTCGGGCTGGAGCCGCAGATCGAGGCGGAGCCCGACCCGTTCGTCAGCAAGGGGCTGCAGCTCTTGGTCGACGGCGGCGAGCCGGAGGCGATCCGCAGCGTGCTGGAGGTGGACCTGGAAACGCGCGAGGCGATCGACCTGGCCGGCGCCAAGGTGTACGAAATGGCCGGCATCTACTCGCCCACGCTGGGCATCATCGGCGCGGTGATGGGCCTGATGGCGGTGATGCAGAACCTGGCCGACCCGAGCAAGCTCGGCCACGGTATCGCCGCCGCCTTCGTCGCCACCATCTACGGCGTGGCGCTGGCCAACCTGTTCATGCTGCCGATGGCAGCGCGGCTGAAGGGCCTGATCAGCAAGCAGACGCAGATGCGCGAGATCCTGATCGAGGGCCTGGTGTCGATCGCCCAGGGCGACAACCCGCGGCAGATCGAGGCGCGCCTGCAAGGTTACGTGGCATGAGAAGGCACAAGCACGAGGAACACGTCAATCACGAGGCCTGGGCGATCCCCTACGCCGACCTGATGACCCTGCTGCTCGCGTTCTTCGTGGTGATGTACGCGGTCTCGGTGGTCAACGAGGGCAAGTTCCGGGTGATGTCCGAGTCGCTGATCGAGGCGTTCAACGGCTCCAGCCACGCCATCGCGCCCTTGCCGCCGACGCGGATCCGGCCGCACAACGTCGATCCGGCGATCGCCGCGCCGGCCGGGCAGTCGGGTTCGTCGATTGTGCCGATCGCGGTGCCGATCCCGCCGCATCCGGTGCCGGCCAGCGGCGGCAGCGGGCGCGAGGCGGGCCATCAGTCGAAGCCGCAGGAAACCCTGGGACGCATCGAGGACCAGGTGCGCAAGGCGCTGCAGCCCCTGATCGACCGCAAGCTGGTGGTGGTCCGGCACAAGCCCGACTGGCTGGAAATCGAGATCCGCACCGACATCCTGTTTCCCAGCGGCGTGGCGCAACTGTCGGAGCCGGCCACGGCGGTGCTGCGCGACCTGGCGACGATCCTGGCCCGGTTCGGCAACCCGCTGCGGGTGGAGGGCTTTACCGACGACAAGCCGATCAGCAACACGCTGTACCCGTCGAACTGGGAACTGTCGGCGGCGCGCGCGGCCCGCGTGGCGCGGCTGTTTTCCACCAACGGGATCGCCCCGGCGCGGCTGGGCATCATCGGCTGGGGCGAGACGCGCCCGATCGCCGACAACGCCACCGAGGAAGGCCGCAACCAGAACCGGCGGGTGCTGGTGGTGGTGATGAGCGACCACCCGACCGCGCCGCGCGACCACGCCACCCCGGAAAGCGTCGGCGGGATCGCCGGCCTGGCGGCGGCGCCGCCGCCGGCGGTCGATATACTGCCGACTGTGCGCGCCGTCAGCGGCGGCGCGTCCGGCCAGCGGTTGCCGGACAGCGACGCCGCGGTGTTGCCGCATGCCGCCGGCGCCGCGCGTCAGGCCGGTTCGAGCCAATGAATCCGATGCATGTCGTCACCGGCCATGGAGTAGTCGCATGAATGCTGCCGTCCCCGCGTCCGCGACACACACCCGCCACTGGCTGTCGTTCCGCATCGGCACGCAGCTGTATGCGGCGCCGCTGGACGATGTCAGCGAAGTCATCCGCGACGGCGACCTGACCCCGGTGCCGGGCGCCGCGCCGGACCTGCTCGGCGTGCGCCACCTGCGTGGGCGCATCGTGCCGGTGATGGACGGCCGCCGCCGGCTGGGCCTGGCGGAGGCGTCGGCGGCGAACCCGGTCATGGTGCGGGTGGTGATGTTGTCGCAGGCGGGCCAGCGCGTCGGCCTGCGCGTGGATGCGGTCGGCGAACTGCTGTGCAGCGACGGCATCGAAGTCGCACCGCCGCCGCCGGGGCGCGCCAGCCGCGACGACGATCCGGTCAGCGGCGTGCTGGCCTGGCAGGGCGGGTTCGTGGCCCTGCTCGACGTGCGCCGGCTGTGCCGGGCCGAGGACGGGGGTGGCCATGTGGCTTGAACTTGGCGTGGGCGTCCTGCTGGCGCTGGCGCTGGTGCAGTCGCTGCTGCTGTTCCACGGCTGGCGCCAGCTGCGCGAACTGCAGCGGCGTGTCGGCACGCTGTCGCGCGAGGCGGGCTATGCCTGTACCGACGTGCCGACCTCGATGCTGGTGACCGCGCTGGGGCGGCTGGAGCGTCAGCTCGGCCGGATCGAGCAGCAACCGCCGCCGCTGCGGCAATCCTACGAACTGGCCCAACGGCTGGCGCGCGAAGGCGCCGACCTCGACCAGCTGGTCAGCCGCTGCGGCCTGTCGCGCGACGAGGCGAGGCTGGTGCTGCAGATGCACCCGGCCAACTCCTGAAAGCGCTGCGTCGCCGGCCGGCGTGAGCCGCGCGGGTCATTCTTCCGCCGCGTCGTAGACGGCCGCCAGCACCGAGGCGGCGGCCGCGTAGAGCAGCACCGGCACGTCGTCGCGCAGGCGCAGCGAGGCCAGCAGGGCGGCGATCTGCGGATCGTGATGCAGCGGCAGGCCCAGCACCTGCGCGCGGGCCAGCAGCGTTTCCAGCGCCTCCGGCGGCATCGGCTTGATCTCGGCGTGGTTGCCGCCGGCCAGCCGCAGGCTGACCCGGCGCGGGGGCGGCGAGGCATTCATGCGGTGGCCTGCAGCAGCACGGCGCTGTGCCGGCCCGGCGGTTGCGGCAGGCCGACCTGGCAGCTCAGCTGGTCGAGCAGCACGCCGCAGGCGGCCAGCCGCTGGCGCAGCGGGCCGAACTGGCGCTCCATGCGTTGCGCGGTCTGTGCCCGCTCGGCCCACAGGCGCACCGTCAGCCGCGGCTCGCGCAGTTGCAGTTCGCCCTGCAGCGGGCCCAGTGCGGGCAGGTCCAGCGCGAAACCGAGCGTCCAGCCGTGACTGCCGTCGACGGGATCGGCGCTGAACTCCAGCTGCAACTGCAGCACGTCGCGCCCGCCCTCGCCCTGCAGCGGAATCTCGATCATCCATGCCGGCAGCGGGCTCGTGCCGGCTTCCAGCTGGGCCACCTCGACCCGTGCCAGGGCTGCCTTGACGTCGCCGTGCAGGCGATCCAGCAGCGGGTCCACGCCATCGTCGGCCGGTACCAGCGGCAGCGGCACGCGCGGTTGCGCCTGCATGCCACGCTGCAGCATCGGTGGTGCGGCATCGCTGCGGTTGGCCGGCGCCGGCGCCGGCGCGCGCCGGTCGAGCAGCCCGGCCAGGCGCAGCAGCGCGCCCTTCCAGTCGTCCTCGGCCAGCGCCGCCAGGTTGCCGTGCGGGCTGGCCAGGCGGGATTCGAAGAACAGGCCGCTGCGGCTGACGGCCTCGCGCAGGCCTTCGCCGCGGGTGATTTCGGCGGGCGTGCGCAGCGATTGTTCGAGCAGGGCCAGCGCTGCGCGCAGGTCCGGCGGCAACTGGCGCAATACCGGCCGCTGCGCCAGCGTGCCCAGCGTGGCCAGCAGCGGTGCATAGCCGTTCTGCTGCGGCAGGCGTTCGCGCAGCACGCGCTGGAAGGTCGGGTCGGCGGGAGGCGACAGCACCTCCAGTTGCGGCTGCGCACCCAGGCTCAGCACGCGGACCTGGAACTGCGCCGGCAACTGGCTGCCGGGCAGTTCCGTCTCCACCGCGAGCGCGCCGACCTGCAGCACCAGCAGCCCCTGCGGGTTCAGCCCCAGCGGCCGCGCCGACAGCACCGTGCCGATGCGCCAGCTTTGCGCGCTGGTGCCGGAAGCGGCACCGGCCCAGGTGAGGGCGGCCAGGCTGGTCGGTTGGATGATCAAGTCGGTTCCTGCACGCGGGCCGGTGGGGGCGATCGGGTTCGTCCAGCAGGACATCGGCCGCGCGCGGGGGAACTTGAGCCGCGTTCGATGCCGGGGCACGGCTGGCGATCCCTAAAGCGATCGTGGCGACGGCCGATAAGCAACTCGTCAGCGCCAACGAGCGCGCGTGGAGTGGCGGCATGGCCGGCAAACGGGCGGTGAAGCAGCAACAGGACGAGCGGCAGGCGGCGCCGGACGGCGCGGCCGCGGTGGTGCTTCCGGCTGACTGCCGCATCGCCGCCCAGGCCGCGCTGAAGACGCAGCTGCTGGGTGCGCTGGAGCATGGCGCCAGCGTGGTGCTGGATGCCAGCCAGGTGGAGCGTGTCGATACGGCGGCGCTGCAGCTGCTGGTGCTGTTGCGGCGTGAGCTGCAGGCACGCGGCGGCGCGCTGGACTGGCGCGGCGCGAGCGAGGCGTTCAACGAGGCGGCTGGCCTGCTCGGCCTGGCGCGGATTCTGGAACTGCCGGCCGCAGGGCCGGCCTGAACGAGGTGGCAGCATGGCAAAGATTCTTGCGGTAGACGATTCGGTCTCGATGCGCGGCATGGTGGCGTTCACCCTGCGCGGCGCCGGCCACGAGGTGGCCGAGGCCGAGAACGGGCAACTGGCGCTGGACGTGGCGCGCGGCAGCGCGTTCGACCTGGTGCTGGCCGACGTCAACATGCCGGTGATGGACGGCATCGCCATGGTGCGCGAGCTGCGCACGATGGACGCCTACAAGGGCGTGCCGATCCTGATGCTGACCACCGAGTCGCACACCGAGAAGAAGATGGAAGGCAAGGCGGCCGGCGCCACCGGCTGGCTGGTCAAGCCGTTCGACCCGGAGCAGCTGCTGGCCACCGTCAAGCGCGTGCTGGGCTGAAGGAAGATCCATGGGCGCCGTCGACCTGACTCAATTCCACAAGACCTTCTTCGAGGAAAGCCTGGAAGGGCTGGACGCGATGGAGACGGCGTTGCTGGCGCTGGATTCGGGTTCGACCGACCACGAGCTGGTGCACACGATCTTCCGTGCCGCGCATTCGATCAAGGGCGGCGCGGCGACCTTCGGTTTCGCCGACGTCGCCGCGTTCACCCACGTGGTCGAATCGCTGCTGGAGGAAGTGCGCAGCGAGCGCCGCGCGGTGGATGCGGAGCTGATCGACCTGCTGCTGCGCTCGGTCGACTGCCTGCGCGCCATGCTGGCGCGCTCCGCCGGCGGCCAGCCGGTGGCTGACGCCGACAGCGAGGCGCTGCGCGGCGAACTGGTGCGGCGGGTCAGCGGCGAGCTGGCGACGGCGCCCGCCGCGGCCGCGCCGAAGGCCGCATCGGCGAACGGCTGGGACATCCGTTTCGTCGCGCTGCCGCACCTGCTGCAGACCGGCAACGATCCGTTGCGGCTGTTCCGCGAGCTTGGGCAACTGGGCCGGCTGGAAGTGCGGCGGGCCTTCGTGCTCGACAGTGCGCCGGCGCGACTGGCCGAGCTCGATCCCGGCCATTGCCATCTCGGCTGGGAGCTGCGCCTGCACGGCGCGGTGGCGCGCGGCGACGTCGACGCCGTGTTCGACTGGCTCGACGGCGACTGCGAGCTGGCCATCGCGGCGCTGGCCGCGGAATCGCCGGCCGCGGCGGCACTGGCGGCGGTTGCCGCTCCCGCAGCAGCGCCCGCGCCCGCCGCGCCGCCGGCACGCGAAGCCACCACCGCCGGCGAAGGCAGTTCGATCCGCGTCGGCATCGACAAGGTCGATGCGCTGATCGACATGATGGGCGAGCTGGTGATCACCCAGTCGATGCTCAGCGACATCGGCGAGAACTTCCAGCCCTCGCAGCTGGAGCGCCTGCGCGAAGGCCTGCTGCAGCTCGAACGCAACACCCGCGAGCTGCAGGAGAGCGTGATGCGCATCCGCATGCTGCCGATCGGCTCGGTGTTCAACCGCTTCCCGCGGCTGGTGCGCGACCTGGAGCGCAAGCTCGGCAAGCAGGTCCGGCTGGAGCTGCACGGCGAGCACACCGAGCTGGACAAGACGGTGCTGGAGAAGATCGGCGACCCGCTGGTGCACCTGGTGCGCAACGCGATCGACCACGGCCTGGAGTTGCCGGCGCAGCGCAAGGCCGCCGGCAAGCCGGAGACCGGCACGCTCAAGCTCAACGCCTATCACGAAGGCGGCAACATCGTGGTGCAGATCAGCGACGACGGCGCCGGGCTGAATCGCGCCGCCATCGTGGCCAAGGCGCAGCAGCGCGGGCTGCTCGGCGCCGGCCAGGAACCCAGCGACATCGAGGTGGCCGAGCTGATCTTCCAGCCGGGCTTCTCCACCGCCGCGCAGGCCACCGACCTGTCCGGCCGCGGCGTCGGCATGGACGTCGTGCGGCGCAACGTGCGCGACCTCGGCGGCAGCGTCGGCGTGAAGAGCGAGGCGGGCAAGGGCAGCGTGTTCACCATCGCGCTGCCGCTGACCCTGGCCATCATCGACGGGCTGGTGACCGCGGTGGGCCACGAGCGCTACATCGTGCCGCTGACCTCGATCGTCGAGTCGCAGCGACTCGGCGCCGAGGCGGTGCGGCGGATCGCCGGCGGCGGCGAGGTGTTCCAGTTCCGCGGCGAGTACCTGCCGCTGATGCGGCTGCACCGCGCCTTCGACTGCGCCGACGCGATCACCGAGGTCGAGCGCGGCATCGTGGTGGTGATCGAGGACGACAGCCGCCGCGTGGGCCTGCTGGTGGACGACCTGCTCGGCCAGCAGCAGGCGGTGATCAAGTCGCTGGAGAAGCACTACCAGCGGGTGCAGGGCGTGTCCGGCGCGACCATCCTCAGCGACGGCTCGGTCGCGCTGATCGTCGATGTGGGTGGCGTGGTGCGGCTGGGGCGGCGCAGCAAGGCCGCCTGAGACACGCCGTGGCCGCGGCGGCGGCGCGAAGAAGGACGCGAACGGAGCGGGTGCTTCCTCTTGCGATGGGTTTCGGCGCCGTTGCGCGCCACCCCGCATGGCCGTCGTGGCCGGCGGGTTTCTTTTCCGAAGTCGAGGTTTGCGACATGTTGTCCGTCATACGCGGGTTCTTCGATCGGCTCAGCCTGAATGCGCGGCTGGTCATGGTGGTGTCGGTGGTCGTGCTGGGGCTGTTCGGCCTGACCGTGATGAACGCGTTGCAGAGCCGCGCCAGCCAGATGGAAGGGCTCGAACGCCTGCTGCGCAGCGAGATCGAATCGACGATTTCGGTGGCCAACAGCTTCCACGCGCGTGCCGCCAAGGGCGAGTTCAGCGAGGCCGAGGCGCAGAAGCGGGCCCTGGTGCAGATCCACGACATGCAGTGGGACAAGGGCGCCGGCTACGTCTTCGCGTTCGATGACAACTACGTGCTGACCGAGCACCCGGTGATGCTGGACAAGCTGGGCACCAGCGTGCGCGAGATGACTGACCAGAACGGCAAGCCGATCTTCCAGGCGATGCACGACGTCGACATGAAGGACGGCCGCGGCGTGACCTACTACGACTGGCTCAAGCCAAGTACCAGGAAGGTGGTGGGCAAGCTCACCTACACCGAGCGCTACCAGCCGTGGGGCATGCATTTCGGCGCCGGCGCCTATTTCGACGACATCGACGCGCAGTTCCGCCACACGCTGATGGTGAACCTGGCCCGGGCCGGCCTGCTGGGCCTGCTGGTGATCGCCCTAGTGTGGGTGTCGCTGCGCAGCATCCGCCGCAGCATCGGCGGCGAGCCGGGTTTTGCGGTGGCCATGGCCACGCGCATCGCCAACGGCGATCTCGGCCGGGACGACGGCGGCAAGGCCTTCGCCGTGGGCAGTCTGCTGGCCGAGCTGGTGCGCATGCGCGACAAGCTGACCGGCATCGTGGGCGAAGTGCAGCACGGTTCGCAGGCGGTGAGCTGCGCGGCGCAGCAGATCGCCAAGGGCAACGACGACCTGAGCCAGCGCACGCAGGAACAGGCGTCGAGCCTGGAGGAAACCGCCGCCTCGATGGAGCAGATGACCTCCACCGTGAAGCAGAACGCGGAGAACGCCGGCTACGCCAACCAGCTCGCCAGCGGTGCGCGCGAGCAAGCCGAGCGCGGCGGCGAAGTGGCGGCGCAGGCGGTGGCAGCGATGAGCGAGATCAACGCATCCAGCCGCAAGATTGCCGACATCGTGGGACTGATCGACGAGATCGCGTTCCAGACCAACCTGTTGTCGCTGAACGCGGCGGTGGAGGCGGCGCGCGCCGGCGAGCAGGGCCGTGGTTTCGCGGTGGTGGCCAGCGAGGTGCGCAGCCTGTCGCAGCGCAGTGCGGCGGCGGCGAAGGAGATCAAGGGCCTGATCAAGGAAAGCGTGGAACGGGTGCACGCCGGCAGCGTGCTGGTGGACCAGTCCGGCGCGGCGCTGGCGGGCATCGTGGACAGCGTGAAGAAGGTCACCGACATCGTGGCGGAGATCGCCGCGGCCAGCCAGGAACAGTCCGCCGGCATCGACCAGGTGAACCGCGCGGTGATGCAGATGGACGAGGTGACCCAGCAGAACGCGGCGCTGGTGGAAGAGGCGGCGGCGGCGGCGCGGGCGATGCAGGAGCAAGCCGACGAACTGCGGCGGCAGGTGGCGTTCTTCCACCTTGACGAGCACGCGGCCGCGCCGGCAGCCACGCCCGCCGCGCCGAGCGCGCGCGTGCTGTCGATGCCGTCGCGGCCTGCGCGACATGCCAGGCCGGTCGCCGCCGTCGCGGCGGCCGACGGCTGGAGCGAGTTCTGAGCGGTGGCGTCCGCGTCGTCGCGGTGACGTGGCGGCGCGGGCGGCGGGCTGCGGCGGCGTGCTCAAGTCCTCTCTGGCGGGGCCGATACAACATCGAGGCCGGGCGCCCGCAGGCGCCTATCACGAGGTAGACGATCCATGTACGAAGACAACGCGGCCACGGCCCCCACCGTCCAGCAGTTGACGTTCGACCTGGCGGGCGAGGAATACGGCGTGGACATCCTGTCGGTGCGCGAGATCCGCGGCTGGTCGCGGGTCACCCGCATCCCGCAGACCCCCGACTACGTGCTGGGCGTGCTGAACCTGCGCGGCGCGATCGTGCCGGTGATGGACCTGCGCCTGCGCTTCGGCCTGGCACGCGAAAGCTACGGCGACAGCACGGTGGTGATCATCGTGGCGGTCGCCGAGCGGTTGTTCGGCATCGTGGTGGACGCGGTGTCCGACGTGGTGGACATCGAGCCGGCGGCGATCAAGCCGGTGCCCGACATGGGCGCGATCGTCGACACGCGCTACCTCAAGGGCCTGGCCACTCACGTCGAGCGCATGGTGATGCTGCTGGACGTGGAGAAGCTGATGCGTCCGGAAGACGTTGAAACGCTGGATGCCGCGCTGACGGACGTCCGGAATGTCGAAGTTGCCGCCTGATCCGATCCGGGAATCACGATGAACATCAAGAAATTCATGGCACGTTTCACCAAGTTGCCGACGCTGTCCGTCAAGGCGCGCCTGATCGGCGTGTTCGCGCTGCTCGGGCTGATGCTCGCGGCCGGTGCGGCGGTCGGCCTCGGCATGATGTCCTGGCAGAACGAGGGCATGCGGCGCAGCTACGAAGAGGCGATGGTGCCGGCCCAGCTGATCGGCAGCCTGCGCGCCAAGTCGCTGACCGACTTCATCGTGCTCGGCGAAGCGGCCGGGGCGATCGGCAAGCCCGACCAGGTGAAGCAGAAGGTCGCCGAATCCGTGCGCCTGCAGAAGGAGATCGTGGAAGTAAACAAGCAGCTGTCGGCGGTGCCGATGAGCGCGGACATCGCGGCGAAGTACAAGGCCTACCACGCCACCGACGCGGACTACGCGAGCAACCTCAAGGACATCTACGACGCGCTGGCGCAAAACGACGAAGGCACCGGCGACCTGCTGGAAATGCAGGTGCGCCCGGAACTGATGCTGCGGATGGACAGCATCAACAAGCTCATGCAGGCGCAGAGCGACGAGGTGAAGCAGCTCTATCAGACCCAGGTCGGCCGCTACAAGCTGGTGCGGGCGCTGGTGCTTGCCGCGCTGCTCGGCGGCCTGCTGTTCGCGCTGCTGGTGTCGACCCTGCTGGTGCGCTCGATCAGCGGCACGCTGACGCATCTGGTCAAGGTGGCGCATGCCATCGCCGAAGGCCGGCTGGGCCATGTCATCAAGGTCAAGCGGCAGGACGAGCTGGGCCGGTTGCTGGACGCCTTCCGCAGCATGGACGAGCGCCTCGGCGCGATCGTGGGCGAGGTGCGCCACGGCTCCGATGCGGTGTCGAGCGCGGCGCAGCAGATCGCGCGCGGCAACGACGACCTCAGCCAGCGCACGCAGGAGCAGGCTTCCAGCCTGGAAGAGACCGCCTCGTCGATGGAGCAGATGACCTCCACCGTGAAGCAGAACGCGGAGAACGCCAGCCACGCCAACCAGCTGGCCCGCGGCGCCCGTGAGCAGGCCGAGCGTGGCGGCGAGGTGGCGGGCAGGGCGATTGCCGCGATGGGCGAGATCGACGCCTCCAGCCGCAAGATCGGCGACATCGTGGGGCTGATCCAGGAGATCGCGTTCCAGACCAACCTGCTGGCGCTGAACGCCGCGGTGGAAGCGGCGCGCGCCGGCGAGCAGGGCCGTGGTTTCGCGGTCGTGGCCAGCGAGGTGCGCAGCCTGGCGCAGCGCAGTGCCGGCGCGGCGAAGGAGATCAAGGGCCTGATCGCCGAGAGCGAGGAGAAGGTGCGTTGCGGCTCGGAGCTGGTCAACCAGTCCGGCAAGGCGCTGGCCGAGATCGTCGAGAGCGTGAAGAAGGTCACCGACATCGTGGCCGAGATCGCCGCGGCCAGCCAGGAGCAGTCGGCCGGCATCGACCAGGTCAACAACGCCGTGATGCAGATGGACGAGATGACCCAGCAGAACGCCGCGCTGGTGGAAGAGGCTTCGGCCGCCGCCCGCGCCATGCAGGAGCAGGCCGGCGACCTGTCCAACCAGGTGGGCTTCTTCCGCCTGGCCGATGATGGCGCGGCGTCGCCGGCGGCACCGCCGGAGCGCGCGAAGGACGTGGCCCGCGCCACCGAGGCGGTGTTCGCCGCGGTACGCAAGGCGCCGCCGCGCGCCATTGCCGCCGAGACGGCGGATGCCGGCGTCTGGAAGGAGTTCTGAACGTGCGCGCCGCTGCCGGCATGGTTCAAGGCGATGCCGTGCCGGCGGACGGCGGCGGGGTGGCGCTCGGCGATGCCGAGTTCCGCTTCCTGCGCGACTTCGTCTATGAGCATTGCGGCATCGCGCTGGGCGAACACAAGCGCCAACTGGTGCAGGGACGCCTGGCGCGGCGGCTGCGTGCGCTGGGCCTGCGCCACTTCGGCGCGTACTGCGAGCTGTTGCGGCACGACCCGCAGAGCGAGCTGGACAACCTCGCCAGCGTGATCAGCACCAACGTCACCTCCTTCTTCCGCGAACAGCACCATTACGACCTGCTGGTCGACGAACTGCTGCCGCAGTGGCTGCAGCAGAAGCGCCGCAGCGGCGACCGTCTAAGGATCTGGTCGGCCGGCTGTTCCACCGGCGAGGAGCCGTATGCGCTGGCGATGGTGCTGGCCGAGGCGCTGGAGCGGCACGGCGCGGCGGGCATCGACGCGAAGATCCTCGCCACCGACCTGTCGCCGCAGGCGCTGGAAACCGCGCGCAACGGCGTGTATCCGCTGGAACGGCTGGCCGGCATCAGCGACGAGCGCCGGTGCCGCTGGATGCTGCGCGGCGCCGGCGAGTACGAAGGCTTCGCCTGCGTGCATCCGCGCCTGCGCGAACTGGTGACCGTGCAGCCGTTGAACCTGCTGCACGAGTGGCCCATGCGCGGTCCGTTCGACGCGATCTTCTGCCGCAACGTGGTGATCTACTTCGACCAGCCGACCAAGCAACGCCTGTTCCGCCGCTACGCCGCGCTGCTGCCGGCCGGCGGCCACCTGTTCCTCGGCCACTCCGAGTCGCTGCACGGTATCAACGACGATTTCGAGCTGATCGGCCGCACCGTCTACCGGAAGCTCGGATGACGCCGGTAGTGACGGCCGAGCGCCGTACCACCACGCTGCCCGAGGCCATGCCCGGCTTCGAGCACCTGCGCCGGTTCTGGGACCCGGCCCAGGGCCGCATGGTGGTGAGGGTGCTGCCGGGCGAGTTCTACGTGAGCGGCAGCGACGAGCTGGTCAGCACCGTGCTCGGTTCGTGCGTGTCGGCCTGCATCCACGATGCGGAGCGCGGCGTCGGCGGCATGAACCACTTCATGCTGCCCGAGCCGATGGGCGAGCGCGACAGCTGGTCGTCGGCCATCGGGCGCGCCGCGCGCTACGGCAGCGACGCGATGGAGCAGCTGATCAACGCGATCCTGAAGGCGGGCGGCCAGCGCGCGAACCTGCGCGTCAAGGTGTTCGGCGGCGGCCGCGTGCTGGCCCAGTTGAGCGACGTGGGCCAACGCAACATCGACTTCGTGCATCGCTACATCGAGGCCGAGCGGCTGCAGTTGGCGGCCGAGGACCTGGGCGACGTCTACCCGCGCCAGGTGCAGTTCTTCCCGCACAGCGGGCGGGTCCGTGTGCGCCAGCTGCGCCGCAGCGACGACGTGGCGCTGGTGGCCGACGAGCGCGGCTACCTCAAGCGTTTGGCAAACGATCCGATAAAGGGTGAGGTCGAGCTGTTCTAGCGTCGCGGTTCCGGCGTGGCAATCGATCGGGCCACCGTCGCGGGCGACGGGGCCGTGGCTGCATGGCAAGGTGAGCAATGGATAGAGTGCGTGTTCTGGTAGTCGACGATTCCGCATTGGTGCGCAAGCTGATGTCGACCATGCTTGCCTGCGATCCGGGCATCGAGGTCGTCGGCACGGCGGCGGATCCGCTGATCGCCCGCGACAAGATCAAGCAGCTCAACCCCGACGTGCTGACCCTGGACGTCGAGATGCCGCGCATGGACGGGCTGACCTTCCTGGAAAACCTGATGCGGCTGCGGCCGATGCCGGTGGTGATGGTGTCGTCGCTGACCACGCAGGGTGCCGAGGTGACGCTGCGCGCGCTGGAACTGGGTGCGGTGGATTTCCTGGCCAAGCCGAGCAGCGACCTGGCCAGCAGTTTTGGCGAGCACGCGCTGGAGATCTGCGCCAAGGTCAAGCAGGCGGCGCAGGCCAGGCCGCGCGCGCGCACCACGGTGCGCAAGCTGGACGTGACGCCACGGCTGTCGGCGGACGCGGTGCTGCCGCGCGCGCAGACTGCGGGCACGCGCGGCGGCAGCCCGATCATCGCGATCGGGGCCTCCACCGGCGGCACCGAGGCGGTGCGCGTGGTGCTGGAGGCGATGCCGCCGGACGCGCCGCCGATCCTGGTGACCCAGCACATTCCGGCCGCCTTCAGCGGCCCGTTCGCCGCGCGCATGGACCGCTGCTCGGCGATGCGCGTGTGCGAGGCGCAGGACGGCCAGCCGATCCAGTCGGGCCATGCCTACATCGCGCCAGGCAGCCACCACCTCTTGGTGATGTGGGACGGCGCGAAGTACGTCTGCCGGCTGCACGACGGCCCGCCGGTGAACCGGCACCGCCCCAGCGTCGACGTGCTGTTCCGCTCGCTGGCGGCCAGCGCCGGCGCCGCCACCATCGCCACGCTGCTCACCGGCATGGGCGACGACGGCGCGCGCGGCCTGCTGGAACTGCGCCAGGCCGGCGCCGCCACGCTGGTGCAGGACGAGCCCAGCTCGGTGGTGTGGGGCATGCCCGGTGCCGCCTGGAAGCTCGACGCCGCGGGCGAAATGCAGTCGATCGAACACATGGCGGCGCGCCTGCTGGCGCTGGCCCGCCACCCCCATACCGGCGCCGGCGGCGCCTGACTCGCGGATACCGGATCATGCCATTCACTCCCGCTCTCTTGCTCCAACGCCAAGCCGCCGGCTGGATCGCCAGCGCCGTCGCCCTGCTGCTGGCGCTGGCCTGGCACCCGGCCTGGCTGGCGCCGTTGCTGGTGGCGGCACTGACCGCGGCGTGGGCGCTGTCGGCACGGCCCGCCGCGCCGCTGGCCGTGCAGGCCGCCGCCGGCGCCCGCGCCGAACCGGTGCGCGAGGCGCTGGAAGACGTGCGCGGCGCGCTGGTCGACGAGCTCGGCCATGCCACCCGCGAGCTGCACCAGGGCCTGGACCTGCTGCGCGATGCGGTGTCCGAGCTGGGCGGCGGTTTCGACGGGCTGTCCAGCAAGACCGCGCTGCAGCAGTCGCTGCTCAAGCAGATCATCGAGGTGCAGGACGGCGGCGTCAGCGTGCAGGATTTCGCCGCCCGCACCGGCGACCTGCTGGAGCACTTCGTCGGCATGATCGTGCAGATGTCGCGCGAGAGCCTGCGCATCGTCTACCGCATCGACGGCATGGCGAAGGAGATGGACGCGGTGTTTGGCCTGCTGCGCAACGTCAACACCATCGCCGAGGAAACCAACCTGCTGGCGCTGAACGCGGCGATCGAGGCGGCGCGCGCCGGCGAATCCGGCCGCGGCTTTGCGGTGGTGGCCGGCGAGATCCGCAACCTGGCCAGCAACTCCAACCAGCTCAACGAGCAGATCGGCGGCCATGTCGAGCGCGCGCGCTCGGCGATGGAACAGCTGCGCGGGCTGATCGGCGCGATGGCCTCGCAGGACCTCAACGTGGCGCTGTCGGCCAAGGGCGGCATCGACGCGATGACCGCCCACGTCACCGAGAGCGACGCGCGCACCAGCGCGGTGGCCGACCAGGCGGTGGAGATCAATCGCGGCCTCGGCAGCGACGTCTCCACCACCATCCGCTCGCTGCAGTTCGAGGACATCCTGAGCCAGCTGATCAGCCAGACCCGCACCCGGCTGACCGAGCTGCAGGAAGTCACCACCGAATGCACCCGCGACATCGAGGAACTGGCGTGCGCCCCGCTGGAGGCCGACGCGCTGGAGGAACGTGCCCAGCGCGTGCGCAGCCGGCTGGCGATCCAGCGCGAGAAGGCGCGCCTGCGCTCGCGCGGCCCGGCGTTGCAGAACACGATGGACGCCGGCGAAATCGAACTCTTCTGAGGATGGCCCCATGATCGTCCACCACGACAGCGAACTCGATTGCCTGACCCTGCAGTTGGGCGAGCGTTTCGACTTCAGCATCCACCGCGATTTCCACGACGCCTGCCTGGGCAGCGGCAAGCCCGCGCGCAGCTACGTGATCGACCTGGGCGAGGTTACCGGGATGGACAGCTCGGCGCTCGGCATGCTGCTGCTGCTGCGCGAGCACGCCGGCGCCGACCGCGCCGACATCCGCATCGTCAATGCCTCCGGCGAGCTGCGCGGCACCTTGCGCGTGGCCGGCTTCGACAAGCTGTTCGTGTTGCACTGACCGCCTGCCTGTCTGCCGGCGCGACGTGCACGCGGCGTCGCCGGATACGATGAAGGCTCCTTGCGGAGCCTTCGTCGCGTCACGCTGCCGGCTGCCTCACCAGGTGCGCACGTCGACCACGCTGACCGTGTAGCTGTCGATGTCCGGCTGGTATCGGAACAGGCGGCCCAGGTCGAACTTCACCACGTCGCCGGGGGGGATGTTGGCGGTGCCGGCCGGCCAGCCCTGCTTGCTCTGCAGCACCTTGCCGGCGGCGTCCTTGACCTCGATGCGGACCTGCGCGGCCGAGGCCGCGGCGCAGTTGTTGACCAGTTCGCCGCGCAGGCTGAGCCGCGACGCCGCGACGCCGGGCTTGAAATCCTTGATCGCGAAATCGCCAGGCGCGCAGGCAGCCTGGGCGGCCAGCGGAGCGAGCAGCAACACGGCGGAAACAACGAGAGCCTTCATGGGGAAACTCCATCGGACAGTGGGGGGACCGCAACGCGGGGGACGGGACCTCCCTCTATCGACGCCAGCGCGAAGAACTTTAGCGGCGGGTGGCCGGCTCTCTGCGGCCACGCGCCGGGCGGGGCCGGCTAAAGAATTCCGCCGGCATGCCGATGATTTTCCATGCCCGCATCGAAGGCATGCCTCGGGATGGCCCAAACCTCATGAAGACGCTGATCATTTCCGCCGTACTGCTGTTCGCCCCGCTGGCCGCCCAGGCCGACTGCAATCCGAAGGACTTCGCCATCAAGGATTTCAAGCCCGCGGTCAACAACACGGGAACGGTCACCCGCATGAGCCTGCGCGGCGAGCTGGTCAACAACTGCGCCGCGGCCTCGGCCGCGCAGATCCGCATCGACATCAAGGACGATGCCGGTTCCGTCATCCAGAGCAAGCAGGCGTGGCCGGCCGGCACGGCCAACATCGCCCCCGGCGACGTGGTGAAGTTCGACCTGGGCCGTCTGTTCCGCTACCAGTCCGGCATGAGCAGCTACACGGTCAGCGTGGTCGACGTGCGCACCTGGTGAGCGGCCCGCTGCCGCGGCGCGGCAAGGCTGCGCCCGGAACCCCGCCGCCGCTCAGCCGTCGGCGTGTTCGATGAACCACAGCCCGGCGAACAGCTTCGGGTCGATCGAATAGCCCTCGGCGGCGCGCGCGAACAGCCAGGCGCCGGCCTCGCGGCGCGGCACCTCGTGCACCACGATGTTCTCGGTCTCGTCGCCGCCGCCGGGGCCGACCTTCTCCAGTTCCCGGGCGCGCACGAAGGTGATCATCTCGGTGCTCATGCCCGAGGACGATGGGCCGCAATGGACGAAATCCACCCGCCGGCAGCGCCAGCCGGTTTCTTCCTCCAGCTCGCGCTGCGCGGCCAGTTGCGCGCTCTCGTCGGCCTGGCCGGCCAGGTCGCCGACCAGGCCGGCCGGCATCTCGATGGTGTTCTGCAGGATCGACACGCGGTACTGCTCGACGAACAGCACCTTGTCCGCCGGCGTCACCGCCAGGATGATCACCGCGCCGCCGGGGTTGTTGCGCTCGGCGTATTCCCAGCGGCCGCGCTTGCGCAGGCTGAGCCAGCGGCCTTCGTACAGGGTTTCCACCGGTGCGTCGGCGTCGGCGGGGATGCGGCTGGGGTCGTTCATCGGTGGTCGCGTGCGGGGCGGGTATCGAACGGCATCTTGAACGGTTCGCGCGGCAGCGACAACCGCCCGCCGCCCGCTACAGCCACCTCGCGCGCTTCAGCCCGAGGTAGATGCCACCCACCACGCAGGCCATCACCACGATGATCGCGGGGTACGCCCAGGGCTGGCCGAGCTCGGGCATGTGCGCGAAGTTCATGCCGTACCAGCTGGTCAGCAGGGTCGGCGCGGCGAGCATCGCGGCCCAGCCGGCGAGTTTCTTCATCACCTCGTTCTGGCGCAGGCTGACCAGCGACAGGTTGACGTTGATCGCGGCGGTGAGCATCTCGCGCATCGCGCCGATCGCCTCGTTGACGCGGAAGGCGTGGTCGTAGACGTCGCGGAAGTACGCGTGCAGCACCTCGGGTATCAGGTGCGGGTGCAGCCGGATCAGCTGGTTGATGATGTCCTGCAGCGGCGCCACCGCCAGGCGCAGCGTCATCAGGTCGCGCTGCATGTCGTACAGCCGGCGCACCGTGCTGCTCTTGAACGTCTCGCCGAAGATGTCGTGTTCGAGCTGGTGCACCTCTTCGCGGAAGTCGCGCACGATCGGCAGCAGGTTGTCGACGATGAAGTCGAGCACGCCGTACAGCCCGTAACTGGGCCCGTTCGCCAGCAATTCCGGCGCGTGCTCGCAGGTGCGCCGCGCCGGCGCGTAGGACTGCGAGGCGCCGTGGCGCACGGTGACCAGGTAGCGCGGGCCGAAGAAGATGTGCGTCTCGCCGAACGCCAGTTCGCCGTCGACCAGCTGCGCGGTCTGCACCACCAGGAACAGCGAGTCGCCGTAGGTTTCCAGCTTGGTGCGCTGGTGCGCGGCGTGCGCGTCCTCGATCGCCAGGTCGTGCAGGCCGAATTCGTCCTGGATCTTCTCCAGCAGCGTCTCGTCCGGCTCGTACAGGCCGACCCAGACGAAGGTGTCCGGCTCGGCCAGCACGTCGCTGATCGCATCGATGGTGACCTCGCCGATGCGGCTGCCGTCCCTGCGGTAGGCGATGCAGTTGACCACCATCGGCGGGCTGCTGCTCGGCGGTGCGCTCGGCGGCGTGATCGGATTCATGCGCGCATCATGCCCCGCGCCGGTGGACGGGGCAATTGCATCACTGGCGGCGACGCAGGCTCCAGACCAGCGCCAGCCAGCACGGCAGGGCGAACAGCAGCCACGGCTGGTTCTGCTGCACGGTGCCGGGCAGCAGGTGCAGCAGCACGGCGGCCATGCAGGCCAGCAGCTGCAGCGCGATCACGCCATCGATGAAGCGCGAGGCGGCGAGGCCGCGGCGCGCGCGCCACAGCGTCGGCAGCAGCGCGAACGCCAGCGGGTTGAACAGCAGCAGATTCGCGTTGGCCCACGCCGAGTGGTGGGTGGTCAGCGTCCACAGCGCCAGCAGCAGCAGGCCGGTCACGCCGGCCGCGAGCAGGTACAGCGTGCCGAGCAGGGCGTAGCCGGTAGGCCAGCGGCGGCGGGCGAGCACGATCAGCGCGGCCAGCAGCAGGCCAGCCAGGGCCAGTGGCAGGCGCAGGTCGGGCGCGGTCGACGGCGGCGCCTGCAGCCGGTTCGGCGAGACCAGCTGTTCGTCCAGCACCAGCGGGCGCCGGCCGCCATGGCCGTCGTCGAGGCGCACTTCGCGCAGCTGCGCCTGCAGCACGTCGGGCAGGAAGCTTTCCTGCCAGGCGTCCAGCGGCTGGTCGGCATACGGCCCCAGGCCCAGGTCGAGCAGCAGCATCAGCCACGGCTGCGCGCTCATCAGCCGCACCGTCTGCTGGCGGTAGGTCATGCCGCCGGCATGCGCCTTCAGTTGCGTCGCCAGCATGCCGCCGAGCGCCTTGTCCAGCGCGTCGCGCACGCGGGTGGTGCAGTTGTCGACGTAGTAGTCGTAGGCGTAGCCGGCGTTTTCCGGGCGCAGGTTCCACAGCAGGAAGTCGCGCAGCGCGGCGGCCTGTTCGGCCGTCAGCGCCAGCCGCTGGCGGGTGATCGAACGGCCGGCCTCGACGTAGTAGCGTTCGTCGGCATCACTGGGGGCGGCGTCCATCAGGTAGTGCATGCGGCCACGGGCGAAGTTCAGCAGGAAGTTCTTCTCGCTGAAATCGAACACGCCGTAGTTGAAGTTGACCGCCTCGCCCGAGACCGTGTCGCGCAGCTCGATCGCATCGTGGCCGAAGCGCTCCCAGTAGGTTTCGCCGGGGCCGTAGGTGATCAGCGAGACCTCGAGGTTGGCGCCGGGCGCGTTGGCGACGCCGGCATGGGCCGGCGAAAGCGCGGCCAGGACCAGCAGTGCGACCAGCAGGAGCTTGCGGCGGATCAGGTGCATGCGGTGCATCGGCAGGGGCGCGCCTACTGCTTGACCACGCGGAACGCCTGCACGCGGCGGTCGTCGGCCTCGGTGACGTGGAACAGGTAATCGCCGATGGCGACTTCCTCGCCGACTTCGGGCAGGTGGCCGAACCCGGCGGTGACCATGCCGCCGACGGTGTCGTATTCCTCGTCGGGGAAGTTGGCGCCGGTCTGTTCGTTGAAGTCCTCGATCGGGGTCAATGCGCTGACCAGCCAGTCGCCGCCGGGCTGCTCGTGCATCAGCTCGGGCTCCACCTCGTCGTCGTGCTCGTCGTCGATCTCGCCGACGATCTGCTCGAGCACGTCCTCGATGGTGACCAGGCCGGCGACGCCGCCGTACTCGTTGACCACCAGCGCCATGTGGTTGCGGCTGAGGCGGAATTCCTCCAGCAGCACGTTCAGCCGCATCGACTCGGGGATCAGCACCGCCGGGCGCAGGATCGCGCGGATGTCGAAATGCTCGGCGGCGCCGAAGTACTTCAGCAGGTCCTTGGCCAGCAGGATGCCGAGGATCTCGTCCTTGTCCTCACCGTGCACCGGGAAGCGCGAGTGGCCGGATTCGACCACGGCGGCGAGGATGTCGGGCAGCGGCGAGTCGGCCGCCAGCATCACGATCTGCGCGCGCGGGACCATTACGTCGTCCACGCTCAGTTCGGTGACCTTGATCGCACCCTCGACCATGGTGAGGGTGTTCACGGACAGCAGTCCGTTGCTCTGGGCGGAACGCAACTCCTCGATCAGTTCGTCGCGGTTGCGCGGTTCGCCGGAAAACATGTGGCCCAGTCGATCCCACCAGGTTCGGTGGGCCGGGCCGCTGGTACTGCCAGGGTCGTCGCTCATTACTCGTTGGGAGTCTGCCCGAAACCGGGCGGAAGGCCGATTCTAGCGGAAAAAACGTGACGGTTCAGGCACAGGCGCCGCAGGTGCCTCCGCTTCGCCCGCCGCCCGCCCGGTGGCTCAGGCGTACGGGTCGGCGATGCCCAGGCCAGCCAGGATGCGGGTTTCCAGCGCTTCCATGGCTTCGGCCTCGGCGTCTTCGATATGGTCGTGGCCGAGCAGGTGCAGTACGCCGTGGACGGTCAGGTGGGCCCAGTGGTCGCGTAGCGCCTTGCCCTGTTCGGCGGCCTCACGCAGCACCACCGGGGCGCAGATCGCCAGGTCGCCGATCAGCGGCAGCGCCACCCCGGGCGGCAGTTCGACGGGGAACGACAGCACGTTGGTGGCGTAGTCCTTGCCGCGATAGTCGCGGTTGAGCGCGCGGCCTTCGTCGGCGTCGACGATGCGGATCGCCAGCTCGGTGCCCTTGCGCCGCTTCGCCCCGCGCAGCGCCGCCTCGACCCAGCGGCGGAAGCTGGCCGGCGCGGGCAGGCCGGCACGCGGCACCGCATAGCCCACGGCGAGCGTCAGCGGGGCGCTCATGCGCCGTCCTCGTCCTTCTGCTCGAACGCCTCGTAGGCGCGCACGATCTTCGCCACCAGCGGGTGGCGCACCACGTCGCGCGAGGTGAAGAAGGTGAAGCTGATGCCGCCCACCCCGCGCAGCACCTCGATCGCCTGGCGCAGGCCCGAGCGCGTGTTGCGCGGCAGGTCGACCTGGGTGACGTCGCCGGTGATCACCGCCACCGTGCCGAAGCCGATGCGGGTGAGGAACATCTTCATCTGCTCGACCGTGGTGTTCTGCGCCTCGTCGAGAATCACGTAGGAATCGTTGAGGGTGCGCCCGCGCATGTACGCCAGCGGCGCGATCTCGATCACGTTGCGCTCGATCAGCTTGGCCACCTTCTCGAAGCCGAGCATCTCGTACAGCGCGTCGTACAGCGGGCGCAGGTAGGGGTCGACCTTCTGGCTGAGGTCGCCGGGCAGGAAGCCCAGCTTCTCGCCGGCCTCGACCGCGGGGCGCACCAGGATCAACCGCTGCACGCGGTTCGCTTCCAGCGCCTCGACCGCGCTGGCCACCGCCAGGTAGGTCTTGCCGGTGCCGGCCGGGCCTACGCCGAAGTTGATGTCGTGGCTGGCGATCGCGTGCAGGTAGCGCGCCTGGTTCGGGCCGCGGCCCTTGATCACGCCGCGCTTGACCTTGATCACCACTTCCTGGGCGCCTTCGGCGGCTGCCTCGGTGATCGCGTCGATGCCGGATTCAGCCAGCTGCAGGTTGATCTTCGCGCCGGTCAGCGCTTCGTCGGCGGTGGCGGCGTACAGCGTGCGCAGCACTTTCTCGGTGGCCTTGGCGGGAGCGTCCTCGCCGATCACCTGGAAGATGCTGCCGCGGTGGTTGATTTCCACGCCGAGGCGCAGCTCGATCTGGCGCAGGTGTTCGTCGAACGGCCCGCACAGGTTGGCGAGGCGGGCGTTGTCTTCGGGGTCGAGGGTGAAGTCGCGCTGGTTGAGTTCGCTCATAGGGGCGCGAGAGTAGCGCGCCGCTGCGGGAAGAGCCATGACGACAGTCGGCCGTGACGGCCGCGATGTCGCCAGTTGCATGAAATTAAATGTTGAATTAATTTATGTGCATGGCTACTTCGACCAAGCGCGCGAAAGCCGGGCGCCGCGCCGGGCGTCCCAGCGGCGACGACCTGGACCTGCGCGCGCGCCTGCTGGATGTCGCGATCGCGCAGTTCGCCCGGGCGGGAATAGGCGCGACGTCATTGCGCGCGATCGCCGGCGAGGCAGAGGTCACGCCCGCGATGCTGCATTACTACTTCGGCGACAAGCCACGGCTGGTCCAGGCGCTGGTCGAGGAGCGCCTGTTGCCGGCACTGGCGCCGTTGCGCGTGCAACTGGAACGGGCCGGCGACGATCCGCGGGTATTGATCGAAGCTTTCGTGCGCGGCATCGGCGAAGTGGTGGCGCGACATCCATGGCTGCCGCCGCTATGGGTGCGCGAGGTGCTGTGCGACGGCGGTGCGCTGCGCGAGGTGCTGTTCACCCAGGCGGTGCCGGGCCTGCCGCAGCTGCTGGCCCGGCGCTTCGCAGCGGCGCAGGCGGATGGACGGCTGAATGCCGATCTCGATCCGCGCCTGCTGGTCGTCTCGCTGGTCGGGCTGACCCTGTTTCCCGCTGCCGGCGCGCCGATCTGGCGGCGCATGTTCGGTGCCGAAGGGCTGGAGTCCGCGGCGATGTCGCAACACACGCTCGCGCTGCTGGGTCATGGCGTGGGCACCCGCAAATCCGGAGAAGCCGCATGAACGTCGCACGCACGATTCACCGCCTGCCAGCGGTCTTCCTGCTGGCCGTGGCGGCGCTGGCCGGCTGCAGCAAGCCGCCGCCGCAGGCGCTGGGCACGCTGGAGTTCGACCGCATCACCCTGCCGGCGCCGGCCGCCGAGCGCATCGTGGCGATCGACGTGCGCGAGGGCGAACGGGTCAAGGCCGGCCAGTCGCTGCTGCAGCTCGATCCCGCGCACACCTGCGCCGAACTCGCTGCGGCGCAGGCACAGGCGCGGCAGCAGCGCGAGCTGCTGGCCGAGCTCGAAACCGGGCCGCGCCGCGAGGACATCGACCGGGGGCGCGCGAACCTCGCCGCCGCGCAGGCGCAGGCGCGCGAGGCGCGGGCCTACTACGCGCGACTGGTGCCGCTCGGGGGCAACGGTTACGCGGCCGCCGCCGACCTCGACCGTGCCCGCGCCGCGGCCGGCAACGCCGAGGGCCAGCTGGCGGCGGCGCAGGCCGCGCTGGACGAACTGCTGCACGGCACCCGTCCGGAGCAGATCGCGCAGGCGCAGGCCGCCGTGGCGGCGGCGCAGGCGCAGGCCGGTGCGCAGCAGGTGCTGCTGGGCAAGCTGGCCGTCGTGGCGCCGCGTGCCGGGCGCGTCGACAGCCTGCCGTACAAGCTCGGTGACCAGGCGCCGGTCGGCGCGCCGCTGGCGATCCTGCTGGCCGGTGACGCGCCGTACGCGCGCATCTACGTGCCGGTGCAGCAGCGCGCCGGCGTGCACATCGGCGACGCGATCCGGGTCTTCGTGGCCGGCCGCGCGCAACCGTATGCCGGCAAGCTGCGGATGATCCGCAGCGAGCCGGACTTCACCCCGTACTACGCGCTGATCGGCGACGACGCGGCGCGACTGAGCTATCTGGCCGAAGTCGCGCTGGGCGCGGATGCGGCCGAGCTTCCCGCCGGCCTGCCGGTGCGCGTCGAATTTCGCGGGTCCGCGAAATGACCACCGATGCCGACGGCGTGGCGATCCGCGCGCGCGGCCTGACCCGGCGCTTCGGCAAGCTGGTGGCGGTCGATCATGTCGATCTCGAAGTGCCGGCCAGACGCGTCTACGGCTTCCTCGGCCCGAACGGTTCGGGCAAGTCGACCACGATCCGCATGCTGTGCGGCCTGTTGACGCCGAGCGAGGGCGAGATCGAGGTGCTCGGCCTGCGCATCCCGGCGCAGGCCGACGCGCTGCGTCCGCACATCGGCTACATGACGCAGAATTTCTCGCTGTTCGAGGACCTCGGCGTGCGCGAGAACCTGGAGTTCCTGGCCGCGATCCAGGGCGTGCCGAAGGCGAAGACGAGGCGCCGCATCGACGAGCTGATCGGGCAATACCACTTTGGCGATCGGCAGAAACAGCTGGCCGGCACCCTGAGTGGCGGCCAGAAGCAGCGCCTCGCGCTGGCCGGCGCGGTGATCCACGAGCCGGAATTGCTGTTACTGGACGAGCCGACCAGCGCGGTCGATCCGGAATCGCGCCGCGATTTCTGGGAGAAGCTTTTTGAACTGGCCGACATCGGCACCACCCTGCTGGTCTCGACCCACCTGATGGACGAGGCGGAGCGTTGTCACCGGCTGGCGATCCTCGATCGGGGCGTGCTGGTTGCCGACGGCACGCCGCATGAGCTGACCGCGCAACTGGAGGGGCGCACCTTCCTCGTCGAGACGGGCAACCCGCGCGCCGCCCAGCGCGCGCTGGCCGATGTGCCGGGCGTGCTCGGCGTGGCCCAGGTCGGCAATACCTTGCGCGTGCTGACCGGCGCCGATGGCGCGACGCCGGACATGGACAAGGCGTTGGCTGCGGCCGGGCAGGAAGCCGGACTGGCGGCGGCACCGCCGAATCTCGAAGACGTGTTCGTCGCCGCCACGCACAGGGGCGACGGCGAGGAGTGCGCCGCATGAACTGGCGCCGGCTGTGGGCGATCGTGGTCAAGGAGCTGCGCCAGCTGCGCCGCGACCGCATCACGCTGGCGATGATCGTGGGCATTCCGGTGATCCAGCTGGTGCTGTTCGGCTATGCGATCAACACCAATCTGCGCGGGCTCGACGCCGGCATCGTCGACCAGGCC
This sequence comes from Rhodanobacter sp. OR92, assembly GCF_000427545.1. Classification (NCBI taxonomy): domain Bacteria; kingdom Pseudomonadati; phylum Pseudomonadota; class Gammaproteobacteria; order Lysobacterales; family Rhodanobacteraceae; genus Rhodanobacter; species Rhodanobacter sp. OR92. Next base: position 170,653 of record NZ_KE386557.1, on the reverse strand, counting down.
AACAGCGCCGGTTCGCGCGCACTGGTGCTGGACATGCTGGCTACCGGCGTGGTGGCGCCGGTGGCCAGGGCGGATACGCCGCAGGAGTTGATGGCGATGATCCGGCGCGGCCGGATCAGCATCGGCATCGTGCTGCCGGCGGATTTCGAGCGCCGCCGCATCGACGGACGCGCCGTGGCGCAGATCCTGGTCGACGGCAGCGACACGGCAGTGCAGGGCGCCGCCGCGCAATTGATGCAGGTGCCGATCGACAGCGCCGCGCCCGACACGCGCGCGCCGCTGACCAGCACGCCGGTCGACGGGCGGATCAGCGTGGTCGGCTTCTACAATCCGCAGCGGCGCTCCGCGGTCAACATCGTGCCTGGCCTGATCGGCGTGATCCTGACCATGACGATGGTGCTGTTCACCGCCATCGCGGTCGTGCGCGAACGCGAGCGCGGCAACATGGAGCTGCTGATCGCCACGCCGCTGACCAGCGCCGAGCTGATGGTCGGCAAGGTGCTGCCGTATGTTGCGATCGGCCTGGTGCAGACCAGCGTGATCCTGGCGCTCGGCACGTGGCTGTTCGAGGTGCCGATCCGCGGCAGCGTGCTCGATGTCTACCTGGCTTCCGGCCTGCTGATCCTGGCCAACCTCGCGCTCGGCCTGCTGATCTCCACCCGCGCGCAGTCGCAGTTCCAGGCCATGCAGATGACCTTCTTCGTGTTCCTGCCGTCGATCCTGCTGTCGGGTTTCATGTTCCCGTTTGCCGGCATGCCGAAGCTGGTGCAGTGGCTGGCCGAGGTGTTGCCGTTGACCCATTTCCTGCGCCTGATCCGCGGCGTGATGCTGCGCGGCGCGGGGCTGGGGGAAATGTGGGGCGACGTACTGGCGCTGGCGGCGTTCGTCCTGGTGATGATGGCGCTGGCGATCCGGCGCTTCCGCAAACGGCTGGATTGAGCCGGCATGCCGCGTGCGGCCACCCGGTCACAGCGTGCGGTGCATCACGTAGAGGTCGGTGGGGCCGAGTCGTGCGTGGCGGAACCCGCCGGGCACGGTGCCCACGATGCGGAAGCCGTGGCGCTGCCACAGGCGAACCGCGATGGTGTTGCTGGCCACCACGCAGTTGAACTGCATCGCGGTGAAGCCGGTCTGGCGCGCCTGTTCCAGCGAGTGCTCGCACATGGCCGAGGCAATGCCCTGGCCGCGCGCCTCGGGCGCCACCATGTAGCTGCCGTTGGCCACGTGATCACCGAGGCCGATCTGGTTCGGCGCCAGCCGGTAGCAACCCAACACTTCGCCGTCGCGTTCGCAGACGAAACATCGCGACGGCGACGTGGTCCACATCGCGCACGCCTGATCCATGCCCAGATCGGGTGGGTACATGTACGTATCGCCGCCGGCGAGGACCGTTCGGAACAGCGGCCACACCCGCGCGAACTCGTCCGCACCGATCTCCCGCAGCACCAGCCCAGCCCTCATGAAGCGAGCGCGGCCGGTTCGTCGGCCAGCTTTACGCGTCCACGCAGCGAGTTGCTCATCGCATCGGTGATCACCACGTCGACGAACTGGCCGATCAGGCGCGGGTGGCCGGCGAAGTTCACGTAGCGCATGTTCTCGGTGCGGCCGCTGAGTTCGTCCGGATTGCGCGTGCTGGGCTTTTCCACCAGCACGCGCTGCACGGAACCGACCATCGCCCCGTTGATCTTCCTCGCGTTCGCGTTGATCGCGGCCTGCAGGCGCGCGAGGCGTTCGTGCTTCACCGCCATCGGGGTGTCGTCGGCGAGCTTGGCCGCCGGCGTGCCGGGGCGCGAGGAGAAGATGAAGGTGAAGCTCTGGTCGAAGCCGACGTCGTCGACCAGCTTCATGGTCTTGGCGAAATCCTCGTCGGTCTCGCCGGGGAAGCCCACGATGATGTCGGTGGACACGCAGATGTCCGGCCGCACCGCGCGCAGCTTGCGGATCTTCTGCTTGAACTCCAGCGCGGTGTAGCCGCGCTTCATCGCGCCGAGGATGCGGTCGGAGCCGGCCTGCACCGGCAGGTGCAGGTAGTTCGCCAGTTGCGGCACGTTGGCGTAGGCCTCGATCAGCGAGTCGGAGAACTCCAGCGGATGCGAGGTGGTGAAGCGGATGCGGCCGATGCCGTCGATCTGCGCGATCGCGTGGATCAGCACGGCGAGGTCGGCGACGCCGCCGTCGTGGGTCGGGCCGCGGTACGCGTTGACGTTCTGGCCGAGCAGGTTCACCTCGCGCACGCCCTGTGCGGCGAGCTTGGCCACTTCCACCAGCACGTCGTCGAAGGGACGGCTGATTTCCTCGCCGCGGGTGTACGGCACCACGCAGTAGCTGCAGTATTTCGAGCAGCCTTCCATGATCGAGACGAAGGCGGTCGGGCCTTCCGCGCGCGGCTCGGGCAGGCAGTCGAACTTCTCGATCTCGGGGAAGCTGATGTCGACCTGCGGCAAGCCGCTGGCGCGCTGCGCCTCGATCAGCTGGGGCAGGCGATGCAGGGTTTGCGGCCCGAACACCAGGTCCACATAGGGCGCGCGCTTGACGATCGCCGCGCCTTCCTGCGAGGCCACGCAGCCACCGACGCCGATCAGTACCGGCTTGCCGTCCTGCTTGTGCTGCTTCCAGCGGCCGAGCTGGCTGAAGACCTTTTCCTGCGCCTTCTCTCGGATCGAGCAGGTGTTGATCAGGATCACGTCCGCCTCGGACTCGTCCTGGGTCAGCTCCAGGCCGTGCGAGGCCTTCAGCACGTCGGCCATCTTGGCCGAGTCGTACTCGTTCATCTGGCAGCCGTGGGTCTTGATGAAAAGTTTGCCGCTCATGGGCGTGGGGTACCGTGGTGCGTGAGGCCGGACTGGCCATCCGATCGACCGCGCAGTTTACCCCCGCGCGGACGCACCTGCCAGATCAAGCACTTGCGGGCTTTGCAGGGCGGCTGCCACCCGCCGTTTCCAAGCGGCAGGGCCGCGAGGGCGTGCCTGCCCGGCAAAGGTCATGGAATGAGACGTGCGCACTTGGCGTTGGCGGGTGCATGGCGGCACACTGCGCCCCATGTTCGGCGTCGCAAGCCAAGGGGGAAGCGCCGATCGGCCTGCCGGGGGCTTCCCAACACGTTCGATCCTTTGCGGGATCGCGTTCGGCTGCGCGCTGTTGTGGTGGCCGACAGCACGGGCGGGCACGTTGTACCAGTGCGCCGGCGCCAGCGGCGAGGCGGTGTACAGCTCCAGCAAGGTCGGCTACCACGGCTGCAAGGCGATCGGCGGCTATGCCGCCCCCGCGCCTCGGCGCCGCGCGGCGCCGCCGCGGGCCGCGCTGAACCGGGTGGCCGGCACGGTGCAGACCACGGCCAACCCGTTGCAGGCGCAAGCAGCGGGGGTGGCTTCGCTGGCCGGCGTGCGCGGCGCGGTGGTCGAGACCCGTGCCCGCCGCCTAGACGCCCAGCCGCAGGAGCGGGCTTCACTGGCCGCGGTCCGGGGCTCGGTGGTGACCGGTGGCGTGCCGCTTCCTCCGGCAACGGAAACGCCCACTGCGGCGCAGCCGGCATGGGATGCCCGGAAAGCCGAGGCATCGGCGAACGGGCCCATCGGGCGCACCTATTACTATAAGGTGGTGCACGCCGACGGCAGCATGTATCTGGGCGACCACTCGCCGCCGCTGCAGAAAGGCGACGTGCTGACCAAGACCTTCGTCGAGTACATCAGGACCTGCGCCGCCTGCGACCTGCACTCGCCGATCCACTGGAATTCGACACGGCTGAACCTGATCGCCTACGCCGACACCATCCGTGCCGCCAGCATCGAGTACGGCGTCGACGAGGCGTTCCTGCGCGCGATCATCCACGCGGAGAGCGCGTTCAATCCGCGCGCGCTGTCGCTCAAGGGCGCACAAGGACTGATGCAGCTGATGCCGGGCACGGCCAGCGACATGGGTGTGCTGGACGCGTTCGACTCCGACCAGAACATCCGCGGCGGCGCGCGCTACCTGGGCCTGCTGCTGCGCGACTTCGACGGCAACGAGCGGCTGGCCGCGGCCGCCTACAACGCCGGCCCCGGTGCGGTGCAGCGCTACAAGGGCGTGCCGCCGTACGCCGAAACCCAGGTCTACGTGGAACGGGTGGACACCTTGCGCCGGCGCTACGGCGCGGCGATCCATCCGCCGCTGGCGTCGCGCGGGCCGGGCTGAGCCGTCGGCTGTCAGCCGTCCGGCATGCTGCCGGCGCTCATGGCGGGGCGCTGGACAAGAGTGACGTCGAGGTGGAACGGAGTGCCGTTGCGCAGCCCGGAGACGGTCACCGTGCTGCCCGGCTTGAGCGCCGCCTCGCGCCGGCGCAGGTCGGCCGGGTCGAGGATGTCGTCGGCACCGATGCGCAACAGGATGTCGCGCGGGCGAATGCCCGCCAGCGCGGCCGGGCCGCCCGGGTAGACCATGGTCACCAGCGCACCGCGTGCTGCCCCCGGCAGGCCGCCGTTGGCGGCCACCGGCACGAACGCATAGTCGGCCCCGAGCCAGCCGCGCACCACGTGGCCGGTGGCGATGATCTGGTCCAGCACCTTCTTGGCCGTGGTCACCGGGATCGCGAAGCCGATGCCTTCGGCACCGGCGGCCTTGCCGATCAGCAAGGTGTTGATCCCGACCAGTTCGCCTTCGGCGTTGACCAGCGCCCCGCCGGAATTGCCCAGGTTGATGGCCGCGTCGGTCTGGATGAAATCCTCGGCGCTGGAGCTGTTCAACTGGCGGCCGATCGCACTGACGATGCCCATGGTGACGGTCTGGTTGAGGCCGAGCGGGTTGCCGATCGCCAGCACCACGTCGCCGGGCCGCAGCGGCTGCCCGGCGATGTGGATCACCGGCAGGTTGCTGGCGTCGATCTTCAGCACCGCCAGGTCCGATTCCTCGTCCGCGCCGACCAGGCTGGCCTTGGCGATGCGCCCGTCGTACAGCAACACCTGGATGTCGGCGGCGTGCGCGATCACGTGGTTGTTGGTCAGCACGTAGCCCTGGCCCTGGGCGCTGACGATGACGCCGGAACCGAGGGTCTGCTCGCGGTGCTGGAAGGTGGTGGGCTGGCCGCCGAACAATTGCTGCAGCACCGGGTTGTCGTACATCCGCACGGCCTGCTCGGTGACGATCCGGTTGGCGTAGATGTTGACCACCGAGGGCGCCGCGGCCGCCACGGCGTCGGCGTAGGAGACCGGCCCGCTGCCTGGATGGGGCGACCTGGCCGCGGGCGCGGTCGGCGCTGCCGCACCCAGCCCGAAGCGTTCGCGCAGGTGCTCGCCACTGCCTGGCCAGAACAGGCCGACCACGAAGGCCATCGCGAGGCCGAGGATGGCAAAGCGCGCGATGAAGAGGAGCGTGCCGGCGGCATGTTTCATGTCGAAAGGAGAGGTCCCGGCAGTCGTGGCGAGTGTTGCGGCGTCTGGACTTCGCCGCGATGCGCTTTATTGTACGGGGCGGGGCCTGACGCTACACTAACGCGATTTTTGCGGGGCCCAAACCCCACCTGGCATGACATCGCAAGTACCGGAGAGCCTGATGGCGAACGAAGTCGTCGATCATGGCCGCCGCCGCTTCCTGACAGCAACCACCGCGGTGGTTGGTGGTATCGGAATCGTGTCGGCGGCTGTGCCCTTCATCAAGTCGTGGGAACCCAGCGCGCGCGCCAAGGCCGCTGGCGCTCCGGTCACCCAGTCGCTGGCCAAGATCGAGGCGGGGCAGATGCTGACCGTGTCGTGGCGCAGCCTGCCGGTGTTCGTGCTCAACCGCACCAAGGCACAGCTGGCCACGTTGCCGCAGGTCGATTCGCGCCTGGTGGACCCCAAGTCCGACGGCGCCTCCGCCGACCAGCAGCCGAAGTACGCGCAGAACGAGGCACGCTCGATCAAGCCGGAATGGCTGGTGGTGATCGGCATCTGCACGCACCTGGGCTGCGTGCCCGACTTCGTGCCGGAGATCAAGCCCGAGCCGTTCGATCCGGAATGGAAGGGCGGCTTCTACTGCCCCTGCCACAAGTCGCGCTACGACCTGGCCGGTCGCGTCTACGCCGGCGTGCCGGCGCCGAAGAACCTGCCGGTGCCGCCGTACCATTTCATCGACGACAGCACCATCCAGATTGGCGTGGATCCGAAGGAGGCTGGCTAATGGCCAACGTATTCACGAGCATCGGTGACTGGGTCAACGAGCGCGCACCGGGCATGATGCCGATGTACCGCGCGCACATGACCGAGTACTACGCGCCGAAGAACTTCAACCTCTGGTACTACTTCGGTTCGCTGGCGCTGCTGGTGCTGGTCAACCAGATCGTCACCGGCATCTTCCTCACCATGAACTACAACCCGAGCGCGGCGGGAGCCTTCGCCTCGGTCGAGTACATCATGCGTGACGTGGAGTGGGGCTGGCTGATCCGCTACATGCATTCCACCGGCGCCTCGCTGTTCTTCGTGGTGGTGTTCCTGCACATGTTCCGCGGCATCATGTACGGCTCGTACAAGAAGCCGCGCGAGCTGGTGTGGCTGCTCGGCATGCTGATCTTCCTGGTGCTGATGGCCGAAGCGTTCATGGGCTACGTGCTGCCGTGGGGCAACATGTCGTTCTGGGGCGCCAAGGTGATCATCTCGCTGTTCGGCACCATCCCCTACATCGGCAATTCGCTGGTGGAATGGATCATGGGCGACTTCCTGCCGGCCGATGCCACCCTGAACCGCTTCTTCGCGCTGCACGTGATCGCGCTGCCGATCGTGTTGCTGCTGCTGGTGGTGCTGCACATCGCCGCGCTGCACGAGGTGGGTTCGAACAACCCGGACGGCGTGGAGATCAAGAAGGGTCCCAAGGGCAACCGCTGGGATGCGCTGAAGCCGGCCGACGGCATTCCGTTCCATCCGTACTACACGGTGAAGGACCTGGTCGGCGTGGGCTTCTTCCTGCTGATCGCCGCGTTCATCATCTTCTTCGCGCCGACCTTCGGCGGCTGGTTCCTGGAGCACGACAACTTCATCCCGGCGAACAACCTGGCGACGCCGTCGCACATCAAGCCGGTGTGGTACTTCACCCCGTTCTACGCGATCGTGCGCATGATCCCGTCGTTCCTCGGCTCGGCCGTGTGGGGCGTGCTGGCGATGTTCGGCGCCATCGCGGTGCTGTTCGCGCTGCCCTGGTTCGATCGCGGCAAGGTGAAATCGATCCGCTACCGCGGGACCGGCTTCAAAGTGGCGCTGGGGCTGTTCGTGCTGTCTTTCATTGCGCTGGGTGCGGTCGGCGCGGGCATCACGGCCGAGGTGATCCCGAGCTGGTTCGGCGACGTCGACGTGACGTTCTGGGAGAACCTGTTCGGTCGCGTGATGACGGCAGTCTACTTCGGGTTCTTCGCATTTCTTTGGGCCTACACATATTTCGGCTGGGAAAAGACCAAGCCGGTTCCGGAACGGGTGACGACGCATGACTAAGCGGCAGCTGCTAATGAAGCGGTACATCTTCCCGGTGGCGTTGGCGCTCGCTCTGGTCGTCGGCAGCGTGTCGGTGCAGGCAGCGGAAGGCGGCCTGCCGCATGCCGGCACCAATGTGCAGGACCAGGCTTCGCTGCAGCGCGGCGCCAAGCTGTTCTTCAACTACTGTATCGGCTGCCATTCGCTGAAGTACATGCGTTACGAGCGGATCGCCGGCGACCTCGGGCTGACCGAGCAGGACGTGATGCAGAACCTCAACTTCACCGGCGCCAAGTTCGGTGAGACCGTGGTTTCGCACATGCCGGCAGCGTCGGCCGCCAAGTGGTTCGGCAAGGCTCCGCCGGATCTCTCGCTGGAAGTGCGCGCGAAGGGAGCCGACTGGGTCTACGCCTACCTCAACTCGTTCTACCTGGACCCGAGCCGCCCGGTGGGCTGGAACAACACGGTGTTCCCGAACGCGTCGATGCCGTTCCCGCTGTGGGAACTGCAGGGCCTGCAGAGCGCGGTGATGACCGAGGCGAAGCCGGGCGAGGACGCCAGGGTGGAGAAGCTGGTGCTGTCTCAGCCGGGCAAGCTGACTCCGGCGCAGTTCCAGCAGGCCAGCCGTGACCTGACGACCTTCCTGGAATACGCTTCCGAACCAGCCGCCCTGCAGCGCCATCATTACGGCGTTTGGGTGCTGCTGTTCCTGGCGTTCTTCACCTTCCTGGCCGCCCTGCTGAAGAAGGAATACTGGAAGGACGTCCACTGAGCAGCCTGGATGGCATTATCCGACTGCGGCGGCCACGAGCCGCCGCAGTCGTCTCACCGATGGGGAATTGCGCATGGTCCCAAGCGCCCGCTCACGCAGCGTACTGACGCTCTACACCACCGCCGACGACGTGCAATGTCATCGCGCCAGGCTGGTGCTGGCCGCCAAGGGGGTCAGCTACGAACGGGTACTGGTCGATCCGGCCCGACCGCCGGAAGACCTGGTCGACCTGAATCCGTATGCCAGCACGCCGACCCTGGTCGACCGCGACTTGACCCTGTTCGACACCTCGGTGGTCTGCGAATACCTCGACGAGCGCTATCCGCACCCGCCGCTGATGCCGATCGATCCGCAGTCGCGCGCACGGCTGCGGGTGGCCGCGGTGCGCATCGAGAAGGACTGGCTGACCGAGGTCGACATCATCCGCGCCGGCGGCCGGCCCGCGGACGCGGCGCGCAAGCGCCTGCGCGGGCACCTGCTGTCCTCGGTGCCGCTGTTCAAGGCCGCGAAGTTCTTCCTCAATCCGGAAATGAGCCTGGCCGACTGCCTGGTGGCGCCGGTGATCTGGCGGCTGCCATGGCTGGGCGTGGAGCTGGGGCGCGAGGGCAAGCCGGTGATCGATTACGGCGAGCGTTTGTTCCACAGTCAGGGTTTTGCGCGCAGCATGACCGACCAGGAAAAGGCGATGCGGCAGATCCATGAGCAAGAATGAAGCGGTACCGATGAGCTCCAACCGCCCGTACCTGCTGCGGGCGATCTACGACTGGATCAGCGACAACAACCTGACCCCGTACGTGCTGGTCGACGCCGGTGTGGCCGGCGTGCGGGTGCCGCCGCAGGTGGTCAAGAACGGCCAGGTGGTGCTCAACCTGGCGATGCGTGCGGTGGCGAATCTCGACCTCGGCAACGAGTGGATCAGCTTCCAGGCGCGCTTTTCCGGGGTCAGCCAGGCGATCCAGATCCCGGTGCAGGCGGTGCTGGCGCTGTACGCGCAGGAGAACGGCCAGGGCATGATGTTTCCGGCCGAGGAAGAGGGCGGCGACCCGCCGCCGCCGTCGGCCCCCGAGCCCGACGACACCGCGCCGGCGTCGGGTGCCGACAACGCCGGCGGCGACAAGCCGAAACGCAGCACGCCGCACCTTCGCGTGGTCAAGTAGAAACGGGCTGCCGCGCTCAACCCGCGCGGCGGGCTCCGCTCCTACTCAGTTCGGCCGGTTGCGCGGGCGCAGCGGCACCACATTGCCGGACGCTACCGCCGTGTTCCGTGCCGCGGCTTCCTCATGCGGCAGCAGTTCGATGGTGGGCAGACTCAGGCTGCTGAGCGCGTCGCCGATCATCCACAGCCGGCCCGACTCGCGGTCGTGGCCGTCGATGCTCACCTCGAAACCGTAGCAACGCTCGAGCATGCGCAGGCCGTTGATCCGGCGCAGGCGCACGGCACGCAGGCCGACAGTCTCGTCGAGCAGTTGCACGCCGTGCTGCTGGCATTGCTGGCGTGCTTCGCGCACGGCGCGTTCGCGCGCCGCGCTGAGCTTCAGCCACAGTCCCACGACGGCGGCAAGCGCCAGCAGCAGCAACAGGTTGGAAAGGTCGCTCATCCCCGCAGTGTGTGGGCGCCGGTGGGCGGGCGCAAGCGCGGGTTCAGTCCAGTTGCAGGCGCAGTGACAGGTCGATGGCGTGCACGTGCTTGGTCAGCGCACCGACCGAGATGAAGTCGACGCCGGTACGCGCGTAGTCGCCGATCGTGCCGAGGTCGATGTTGCCCGAGGCTTCCAGCGGCACGCGGCCGGCGGTGTACCGCACCGCCTCGCGCATCTGCGCCGGCTCGAAGTTGTCCAGCATGATCCGGTCCACGCCAGCCTGCAGCGCCTGCTCCAGCTCGTCGAGGTTTTCCACTTCGACTTCGAGCAGCAGCTCCGGATGCAGCCGGCGCGCCGCCTGCACCGCGGCAACGATGCTGCCGGCGGCGATGATGTGGTTCTCCTTGACCAGGACCGCGTCGTACAGGCCCATGCGCTGGTTGTGGCCGCCGCCGCAGCGCACCGCGTATTTCTGCGCCAGGCGCAGGCCGGGGATGGTCTTGCGCGTGTCCAGCACGCGCACCGCGGTGCCGGCGGTGGCAGCGACATAGCCGGCGGTCACCGTGGCGGTGGCGGACAGCAGTTGCAGGAAATTCAGCGCCGAGCGCTCGGCGGTGACCAGCGAGCGGGCATGCCCCGACAGGCGGCAGATCACCGTGCCGGGGGCGACCCGGTCGCCGTCGCGGACCCGCCAGTCGATCTGCACAGCCGGGTCGAGCCGGCGAAAGCAGGCATCGAACCACGGCGTACCGGCGATCACCGCCGCATCGCGGCAGGTCAGTTCGGCGTGGGCCCTGGCGTTGGGCGGCAGCAGCCCTGCGGTGGCGTCGCCCGGGCCGAGATCCTCGGCAAAGGCGCGTTCGACGTCGGCAGCGATCTGCGTGGCGTCGGGCGGCGCGAACGGCGAAGCCCCGCTCATTCGGTGGCCGTGTCCGCCGGTGGCGTGGTGCCGGGCTGGCTCAGCTTGTCGACGATCGCGGTCATCGCGCGGTCGAACAGCGCGTTGGCGGCGAGCATGCGGGCGTGGCCATCGGTGATCAGCACGGTCAATTCCTGCGGCGAATAGTCGGCCACCTTCAGGCCGCGCCGGTTGACGAACAGGTAGCGGCCGCTCATCGGGCTGATCCACGACAGCTTGGCCCGGGTCATTGGCTCGTCGGGCAGGCAAAACTCCAGCCAGGTGCCTGGTTGCAGCGACTGCACCTGGTGCCATTCCGGACTGTCCAGCGGCGCCTCGACGAGGTCCTCTTCGACGCTGTCCGGCGGCGTGGTGTCCTGGTCGATGACCGGCTGGATGCTGTCGGGGATTGCCAGCATCGCGGCGTCCTCACCGACGACGACCGCTTCGGTGGCTTCCAGCGTCTCGCCGAGCTGCTGGCGGTAATAGATGTGCAACTGGCCGAGCAGACGCTCGATATCCTGTTCCTGGAACGCCACGTTGGCCAGGCCCTGGCGCAGCGCGCGCTCGATCCCGGGCAGCATCTGCCGCAACGCCTGCCGGCTTTCCAGGGTGGTTGCCGGCTTGGTGCTGGCGATGAAGTCGTCGACGAAGCGCAGCGCGCTCTTGAACTCGGGCGAGCCCTCGCCCTGGCGCAGCAAGGTCAGCACCAGGTGGTTGGCCCACGCGCGGGCCAGCACGCCGTGCACCAGTGGCGGCAGCTTGTGCTCGCCGATGCGGTCGAGGATCTCGCGGGCGGCGCGGCGGCGCGCCTGTTCGAGTTTCTCGCGGCCGCGGGTGGACTCGGCCACGCGCTGCTCGGCCAGCTCGGAGCGGCGCTTGTTGAGGTCCTGGAACTGCTGAAGGTCGACCAGCAGGCGCTCGAAGATGCCCATGTCGTCGTCGAAGTCGTGCAGCAGCTGGTCGACGGTCGACTTCACCTTGTCGTGCAGGCGGCGGTCGCGGTCGGACTCCTCCGACCAGCTTTTGGCCTGCTCGGCCAGGCAATCCAGCAGCCGGCGTGCCGGGTGCTGGCGATGCGCGAACAGCTTGCGGTCGAGGATCGCCGCCTTGAGGTACGGAATCTGCAGCCGCGCCAGCATCACCTGCATCGTGGCCGGCAGGTTGCGGTCCTCCAGGATGAATTCGAACAGCATGCCGACCAGGTCGATGGTGTCTTCATCGATGGTGGCGACGTTGCTGGGCTTCTCGCCGCGCAGCGCGCCAAGTTGGGTCAGCAGCTGGCCTTTCAGCTGGAGCACTTCGCGACTCAGTGCGGCGGCGTCGTCCGGTTGCGCGTACGGCAGCGGTCCGGCGCTGGCGATCTGGCTTTGCAGCACGCTCAGCGCGCCCAGCAATTCGTTCGCCGACGGCAGCGGGCCGCTCGGTATCGCGTGCATGCCGCCGGCGGCAGGACCGCGGCGCGCGCTGAACAGCGCATGCAGGGTCTGCAGCAGGTCGCTGGGGATCTCGCCGGTCGCCTCGTCGGTCGCGTCGGCCGCCGCCGGGCCGGCTCCTTTCGCGTCGCCGCGCAGCACCTCGTGGCGCAGCTGTGGCAGCACGCCGGCCCGCACCAGTTCGGTGTTGATTTCCTGGTAGAGCTCTTCCAGCGACGACAGCACGTAGCGGTCGAACAGCTTGTAGATGATCAGCTTGACCCGCATGTCGGCGCTGAGCTCGTGCAGCGCCTGACGGAATGCCTGGGCCAGGATCGCCGGCGCCACCGGGTTGCTGGAATCCTCGATCTTGCGGCCGCCGCAGATCACTGACAAACGCTGGTTGACCGTGAACAGGTCGCGCGCGAGGCGCGCGTCGTTCTTGCTGATCATGCTGGTGATGGCCAGCGATTCTTCCAGCTCGTTGTCCGCCACCAGCGTCAGCTCGGGCGTGCCGAACGGCGAGGCCGGGTTGCCCGACAGCTGCGGGTGGGGCAGTTCGCCGATGTGGCGGCTGATTGCGCCCAGGAAGCTGCGCTCCACCGCCGGACGGCGCTTGCGCACTTCGCGCATGCCGTCGAAGTAATGCATCTGGGCGGCATTGTTCTCGGCTTTCTCGGCCAGGTCGAACAGGGCGTCGTCGACGTGCTCGAAGGCATTGCCGACCCATTGCTGCAACCGCTTGCCGGCGATGCTGCGCACGGAGCCGAGCAACTCGCCGACGCGCTCGCTGGCCGGATCCAGGCGCTGATTCAGATGGATGACGCGGGACGGATCACTGGCTTCGTTCATCGCCAACCCCCTGGAACATTGCAGTGCGCGATCCAACCCGGGAGGGAGCCGCGCAAGTGTCGACGATAAGGCAAAGCAGGTACCCGTGTCATGCGCCGGGCGCTTTCAGCCGCCAGGCGCTTTCAGCCGGCGGGGAAGCCGGTCAGCTGGGTGGTACCGATGCCTTCCTCGGGCAGCATCACCGGAATGCCGTCCTCGACCCGGTAGATCACCTTGTGGTCGGTGGTGATCAGGCCTTCGCCGACCCGCTCGTGCACGGCGGCGCCGGCCACGGTGTCGACCTTGCCGGCGCCGATGGCGTCGTTCAGCGCGTCGAGTTCGCGCTTGCCCAGCGGACGCAGTGGCATTTTGCTGACCGGGCAGCACAGGATGTCGAGCAGACGCTTGTCCATGCTTGGGTGTGCGGGGTGGGGAAAGCCCGTACAATAGCCGCTTTTGGACGGCCCGGCCATGACAGGAACAAGCAGAGCGCCGCGCATCGGCGTGGTGATGGGCTCGCGTTCGGACTGGGAAACCATGCAGCACGCGGCCAACGTGCTGACCGAGCTGGGCGTGCCGCACGAGGTGCAGGTGGTTTCCGCCCACCGCACGCCGGACCTGCTGTTCAGCTACGCCGAACAGGCGCCGGCGCGCGGGATCCAGGTGATCATCGCCGGCGCCGGCGGTGCCGCCCATCTGCCCGGCATGCTGGCGGCCAAGACGCGCCTGCCGGTGTTCGGCGTGCCGGTGCAGTCGAAGGCGCTGAACGGGATGGATTCGCTGCTGTCGATCGTGCAGATGCCGGCCGGCATCCCGGTCGGCACCCTGGCGATCGGCCGCGCCGGCGCGGTGAACGCCGGCCTGCTGGCCGCCGCGGTGCTGGCGCTGCATGACCCGGCGCTGGCCACGGCGCTGGACCACTGGCGCACACGCCAGACCCGGGCCGTGCTGGAACAGCCGGATCCGCGTCAATGAGCGGGCGACGGCAACCCGTGCTGGGCGTACTCGGCGGCGGCCAGCTGGCGCGCATGCTGGCGCTGGCGGCAGCGCCGCTGGGCGTGAAGACACTGGCGGTGGACAGCGTGGCCGACGCCTGTGCGGGACAGGTCGCGCCGCTGCTGGTAGCCGACTGGACCGACTATGCCGCGCTGGAGGCGTTCGCCGCCCGGGTCGATGTGGTCACCTTCGATTTCGAGAACGTGCCGGCCGAGACGGCGCAACGGCTGGCCGAACGGGTGGCGGTGTTTCCGAACCCGCGCGCGCTGGCGGTGGCGCAGGACCGGCTGGCCGAGAAGACCCTGTTCCGCGAGTGCGGGCTGCCCACCCCGGACTTCATGACGGTGGATACGCGCGAGCAACTGGACCAGGCGCTGGCGACGGTCGGCGCACCGGCGATCCTGAAGACGCGCCGGCTCGGTTACGACGGCAAGGGTCAGTTCCGTCTGCATGACCTGGCGGATGCGGACCCGGCGTGGGCCGCGCTCGGCGCGCAGGCGGCGAAGCATGGCCTGATCCTGGAGGCGTTCGTGCCGTTCGAACGCGAACTGTCGGTGCTCGCCGTGCGCGGGCGCGATGGCGATTTCCGCACCTGGCCGCTGACCCGCAACTGGCATGTCGACGGCGTGCTGTCGATGAGCCTGGCACCGGCGCCGGATATCGAGCTGCTGCAGCCGCGCGCCACCGAGCTGGCCCGCACGCTGGCCGAGCGGCTGGACTACGTCGGCGTGTTCGCGCTGGAGCTGTTCGTCAGGAACGGCGAACTGCTGGGCAACGAGATGGCGCCGCGGGTGCACAATTCCGGCCACTGGACCATCGAGGGCGCCCACACCAGCCAGTTCGAGAATCACGTGCGCGCGGTGCTCGGCTTGCCGCTGGGCGACACCGGCGCACGCAGCCCGTCGGCGATGTTCAACTGGATCGGCGAGCTGCCTGACGCCACGGCGGTATTGCAGGGCGTCGATGCGCACTGGCACGACTATGGCAAGCAGGCCCGGCCAGGCCGCAAGGTGGGCCATGCCACGGTGTGCGCACCCGATGCCGGACTGTTGGCCACACGGCTGGGCGGTATGGCCGTGGCACTCGGGCGCGAGGCGCAGGTGGCGCCGGTGTTGTCCGTGCTCGCTTGAACCGCCGGGCATGGGCACAAAAAAACGGAGCCGCCAGGGCTCCGTTTTTTTGTTTGCGATGGGGGAGTCAGGCCAGGTTGCCGGCTGCGAATTCCCAGTTCACCAGGTTCCAGAACGCCTCGACGTACTTCGGGCGGGCGTTGCGATAGTCGATGTAGTAGGCGTGTTCCCACACGTCGGTGGTGAACAGCGGCTTGTCGCTGCCGGTGATCGGGGTGGCCGCGTTCGAGGTGTTGACGATGCCGAGCGAGCCGTCCGGGCGCTGCACCAGCCAGGTCCAGCCCGAGCCGAAGTTGCCGGCGGCGGATTTGCTGAACTCCTCCTTGAACTTGTCGAACGAGCCGAACGCCTTGGTGATCGCGTCGGCCAGCTTGCCGCTCGGTGCGCCGCCGCCCCGGCCTTGAGGAGCGCTGGGGCTCATCGAGTTCCAGTAGAACGTGTGGTTCCAGATCTGCGCGGCGTTGTTGAACACGCCGCCGGACGACTTCCGGATGATTTCCTCGAGCGGCGCGTTGGCGAACTCGGTGCCTTCGATCAGCTTGTTGAGGTTGGTCACGTAGGCCTGGTGGTGCTTGCCGTAGTGGTACTCCAGCGTTTCGGCGGAAATGTGCGGTTCCAGTGCGTTCTTTTCGTACGGCAGCGGAGGAAGTTCGATCGCCATGATGAGGCTCCTTGACGGTGGCGGGGGGAGAAAAGGCCGGCGCAGCGGACGGCAGCCGACGGGTGACTGATACAATACCGGTCTGCCTGCATTGTAAAGATGAATCACCGAGCTATGGACATCAACGAGCAAATCAAGGCGATGCTGGCCGCGCATCCCATCGTGCTTTTCATGAAGGGCACGCCCGAATTTCCGATGTGCGGCTTTTCCAGTCGCGCGGCCAGGGCGTTGACCGAGGCCGGCGCCGTGTTCCATGCGGTCAACGTGCTGGCCGATCCGCAGATCCGCGCGGCGCTGCCGCACTTCTCCAACTGGCCGACCTTTCCGCAGCTGTTCATCCAGGGCGAACTGATCGGCGGCTGCGACATCGTCGAGGATCTGAAGTCCTCCGGCGAATTGTCGCGCATGGCCAGCGACGTGGCCGGGGTGGCGCTTTGACGACGCTGCCGGTTTCCCGATTGCCGGTCGGCTGGCAGCCGCCCCCCGAGACCCTGGCCGGTCGCGTGGTGCTGGTCACTGGCGCCTACGGCGGGCTCGGCGGCGCGGTGGCGCGAGCTGTGTCGCGAGCGGGCGCCACGGTGGTGATCACCGGCAAGCGCAAACGTCAGCTGGAACAGTTGTACGACGCGATGCTGGCCGAAGGCCTGGCCGAGCCGGTGATCCATCCGCTGGACATGGAAGTGGCCACGCCGCGCGAATACGCTGCGCTGGCCGAGGGGCTGGAGCGCGACTTCGGCCGGCTCGACGGCATCGTGCACGCGGCGGTCAGTTTTGGCGGGTTGACCCCGATCAGCATGCACAAGCCGGATGCCTGGCTGCGCGCAATGCACGTCAACGTCAACGCGCCGTTCGCGCTGACCCAGGCCTGCCTGCCGCTGCTGACCCAGGCCGCCGACAGCGCGGTGGTGTTCGTGCTGGATGATCCCGCGCTGCTGCAGCGCGCGCACTGGGGCGGCTACGGCGTATCGAAGGCGGCGCTGGAACGGTTCGTGGCGATCCTGCACGAGGAGACCGATAACGGCCCGCTGCGCACCCATGCACTGCTGCCCGCGCCGATGCGCACGGCGCTGCGGCAGCTGGCTTATTTCGGCGAAGATATCCTGCAGCGACCGCTGCCGGATGCGGCTGCTGCCGCCGCGGTCTATCTGCTCAGCGCGCAGGGCGCGGCGGCGCGTGGGGCCATACTGGATTTGCGGGTCGACTGAACGGTTGCCCGGCGGCGCCGGCGTGGCGTCCGCCCAACGAAAATGGAGTCGAGATGGAATCGCAGATGACCACACTGTCGGCGGGCATCCTGCTGTTCCTGATCATGGATCCGCTGGGCAACATCCCGCTGTTCCTGAGCCTGCTGAAGGACGTGCCGCCGAAGCGGCGGCGTCGCGTCATGGTGCGCGAGCTGCTGATCGCGCTGGGTGTGCTGCTGGCGTTCCTGTTCGGCGGCCAGTATTTCTTGCGGCTGCTGCAGCTGAAGCAGGAGTCGATCAGCATCGCCGGCGGCATCGTGCTGTTCCTGATCGGCATCCGCATGGTGTTTCCGCCGGCCGACGGCAGCGGCATCTTCGGCAAGGCCGGCGGCGGCGAGCCGTTCATCGTGCCGATGGCGATCCCCGGCGTGGCCGGCCCCTCGGCGATGGCGGCGTTGCTGCTGCTGACCAATACCCAGCCCGGTCGTACCGCCGACTGGACCATCGCGCTGCTGCTGGCGTGGCTGGCCAGTTCGCTGATCCTGCTCAGCGCCACCTATCTGTTCCGCTGGCTGGGCGAGAGCGTGCTGACCGCGCTGGAACGCGTGATGGGCATGCTGCTGATCGCCTTGTCGGTGCAGATGTTCATGGCCGGCGTGGCGTCGTTCCTGCACATGAACGTTTGAAACGGTGATTTTGCCCCTGTTGTCGCGGGACCCGGTTCGCATGTTCGTGCGGCTGTCATAATCGGCCGCCAGGATGGGGGGAATCCGAGGAGGCAGACATGCTGAGCATCGAACAGTCCCTTGTAGATCGACTGCCGTGGTTGGCGCAGTACCCCCGCCTGCGGCGCCCGATGGCCGGCATGCTCGGGCGCCTGGCCGACGAAGACGGCTTCAACCGCGTGCTGGACCGGGTCGGCGCCGCCGAAGGCTTCGACTTCGTCGATCGCGTGCTGGACGTGCTCGGCACCAGCCATCACGTCAACCCCGGCGATCTGGAGAACATTCCCGTCGACGGCCCGCTGCTGGTGGTGGCCAACCATCCGCTGGGCATGCAGGACGCACTGGCGCTGCTGCAGCTGATCGGCTCGGTCCGCCGCGACGCGCGCATCCTCGGCAACGACTGGCTGGCGACGGTGCCGCAGCTGGGCCAGTTGCTGCTGCCGGTGGACGTGTTCGGCAAGGGCGCCACCTCGCGCCTGCGCGGCATCTATCGGGCGCTGGAGAATGGCGAGGCGCTGATCGTGTTTCCCGCTGGCGAAGTGTCGCGCGTGCGCCCCGGTGGCGTGCGCGACGGCCGCTGGTCGGACGGCTTCGCGCGGCTGTCCTTGCGCAGCAAGACGCCGGTACTGCCGGTGCACGTCTCGGCTCGCAACTCGGCCATGTTCTACGGCCTGTCGATGCTGGCCAAGCCGCTGAGCACGGCGATGCTGCCGCGCGAGGCAGTGGCGCCCGGCAAGCGGCGGATCGGTTTCAGCATCGGCGCCCTGGTCGGTGCTGAGGAGCTGGCGCAACGCAGCGGCAGCTCGCCGAAGCAGGCCGCCAAGCTGATGCGCCGGCATGTCTACCGGGTCGGCCAGCATCGCGGCCTGGTGTTCGGCGGCCAGGCGCCGCTGGCCTTGCCCGAGCCGGCCGCGGAGGTTGCGGCGGGGCTGGCGCGCTGCGAAAAACTGGCCGACCTGGGCGACGGCAAGCAGGCCTGGCTGTTCATGGGCACGCCCGACAGCGCGGTGATGCGCGAGATCGGCCGCCTGCGCGAACTGACGTTCCGCAAGGTCGGCGAGGGCACCGGCGCCCGGTGCGACCTGGACGCCTACGACCCGCATTACGAACACCTGGTGCTGTGGGATCCGCAGGCGCTGCGTATCGTCGGCGCCTATCGCTTCGGCCACGGCGGCCGGCTGATCGCCGAACGCGGCATGGCCGGCCTGTACACCTCCAGCCTGTTCGACTATTCGCCGGCGCTGGAGTCGCGGCTGGCGCAGGGACTGGAGCTGGGGCGCAGCTTCATTGCGCCGGCCTACTGGCGTTCGCGCGCACTGGACCAGTTGTGGCAGGGCATCGGCCTGTACCTGCAGCGGCACCCGGAACTGCGCTACCTGTTCGGTCCGGTGAGCATGTCGATGAGCCTGCCGCGCGAGGCGCGCGAATGGATCGCCGCGGCGCACCAGCATTATTTCGGTGTGCCGGGACTGGCCGCCGCGCGCCAGCCCTTCGTGGTCTCGCCCGAGGTGGTGCAGGGCGTGCGTGAGGCGCTGGATGGGCTGGACGCCATCGCCGGGCTGGGCAAGCTGAAACACCATCTGGACGCGCTGGGCGTCAGCATGCCGGTGCTGTATCGCCAGTATGTGGATCTGGTCGAGCCCGCCGGCGTGCAATTCCTCGACTTCGGCGAGGATCCGGGTTTTTCCGGCTGCGTGGATGGCCTGGTGATGCTCGACCTGGTCAACCTGAAGCCGGCGAAACGTGCGCGATATCTCAGCAAGCGGGAGTGATCCGGTATAGGCAGGGCAGGCCGGTGTGGCGCGGCAGGGACGCGATGGAGATGACGGGGCGAATCTATCCCATTGATCCGTAACGGTTCGCTACGCGGCTTGGGGGAAATTCGATGATGGCCGTCGACGTGTGGTTGTTACAAAAATGTCATACAATATCGTTAAAGTTGCTTAACAATCGCCGTAGGCGGAAAAGTTCGGCGAGCGAAGCTTATTTGCGGCTCCATGCTCCGTGGAGTGGCGGCGATACCACAACCGGGGTCACGCATTGCGTCCGGTCACGCCTGGCAGCTGACGGGCAGGCGGCGGTTTTGGCCCCAAACAAGCGTTTTTTTCGTTGCGAGCCTGAGGGACGACCCAAGAATGAACAGCCGAATTCGCGCCAAACTCCTGCCGTTTGCCATTGCCTCGCTGCTGGCGGCGTCGGTGCCCGCCATCGCGCAGGACACCTCCTCCTCGATCAGCGGCCGCGTGCTCGACGCGAAGGGCCAGCCGGTGGCCGGCGCCACCGTGCAGATCGTGCATGAGCCGTCGGGCACCACCAAGGTGGTCACCACCGACAGCAACGGCCGCTATGCGGCACAGGGCCTGCGCGTCGGTGGTCCGTTCGACGTGAAGGCCAGCAAGGACGGTGTGCAGGCCGACCACGACAACGTCTACCTGCAGCTGGCCCAGGAATCGGCCATCAACATCACGCTGGCCGGTGCCAGTGCGCAGCAGGCCACCGAACTGGGCGGCGTGACGGTCTCGGCCAGCACCCTGGCGCAGACCTTCAGCCCCGACAACAAGGGCATCTCGACCAACGTCTCCCGGCGCGAGATCGAGGCCATGCCGGCGCCGGACCGTTCGATCCAGAACATCGTCCGCCTCGACCCGCGCATCGTGATCACCGACCGCGAGCGCGGCGAGTTCTCGGCCATCGGCCAGAACAGCCGCTACAACAACATCACGGTGGACTCGGTCAGCGCGAACGATCCGTTCGGCCTGAACGCGAACGGCCTGCCGACGCTGGCCACGCCGATCTCGCAGGACACGATCGAGGAGTACAACATCTCCACGGCGAACTACGACACCTCCATCCGTCGGGGCGTGGGCGCCAACGTGAATGCCGTCACCAAGAGCGGCACCAACGATTTCCATGGTTCGGTCTACTACGTGTTCCAGAACCAGAACATGATCGGCAAGAACGAGAACGACGCGAAGTACACCGCGTTCGATCGCCAGTGGACGGGCGGCGCGACCGTGGGCGGCCCGATCGTCAAGGACAAGCTGTTCTTCTTCCTTTCCGCGGAAAAGAGCGTGAAGGTAGGCGCGGGCAGCCCGTATGGTCCGGCGGATTCCGGTGCTTCCACGCCGATCGCCGGGCTGACCTCGACCCAGGTGCAAAAGGTGATCGACGCCGCCAAGGCGCTGGGCCTGGCCGACCCGGGCAGCTACGGCGGCGGCAACACCAACCTGCAGGACAAGCGCTACCTCGGCAAGATCGACTGGAACATCAGCGACAACCACCGCGCCAGCTTCACCTACAGCCGCACCAAGGAAACCAAGCCGGTCATCACCGGTACCAACACCAACCTGGTCCTGTCCAGCGGCTGGTACACCACCAACGTCGACAACAAGAGCTACGCGCTGCACTTCTACGACGACTGGTCGTCGAACTTCTCCACCGACACCACGCTGTCGTACGCGAAGTTCGACCAGCTGCGCGGCCCCTACAACGGTGTCGCCAGCCCGGACGTGAGGGTGTACCCGACCACCTTCAGCGACGGCACTTCGGTGGAGTTCGGCACCGAGTACTCCAGCCAGGCCAACGTGCTCAAGACCAAGACGCTGAACTTCGCCTGGGCCGGCACCTATTACGCCGGTGACCACACGATCAAGGGCGGCTTCGACTACGAGCACAACGACATCTACAACCTGTTCATGCAGAATGCCTACGGCAGCTACACGTTCGAGGACAGTGCCGACATCAATCCGGCTACCGGCAATCCCTACACCGGCCTGGAGAACTTCAAGCGCGGCAGCTACTACCAGTACCGCTACAACCGCCCGGCGGACGGCCTGAGCACGGCCGACGTCGCCGCCGCCTTCCGCATGAAGCAGTGGGGCGTGTTCCTGCAGGATACCTGGCAGGTCAACCAGAACCTGTCGGTACAGTACGGCGTGCGCGTGGACATTCCGCTGGTCAGCGACCAGCCGCTGTACAACGCCAAGTTCGCCGCTGCCCCGGTAGCGGGCACGTACAACCCGGCCACCCACACTGGCACCCCGGCCACGGGCGGCTTCGGCCGCACCAACCAGACCACCATCAACGGCAACCGCGTGGTGCAGCCGCGCCTGTCGTTCAACTATGCGTTCGACACCGAGCGCATGACCCAGCTGCGCGGCGGTGCGGGCCTGTTCATCTCCAACCCGCCGACCGTGTGGCTTGGCAACATCTACTCCAACTCGGGCGTCACCCAGACCCAGTTCAACTGCGGTCCCACGCAGTCAGGCTGCAAGACCAACCTGCCGGCGTTCAGCGCCGACCCGCACCACCAGAACGACGGCACGCCGGGCACCGGCGCCCAGACCGTCAACACGATCGAGCCGGGCTTCCGCCTGCCGAGCGTGTGGAAGCTCAGCCTGGGCTTCGACAAGGAGCTGCCGTGGTGGGGCCTGATCGCCACCGCCGACTACGAGCACATCAAGGTGCGTGACGCGATCTGGTACCAGAACTACAACACCGGCGCGCCCACCGCCGTGCTGCCGGACGGCCGCTTCAGCTACTACAAGGACATTTCGCTGGATCCGCGCAACAAGGCACAGTCGAACCGCTACCTGGCCAACAAGGCGTTCACCGACGGCACCATCAACCTGGCTAACACCAGCCGCGGCAAGGCGGACAGCTTGGCGCTGTCGTTGAAGAAGCCGTTCTCGGAGGACTGGTCGGGCATGGTCGGCTTCACCTGGAGCCGCGCCACCGAGGTGAACCCGGGTACGTCGAGCGTCGCCCGTTCGAACTATGTCAACAGCTACATCACCAACCCGGGCGAGAACAAGGCGAGCCCGTCGAACTACTCGATTCCGCGCCGCGTGCTGGCGAGCCTGAACTGGCAGCATCGCTTCTTCGGCGACTACGCCACCAGCGCCAGCATCTTCTACGACGGCCACAACGCCGCTCCGTACAGCTGGGCCTTCGGCAACGACGCCAACGGCGACGGCGTCACCAACGACCTGGTCTACATTCCGAAGCCGGGCGAGGTGGAGTTCCGCTCCAATGTCAGCCAGCAGAGGATCGATCAGTTCTACGCCTACATCCAGAAGAACGACTACCTGAAGGATCACCAGGGCGGCATCGCCGGTCGCAACGGTGATCGCGCGGGCTGGATCAACCAGATCGACCTGAGCTTCAGCCAGGAGATTCCGGGCATCTTCAAGGGCAACAAGGGCATCATCAAGCTCGACGTCTACAACTTCACGAACCTGCTGAACAAGAAGTGGGGTATCGAGAAGCGGGTGGCCTTCCCGGGTGGCCGCGCCCTCGCCGACTACTACGGCGTGGATCCTGCCACCGGCAAGTACATCTACGACATCAGTGGCGGCAACTACACCAATGCGAACGGCAACTACGCGCCGCGCGCCATCCCGACCTACGTGAACTTCGGCGACGATCTCGCCCAGCGCTGGTCGGTGTTGCTGACGGTCAAGTACACGTTCTGATCGCCCGTCACTGGCTTGGCCCAGGACCGGCGCCCGCGAGGGCGCCGGTTTTTCTTGTCTTGACCCATGCCTGCCGAGCAAGGGATGCTAGGCGGTCCGCCACGGCGCTGCATGAGGCAGCCACGCCGTCAGCGGCAGGAGAATTAGCGGATGAACGATTTTCAGGCCGGCCGTGCCGGCAAGCCCAGCACGGTCAGCGCACGGATCTCACCCATCGGCGGCCTGGACGTACTTTCGCGCCATGAAGTGGCGCGCCTGCGCGGCGCCAGCGGCTCGGGCCTGCATGCGCTGCTGCGCCGTTGCGCACTGGCGGTGCTGACATCGGGCAACATCAGCGATGATCCGCGCGCGATCCTGGAGCAGTATCCGGATTTCGACATCCAGGTGCTGCAGCAGGACCGCGGCATGAAGATCGAGCTGTCGAACGCACCGGCACAGGCGTTCGTGGACGGTCAGATCATCCGCGGCATCAACGAGCTGCTGGTCGCGGTGGTGCGCGACATCGTCTACGTGTCGACCCAGCTGGAACAGGTCGGCTTCGACCTGGACGCCTCCGCCGCGCTGACCCAGAGCGTGTTCGAGATCCTGCGCAACGCGCGCATCCTGAAGCCGCAGGTCGATCCGAACCTGGTGGTTTGCTGGGGCGGCCACTCGATCTCGCGCGAGGAGTACGACTACACCAAGCTGGTCGGCTACCAGCTCGGCCTGCGCGGGCTGGACATCTGCACCGGCTGCGGCCCCGGCGCGATGAAGGGGCCGATGAAGGGCGCCACCATCTCGCACGCCAAGCAGCGGCGCCGGCACAACCGCTACATCGGCATCACCGAGCCGGGCATCATCGCGGCCGAGTCGCCGAACCCGATCGTCAACCACCTGGTGATCATGCCGGACATCGAGAAGCGGCTGGAGGCGTTCGTGCGCCTGGGCCACGGCATCATCGTGTTCCCTGGCGGCGTCGGCACCGCCGAGGAAATCCTCTACCTGCTCGGCATCCTGCTGCACCCGGACAACGCCAGCACGCCGTTCCCGCTGATCTTCACCGGGCCGCGCCAGTCGGCCGCCTATTTCGAGCAGATCGACCGCTTCCTGCGGCTCAGCCTGGGCGACGAGGTGGCCCGGCACTACCAGATCGTGGTCGACGATCCGGAAACGGTCGCGAGGATGATGATCAAGGGCCTGGAAAAAGTGCGCCACAATCGGCTCGACACCAAGGATGCGTTCTTCTTCAACTGGGCGCTGCAGATTCCACTGGAGTTCCAGCAGCCGTTCCGCCCCACCCACGAGGCGATGCGCGCGCTGCAGATCCACCGCGAGCGTCCGCGGCACGCGCTGGCGGCCGACCTGCGTCGGGCGTTTTCCGGCATCGTCGCCGGCAACGTGAAGGAAGAAGGCGTGCAGGCGATCGAACAGCACGGCCCGTTCGCCATCGACGGCGACGCGGACATCATGCGGGCACTGGACAAGCTGCTGCAGGCCTTCGTCGACCAGCACCGCATGAAGCTTCCCGGCGGCACCGCGTACGTGCCGTGCTACCGGGTGCTGAGCGCCTGACGAAGTGCGGCGGCAGCCCCCGGCGCGGCTTGACAGTTTGTCGGGTGCTCAGCAAACTACGCAGCTCCCGCCCGAATAGCTCAGCCGGTTAGAGCACTTGACTGTTAATCAGGGGGTCGTTGGTTCGAGTCCAACTTCGGGCGCCAGATGTATCAAGGGCTTGCAGCGATGCAGGCCCTTTTTCTTGGCCGGCGTGTAAATCGTTGTGTCACCCAGCGCCGTCAATGTGGCAGCGAGCGCCGATTGCGCCAAAGCGGACCGTGTCCGGTTCAGGCGGCCGGCTCCGGCCATTCGCCTCCCATGGCGGCGAGCACATGGAAGCCCAGCCGTCCGCGCTTGGCGTGGCGCTTGGCGCGCGCGGCCAGCGTAGCGATCAGCTCGGGGCGGCGTGGCGCCTGCGCCGGCACCTGCACCGCGCCGATCGACACCGTGGTCAGCGCGAACAGCTGCCGTGCGCCGCGGCGGTCTTCGCCCTCGATGCCGCCCTGCGCGAGGTCCTGTTCGTCGAACAGCGCGCGGGACCGCTCGTTGAACGCGGCAATGATGCTGCGGCAGCGCGTTTCCCAGTCCCCGCTCTGGAACAGGATCATGAAATCGTCGCCGCCGATGTGGCCGACGAAGTCGTGCCGCGCATCGATGCTGGTGGTGACGATGGCGGCCAGCAGGCGGATCATCTCGTCGCCGCGGAAGTATCCGTACTGGTCGTTGAAGGGCTTGAAGTCGTTGAGGTCGATGTAGGCGGCGACGAACGGCCGCAGCTCGCGCATCAGCCGTTCGATGTGGGCGGTGACCGGAATGTTGCCGGGCAGGAACGTCAACGGATTGGCGTGGCGCGCCGCCTCGATGCGCTGCTCGGTGACCCGGCGCACCAGCGACTCGCCGGTGCCAAGGCCGAGGTAGCGCCCCTCGCGGGTGATGATGAAGCCGTCGGTGAGGTAGCGCTGGTCCTCGCCGCGCAGCACGTCGGTGAGGCTGTCCAGCGATTGCTGCTCGTCGCACAGCAGCGGCTCGGCGTGCATGAAGCTGATGCAGGACTTGCGCCCGAACAGCTCGCGTGCGAACGGCTGCGCCATGCGTTCGGCGAATATGCGGCGATTGATCAGGCCGACCGGACGGTCGTGGTCGGTCACCGCCACCGCGTGCAGCGACTCGTTGCGGCCAAACAGCGCAGCCACGTCGTCGTTGAGCTGCTGCACGGCGAGGCTCGGCGCGGCGATCGCCAGGTGCCCGACCTGCAGCGGCCGTTGCGTGACCGGCCCGCGGGGGTGCGGCGGCACCGGGACGGCGTGGATGCGGAAGGCGTCGCGTGCCTCGTCCCGTACATCGGCCACGAGGGACGGCAGGGGCACGCCGAGCAGATAGCCCTGGGCGTAGGAGATGCCCAGTTCGCGCAGCATGCGCAGGTCTTCCGCCTCTTCCACGCCTTCGCCGACCAGGTCCGCGCCCAGCGTCTCGGCCACGCGGCACAGCGCGCGCACGATGGCGAGCTTTCCCGCACTGCGCGCCAGCCCGTTGACCAGGTAGCGATCGATCTTCACCACGTCCGGATGCAGCTCGTTCCACATCTCGAAGTTGGAATGGCCGTTGCCGAAGTCGTCCAACGCAATGCGCGTGCCGCGGGCGCGCAGGTAGCCCAGCGCATGGGCCAGTTCGGCAGGGTCCTTGACGACGTCGCGTTCGGTGATCTCCACCGTGACGCGCTCCATTCCGATGCCTGCGCCGGACAGCGCATCGATCACCTCGTCCGGTCGTAGGCCACCGTGCAGCACGGCCTGTGCGCTGAGGTTGACCAGAAGCCGACCATGGCCGTCCTGGGCCGCGAACGCGCCGCACACGGTACGTGCTGCCAGCAGCTCAAACTCGCCCAGCCGCCCCTTGGCACGCGCCAGGTCCAGCATGTCCAGCACGCTGAGGCCGGCGGCGGCCTCGGCCGGGCGGCTGAGGCCCTCGTGCGCCACCACCGTCAGGGTGTCCAGCCGCACGATCGGCTGGAACACCGCGCGCAGGCCGGCGCCGCCGGTGATCTGGTCAAGCAGCGACGCGTGGCGGGGATCCGGGCCGTAGGCTGGGGTCATGGCGGGAGTTCCGTGCTCATGCGAGTGCCTCGGCCGGCCGCAGGGCAGCCGGTTCCGCGACGGCTGCCTCGTCCGGGAGGGTGAAGAAGCCCACGTCGCGCACCAGCGCGGTGACGCTCTCCAGCATGGCGCGGCTGGCGGCTGCAGCCTGTTCGCCGAGTGCGGCGTTCTCCTGGGTCATCGCGTCCATGGCGATCACCGCCTGGCTGGCCGCCGCGATCTCGTCCGCCTGGGCGCGGCCTGCCGCGAGGATGGCGGTCACCGTCTCGGCCAGGCGGTCAACGCTGCTGCCGATGCTCTCGATCACCTCGCCGGTGCGGCTCACCCGCTCCAGGCCAGTGCGCACGGCTTGTTCGCTGCCGGTGATCAGGCGGCGAATGTCGCGCGCGGCCTCCGAGCTGCGCTGCGCCAGTTCGCGGACCTCCATGGCGACCACGGCGAAACCCTTGCCATGCTGACCGGCACGCGCGGCCTCGACTGCGGCGTTGAGTGCCAGCAGCCGGGTCTGGAAGGCAACCCGATCGATCAGGTCGAGCATGTCGCCCATGCGGCGGCTGCTGCGCTCGATCGCGCCCATGGCATCGATCGCCTCGCCGACCGCGGTGCGGCCCAGCCCGGCCTGGCAGCGTGCCTCGTCCACCGCGCGATCGACCTGCGTGCCGAGCTGCCGATGCCCGGTCAGAGTGGCGGTGATGCGGGACATGGCGCCGGAGGTCTGCTCCAGCCGCATCGCCTGCAGCTCGGTGCGCCGGCTCAGCGCATCGTTGCCGTCGGCCATGCCCGATGCGCCGTGGCTGAGGGTGTCGGCACGCTGGCGCACGCGTCGCACCACCTGCACGAGTTGTCTGTCCATGCCGCCGAGACCGACCAGCAGGCGACCGATCTCGTCGTTGCGACCGGGGTCGACCGGCGTGCCCAGCGCACCCTCGCTGATCCGCGACGCCACGCGCGTGGCGGCTATCAGCCGCCTGGTGAGCTGGCGCAGGATGCGCAGGTCCATCCACAGCGTGAGGCCCATCGCCGCCAGCACCAGCGCGACCAGGGTATAGAGACCGACCTTGTTGACCCGGTGCTGGGCGGCGGCTGTGGCCTGGCCGTCGTCCAGCGCCGAACCGAACAGGTTGGAGAAGTCGCTCTGCAGCGGGCCGAAGGTGTCGTAGACGTCGCCGGATATTTTCAGCCGCGCCAGGTCGAACTGTTCCGCCTTGAGCAGCTGCATGGCCTCGTCCACCGCCTGGTCGGCTGCGGCGCGATGCACGTCGATCAGGCCGATCAGCTGCTTCTGCTGCGCTCCCAGGCCGCTCTCGAGCAGGCGTTGCCGGTACCTGGCGATGCTCACGCGGCGCGCCTCGATCAACGTCTGCGCATCGTCGACCGACGAGGGCAGCTCGGTGAGCGCGGCGTGGGTGAGTGTCTGCAGCACCGTGGCGTAGTCGTTCTGGATATGTCCCACCGCCGAGGCGGGTGCGAGCGTTTCGGACACCATGCTCTGCAGCCGCATGTCGGAGCGGTTGAGCAATCCGGCCGACACCAGCAGCACCAGCAACAACAGCGCCACCGTACCCGCGAGACGGGCGATCAGGCGTGCACCAAACGAGGACGGCGAGGGGAGAGACAATCGCGGAAGCATGGGGATACCGGCTGTCGGAGGAGCTTGTTTAGCGGCAGATCGGGTAGGGAGCTTGAGCGCTGTTTAAAATATTTCTGTTTTATTTCAGTGTCTTGAAGCGATCATGACGCTCCGCCCGATGTGCCCGCTCAGCATAGTCCGCGTACATGAAGGATCAGGGTCGCGGGGGCCGATGGTTGCTTCGGGAGAATCTGGTGGGCTGTTGATCAGGGGGCGCCGGTTCGAGTCCAACTTCGGGCGCCCGATGCCGGCCCTTGTTCTTTCCGGGCCGGCAAAAACCGGGCGCAGTCGTTGCTGCGACGTCATGCCCCGCGGCATTGCCCACCGCAACCGTCGCCGTTGCGTATCATCGCGATATGTTCCGCCCCATGTTGACGTGATGGCTGCGACCTGGCGCCATCACGCCCGAACCCCACGCGCGATCCCCACAGGTTCCCCATGCGCCACAACCACTCGGCAGGCCGCCTGCCCGAACCGCCCAGCCCGATCGCCGACGATGGCGACGAGACGCACTTCTGCCGCACCTGCGCATTCTCCGGCGCATGCATCGCCGAAGGTTACGGCAAGCCGGAGCTGGTTGCGCTGCACTGCCTGGTCGAGCACGTGGGGCCGTTCCACGCCGGCGAGCACATCTTCCGCACCGGCGATCCGTTCCGCTCGATCTTCGCGGTGCGCGCCGGCACGGTGAAGACCAGCATGGTCGACCCTGCCGGACGCGAACAGGTACTCGGCTTCTACCTGCCCGGCGAGGTGATCGGCCTCAACGCGATCTACCCGGATCAGTTTCCGTGCGATGCGGTAGCACTGGACACGGCCTACTTCTGCCGCTTCTCGTTCCCCGCGATGAGCGCGCTGGCCACGCGCATGCCGGCGGTGCAGCAGCGGTTGTTCCGGCTGATCAGCAAGGAGCTCGGCATGGCCACCTTGCTGGCCGGCGACCACAACGCCGACGTGCGCATGGCCGCCTTCCTCACCGACCTGGCTGCGCGTTACGAGGAGCGCGGCTTCTCCGGCACGCGCTTCCATCTCAGCATGTCGCGCGGCGACATCGCCAACTACCTGCGCCTGGCGGCCGAGACGGTGAGCCGCGTGCTCAGCCGTTTCCGCCAGCAGGGATTGATCGAACTGGAGGGGCGCGAAATGGTGTTGCGCGACCCCGAGAGACTGCGCGAGATCGGCAAGAATCTGCTGCCGCAGTGATTGGCTTCGCGGCAGCTGTGGCGGCTTGACGCAGCAGCCGTTTTCCATCGACAGAGATGACATACATCAAGCGCGTTTCGCGACGTCTCCCTAGGCTCTGCACGCAGAAACCACAGGGAGATACCCATGTCACGTTCGTTGTTCCTCATTCTTGCCGCGGCAGGCGCGCTGGCGCTTGCCGGCTGCTCCGGCAAGCCGTCCGCGGTATCGCCGGTAGGGGAGGCTGACGCCAGCCCCGCCGCGATCGCCGCCACCCACGGCGACTTCGGTCCGCCGCAGGGTGAGCCGATCCACGCGGTGCTGACCAGCCCGCCGCATGTGCCGCCGCCGGTGAACCGCAACTACCCGGCGAAGGTGATCGTGGAGCTGGAGGTGGTGGAGAAGGAGATGCCGATCTCCGAAGGCGTGAGCTACACGTTCTGGACCTTCGGTGGCACCGTGCCGGGCAGCTTCATCCGGGTGCGCCAGGGCGACACGGTGGAGTTCCACCTGAAGAACGCGCCGGACAGCAAGATGCCGCACAACATCGACCTGCACGGGGTGACCGGGCCGGGCGGCGGCGCGGCGTCGAGTTTCACCGCGCCGGGGCATGAATCGCGGTTCACCTTCAAGGCGCTGAACCAGGGCATCTACGTCTACCACTGCGCCACCGCGCCGGTGGGCATGCACATCGCCAACGGCATGTACGGGCTGATCCTGGTCGAGCCGCCGGAAGGCTTGCCGAAGGTCGACCACGAGTACTACGTGATGCAGGGCGACTTCTACACCACCGGCAAGTACCGGCAGAAGGGCCACCAGCCGTTCGACATGGAGAAGGCGATCGACGAGCACCCGACCTACGTGCTGTTCAACGGCAAGGAAGGCGCGCTGACCGGTGACAACGCGCTGACCGCCAAGACCAACCAGACGGTGCGGCTGTTCGTGGGCAACGGCGGGCCGAACCTGGTGTCGAGCTTCCACGTGATCGGCGAGATCTTCGACAAGGTGCAGCCCGAAGGCGGCACGGTGGCGCAGCACAACGTGCAGACCACGCTGATCCCGTCCGGTGGCGCGGCGATGGTGGAGTTCCACACCGACGTGCCGGGCAGCTACGTGCTGGTCGACCACTCGATCTTCCGCGCGTTCAACAAGGGCGCGCTGGGCATCCTCAAGGTGGACGGCCCGGAAGACAAGACGATCTACTCGGGCAAGGAAGTGGACTCGGTCTACCTGGGCGACCGCTCGGAGCCGAACCTGAAGGCGGTGACCACGGCGGCGACGGCGCATGCGGCCGGCACGCTGACCAAGGCCGAGCAGGTCGCGGCGGGCAAGCAGCTGTTCACCGGCACCTGCTCGGTGTGCCATCAGGCGAACGGCGAGGGCCTGCCGAACGTGTTCCCGCCGCTGGCCAAGTCGGACTTCCTGGCGGCCGACCCGAAGCGGGCGATGACCATCGTGACGCACGGCCTGTCCGGCAAGGTCACGGTGAACGGCCACGAGTACGACTCGGTGATGCCGCCGATGAGCCAGCTCAACGACGACGAAGTGGCGAACATCCTCACCTACGTGCTGAACAGCTGGGGCAACCCGGGCGGGCAGTTCAGCAAGGAAGAGGTGACCAAGGCGCGCGCCGAGGCACCCGCCGCGGCGGCACCGGAGCACTGATCCGGGCCGTTCTTGAAAAACTGTCTGGAAGTAAAGACGTCCAGACGAAGCACTGCGTGAAACAACGCCGGCCCCCGTGGCCGGCGTTGTCGTTTCGACGGCCAGCGTGGCCGCGGTGCGTTGTCACGGCCGCACCTTGCATGAGCGGTACTTGACCGGGATCAGCCCGGGCGCGCGCGCCGGCTTCGAGACTGCGCCGACCTCAAGGGAGCAACACCATGAATCATGCACGCAACCGTCTTTCGGCCGCCTGCCTGCTCGCCATCCTGGCCGCACCGGCCTGGGCGACCGGCGGAACCGTCAGTACCGGCGAGCCGGCAGCATCGGCCGGACCGTCGTGGCAACTGGAGTGGGATGCCCGCCTGCGTCACGAGCGGGTCGATGACGATGCGTTCGCGCGCAGCGCCGAGGCCGACACCGTGCGCCTGCGCCTCGGCCTGCATGGCGAGTTCGGGCACGGCTGGAGCGGCCTGGTCGAAGGCGCCGGCGTGGCCAGCGCCGGCAGCCGCTACAACAGCGGCGCCAATGGCCGCACCGCGTATCCGGCGGTGACCGATCCGCGCGGCGGCGAGTTCAACCAGTACTGGCTGCGCTGGCAGGGCGAGAAGCTCGGCGCCAGTGCGGGCCGCCAGCGGCTGCTGCTGGACAACCAGCGCTGGGTCGGCAACGTCGGCTGGCGCCAGCACGAGCAGACCTTCGACGCGCTCGAATTGCGCTGGCGGCCGTCGGCGGCGCTGACGCTGCGCTACGACTGGCTCGACCGCGTGCACCGGGTGGCCGGCCGCGATGCGCTGAACCCGCTCGCGCGGAAGCGCAAGTTGAACACCCATCTGTTCAACCTGGCCTGGAGCCGGGATGCCCAGCAATGGGTCGGCTATGCCTATCTGCACGAGGACCGCGACGTGGACAGTGCTTCCAACGCCACCTACGGCCTGCGCTGGAGCGGCAAGGCGCTGCGAGAGGGCAACGGCCTGGGCTGGACGCTGGAGGCGGCGCGTCAATATGACTACGCCAACAACCCACAGCGCTTCGCGCACAGCTATTGGCTGCTGGAACCGAGCTGGAGCCAGTCCGGGATCACCGCGAAGCTGGGCTGGGAGCACCTGGGCGGCAACGGCCGGCACGCGCTGCAGACGCCGCTGGCCACGCTGCATGCGTTCAACGGCTGGGACGACCAGTTCGGCGTGACCCCGCCCGGCGGGCTGGAGGATCGCTACGTCGGCGTCAACGGCAGCTTCAGTCGCGGCGGCGCTGCCGCCGACAAACCGGGCTGGAGCGTGGCATATCACGACTACCGCGCCGACCGCGGCGCTCGCTACGGCAGCGAGTGGGATGCCGCGCTGACGTTTCCGCTGGCGCCGGGCCTCAGCGGCCTGCTGAAGGTGGCGGACTATCGCGCCGACGATTTCGGCCGCGACAGCGCGAAACTGTGGCTGCAACTGGAATGGCACGGCCGGCAGGCCGTGGCCGGTGCACCTTGAACGAAACCGCCATGCGCACCAGCGCGTTGACCCAGGTCAGCGCGCCGGCGCCGCCGCTGCGTTGAGATGGCGCCATGCACGCGAAACCCTCCCCGCAACACCGCGTCGACGACGCGGTACTTCCCGAACTCGACCTGCGCTGGCTGCCGTCGCCCGAGCCGATGCTGCGCGCGCTGGCGGCAGCCGAGGCGCTGTTGCCGGGGCAGGCGGTGCAGGTGCTCACGCCGCTGATGCCGCTGCCGCTGCTCGACGCACTGGCATCGCGCGGCATGCGGACGACGGCGTTCGCCCTGCCGACCGGCGGCGCGCGCGTGCTGATCCGCTGCCCGGACGGCGATGACGCAGCTTCGGCTTGAGCAGGCGCCGACGCCGTCGCTGCCGCGGCGCTTCCTGCTCGGCGCGCCATGCTGGGGCATGCTGGCCGGCGCGCTGCTGATCGTCGATGGCGAGGCGGCGCTGCGCATGCGCTGGAACCCGGCCACGCTGGCGCTGGTGCACGTGTTCACGCTCGGCGTGCTGGGCAACGCGATGCTCGGCAGCGTGCTGCAGTTCCTGCCGGCCGCGGCCGGCGTGCGGGTGCGCGGCAGCGCGGTGCTGGGGCCGTGGCTGCATGGCCTGTTCAACCTCGGTGTGCTGCTGCTGGTGGCCGGTTTGCACCAACATTGGCGCCTAGCCCTGATCGCTGCGGCGCTGCTGCTGCCGCTGGCCTTCGTGCTGCTGGCGGCGATGACCGTGCCCGGCCTGCTGGCCACGGCCGGGCAGCGCCTGCTGCGCGCGGGCTTCGGCGTGGCGATCGGCTTCGCCGTGCTCACCGCGCTGCTCGGCGGCCTGCTGGCGCTGGGCCTTGCCGGGCGCCTGGCCTTGCCGCTGGCCGCCATCGCCGACGTGCATGCAGGCTGGGGCGTGCTGGGCTGGGTGGTGGTGCTGATGGCCAGCGTGGCGCGGGTGGTGATGCCGATGTTCCAGGGTACCGGCACGGTGCGCGAGCCGATGCAGGCGGCGTGGCTGGGCAGCGCGGTGCTGATGCTGCTCGGCGCGGCTATCTGGCGTCTGGTCGATGGCGGTGGCGCCTGGCTGGTCGGCACGGTGGCTGTGCTCACGCTGGCGTTCGCCGTCGCCGGACTGTGGCTGCAATGGCGTGCGCCGCGGCTGCGCCGCGGGCCGCTGCTGTGGAGCTGGCGCGCCGGACTGATGGTGCTGGCGCTGGCTGCACTGGCGTTGCTCGCGGACGTGCGCGGCGGCATGCTGGCCGGTGCGCTGGGGCTGGGCGTCGCGCTGCCGCTGCTGGTCACCGGCATGATGCTGGAGATCGTGCCCTTCATCGGCTGGATCGAGCTGCACCGGCGCATCGGCCGCGGCGTGCAGCTGCCCGGCGTGCAGCGGCTGCTGCCGGTGCCCGAGAAGACCCGCGCGCTGCTGGCGCAACTGCCGCTGCTGCTGTTGCCGACTGCCGTGCTGTGGCCGTCGGCGTGGCTGGCGCGTGTCGCCGGGCTGGCGCTGGTGCTGGCGTGGGGCAGCGCGTGGTGGACGCTGCGCGGCGTGCGCCGGCGCGCGCATCTTTTCCTGTCGACCGTGGAGGCTCGCCCGTGAGTGCCAAGTTGCCGCTCGTCTATTCCTGCTCCGGCTGTTCCAGTGCGGCGCAGATGGCCAATCACCTGGCGCTGCAACTCGATCGCGCCGGCGTCGCCGAGATGTCCTGCATCGCCGGCGTCGGCGGCGGCGTCACCGGGCTGGTGCGCACGGCGCGGAGCGGGCGGCGCATCCTGGCGCTGGACGGCTGCGTGCTGAAGTGTGTCGCGGCCTGCCTCGCCAACGCGGGCGTGCTGGCCGATACCCACGTGGTGCTCTCCGAGCATGGCGTGAAGAAACGCCAGCACGCGGATTTCGATCCGGTCGAGGCGCAGCGGCTGTACGCCGCCGACGTGCTGCCGGCGGCGCAGGCGCTCGCCGCCACCGGGCAGGATGGTTGACGTGGGTCAAGGCGCGCGGGCGGTCGGGCCGGCCATGATGCCGCCCACCATGCCCGGCCCGATTTTCAGCGCGATCCCTTCACGGCCGTTGCCGCGCCGTTTGCCGCGGGCGGCGGAGCCTCCGGGCCGGCACGCCGCGCCCGTCTGCCGCGCCGCCACCGCCTGAGCCCATCCGTTTCCCTCCATCGAAAAGCGATCAGCATGACCGCCCCTGCAAACCTGCCCGTGCCGGTCTGGCGCGACGAACTGGAACACGAATACGCCGCACTGGCCGAGCGCCTCGAACCGCTGGTGCCGTGCCTGGAGATTCCGCTGCACCTGCCGTGGATCGACGCGATCAACAAGCTGAAGAAGCAGCGCGGCGCGGTGATCATGGCGCACAGCTACCAGTCGCCGGAGATCTTCCACGGCGTGGCCGACATCACCGGCGACTCGCTCGGCCTGGCCCAGGCCGCGGCCAGCTGCGATGCCGACCTGATCGTGCTGTGCGGCGTGCACTTCATGGCCGAGACCGCGAAGATCCTGGCGCCGCACAAGACTGTGCTGATCCCCGACCGGGAGGCCGGCTGCTCGCTGGCCTCCTCGATCACCGCCGCCGACGTGCGTGCGCTGCGCGCGCAGCATCCCGGCGCGCCGGTGGTGAGTTACGCCAACACCTCGGCTGCGGTGAAGGCGGAATCCGACGCGATCTGCACCTCGGCGAACGCGGTGCAGGTGGTGGAGGCGATGGGCGCGCCGAAGGTGATCTTCCTGCCCGACGAGTTCCTCGGCCGCCACATCGCCAAGCAGACGCAGGTGGAAATCGTCCTGTGGCACGGCCGCTGCGAAGTGCATGAGCGCTTCACCGCGCAGGAAGTGCGGCACGTGCGCGAGCAGTTCGGCACCAAGGTGGTGGCGCATCCGGAATGCTCGCCCGAGGTGCTGGCCGAGGCCGACTTCGTCGGCTCCACCACCGCCATGGGCAAGTGGCTGGCGCGCGAGAAGCCGGCCCGGGTGGCGATGGTCACCGAGTGCTCGATGGCCGACAACCTCAAGTCGCAGTTCCCGCAGACCGAGTTCATCAAGCCGTGCAACCTGTGTCCGCACATGCAGCGGATCACCTTGCAGAACATCTACGCCAGCCTGCGCGACCTGCGCCACGCGATCGAGATTCCCGCCGACGTCAGCGTGCGCGCGCGCGCCGCGCTGGAGCGCATGCTGGCCATCGGGCGGCGCGAAAGCGTGTGAGGCACGCATACCTGCCAGTCGTGGTGGTGGGCGGCGGCGTGGCCGGGCTGGCGACGGCGCTGGCCATGGCGCCGGCGCCGGTGCGGCTGTTGTGTCGCGCCCACGATGGCTGCGGCAGCGCCAGTGCGCTGGCCCAGGGCGGCATCGCCGCGGCACTCGATCCGCAGGACAGCGCCGCCGCGCATGCCGCCGACACGCTGGCCGCCGGTGCGAACCACAACGACGCGGCGATGGTGCAGTGGCTGGCGGCCGAGGCGCCCGCGGCAATTGCGTGGCTGCAGGCGCAGGGGGTGGTTTTCGACAGCGATGCACAGGGTCGTCTGCAGCTTGGCCGGGAAGGCGGCCACGGCGCGGCGCGCATCGTGCACGCCGGCGGCGATGCCAGCGGGGCCGTGCTGGTGCAGGCACTGCGCGCCATGGCGCAGGCGGCGATGCACGTGCAGTGGCGCGGTGGTGTCGATGTCGATGGCCTGCTGCTGCGCGGAGGGCGCGTGGTGGGCGTGCGCACCCGCGACGAGCGCGGCCGTCATGAGCAAGTCGAGGCGGCGGCCGTGGTGCTGGCCACCGGCGGCATCGGCGCCTCGTACGCGCGCACCAGCAACCCGCCGGGCGCCGATGGCGCCGGTCTCGCGCTGGGACTGGCGGCGGGGGCCGCACCGCGCGACTTGGAGTTCGTGCAGTTCCATCCCACCGCGCTCGACGTGCCGGGCCACTGCCTGCCGCTGATCACCGAGGCGTTGCGCGGTGCCGGTGCCCGCCTGCACGATGCCGACGGCAACGCGCTGATGGCGGGGGTGCACCCGCTGGGCGACCTGGCTCCACGCGACGTAGTGTCGCGGCGCGTGGCTGCAGAACAGGCAGCGGGTGGGCGGGTCTGGCTCGACGCGACGGCAGTGGACGGCGATTGGGGAAAGCGCTTTCCTACCGTGCTGGCCGCGTGCCTGGCGCACGGTTTCGATCCGCGCCGGCAGGCGCTGCCGGTGACGCCGGCGGCGCATTTCCACATGGGCGGGTTGGCCACCGATGCGGACGGGCGCACCAGCGTGCCGGGCCTGTACGCGGTGGGCGAGGTGGCCTGCAATGGCGTGCACGGCGCCAATCGCCTGGCCAGCAATTCGCTGCTGGAAGGCGTGCTGTGCGGCCGCCGGCTGGGCCGGTTGCTGGCGGACGCGTCGGTACCGGCGTCCGGCAACGGCCCGCTTCGCGTGATCGAGCGCGGCGAAAGTCTGCCGTCCGACCAGCTCGCGGCGCTGCGCGAGCTGCTGTGGCGCTCGGCCGGCCCGGTGCGCGAGGCCGGTGCCCTGCGCGATGCATGGCGGGCCTGCGCGGCGCTGGCCGAACTCGGCTGGCAGGCACGGCTGGCCAAGGCGCTGCTGCGCGCGATGCGCCTGCGCCGGCGTTCGCTGGGCGCGCATTGGCGGCAGGATCGCGGCTGTCCGCGCTGAGCCATTTCAATGCGCTCGCGTACGGGCAGGCACGGTTGATCGGCGTCAAGACAGGACGGCGCGCAGCTGGCACACTGGGCGTTCCTCACCCCGCGAGTATTTCATGACACGTCCTTCCTCCTTCGACTACGAACAGCTGCGTGCCTGCGGTCGCGGCGAGCTGTTCGGCGACGACAACGCCCGTCTGCCTTCGCCACCGATGCTGATGTTCGATCGCATCACGCAGATCTCCGAGGAAGGCGGTGCCTACGGCAAGGGCCTGATCCATGCTGAAATGGACATCCATCCGAAGCTGTGGTTTTTCGACTGCCACTTCATCGGCGATCCGGTGATGCCCGGCTGCCTGGGCCTGGATGCGATGTGGCAGCTCAGCGGTTTCTTCCTGCCGTGGCTGGGCGAACCCGGCCGCGGCCGCGCGCTCGGTGTGGGCAACGTGAAGTTCTCTGGCCAGGTGATGCCGACGGCCAAGCTGGTGCGCTACGAGATCGACATCCGCCGCGTGATGCGCGGCAAGCTGCGGCTGGTGATCGCCGACGGCAAGACCTTCGTCGACGATCGCCTGATCTACGAGGCCAGCGACATGCGCGTGGGCCTGTTCCAGACCACCGAGGGTTTTTGAGATGCGTCGTGTCGTAGTGACGGGCATGGGCATCGTGTCGTGCCTGGGCAATCTTCCGGCCACGGTGGCGCGCGCGCTGCGCGACGGCCGCAGCGGCATCCAGGCGATCCCGGAGTACATCGAGCGCGGCCTGCGCAGCCACGTGGCGGGCGTGCCGCAGATCGATCTTGATGCCGCGATCGACCGCAAGCTGAAGCGCTTCATGGGTGACGCCGCGGCCTATGCCTATGTGGCGATGCGTTCGGCGATCGCCGACGCGGGGCTGGCCATCGAGCACATCCGCCATCCGCGCAGCGGCGTGATCGCCGGTTCCGGCGGCGGTTCGGCACAGTGGCAGATCGAGACCGGCGACATCCTGCGCGAGAAGGGCGTGCGCAAGATCGGCCCGTACATGGTGCCGCGCACGATGTGCTCGACCGTGTCCGCCTCGCTGGCCACCGCGTTCGGCATCCTGGGGCTGAGCTATTCGATCTCCGCGGCCTGCGCCACCTCGGCGCACTGCATCGGCGCTGCCGCCGACCTGATCCGCCACGGCGCGCAGGACGTGATGTTCGCCGGCGGCGGCGAGGAAGAACACTGGGGCATGACCGCGCAGTTCGATGCGATGGGCGCGCTGTCCAGCCACCACAACGACACGCCGGCCACCGCCTCGCGTCCCTATGACACCGGTCGCGACGGCTTCGTCATCGCCGGCGGCGGCGGCATGCTGGTGCTGGAGGAGTACGAGCACGCGAAGGCGCGCGGCGCGCACATCCACGCCGAGCTGGTCGGCTACGGCGTCACCTCCGACGGTGCCGAGATGGTGGCGCCGTCGGGCGAAGGCGCGGTGCGCTGCATGCGGATGGCGCTGGCCGGCGTGGACGCGCCGGTCGACTACCTCAACACCCATGGCACCGCCACGCCGCTGGGCGACATCGTCGAACTCAATGCGGTGCGCGAAGTATTCGGCGAGGCGGTGCCGCCGCTGTCCTCGACCAAGGCGCTGACCGGCCATTCGCTCGGCGCGGCCAGCGTGCACGAGGCGATCTACAGCCTGCTGATGCTCAACGAGGGCTTCATGGCCGGCTCGGCCCACATCGACGAACTCGATCCGCGCGCCGAGGGCTTCCCGATCCTGCGCGAGAGCCGCCCGGCGCAACTGGCCACGGTGATGTCGAACAGCTTCGGCTTCGGCGGCACCAACGCCAGCCTGGTGTTCGCCAAGGTGTGACGGCGCGCGCCCCGGCCATCCGCATGTCACCGACCCACACCGCCACGATCGCCCGGCCGCAGAGCTGGCGCGAGGAACTGGCCAACAGCCTCAGCCACGGGCTGGGCCTGCTGCTGGCCATCGCCGGCCTGCCGGTGCTGGTGGTGCGGGCCGATCACCTCGACAGCGGTTATGCGATGGCCGGTGCGCTCAGTTTCGGCGGCAGCGCGGTGCTGCTGTACCTGGCCTCGACGCTGTACCACGCGATGGCGCATCCGAAGGCCAAGGCGGTCCTGCGCGCGCTCGATCATGCGGCGATCTACCTGCTGATCGCGGGAACCTACACGCCGATCACGCTGGGCGTGTTGCGCGGCGGCTGGGGCTGGGGGTTGTTCGGCCTGGTCTGGGGCCTGGCCCTGGCCGGCATGCTGTTCAAGGCGCTGGGCGGGATGCGTTTCCCGCACGTGTCCACCGCGCTGTACCTGGCCATGGGCTGGGTCGGCCTGATCGCGATCCACCCGCTGTGGGTGCGCATGGAAGCGGGCGGGCTGGCCTGGCTGGCCGCCGGCGGGCTGGCCTACAGCCTGGGCGTGGTGTTCTTCGTGCTGGACGAAAGGCTGCGCTACAGCCATTTCATCTGGCACCTGTTCGTGCTGGCCGGCACCACCTGCCACTTCTTCGCCGTGCTGTTCTACGCGTTCTGATCGACTTGTCGCAGATCAAGGAAGCCGCCGTCAGCGCGGCCTAGGCTGCAGGCTGGCAGGGTGTGGAAACCCGTCTGCCAGGCCGAGCCATGGAAGGCCAGTCGCGGATCAGGCACGCCAAGTGCCTGGGTTGGCGCGCTGGAAAAGGGCAGGACGATCCTTTTCCGACACGCCGCTGAAGATCCATGGAGCATGCCCGTGTCCGACGACCCCCACAGCCCGCGCGCCCTGGCGGCGCGTCTGTTGTCCCTGCTTGACCTGACCAGCCTGGGCGAGAGCGACACGCCGGCGCAGATCGAGGCGTTGTGCGCGAGCGCGCTGGCCGCGCCGGTGTTGCCGGCGGCGTTGTGCGTCTATCCAGAGCACGTGGCCGGCGCGCGGCGCCACTTGCAGGGCAGCACGATCAAGCTGGCGACGGTGGTGAATTTCCCCGATGGCGGCGGCGACCCGGCCCGGGTGGAGCGCGAAACGCAGCGGGCGCTGGCGGCCGGCGCCGACGAGATCGACCTGGTGCTGCCGTACCGCGCGCTGCTGGCCGGCGACGCGGCCGTCGCCGGCGCGGTGGTGCGCGCCTGCCGCGCCGTCTGCGGCGACGGCATCGTGCTCAAGCTGATCGTCGAGAGCGGCGAGCTGGGTACGCCCGAACACATCCGTCAGGCGTGTGCGATCGGGCTCGAGGCCGGCGTGGATTTCCTCAAGACCTCGACCGGCAAGGTGCCGGTCAACGCGAGCCTGGCGGCCGCGGCGGTGATGCTCGATGCGATCGCGGAGGCGGGCGGGCGCTGCGGCTTCAAGGCGGCCGGCGGCATCCGCACGCTGGCCGATGCGGCCGCCTACCTGGACCTGGCCGAAGCCCGGCTCGGCCCGGGCTGGAGCGACCCGGCCCATTTCCGGATCGGCGCCAGCGCGCTGTTCGGCGCGCTGGTCGCGGCAGCCTCGGCGGCGTCGTGAGCGCGCAGCGTGCCACCGGCCTGATCCGCTGCAAGCGCGATGGCGGCCAGCTCGATGCCAGCCAGCTGCGTGCGGTG
This sequence comes from Rhodanobacter sp. OR92, assembly GCF_000427545.1. NCBI lineage: Bacteria > Pseudomonadati > Pseudomonadota > Gammaproteobacteria > Lysobacterales > Rhodanobacteraceae > Rhodanobacter > Rhodanobacter sp. OR92. The sequence continues at coordinate 129,815 of NZ_KE386557.1, read as the reverse complement.
GCGCAGGGAATCGGCAGCGGCGCCTGGAGCGAAGGCCAGATCGCGGCATTCGCGATGGCGGTGGCGTGGCGCGGCATGAGCACGCCGGAGTGCCGCCAGTTCACCTTGGCGCTGCGCGATTCCGGCCAGTGCCTGCGCTGGGATCACCTGCCCGGGCCGACGCTGGACAAGCACTCCACCGGCGGCGTGGGCGACGGCGTGAGCCTGCTGCTGGCGCCGCTGCTGGCGGCCTGCGGCGGCTACGTGCCGATGATCTCCGGCCGCGGCCTGGGGCATACCGGCGGCACCCTCGACAAGCTGGAAAGCCTGGCCGGCTACGACGTGCATCCTTCCACCGTGCGTCTGCGCCAGGTGGTGGAGGAGGTCGGCTGCGCCATCGTCGGCCAGGGCGACGAGCTGGTGCCGGCCGATCGCCGGCTGTACGCAGTGCGCGATGTCACCGCCACGGTGGACGTGGCCGACCTGATGGTGGCCTCGATCCTCTCCAAGAAACTCGCCGGCGGCGCCCGCGTGCTGGTGCTGGACATCAAGACCGGCAACGGCGCCCAGCTGCCGGGGATGGCGGCTGCCCGCGCGCTGGCCGGGCGCATGCTGGCGGTTGCCGAAGGCAGCGGCCTCGACCTGCGGGTCGTGTACAGCGACATGGACCAGTTGCTGGGCCGCGAGGCGGGCAATGCGCTGGAACTGCGCGCCGTGCTCGACCTGCTGTGCGGTCGCGGCGACAACCCGCGCCTGCTCAGCTTGACCCTGGAGCTGGCCGCTGCGTTGCTCTGCACGGGCGGCCTGGCCGACGATCGGAACGATGCGGAACGGCGCCTGCGCCGCGCGCTGGACACGGGCGAGGCGGCCGAGAGCTTCGCGCGCATGGTGGTCGCCTTGGGCGGGCCGGCGGATCTGCTGCAGCGAGCGGACGTCCATCTGGCCAGGGCACCGATCCAACGCGAGGTTCGTTCGCCCGGCTCCGGCTACGTGGTGGCGGTGGATGTACGCGCGCTGGGCCAGGCGGTGGTCGAGTTGGGCGGCGGCCGCAGCCGGCCGGGCCAGGCACTGGACCACGCGGTGGGCCTGGCCGAGGTGCTCGGCTGCGGCAGCGCCGTCGAGGCCGGTCAGCCGCTGGCGATCATCCACGCCCGCCGCGCCGACGATGCCGAGGCGGTGCAGCGCAGGGTGGCCTGCGCCTTCCGGATCACCTCCGAGATGCCGCCGAGCCGGCCGCTGTGGCAATGGCACGTGCCGGCGGAGCGTGTTGCATGACCCGCGCGATCTGGCTGGTGTGCGATTCGCTGGGGCTCGGCGCCGCGCCCGATGCCGCCGCCTACGGCGACCTGGGCGCCGACACCTTTGGCCACATCGCCGCCGCGTGTGTCGCCGCGGCCCGCGGCCCGCTGCGCCTGCCGCAGTTCAGCCGGCTCGGCCTGCCGCAGGCGCATGCCGCGATCCACGGGCAGGCGGCGCCGGGCTTCGTCGGGCTGCCTGCGCCCGAAGGCCTGTGGGGCCATGCGGTGGAGCGCGCGCGCGGCAAGGACACGCCGTCGGGGCACTGGGAAACCGCCGGCGTGGTGCTGACGCAGCCGTTCGGGGTCTTCGGGCAGGCCGAGCATTCGTTCCCGCCCGCCCTGCTGCAGGCCCTGGTGACGCAGGGCGACGTGCCCGGCGTGCTCGGCAATTGCCATGCCTCCGGCACCGAGATCATCCAGCGCCTCGGCGCAGAGCATCTACGCAACGGCTGTCCGATCGTCTACACCTCGGCCGATTCGGTGTTCCAGATCGCCGCCCACGAACAGGCGTTCGGCCTGGAGCGCCTGTACCGCCTGTGCGAGCTGGCACGCGCGTTGCTCGCCGACTACCACATCGGCCGGGTGATCGCGCGGCCGTTCGTCGGCGACGCGGAAACTGGCTTCAGCCGCACCGTGCACCGGCGCGACTATGCCCTGCCGCCGCCCGCGCCGACGCTGTTCGACGCACTGCGGGCGGCCGGCGGCGAGGTGATTGCGATCGGCAAGATCGACGACATCTTTGCCCACCGCGGCGTGTCGCGGGTGGTGCACGCGTACGGCCACGACGCCCTGTTCGACGCCACGCTGGCGGCGATGGCGCAGGCCGGCAGGCACAGCCTGATCGCGACCAACTTCGTCGATTTCGACATGCTGTACGGCCACCGGCGCGACGTGTTCGGCTACGCCGCGGCACTGGAAGCGCTGGACGCGCGGCTGCCGGAACTGCTGCAGGCGCTGCAGCCGGACGACTTGCTGGTGATCAGCGCCGACCACGGTTGCGACCCGGTCTGGCCGGGCAGCGACCACACCCGCGAATGTATCCCGGTGCTGGCGTTCGCGCCGGGGTTGGCGCCGCGTGCGCTGGGCCGGCGCGACAGCTTTGCCGACATCGGCCAGAGCATGGCCAGCCACCTCGGCCTGCCGCCGCTGGCGGCCGGCCGCAGCTTCCTTTCTCCCGCATGACGAGCGCCGCATGAGCACGCCCCACCTCGACGCCAGGCCCGGCGACATCGCCGACACCGTATTGCTGCCGGGCGACCCGCTGCGCGCAAGGCACATCGCGCGCGAGTTCCTCGATGGCGTGGTCGAGGTCAACACCCGCCGCAACATGCTCGGTTACAGCGGCCATTACCGCGGCATGCGGGTGTCGGTGATCGGCAGCGGCATGGGCATTCCGTCCTGCGCGATCTACGCCACCGAACTGGCGCGGGTCTTCGGCGTGCGCCGGATCGTGCGCGTGGGCACTTGCGGCGGCGTCGGCGACGTCGCGCTCGGCGACCTGCTGCTGGCGCAGGCGGCATCGACCGACTCGAACTTCAACCGGCTGCAGTTCGGTGGCCACGAGCTGGCCGCGTGCGCCGATTTCGGCCTGATGCGTGCGGCCGTCGACACCGCCGCCGCGCAGCGCGTGGAGCTGCGCGTGGCCGGCGTGTTCAGCACCGACTGCTTCCACGGCGGCGACCCGCAGCTGCTCGCGCGGCTGCTGGCGCACCGCATCCGCGGAGTCGAGATGGAATCGGCCGGGCTCTACGGCGTGGCCATGCGCGAAGGTTTCCAGGCGCTGTCCGTGCTGACCGTCAGCGACCACCTGCAGCACGACGCGCACATGCCGCCGACGCAGCGCGAGCAGGGCCTGGCGCGGATGACCGCGCTGGTGCTGGACAGCCTGCTGCCGGCAGCGAGTTGAGTTTCGGCCGGCGCGCTCAGTCCGGGCGATCGCCGGACGAACACAGCGCCGCGACCTGCGGGTAGCCCGCGAATGACGCCCGCGGCGAACAGCCCGGGCAATCCGGATTGCGCGGCAGCCGCGTCTTGTGGAACTGCATGCCCAGCGCATCGAAGCTGAGCAACTGGCCGACCAGTGAATCGCCCAGGCCCAGGATCAGCTTCAGCGCCTCGGTCGCCTGCAGCAGGCCGACGATGCCGGGCAGCACGCCAAGCACTCCCGCTTCGCTGCAATTGGGCGCGTCGGCCGCGGACGGCGGCAACGGAAACAGGCAGCGGTAGCACGGCGAATCGGCGCGGCGCGGGTCGAACACGCCGAGCTGCCCGCTGAAGCGCTCCACCGCGCCGTAGATCATCGGCAGCTTCAGGCGCAGCGAGGCACAAGCCAGCAGGTAGCGGGTGGGAAAGTTGTCGGTGCCGTCGAGCATCAGGTCGTGGCCAGCCAGCAGCCGCTCCACGTTGTCGGCGTCCAGTCGTTCGGTCCGCGTCTCGACGCGGATGCGCGGGTTCAGCGCCTGCAGCGTCATCCGCGCCGACTCGGTCTTGGCCATGCCCACGCGCGCATCGGCGTGGACGACTTGCCGGTGCAGGTTCGAGCGCTCCACCGTGTCGTTGTCGATCAGGGTGAGCTGGCCGACGCCGGCGGCGGCGAGATACAGCGCCGCCGGCGAGCCCAGCCCGCCGGCACCCACGATCGCCACCCTGGCCGCGCCCAGGCGGGCTTGCCCGCGCTCGCCGACCGGCGCCAGCTGCAACTGGCGTGCATAGCGTTCGGCGGCATCCGGGTCGAGCGTGCCGGCGGCGATGGGCAGGCCTTCGGCTTTCCAGCGCGCGAACCCGCCGGCGACCGAGCTCACCTGACGGTAGCCGAGGCGTTGCAGCGATTCGGCGGCGAGCAGCGAGCGTTGCCCGGAGGCGCACAGCAGCAGCACGGGGCGTTCGCGATCGCCCTGCACGTCTTCGATGCGCAGCTCGAGATGGCCGCGCGACAGGCCCAGCGCATGGGCGGGCAGGCCGGCGGCGCGCTCGGCGTCTTCGCGCACGTCGATCAGCAGCGCGCCCAGGGCCTGTTGCGCCAGCGCCTGCGCCGGGGAAACCTCCGGTATGCGCCGGCGCAGCTGTTCCAGCCAGGAGTCGCGGTTCGTCGGGACGCTCATGGCGGAAGTCTGTGCGCGGGGGAGAGGGTATGCAAGCCTGCGCCCGGGCGGCACGCGCGGCGAAAACGCGGTGCGGCTCAGCAGAACTGCAGCACGTTGCCTTCGCGGTCGAAGGCGGCGAATTCGGCCACGCGGCCGCTGTTGATCGCGTTGACCATGAAGCGCAGGGGCTGCGCGGCCTCATCGGTGCCCGGGGCCACGCCGGCGCGACCGGACAGGCTGGCGACGCACACGATGTCCCACGGCAGGCCGGTGGTTGCGGACTCCTCCACCAGCGCGGCGAAGCTGGCGACTTCCTCCGGCGCCTTGTCCACGCACAGGCTGGGCGACAGGTGGCCGCCTTCTCCCCGCGCCGCACGTTCGCGCTGCGCGTCGGTGGCCGCCTCCGGCAATTCGACGCGTGCGAAGACGAACAGCAGCCGTTGCGGCTCGGGCTGCCGGCGGCTCGCGTCGAGCAGATCCTGGAAGCTGGTCAGCGCCATGGTGGTCACGGTCTCCCGGAGTGGATGGGCAAATTAGCATGCGCTGCGCGTGCCGGCGCCGCGGTCGTGACAACGTGCCGCACGCCGGTTTGACTCCGGTCAATCGTGCCTGCGTGCCGACACGCTAACGTGACTTGTGCGTAAACTGATGCCGATGCGGCACCCGCTTGCGGCAGCGGCCACGTCGGCCGCCCGCGACATGGCCGAAGGACCGCCGGATCGGCAAGTTCGCTAATCGAAGTGGAGCGGCAGTGCAGACCCTGGTTGACCATCATGGACGCTCATTTCCCTATCTGCGCCTGTCGTTGACCGAGGCGTGCAATTACCGCTGCGCGTATTGCCTGCCCGACGGCTACCAGGCGAACGGCCGGCCCGTCTTCCTCGTCCTCGAGGAAATCCGCCGGCTGGTGCGCGGGTTTGCCGCGTTGGGCATGAGCAAGATCCGCCTGACCGGCGGCGAGCCCAGCCTGCGCAAGGACCTGCCGGCGATCATCGCCGCCGTGGCCGCGGTGCCGGGCATCCGCCGGATCGCGCTGACCACCAACGGCTGTCGCCTGCCGCGGCTGGTGCGCGGCTGGCGCGAGGCGGGGCTGACCGCGCTCAACGTCAGCCTCGACAGCCTCGACGCCGCGCGCTATCTGGACATCACCGGACACGACCGTTTCGCCGAGGTCACCGAGGGCATCGAGCAGGCGCTTGCGCTGGGCTTCGACGCGGTGAAGATCAACGCGGTACTGCTGCGCGGGCGCAACGACGACGAGCTTCCCGCATGGCTGGACTACCTGCGCGGGCGCGACGTCGCGCTGCGCTTCATCGAGCTGATGCAAACCGGCGAGAACCGTGAGTTCTTCGAGCGCCACCACCTGCGCGCCGAGGGCTTGCAGCGGCAACTGCTGGCCGACGGCTGGGTGTTGCGGCCGCGCGCGGCGGACGCCGGGCCGGCGCTCGAATATGCGCATCCGGACTATCGCGGCCGCATCGGCGTGATCGCGCCGTATGCCCGCGATTTCTGCGCCGGCTGCAATCGGCTGCGGGTCACCGCGCGCGGCGACCTGCGCCTGTGCCTGTTCGGCAATTTCGGCATTTCGCTGCGGCCGCTGTTGCAGTCCGACGACGACCACGACGCCCTGGTGGCGCACATCGCCACCCAGCTCGGCCTGAAGGCCGCCGGTCACGGCCTGCATCAGGGGCTGACCGGCATCACGCCGCACCTGGCCTCGATCGGAGGATGACCTTGCCCGACACCGAACACGTCGCCGCCTTCCACATGGCGGACATCCGCGACAAGCGCCCGACCCGCCGCCGCGCCGTGGCCGTGGGCGAGTTGCTGGCCGGCCCGCGGGCCTGGCCACTGATCGTCGAGCGTCGCCTGCCCAAGGGCGATGCGCTGGTGATGGCGGAGGTGGCCGGGCTGCAGGGCGCCAAGCAGGCTTCGGCGCTGATGCCGCTGTGTCATCCGCTGCCGCTGGAACTGGTGCGCGTGCACTGCGAGCCGGTGGCCGAACGGCTGGCGATCCGGGTCTATTGCGAGGTGGCGACCGAGGCCCGCACCGGGGTGGAGATGGAGGCGCTGGCCGGCGTCAACGCCGCGCTGCTGACGCTGTACGACCTGAGCAAGCCGGTCGAGCCGGCGCTGGCGATCGGCGGCATCCGGCTGCTGTTCAAGGAAGGCGGCAAGAGCGGCCTGTGGCGGCACCCGGAAGGCATGAGCGAGGCGGAGCAGGCGCACTACCGCCCGCGCGACATCGCGCGCCTGCAGGGCGTGCCATGCGCCGTGGTCACGCTCAGCGACCGCGCGCACGAGGGCAGCTACGAGGACCGCTCCGGCCCGCTGCTGGTGGAGGGCCTGCGCCAGCTGGGCGCGCAGGTGGACCACGTCGACGTGCTGCCCGATGGCGTGCAGCCGCTGGCCGCGCACCTGCGCGCGCTGGCCGCGGCGCAGGTGCGCCTGTGCCTGTGCACCGGCGGCACTGGACTGGGCCCGCGCGACCTCACGCCTGAGGCACTGGCGCAGGTGGCCGATCGCCGGGTCGACGGGCTGGCCGAGATGCTGCGCAGCGAGAGCGCGCGGCATACGCCGCTGGCATGGCTGAGTCGGGCCGAGGCGGTGCAGCTGGGACGCATGCTGGTGCTGGCCTTGCCCGGCAGCCCGCGGGCGGCAGGCCAGGGCCTGGCGATCGTGGGGCCGCTGCTGGCGCATGCGCTGGCCATGATGAACGGCGAGGGCCACCCGTGATCGGCTACCACGATGCGCTGGTACTCATCCTCGAGTGCACGCGCCGGTTGCCGGAGCGTCCATGCCCCGTCGACCAGGCGCTGGGTCGGGTGCTGGCCCGGCCGGTGAGCAGCCCCGCCGCGTTGCCGCCGTTCGACAATGCCGCGATGGACGGCTTCGCCCTGCATGCCGGCCAGGCCCGGCTGCCGGCCGGCAGCGAGCATGCCGTGATGGGCGCGCAGGCGGCTGGCGACGCCCTGGCGCAGGCCGACGGCGGCGCCTGGGAGATCATGACCGGCGCGCGCATGCCCGCCGGGATGGACACGGTGGTGCCGGTGGAGCAGGTCGAGATCGTCGAGCAGGCGGGCGACGGCCGGCCGCGGTGCATCCGCTTGAGCATCGACGTCGAGGCCGGCCGGCATGTGCGCCGCTGCGGCGAGGACGTGCCGCTCGATGCCGAGGTGATACCGGCGGGCGAGCTGCTGCAGGCGCAACACCTGGCGCTGCTGGCTGCGCTGGGCATCGCCGAGGTGCCGGTCGTGCGGCGCCCGCGCGTGGCCATCATCTGCACCGGCCGGGAACTGGTGGACGATCCCGGTCAGCCGCTGCAGAGCGGGCAGATCCGCAACAGCAACGGCCCGTTCCTGGCCGTGCGCCTCGTCGCCGCCGGCGCACAGGTGGTGTATCGGCAGACGGTGGGGGACGATCCGGCGGCCTTCGTGCGCGCGCTGGGCGAGGCGCTGCACGCCGGGGCCACCGTCGTGCTCAGTACCGGCGCGGTGTCGATGGGGCGCCATGATTTCGTGCCCGAGGCGCTGCGCGGGCTCGGTGCGCGGATCCATTTCCACAAGCTGCGGATTCGCCCGGGCAAGCCTTTGCTGTTTGCCAGTTTGCCGGATGGCGCGTTGTTCTTCGGGTTGCCGGGGAACCCGGTGTCCAGCGCGGTGGGCCTGCGTTTCTTCGTCGAGCCGGCTCTGCGCGGCATGCTCGGCCTGCCGCCGGAGCGCCCGCTGCGGTTGCCGCTGCGGCAGCGCTTCGAGCAGTGCGCGCCGTTGCGCTGCTTCCTCAAGGGCAAGCTGGCGCTGGCGGCCGACGGGCGCTTGCAGGCCGTGCTGCTGGACGGGCAGGAGTCGTTCCGGATCCGGCCGCTGCTCGACACCGGCGCTTGGGTGGTGCTGGCCGAGGATGCGCAGGTGCGCGAACCGGGCAGCATGGTCGAGGTTTACGCGCTGGGGCACTTGCAGCCGCTGGCGATCGGGAGCGAGGCATGAAGGTCGAAGTCAGCCTGTTCGGCGCGTTCCGCGATTACCAGCCGGCTGCGGCGGTGACGCTGGAGGTGCCCGCGGGTGCGCGTGTGGCCGACCTGCGCAGCGCGCTGGCGGCATACGGCCGCGCACATTGGCCGGGGTTCCGGGAAGGCCTGCTGCTGCGCTCGGCCTTCGCCAGCCAGACCTGCGTGCTGGGCGAGCAGGAAGTGCTGCCCGAAAGCGGTCCGGTCGTGGTGCTGCCGCCGGTCGGTGGAGGTTGAGATGAGCGATTTCCGTTGCATGATCGTGGACGTCGAACACGAGCGCATCGATCCGGCCGCCGCGCTGGAGTTCGTCGCCGATCCGGCCTTCGGCGGGTTCGCCATGTTCGTCGGACGGGTGCGCGAGCAGAACCAGGGACGGGCGGTCACCGGCGTCAGCTACGACGTGTTCGAGCAGCTGGCGCTGGTGGGCTTCGACGACATCATGCGGCATGCGCAAGACCAGTTCGGGCCGCGCCTGAAGATCTATCTGGCCCATGCCCGCGGGCGGCTCGGCATCGGCGACGTCGCGGTGGTCGTGGCGGTGGGCACGCCGCACCGCGACGAGGCGTTCCGCGCCTGCCGCCAGGTCATCGAGGCGGTCAAGCACGGCAGCCCGATCTGGAAGCAGGAGCACTGCGTGGACGGCAGCAGCGAGTGGAGCGAAGGCTGCTCGCTGTGCGAGCCACACGAACAGGACAGCCGGGCGGAGTCGCGACATGACGGCCACGCGCACGGCTGAGCCGGTGGCCGCGTTCGACGGCGTCGTGCTTGCCGGCGGCCGATCCTCGCGCATGGGCACCGACAAGGCCGGCCTGCCGTGGCGCGGCCGCCCGCTGCTGCAGCACGTGCGCGGGCTGCTGGAACAGGCCGGCGCGCAACGCGTGCTGAATTGCGGTCCCGGCCACGATGCGCAGAGCCTGCCCGACCGGCAGCCCGGCCTGGGGCCGCTCGGCGGCCTGCTCACGCTGGCGCAGACCCAGCCGGATGGCGTCTACCTGGTACTGCCGGTGGACATGCCGCGGCTGACGAGCGGGCTGCTGCGGCGGCTGGTCGGCGCACTCACGGATGCCGAAGAAGTGTCCTGCGCGATGTTCGCCGGGCACATGCTGCCGTTGTGCCTGCGCCTGGATGGAACCACGCGCGCGGCGATCGGCGAGGTTGCCGATCGGGCGCCGCGCATGCGTTCGCTGCACGCCCTGCATGCCCGGTTGCGCAGCGTGGAACTGGCCGTGACCGACGACGAGCGCCGCTGCCTGGCCAATTGCAACACACCCGAAGAGTGGAAGGAGGTGCAGCCGTGAAGTTGCAGATCGATGGCCAGCAATGGCGCTTGCGGATCGACGAGGACGAGCTCGCGCGCCTGCGCGACGGCCGGGCGCTGGACAGCGTGAGCTGCCTTCCCGACGGCGCCGCATTCGGCTTTTCGCTGGCGCTGCTGCCCGTGGCGCAGGCCGAGCTGCGGCGGCGCGGCGACAGCTGGTCGTTCGGCCTGCCGCTCGGGCGCGTGGAGGCGTACGTGCAGCAATTGCCGTGCAAAAAGGGGCTGGAATTCGTGCTGCCGGCCGGCGCCGCGGCCGAGTGGCGGCTGCTGTTCGAGGTGGACGTGCGCGACAGCGTGAGTCGCCGCGGCGCGCCGCAGCGCCCGCGCTGAGGAAGCCGCTGCGGCAAGGCGTCGCAGCGTGGCCGCGCCGACGGCCTGCGACGGACGGGGGGAATGCCGTGCTCGCGATGCCAGCACAGGTGTGGTAACAGTTGCGGCGGAACTTGCGGACAGGTCGCGCCGATCCAGTCGAATCCGTACCAATCTGGTCGTGATTTCGCACTCTTGATCGGCATCAATTTGACGGCGGCATCACTCGCCTAGGCTCCGGTCATCGGGCTGCTGGAAGTGATGCAGAAGCGCTGCTGACACGACGACGCCACAGACTGCCAAGAGGGCTTTGCATGAGTTACTTCCTTGACCGGCTGCAGTTCTTCAAGCGCAGCTCAGAGACGTTTTCAGCGGGCCACGGCATCACCCGCACGGACAACCGGGACTGGGAAAATGGCTATCGCGCCCGCTGGCAGCACGACAAGATCGTGCGCTCCACCCACGGCGTGAACTGCACCGGCTCGTGCAGTTGGAAGATCTACGTCAAGAACGGCCTGGTGACCTGGGAAACCCAGCAGACCGACTATCCGCGCACGCGGCCGGACCTGCCCAACCACGAGCCGCGCGGCTGCCCGCGCGGGGCCAGCTATTCCTGGTACCTGTACAGCGCCAACCGGCTGAAGTACCCGCTGGTGCGCGGCGCGCTGCTGCGCCTGTGGCGCGAGGCGCGCAAGACGATGGCGCCGGTCGAGGCGTGGGCCAGCATCGTCGGCGACCCGGCCAGCGCGAAGTCGTACAAGAGCAAGCGCGGCATGGGCGGCTTCGTGCGCGTGCGCTGGGACGAGGCCAACGAGATCATCGCCGCGTCCAACCTGCACACGGTGAAGAAGCACGGCCCCGACCGGGTGATCGGCTTCTCGCCGATCCCGGCGATGTCGATGATTTCCTACGCGTCGGGCGCACGCTACCTGTCGCTGCTGGGCGGCGCCTGCCTGTCGTTCTACGACTGGTACTGCGACCTGCCGCCGTCCTCGCCGCAGGTGTGGGGCGAGCAGACCGACGTGCCCGAATCGGCCGACTGGTACAACAGCCGCTACATCATCGCGTGGGGTTCCAACGTGCCGCAGACGCGCACGCCCGACGCGCACTTCTTCACCGAGGCCCGCTACAACGGCACCAAGACGGTGGCGATCACGCCCGACTATGCCGAAGTGGCCAAGCTCACCGACCACTGGCTGCACCCCAAGCAGGGCACCGACGCCGCCTTGGCGTTCGCCTTCGGCCACGTGATCCTGAAGGAGTTCCACGTCGACAACCCGGCGGAATACTTCATCGACTACTGCCGCCAGTACACCGACATGCCGCTGCTGGTGCGGCTGGAGCGGCGTGCCGACGGCCGCCTGGTGGCGGGGCGTTTCCTGCGCGCGAGCGACCTCGGCGGCCTGGGCGAATCGAACAACCCCGAGTGGAAGACGCTGGCGCTGGACGAGCACAGCGGCGAAATCACCGTGCCCAACGGCTCGGTCGGCTTCCGCTGGGGCGAGCAGGGCAAGTGGAACGTCGAGGAGAAGGACAGCCAGGGCCGGGCGACCCGCCTGCGGCTGTCGCTCAAGGACGCCAACGACGGCATCGAGGCGGTCAGCTTCCCCTACTTCGGCGGCATCGAGCACGATCGCTGGACCGCCTCCAAGTTCGAGGACATCCTCGAGCGCAACGTGCCGGTGCGCCGCCTGCAGCTGGCCGACGGCAAGCAGTGGGAGGTGGCCACCGTCTACGACCTGCTGCTGGCGCACTACGGCGTCGACCGCGGCTTCGGCGGCGCCAACGTGGCGTCGAGCTACGACGACAACGTGCCGGGCACGCCGGCGTGGCAGGAGAAGATCACCGGCGTGTCGCGCGCCGAAGTGGTGGAAATCGCGCGCGAATTCGCCGGCACCGCGGCCAAGACCCGCGGCCGCAGCATGATCATCGTCGGCGCCGGCATGAACCACTGGTTCCACAACGACATGAACTACCGCGGCCTGATCAACATGCTGATGATGTGCGGCTGCATCGGCCAGACCGGCGGCGGCTGGGCGCACTACGTGGGGCAGGAAAAACTGCGCCCGCAGACCGGCTGGCAGCCGCTGGCGTTCGGTCTGGACTGGAGCCGTCCGCCGCGGCAGATGAACGGCACCTCGTTCTTCTACTTCATGTCCGACCAGTGGCGCTACGAAAAGCTGGAGATGAAGGAAATCCTGTCGCCGCTGGCCGACCCGGCCCGCTTCACCGGCAGCCAGGCCGACCTCAACCTGCAGGCGATCCGCATGGGTTGGCTGCCCAGTGCGCCACAGCTGGACCGCAATCCGCTGGAGATCGTCAAGGCCGCCGAACAGGCCGGCCGTTCGCCCTCCGAGTACGTGGTCGAGCAGTTGCAGCAGGGCAAGCTGGATTTCGCCTACGCCGATCCCGATGCCCCGCAGAACTTCCCGCGCGTGCTGTTCATCTGGCGCTCGAACCTGCTCGGTTCCTCCGGCAAGGGTCACGAGTACATGCTGCGGCACCTGCTGGGTACGCGGCATGGCCTGCAGGGCAAGGATCTCGGCGAGCGCGGCGCGGTCAAGCCCGAGGAAGTGAAGTGGCGCGACGAGGCGCCGGAAGGCAAGCTCGACCTGCTGGTGACGCTGGATTTCCGCATGTGCACCACCGCGCTGTACTCGGATATCGTGCTGCCGACGGCGACCTGGTACGAGAAGAACGACCTCAACACCTCCGACATGCACCCGTTCATCCACCCGCTGTCCAAGGCGGTCGATCCGGCGTGGGAGTCGCGCAGCGACTGGGACATCTTCAAGGGCATCGCCAGGTCGGTCAGCGAGATGGCGCCCGGCGTGCTGGGGGTGGAAAAGGACCTGGTGCTGGTACCGACCCTGCACGACACGCCCGGCGAGCTGGCCATGCCGTTCGGCGTCACCGACTGGAAGAAGGGCCAGTGCGAGCCGATTCCCGGCAAGACCATGCCGTCGATCGCCGTGGTCGAACGCGACTACCCCAACCTGTACAAGAAGTTCACCTCGCTCGGGCCGCTGCTGGACAAGCTCGGCAACGGCGGCAAGGGCATGCAGTGGGATACGCGCGACGAGGTCGATTTCCTCGGCAAGCTCAACCACACGGTGACCGAGCAGGGCGTCAGCCACGGGCGGCCGCGCATCGAGACCGCGATCGACGCCTGCGAGGTGGTGCTGCACCTGGCGCCGGAGACCAACGGCCATGTCGCGGTCAAGGCATGGGAGTCGCTGGGCACGTTCACCGGCCGCGAGCACACCCACCTCGCGCGCGGCAAGGAGCACGAGGCGATCCGCTTCCGCGACATCCAGGCGCAGCCGCGCAAGATCATTTCCTCGCCGATCTGGTCGGGCCTGGAGGACGAGCACGTCAGCTACAACGCCTGCTACACCAACGTGCACGAGCTGATCCCGTGGCGCACCGTCACCGGCCGCCAGCAGTTCTACCAGGACCACGAGTGGATGGTCGCCTTCGGCGAGGGCTTCATGAGCTACCGCCCGCCGGTCGACACCAAGACCATCGAGCCGCTGCACAACAAGCGCGGCAACGGCCACCGCGAGATCGTGCTGAACTGGATCACCCCGCACCAGAAGTGGGGCATCCACAGCACCTACAGCGACAACCTGCTGATGCAGACCCTGTCGCGCGGCGGCCCGATCGTGTGGATCAGCGAGGACGATGCGCGCGAGGCCGGCATCGAGGACAACGACTGGATCGAGCTGTTCAACGTCAACGGTGCGATCGCCGCGCGCGCGGTGGTCAGCCAGCGCGTGATGCCGGGGATGGCGATGATGTACCACGCACAGGAACGCATCATCAACATGCCCGGTTCGGAAATCACCGGCACCCGCGGCGGCATCCACAACTCGGTCACCCGCGTGGTGCTCAAGCCGACCCACATGATCGGCGGCTACGCGCAGCTGGCCTGGGGCTTCAACTACTACGGCACCTGCGGCACCAACCGCGACGAGTTCGTGATCGTGCGCAAGATGGACAAGGTCGACTGGCTGGACGGCGAGCCGGGCTCCGCACCCCCCAGCCCGGCGGATGCCAAGGAGGTGGCGTGATGAAAGTCCGTGCCCAGATCGCGATGGTGCTGAACCTCGACAAGTGCATCGGCTGCCACACCTGCTCGATCACCTGCAAGAACGTGTGGACCAGCCGCGAAGGCGTCGAGTACGCCTGGTTCAACAACGTCGAGACCAAGCCCGGCATCGGCTACCCGAAGGAGTGGGAAAACCAGGACAAGTGGAACGGCGGCTGGGTGCGCACAGGCAAGGGCAAGCTGGTGCCGCGCGCTGGCGGACGCTGGCGCATGCTGTCGAAGATCTTCGCCAACCCCGACCTGCCGCAGATCGACGACTACTACGAGCCGTTCACCTTCGACTACCAGCACCTGCACCAGGCGCCGGAAGGCCAGCACCAGCCCACTGCGCGCCCGCGTTCGCTGATCAGCGGCGAGCGCATGCAGAAAATCGAGTGGGGGCCGAACTGGGAGGAAATCCTCGGCACCGAATTCGCCAAGCGCGCCAAGGACCGCAACTTCGACAACGTGCAGAAGGAGATCTACAGCGCGTTCGAGAAGACCTTCATGATGTACCTGCCGCGCCTGTGCGAGCACTGCCTCAACCCGGCGTGCGTGTCGGCGTGTCCCTCCGGCGCGATCTACAAGCGCGAGGAAGACGGCATCGTGCTGATCGACCAGGACAAGTGCCGCGGCTGGCGCATGTGCGTGTCGGCCTGCCCGTACAAGAAGATCTACTACAACTGGAAAAGCGGCAAGTCGGAAAAGTGCACCTTCTGCTACCCGCGCATCGAGATGGGCGAGCCGACCGTGTGCTCGGAAACCTGCGTCGGGCGCATCCGCTACCTCGGCGTGATGCTGTACGACGCCGACCGCATCCAGCAGGCGGCCTCGGTGCCGGCCGAGAAGGACCTGTATCAGGCGCATCTGGACATCTTCCTCGACCCGTTCGATCCGGCGGTGATCGAAGCCGCACGCAAGGAAGGCATCCCCGACAGCTGGCTGGAGGCGGCCAAGGGCTCGCCGGTCTACAAGCTGGCGATCGAGTGGAAATTGGCGCTGCCGCTGCACCCGGAATACCGCACCTTGCCGATGGTGTGGTACGTGCCGCCGCTGTCGCCGATCCAGTCCGCCGCCGAACGCGGCCGCGTGGGCATGAACGGCGAGCTGCCGGATGTTGCCTCGCTGCGCATCCCGCTGCGCTACCTCGCCAACCTGCTGTCGGCCGGCGACGAGGCACCGGTGGTGCGCGCGCTGGAGCGGATGATGGCGATGCGCGCGTGGCGCCGCGCGCGCAATGTCGACGGCATCGAGGACCTGGCCGTGCTGAAGCAGGCCGGCCTGAGCGTGGCACAGGCCGAGGACATGTACCGCTACCTCGCCATCGCCAACTACGAGGACCGCTTCGTCATTCCCACCGGGCATCGCGAATACGCCAATGACGCCTTCGGCGAGCGTGGCGGCTGCGGCTTCAGCTTCGGCAACGGCTGCAGCGGCGACAGCCCGGCCGACCTGTTCAGCGAGCGCAAGATCACCACCTTCACGGTGCAGCCGGTGCGCAAGGAAAAAGACGGGGTCGCGCCATGAGCCTGCTGAAACTGATCGGCGTGCTGCTGGATTACCCCGACGACGAGCTGTGGCGGCATGGCGACGAACTGCTCGACGCCGCCGCCGACCCGGCGTTGCCGGCGGCGCGGCGCAAGGCGCTGACGGGCTTCGTGCAGGGCCTGCTCGACAGCGACCCGTTGACCGCGCAGGACGCCTGGCTGCAGACCTTCGACCGCGGCCGCTCGATGAGCCTGCTGCTGTTCGAGCACATCCATGGCGAATCGCGCGACCGCGGCCAGGCGATGGTCGACCTGATCGAGGCCTACCGCAAGCAGGGCTTCGAACTGGCCGCGAAGGAGCTGCCCGATTACCTGCCGCTGCTGCTGGAGTTCCTGGCGCAGCGCCCGCCGGCCGAGGTGCGCGACTGGCTCGGCCACATCAGCCATATCGTCGGCATGCTCGCGGCGCGTGCCGGCGAGCGCGGCAGCCCCAGCCAGGTGCTGTTCGAGCTTTTGCTGGAATTGGCCGACGGCAAGGTCGACCTGGCCGTGCTGCGCCAGCGCGCCAGCGAGGAGGCACGCGACGACACCGCCGAGGCGATGGATCGGTTGTGGGAGGAGGAAGCGGTCCGTTTCGGCGCCGAGGCGCCTGACGACAGCTGCCGGCCGAACACACACCGGCCCTCGCCATCCACTGCCGCCCCGCAGGTGCAGCCATGAACTATCTCGACCAATTCGCCTTCCAGTTGTACCCGTACATCGCCATGGCGGTGTTTTTCATCGGCAGCTGGGCGCGCTTCGATCGTGCCATGTACACCTGGCGCACCGGCTCCAGCCAGTTGCTGTCCAGTCGCGGCATGCGGCTGGGCAGCAACCTGTTCCACGTCGGCATCCTGGTCGTGCTCGGCGGCCATCTGGTCGGCCTGCTGACGCCGCATTCGGTGTACACGATCTTCATCACTGCACCGCAGAAGCAGCTGCTGGCGATGCTGGTCGGCGGCGTGTTCGGCGTGATCTGCCTGGCGGGTCTACTGATCCTCTTGGCGCGCCGGCTGTTCAACCCGCGGGTGCGTGCCACCGGCACCGTCGGCGACAGCGTGATCCTGGTGCTGCTGCTGCTGCAGCTGCTGCTCGGCCTGTACACCATCGTGCTTTCCAGCCATCACATGGACGGCAGCGTGATGATCGCGCTGGCCGAGTGGGCGCAGCACATCGTCACCTTCCGCTGGGGCGCGGCAAGTTACGTGATCGGCGTGGACTGGGTCTACAAGGCGCACATCTTCCTCGGCATGACGCTGTTCCTGGTGGCGCCGTTCACGCGGCTGGTGCACGTATGGAGCATCCCGGTCAGCTACCTGTGGCGGCCCTACCAGGTGGTGCGCCGGCGCCAGGCGACGTTGCGCTACGGAGCGAGGGACTGAGCATGACGCTGGGCAAAGCCGGTGCGCGAGGCATCCCGCTGACCATCATCGATTCGGCCAAGCCGGTGACGCAGGAGGCGCACGAGCATCGGCACGACAGCAAGGGCGAGGGCCCGCGCACACTGGGCCAGCCGGCGCCGTGCTACCTGTTCGTGGCCGAGCAGGCAATCAGTGAAGCCGAGATCGCGCAGGAGATGCAGCACCATCGTGCACCGACCCCGGCGCACTCCCGCGCCGCTGCAGCCCGCGCGCTGGTGGTGCGCGAGCTGTTGCGCCGCGAAGTGCAGCGGCTCGGCCTGGCCGACCAGATGCCGGCCGGCAGCCAGGAAACCGCGGAGGAGGCCGGCATCCGCGTGCTGCTGGAACGCGAAATCGAGGATCGCGTGCCTGCGGAAGAGGATTGCCGGCGCTACTACGAGCAGAACCGCCAGCTGTTCCGCGCGCCCGATTTGATCCGCGTGCGGCACATCCTGCTGGGTGCGGCGGCCGACGACGTCACTGGTCGCATTCGTGCCCGTACCGAGGCCGAGCGCCTGATTGCCGAGCTGAAGATCAACCCCGTGCTGTTTGCCGATTTCGCGATGCGCCATTCCGACTGCCCGTCGAAGACGCAGGGCGGCGAACTCGGCTGGTTGCAGCGGGGCCAGGCCACGCCCGAATTCGATCGCCAGGTGTTCCGCCTGCGCGAGGGTCTGGCGGCGTTCCCGGTCGAGTCGCGCTGGGGCTACCACGTGGTCAGCGTCGATGGCATCCGGCCCGGCGCCGAGCAGGCGTTCGACGCGGTCCGGGAGCGGATTTCCGACTATCTGGAATTGCAGGTGCGTCAACGCGAGCTGCAGCGCTACCTGCTCGGCTTGCAGGAGCGTTACCCGGTGCGCGGCCTGGATGCGATCGAGGCACTGGCCAGCGCCTGATGCGCCGGTCGCACGTTTCCGCGACGACGACAGCCGGCCTTCCCGTGGACCGGCCCTCAACGCCTCACATCTACCGGATGCACCAGCATGCATGAGCCGAACATCGTGTCCCGTGGCGAGCAGCAGCGCGCCATGTGGCTCAGCACCTTCGCCTTCACCGTGTGTTTCGCGGTGTGGACGATATTTTCCATCATCGGCATCCAGATCAAGCAGCAACTCGGCCTCAATGAAACCCAGTTCGGCCTGCTGATCGCCACGCCGATCCTCACCGGATCGCTGATCCGCCTGCTGCTCGGCATCTGGGCCGACCAGTACGGCGGTCGCCGCGTGTTCGCCGCGGTGATGCTGTGCGCGGCCATGGCCACCTGGATGCTGGGCTACGCGCACACCTATCCACAGTTTCTGGTCGCCGCGCTGTTCGTCGGCATTGCCGGCGGCGCGTTCTCGGTCGGGGTGGCCTACGTGTCGAAGTGGTTCCCGACGAACCGGCAGGGCACGGCGCTGGGTATCTTCGGTGCGGGCAACGTCGGCGCCGCGGTCACCAAGCTGCTGGCACCGATGGTGATGGTTGCCTCGGGCTGGATCCTGGTCAGCAAGATCTGGGCGATCGCTCTGGCGCTGACCGCCGCGCTGTTCTACCTGTTCAGTCAGGAGGACCCTTCGCTGGCGCAGCGGCGCAAGTCCGGCACCAAGCCAATGTCGTTCCGCGAACAGATGATGCCGCTTCGCAACCTGCAGGTGTGGCGTTTTTCGCTCTACTATTTCTTCGTCTTCGGCGGCTTCGTGGCGCTGGCCTTATGGCTGCCGCACTTCCTCACCGGGGTCTACAAGCTGGACGTGAGGACCGCCGGCATTCTTGGTGCCTGCTATTCGATTCCGGCCAGCCTGTTCCGCATCGTTGGCGGGGTGCTGTCCGATCGCATCGGTGCGCGCAAGGTGATGTACTGGACCTTCGGCGTCTCCGCCATCTGCACCTTCCTGCTCGCCTATCCGGACACCCACTATGTCGTGAAGGGCATCACGGGCGACATCAGCCTGCACCTGGCGATCGGCGTGGTGCCGTTCACGGTGCTGGTGTTCGTGCTGGGTTTCTTCATGTCATTGGGCAAGGCGGCGGTATACAAGCACATCCCGGTCTATTACCCCCGGCACGTCGGCTCGGTGGGCGGTGTGGTCGGCATGATCGGCGGACTGGGCGGTTTCATTTTACCGATCGCGTTCGGTGTATTGAACGACGTCGTGGGCGTGTGGACCAGTTGCTTCATGCTGCTGTTCGTCCTGGTGGCCGCTTCGCTGGCGTGGATGCATTTCGCGATTCGGCGCATGGAACGCCGGCACTTTCCGCAGATCGGCGGCGAGACGGATCTGCCGGAGGTCATGGATGCCGTGGCTCTGTCGCGGGACCGATGAGCAACTGATGGCTGCGGAGCGCGCTTGCGCCGGAACCGTGGGTGGCGCCCATGCCGCGCGGGCGGATACCCGACCACGCCGTCACGTCGAAGGTGCATGCGGACGGAGTGCGCCGCACGGCAGGGTGTGCGCAACGCCGGCAAGCACGGCGGGCCGCGCCTGCCCGGCCCGCCGCTTGCGATCAAGGATTCTTCACGTATGCGTTCTTGCGCAGGTAGAACCACCAGTTGAGCAACAGGCACAGGGCATAGAACGCCGCGAAGCCGTACATCGCCATCTCGGGTGTCCCGAGTTTGATCTGCTCCCCGATGACGACCGGCGCGGCAAACGCGCCGTAGGCGGCGACGGCTGAGGTCCAGCCCAGCACCGGACCGGCCTGCTGACGGTCGAAGATCGCGCCGATGGTGCGGAAGGTCGAGCCGTTGCCGACACCGGTGGCGGCGAACAGCAGGACGAAGAGCGCGAGGAAGGTGAAGAAGTAATCCTCGGGCGTCGCCGAGTGGTAGGCCTTCATCATCACGTAGCCGGCCGCCACCGAGACGACGACCATCACCACGGAGACCCACTGGGTGACGATCGAGCCGCCGATCTTGTCCGAGATCCAGCCACCGATCGGGCGCGTCAACGCACCGACGAAGGGGCCGATCCATGCGTAGGCAAGCACCGGCAACCCGTTCGGATTCGGTTGCGTGTGGGTCATCACGCCGTTCGCGTCGGGCACGTGGATGACGTCGAAGATCACCTTCATCGACAGCGGCAGCGCCATCGAGAAGCCGATGAACGAGCCGAAGGTGACGATGTAGAGGATCGTCATCGCCCAGGTGTGCCTGTTGCGGAAAATCTCGAACTGCTTGGTCACGCCCTCCTTCATCGGGCCGAAGGCGGCGAGCTTCATCACCGTCAGCATCAGGATGATGTCAAGCGGGATCGCGACCCAGACGTTGAGCACCCCCAGGCCGGTCGGCGCCGGCAGGTACAGCCAGAGCATGAAAATCGACGGCACGAACGCGAGCGTGTACAGATAGGTGATCTTCGAGAACGCGACCAGCGGGTTGCCGGTGGCGGGCGAGATCGTCTTCAGGTTGTTCATGCCGAACCAGCACAGGATCGACAGCGGCACCAGCGACAGCGCCCAGGCGAAACCGGAGTTCTGTATCCAGGTCGGCGTGCCGGCCGGGATCTTGCCGAAGATCCAGCCGCTTTCCTTGAGCAGGGTCTCGGGGCTGCCGCCGAGGGCGCCGAAGATGCTCACCGTCATCACGAGTGGAATGACGATCTGCATCGTCGTCACGCCGAAGTTGCCAAGTCCCGCGTTGAGGCCGAGCGCGGTGCCCTGCAGCCGCTTGGGGAAGAAGCCGCTGATGTTGGACATCGACGATGCGAAGTTGCCGCCACCGACGCCGCACCACAACGCCATCAGCTGGAAGGCCCACAACGGCCAGTCCTTGTGCTGCAGCACGATGCCGGTGCCGATGGCCGGCGCCAGCAGCATCGCCGTGGTCAGGAAGATCGTGTTGCGTCCGCCCGCGAGGCGGATCAGGAACGATGCCGGGATGCGCATCGTGGCGCCGGCAATGCCGGCGATCGCGGTCAGGGTGAAGAGCTCGGCCTGCGTGAACGGAAAGCCGAGATTGAGCATCTGCACCGTGATGATGCCCCACATGCCCCAGATCGCGAAGCCGCACAGCAGGGCGGGGATCGAGATCCACAGGTTGCGGTAGGCGATCCGCTTGCCGGTCGTCTCCCAGAACGCGGGATCCTCCGGGCGCCAGTCGTCGATGTCCGCGCCGCTTGAGTGCGTTGGTGGCGCAGCGCCAGGGCCTGATTTCGTGTTCATGGTGGTCCTCGGGTCGTCTCGTGGGAATCAGCCGGCGAGGCTGAGCGTAGGGGCTTCCTGCCTGTCTTTGACGTGGATCGTGGAGTCGGTGTGGTGCGTCATCGGGCAAACCGGACGAAGCGGTCACGTTGACGGCGCGCGCGAACCGTGCGCGAGGCGCCACAGGTTGTGCGCGACGCCAGCGAACGCGCCGAGCCATGCAACCAATGCAATCGCGAAAAACAGCTTCGGCAGGAAGCCGAGGAAACCGAAGCCCATCGCCTTGGCCATTTCCAGTGTGCTGGTGGCGTACATGCCCAGCGGGAACACCGCACCCCAGTACAGCGGGTCGTAGCGCAACGGAAAGCGCCTGTAGAGATGGCGCCACACGCCGAGCACCAGCAGCATCGGGATCCACCAGGTGCCGGTGGCCCAGTAGAACACCGTGAAACCCTTGATGAAGGGCTGCAGCGACAGCAGGTAGGGCGCATCCACCGCATTGATGCTGAGCAGCGAACCGGCCAGGGTGGAAATGGCCATCGCGCCCATGTTGATCCAGTACGGCGGCGACAGGTCGGCCGGCGAGAACTCGAAGAACGTGTAGCGGTAGAAGATCAGCGACATCATCCAGATGTACAGCATGCCGCCCCACAGCCACATCGACAGCGCGAAGAAGTTCAGCTCCAGCTTGTACGGCTGCGCCGCGTGCGCGGCGAGCAGGGCGCTCAGCACCGCGATCGACTGGGTCGCCACCACTGCCAGCAGCCAGCCGCCGCTGATGCCGCGGTCCAGCGTGGGTTTGCCTTCCTTGACGGTGAAGGCGGTGAACACCGTGTAGGTCAGCGCCAGCCACAGCACGATCGCCACGCCCCACAGCAGCAGGCCGCCGCGGACACTGCCGGCCAGCAGCAGGAACTGGCAGCCCAGGATGCTGGAGGCGGCCACCATGGTGAAGAAGCCCGGCCCGCTCAGGTGGTCGGTCAGGTCGCCGAGGAATCGTTGCGGATAGCGCGCCAGGCGCAAGGCGTAGAGCAGCCAGAGCAATGCATAGACGCCGGCATTGATGGCGAACAGGCCCCGGGCCAGCCGCGGCAGGCCCAGCCGCCAGGCGCCGATGGAGACGATGCCGGTGGCCATGACCATGCCGAAGTAGGCCGGCGAGAGTCCTGCCAGGGCGGAAGGGGGGAAGCGCGATGCCTGCTGCATGTGGCGTTTCTCGATGGTCGCCGGCGTAGCCGGAATGGACGGCGGGAAATCACGGTCCCGCCTCCGTGGTCGGTGGCGGGATGGATGCGAATCACGGCACGGGGCGGCTCCCTCGACGGCAGGTGTGCGTCCGTGCCTGCGGACAGATTAGGGTGGTCGGGACGGGCGCAAGTTGATTGCAGTCAACCCGCCCGGCGAAGGCTGCCGGCATGGCCGGGCCGGGTCCGGTGCCGGGCCATGCCGCGGCGCGTTTCAGACCAGCAGCGCTACCGACTTGATCTGCGCCCACACGGCCAGGCCCTCGCGCAACTGCAGGCGCAGCGCCGACTGGTGGGAGACGCGCGCCAGCAAGGGGAGGCCACCGGCCTGCAGCTGCAACTGGAGCTGCCCGTTGGGCAGCGGCGACAGCGCTTGCAGCACGGCCGGGACGATGTTCAGCACGCTGGTGTCGGCGTGCGCGCTCAGTGCGACGCTGACGTCGCGCGCCTGCACGCGCAGGCGCACGCGGGTGCCGGCGGGGTGGGCGGGGCCGTGGGCGTGCAGCGTACCGGCGGGCGTGTCCAGCCGCAGCAGGCCGTGTCCGTCGTGGCCGAGCACGCTGGCCTCGATCACGCTGGCAGCGTCATCGCGCAGCGCCAACGGCAGGTCGGAGCGGTTCAGCACTTCCAGCGCCGGGCCGGCGATACGCACCCGGCCGGCTTCGAGCAGCACCAGGTGGTCGGCCAGGCGCGTGGCTTCTTCCACCGCATGGGTGACGTACAGCAGGGGGATGCGCGTCTCGCGCCGGATCGCTTCCAGGTACGGCAGGATCTCGGCGCGCCGCTCGGCGTCGAGCGCGCTCAGCGGCTCGTCCAGCAGCAGCCAGCGCGGCTGGCACACCAGTGCGCGGCCGAGCGCCACGCGCTGCCGCTCGCCGCCGGACAGCGTGGCCGGCGGCCGCGCCAGCAGCGGCCCCAGCGCCAGCTTGTCGATCCACTCCTGCATGACGCTGGTTGGCGCGCCGGCACGCCGCCAGCCGTAGCGCAGGTTGTCGTGCACCGACAGGTGCGGCAGCAGCGCCGCATGCTGGAACACTACGCCCGCCCGGCGCCGGTGCGGCGGCAGGCGGACGTGCGCGTCCTGCCAGGTCTCCCCGCCGATGCGCAGCTCGCCGCGAGCCGCCGGCTCGAGGCCGGCAATCGCGCGCAGCAGGGTGCTCTTGCCGCTGCCGGAGGGGCCGAACACCACGGCGACGCCCTGCGCGGGCAGCGACAGCGCCACGTCCAGCGCGAAATTCGTGCGCCGCAGCTGCAGGCGCAGCTCGATGCCCGGGGCCGGCTCAGTCATGCGCGAGCGCCGTCCGCCGGCCCAGCCACTGCACCACCAGCAGCATGCCGAAGGAGAACGCCAGCAGCCCGGCCGCCAGCCGGTGGGCGTCGGCGTAGGCCATGGCCTCGACCTGGTCGTACAGCAATACCGACAGTACCCGCGTCTGGCCGTCGATGTTGCCGCCCACCATCAACACCACGCCGAACTCGCCCACCGTGTGGGCGAAGCCGAACAGCGTGGCGGTGACCAGCGCCGGTTTCGACAGCGGCAGCACCACGCTGATGAAACGGTCGAACGGCGACGCGCGCAGCGTGGCGGCGGCCTCCAGTACGCTCGCCTCGATCGCGGCAAAGCCGGACTGCAGCGGATGCACCACGAACGGCAGCGAATACAGCACCGAGGCAAGGAGCAGCCCCTGGAAAGTGAACGCCAGCGTGCCCAGCCCCAGTGCCGTGGTGAGCTGGCCAAGCGGTCCGTCCGGCCCCATCCCCAGCAACAGGTAGAAGCCCAGCACGGTGGGCGGCAGCACCATCGGCAGGGCAACCAGCGCCCCGACCGGCATGCGCCAGCGCGAACGGCTGCGCGCCAACCACCAGGCCAGCGGCATGCCCAGCAGCAGCAGGATCAGCGTAGTCAGCCCGGCGAGCTTGAGGGTGACCAGGATGGCGGCCTGCAGCGTCGTCATGGCCGTCGTTGCGATGCCGGTGCCGGCTCAGTCATAACCGTGGGCCGCGATGGTGCGTCGGGCGGTATCGTCGCGCAGATATTCCAGGAAGCCAATCGCCGCCGGGTTGTCGCGGCCGTGGTCGAGCAGGACCGCACTCTGGACGATCGGCCGGTGCCAGTCGGCGGGAACCAGCCAGGCCGAACCGCCGACCTGGCGCTGCGCCTCCAGCACCAGCGAGCGCGGCAACAGCCCGGCCTCGGCATTGCCGCTCAACACAAACTGGGTGGCCTGGCCCACGTTTTCGCCGAGCACCAGCCGCGGCTGCAGCGTGTCCCAGCGGCCGACGTGCTGCAGCACCTGGCGTGCGGCGGCGCCGTAGGGTGCCAGCGCGGGGTTGGCGATCGCGAACTTGCGGAAGTCGTGCCGGCGCAGCACCTGCTCGCCGTCGGCGACCAGCGCGGCATCGCGGCTCCACAACACCAGCCGGCCGCGCGCGTAGTCGTACAGCGACGAGCGCACCGCCAGCCCTTCGTCGACCAGGCGCTGCGGCGTGCTGTCGTCCGCCGCCAGCAGCACGTCGAACGGCGCGCCATGGCGGATCTGCGCATACAGTTTGCCGGTCGAGGCCACGCTGATGTCGATGCGGTTGCCGCTGCGGCGTGTGTATTGTGCCGCCAGCAGGTGGGCCACCTCGCTGAAATTGGCGGCAACGGCGACCCGCGCCCGCGCCACCGGTGGCGTGCTCGCGCTGGCCCGGCCTGCTGGCCAGGCGGCCAGACTGGCGATGGCCAGCAGCACCGGCACGGCGCGACGAACCAGCATGTGGACGATTTTCAGCTGCAACGCCTGCCCCTCGGTGGGTTGTTCCGGCCTGCCGCGCCGATTCCCGGTGCGGACGTGGCCGCCAGCATGGGTGGGTTCGATTTATACACAACGGCGGACCGCGCAGGTGGATCCCGGGCAACTTGCCGCAGCCGCTGGCCGGGCGCGAAGGGCGTTCTTGCGGCGTGCCCAGGCCGCCGGGCGGCCGTTTGCCGCAGGCGCATGCCGCGCTGGCGCCAGGTTGACGTGGGTCAGTCGCGGCGAGGTCGCGGTGCGCTAGCCTTTTCCCA
Source organism: Rhodanobacter sp. OR92 (assembly GCF_000427545.1). Classification (NCBI taxonomy): domain Bacteria; kingdom Pseudomonadati; phylum Pseudomonadota; class Gammaproteobacteria; order Lysobacterales; family Rhodanobacteraceae; genus Rhodanobacter; species Rhodanobacter sp. OR92. The sequence goes on along the minus strand of NZ_KE386557.1, from coordinate 104,388 downwards.
TCCGCGGCCGCCGTGCCGCTTGCCGGAGTCTTCCGCATGAAATCGGTCAATGTTGTGATTGCGCTGGCGTGTGGCCTTGGCCTGGGCCTGGCGGCCCAGGCATCCCCCCAGCACGCCCATGAAAGCCACCCCGCGCACGCCGCCACGACTGCCGCGCCGGCGCAGCGCTGGGCACCGGACGCGCCGCTCAGCGAGGGCATGCGCCGGGCCCATGTGGCGGTGGACGAACTGCGCCACTACGAGATGGGCCACATGAGCGCGCCGATGGCGGTCGACCGCGCCACCGAGGTCGAGCAGGCGGTGACCTACATGTTCGCCAACTGCAAGCTGGCACCCGAGCCCGATGCCGCGCTGCACGGCATCCTGGTGCCGCTGATGAGCGCGGCGCAGACGCTGAAGGCCGACCCGAAAAAGGTGTCGGCGGTAGCCGAGATGCGTGCGGCGATCGCGCACTATCCGCAGTATTTCAACGACCCCGGCTGGGACAAGCCGGCCCCGGCCGTGCACGAGATGCACGACGAGCCCTGAGCGGATGCCGGCGCATGACTGACTGGATCCAGGCCTGGCAATGCATCGGCTGCGGCAAGATCGAAGCGCCGCAGCCGTGCATCGGCGTGTGCCGCGACCACAAGATCCTGATGGTCGGCAAGGAGGCGCACGAACGCGCGCTGGCGGAAATCACGGCGCTGCACGCGCAGCTTGCGCGGGCCCGCGCAATGCTGCAGCGCTTTGTTCTGGCCACGCCGCATGAAGGCCAATGGGAACGCTCGTGGCTGGCCTTGCAGGCCGAGCTGCGCGAAGCGCTGGCGGTGCTGGCGACGTTGCCGGAAGCGTCCATGCACGAGTGAGGGCGGCGTTCGGAAACCGCGCAGGTCGTGCAAGCTCATGCGGGCGGCGCGGGGATGGCCAGGCCGTCGCCGTCCGCATCGGCCAGCAGTTGCCGGTGCACCCGTTCGAGTTCGGCCAGCAGCCGCGCACGCGCCTCGGCGGCGAACGGGTTCTCGCGCTGGATCGCGGCGAACAGGTGGCCGGCGTCGCCGCGCACCGCTGCCAGCATGTGTTGCATGCCCTGGAACGAAGGCGGCGCCAGCGGCAGGCCGTCGTTCACGCCGATGTCGAGCAGGCCCTTGGCGACGAAGAACGCCAGCGCATGGGTCATCGCCATGGCACGGTCGTGCGCTTCCGGGTTCTGCTCGATGACTTCGCAGCCGAGTCCGGCGAACAGCTCGCGGGCCCGCTCGGCGGCCTCTGGGTGATCCGCGGCTGGGCAGATCACCGTGCGCCGCGGACGCTCGTCGCGGGCCAGGCTGAGCGGGCCGAACAGCGGGTGCGTGCCGACGTGCGGAATGGCCGCGCCGAGCAGCTCGTCCATCGTCGCGCAGGGGTGCATCTTCACGCTGCCCACGTCGAGCACGGTCTGTCCGGCATGCAGCAGCGGGCGCAGCGCGATCAGCGACTCTCGTAGCTGCGGCACCGGCATCGCCAGCACGATCCATGCTGCGCCGTCGATCGCCGTCGGCATCGACGTGGCAGCCAGCGCAGCGGGGATCTGCGCGCGCGGATCCCATGCACGCACGCGATGCCCCGCCTGCTGCAGCAGCCCGGCGAAGGCCTGGCCGAAGCGGCCGTAGCCGAGCACGGCAACCGTCGCAGCGGGTGGCGCCGGTTCGCGCGGTCCGGCCGCGCTCATGCGGTGAGCGGCGGGCGGCCGCTGGCCAGGCTGGCGCGCAGCGCGGTCGTCCACGGCGCGAGGTCGATGCGGTGGGCGGCCAGCCACGACGGATCGAACAGCGTCTGCGCATAGCGCTCGCCGCGGTCGCACAGCAGGCTGACGATGCTGCCGCGCTCGCCGCGGGCACGCATCGAGGCGGCCAGCTGCAGGCAGGCGACCAGGTTGGTACCGGACGAGCCGCCGTAGCGGTGGCCGAACAGCTCCTCCAGCAGCCAGGCGCCGGCGATCGAGGCGGCGTCGGGCACTTCGCTTACCCGGTCGACCACCTCGAAGATGAAGCCCGGTTCCACCCGCGGCCGGCCGATGCCTTCGATCAGGGTTGGCTGGCTGGCCAGCGCCTGCGCGTCGCGGTTGCGCCAGCCGTGCACATAGGCGCTGCCGGCCGGCTCGGCCACGCACAGCTGCGTGTGCAGCCGGCGGTAGCGCAGGTAGCGGCCGATGGTGGCCGAGGTGCCGCCGGTGCCGGCGCCGCAGACGATCCACGCGGGTTCCGGTTCGGCCTCCAGCGCGAGCTGGCCGATGATCGACTCGGCGATGTTGTTGTTGCCGCGCCAGTCGGTGGCGCGTTCGGCCAGGCCGAACTGGTCCAGGTGGCAGGCGCCGCGCGCGGCGTGCTCGGCGGCGCGGGCGTGCACCTGGGCGGGGTCGTCGACCAGGTCGCACTCGCCGCCCAGCGCCCGCACGTCGTGGATCTTGCCCGGTGCGGTGCAGGCCGGCATCACGGCCGTGAAGGGCAGGCCGAGCAGGCGTGCGAACCACGCTTCGGAGATCGCCGTGCTGCCGGAAGAGGCGTCCACCACGCCCTGGCCGCCGCGCAGCCGGCCGTTGCACAGCGCGTACAGGAACAGCGAGCGGGCGAGGCGATGTTTCAGGCTGCCGCTGGGGTGCGCGGCCTCGTCCTTGAAGTAGAAGTCGATGCCGTGGAAGCCGGGGAAGTTCAGCTTCAGCAGGTGGGTGTCGGCCGAGCGTGCCGCTTCCTGCGCCAGTTTCGCCAGGGCGTCGTGCACCCAGCGGCGGTCCGTCTCGTGTTGCAGGCTGACCAGGCGCAGGACGCTGTCCATGGGAGGCTCCGGGTTCATGTCTGGCTGGTGGCGCCGCCGCGCAGCATGCGCATGCGACGGCCGAGGAAGTCGAAATAGCGGTCGATGTAGCTGATGCCGTTTTCGTGATCGATCAGGTACGGGTTCATCAGCGTGTGGCGCAGGATCAGCAGCCGGTCCTCGTCCGGGCCGAGGCTGGCCGTATCCAGGCCCAGCGCGGCGAAGATGCGCGAGGTCTGCACCGGACCCAGCATGTCCGGGCGCAGGCTGGTCACCGAGCCGAAGAATTCCTTCGTCTGCAGCGGCTGGTGCGGGTCGCAGCGAAGGGTGTCGTGCAGCTCGCGCACGAAGGCGTTCGCCGCGGCCACCGAGGTGTTGCCGCAGGGGTTGAGCGCGAGGCAGACCAGGTTGCTGTCCGGCGCGAACGGCACCAGCGCGTGGACGTCGTCGGCCAGCTCCAGCGCGAAGCGCTGCGCGCGCGCGTGGAAGGTCTCCGCCGCGCGCACGGTGGCGCGCGGCAGGGCGCCGAAGTGGGCGTGGTCCAGCGGCAGCACCCGGTGCGTCACGTACACCGCGGCGGCGGCCGCGCCGGATTTCGAGCCTTCCGGGATGAACTGGCCCAGGCTGCGGTAGCGCGCCAGATATCCGGCGGGCGTGGCGGCGTGGAACACGTAGTCGGCGCGCTCGGCCAGCAGCGTCATCGCGCGGTGGTCGCGGCAGATGAAGGCGCCGCTGCCGTAGGGCAGGTAGCCGAGCTTGTGCGGGTCGACCGTGACCGAGTCGGTCTCGCCCAGCGCAGCGAACGCTGCATGCACTGCCGGCGTGGGGAACTGCACGTAGTCGGCGGCCACCTCCTCGCGCGTGCGCAGCGAGCCGTCTTCGTTGCGGAATAATGTGGCCAGGTAGCCGCCCCAGGCGGCGTCGACGTGCACGGCGAAATCCAGGCCGCGCCCGCGCGAGGCCTGCCGCGCGGCGAGCACGGCGTCGATCGGGTCGATCGTGCCGTACTCGGTGCCGCCGAGCACGGCCACGCACATCAGCACCGGTTGGCGTTCGCGCGCGCAGCGTTCCAGCGTGTCGGCCAGCGCGGCCGGATTCAGCCGCATACCGTCGGTGGGCAGCAGTTCCAACTGGTCGCGGCCGAGGCCGAGCAGCTTCAGGCCCTTGCTCCACGAGTAGTGCGCGGTGACCGGCGCCAGCACCAGCGGCACGCGCAATGACGGATGCGCGGCGAAGAAGCCGACCAGACCGAGTTGTTCGATGCGCTCGTTCTCGACCCGGTGCAGCCAGTGCGCGCGTTGCGCCGGTGTCTGCGCGGCCAGCCAGTGCTGCCAGGTCTCCAGCAACGCGATGCCGTCGGCCGTGGAAAGATTGAAGGCGCTCCAGTCGTCCGCCGGCAGCGCCAGCTCCGGCGCGCCGGCGGCGCGCAGCGCCACCGGGAACGCTTTCAGTGCCAATGCCAGGCGCAGCGCCTGGTAGTTGGCCAGGGTGCCGCCGGAGGTGAGGTGGCCGAACGCGCAGGCCTCCTGCGCCGGGTCGTGCGGATAGCCGAGCATGCGCGCCAGTTGCAGGCCCGCCTGCACTTCCAGGTCGACGGTGACCGGGGCGGCGTCCTCGCTGACGTTGTTGGGGTTGTACGGCAGCGTGAGCATCTGCGCGGCCAGTCCCGGCAGCAGCAGGTCGGAAGCCATATGGCCGATGTAGCGCGGGCTGTGGAACGGCACCGACTTCTTCAGCGCGGCGGAGAGCTGGTGCAGCTCGCGGCGCATGCGCGATTCGAAGGCGAGGTAGTCCGGGTGGTGCGCGGCGCCGGTGCCGATCGCCGGCGGGTCCTCCGGGTGGAAGTTGCGCCGCCAGTAGACGTGATCGCGCAGGAACTCCACCAGCAGCTTTTCCAGCAGCGTGTCGTTCTCGCCGTAGGGGCCGAGGAAGCAGGCGTCCAGCGTGTGGTCGCGCGGCTCGACGTGGTCGAACGGTTGTGCCGCGCTCATGCCAGCCATCCGTGCAGCCAGCTCAGCGGATGATGCATGCGGGCCACGCCCAGCATGTAGACGTAGGTGGCCAGTGCCGCCACGTAGAAGGCCCGCCGCGCGCGCGGCGTGCGTGCCCGTTTCAGGGCGAGCATGGCGAGCACCACATAGGCCACCAGCAGCACCAGCTTGGTGGTCAGCCAGCCGTTGGCGAACATCGCGCCGGGCAGGATGCTCACCAGCATCAATGCGGCGGTGAGCAGGGTGGTGTCGATGGCGTAGCTGAGCCAGCGCACCGGCTCCCACTGCGCGGCGCCGGCGTGGCCGGCCTGCACCAGCAGGCCGCGCAACGCGAACAGCGTGCCGCTGGCCAGCACGCAGGCGATGTGCACCCATTTGATCTGCGGATAGAACTCGAACATGCGGGTTCCGGGGTTCGGGATACGGTGAAAGCATCAGGGCACGCCGTGCGGCGCGCCCTGACGTACGTCATGTGCGCGAGGGATCACGCGCGCTCGGGAACGCCCTGCGGCAGGGGCGCGCTGGCGGTCCGGCGCTTCGGCCACAGCCACAGGGCGGCGACGAACACCGCGATCAGCAGGGCGCCGACGGCGAACAGGGTGTCGCCCGGCACGCGCATCCACACCAGCATGTGGATCAGCGGGCGATCCATGAACTCGGCCGAGCGGGCGAACCAGTAGCCGTGTTCCAGCACCGCCTTCAGCTGCAGGATGCCCAGCGGCAGCAGGGTCAGCGCGGCCATCAGCGACAGGCCGATGTTGAGGCACCAGAACGCGCCGCGCAGCCAGCCTTCGCGCCACTGCGCCTGCGGCTTGATGCCGCGCAGGCAGAACAGCATCAGGCCCAGGCCGAGCATGCCGTACACGCCGAACAGCGCGGTATGGCCGTGGCTGGCGGTGAGGTTCAGGCCCTGCATGTAGTACAGCGCGATCGGCGTGTTGACCAGGAAGCCGAGCAGGCCCGCGCCGACCAGGTTCCAGAAGCTCACCGCCACGAAGAACAGGATCGGCCAGCGGTAGCGCGCCATCCACGGCGCGGCGTGCTGCTTCTTCCAGGTGTCGTGGGCTTCCAGCCCGATCAGCGCCAGCGGCACCACTTCCAGCGCCGAGAAGCTGGCGCCGAGCGCGATCACCGCCGTGGTGGTGCCGCTGAAGTACAGGTGGTGCAGCGTGCCGAGCACGCCACCGGCCATGAACACGATGGTGGCGAACAGCACGTTGGTGGTGGCGCTGCCCACGCGCAGCAGGCCCAGCTTGACGAACAGGTAGCTGATCACCGCGGTGGCGAACACCTCGAAGAAGCCTTCCACCCACAGGTGCACCACCCACCAGCGCCAGTACTCGACCATCGCGATGTGGGTGTGCTCGCCCCACATCAGGCCGGCGCCGTAGAGCAGGCCGATCGCCACGGTGGAGAGGAACAGCAGGCCCACGATCGAGGCGCCTTCCCTGCCGCCGCGCATCGCCGGCCACAGCGCGCGGCCGACCAGGAACAGCCACAGCATCAGCCCGATGAACAGGAAGATCTGCCAGAAGCGGCCGAGGTCGGTGTATTCCCAGCCCTGGTGGCCGAACCAGAAGTTGTATTGCAGGCCCATCTTGTCCATCACCGCAAACCACTGGCCGGCGAACGAGCCGACCACGATCAGCAGCAGGCAGACCCACAGGAAATTCACCCCGAGCCGCTGGAACTTCGGCTCGTGGCCGGAGATCAGCGGCGCGATGTACAGGCCGGTCGCCAGCCACGCGGTGGCGATCCACAGCACGGCCAGCTCGGTGTGCCAGGTGCGGGTGAGGCTGTACGGCAGGTAGTTGGCCAGCGCGAAGCCGTAGGCCTGCTGGCCTTCCACCTGGTAATGCGCGGTGGTGGCGCCCAGCAGGATCTGCGCCAGGAACAGCGCCAGCACGGTCCAGAAATACTTGCCGGTAGCCTTCATCGAAGGCGTCGCCTTCATTTCGGTCAACGGGTCGCGCGAGGGGATCGGCGGCAGGGGTTCATGGCTTGCCTGGCGCGCGTGATGCCAACCGAGCAGGCCGATGCCGAAGATCATGAACAGGATGCTGAAGACCGACCACAGGAAACTGGTCGAGGTCGGCACGTTGCCGACCAGCGGTTCGTATGGCCAGTTCTGGGTGTAGCTCATCGCCTCGTTCGGTCGCTGCGTGGCGGCGGCCCAGCTGGTCCACCAGAAGAACGCGGTGACCGCGCGCCGATGCTCCATCTCGGCCACGGTGTTCTCGCGCATGGCATAGCCTACCCGCAGCTTGTGCGTGGCCGGGTCGTTGCCGAACAGGCTCATGTAATGCGCCGCGACGGCTTCCATCGCGTGCGCGCGCAGCGCCGAGACGGTGATGGTGTTGCTGGCTGCGTCGTAGGTGTTGGTGCGCAGTTCTTCCTGCACCCGCGCTTTCAGGGCCGCCTGTTGTGGCGCATCGAGCGAGTCGTACGGACCCAGCCCTGCGTCGCGCGAGAGCAGTTCCAGCATGGCGGTGGCTTCGCGATGCAGCCAGTCGGCGCTCCAGTCCGGCGCCAGCAGCGCGCCGTGGCCCCAGATCGATCCCAGCTGCTGGCCGCCGATGCTCTGCCACACCTGGCGGCCTTGCTCCATGTCGGCCTTGGTGTACAGCGTCTGGCCGTCGCTGGTGACGACCGCCGCGGGCAGCGGTGGCGCCTGCTGGTGGACCACGCTGCCGACCCACAGCAGCACGGCGAACGACGCTACCAGCAAGGCCGCCAGGCCCAGCCAGAGTTTTCGGGTGGTACTCATTGCGCATCTCCCAGAAAGGTGCGCGCATGCTCGGCGAGGCAGTGTCCGCTGATCTTGATGCAGGTCAGGCGGTCCGGCCGGCGTGCCGCGCGAATTGTCGCAGTGGCCCGCGGCCGGCGTGGCATGATCGGCACGACGCGCAGCGCTGACGGAATGCAGGCAGGCATGAACGAGCGACCCGGGAAGGAAGGATCTCGATTTCCGCTGCTGTTGCTGGCTGTTTTCCTGGTTGCCGCGGTGGCCCTGGGCATCGCGCCGCGCTATCGCCAGGACTGGCTGATGGAGAACGTGCTGGTGCTCCTGGTGCTGCCGGCGCTGGTGCTGGGGTTTCGCCGGCTGCGCTTTTCGAACGCCAGCTATGCGGCGCTGTTCGCGTTCCTGCTGCTGCACGAGATCGGCGCGCACTACACCTACTCGGAGGTGCCGTGGGACCAGTGGTTCGCCGCACTGTTCGGCTTCTCGCTGGATGCGGCACTGGGCCTGTCGCGCAACCACTTCGACCGTGCCATCCATTTCGCCTACGGCCTGCTGGTGACGCCAGCGGTGGTGGAGCTGGTGGCCGCGCGCACGTCCTCGCCCGGCGCCTGGCGCTGGATCGTGCCGGTCAGTCTGATGACTGCCAGCTCGACCCTGTACGAACTGTTCGAATGGGCCGCCGCCGTGGGGTTCGGCGGCGACCTCGGCGTGGCCTACCTCGGCACCCAGGGCGATCCGTGGGACGCGCAGCAGGATATGCTGCTCGCCCTGCTGGGCAGCCTTGCCGCGGTGGCGGTGCTGGCCGGCGTGGCCCGGCGTCGCCGTCGCCGCAACGCCGTCACCACGCCCACGCCGAATGGGTCAGCGCACCGCTAGTGCTGCATCAGCACCGGGAGGGTGGCTTCCTCCAGCACGCGCCGGGTGGCGCCGCCGAACACGCGCTCGCGCATGCGCGAGCGGCCGTAGGCGCCCATCACCAGCAGGTCGGCGTCGATGTTGCCGACTTCCTTCAGCAGGATCTCGCCGGCCATCGCGGAGGAGGCACGGACGTAGCTGGGCTTGGCCATGATGCCATGGCGCAGCAGATAGACGAACGGGTCGAAGCGCGGATGTCCCTGGTCGCCGTCGCGCACGTCGCCGTCGACCAGGGTGACCTGTTTTGCCACCTTGAGGAACGGCAGCGCGGAGTGGATTGCGCGGATCGCCTCGAGGCTGCCGTTGCAGCCGATCACGATGCGCTCGAAGCGGAGCTCGCCGGCCCAGTGCGGGGGCAGTACCAGGCAGGGCAGGCGGCAGTCCAGGATCGCTTCGCCCAGGATGTCGAGCAGGCCGGATGCCTGCACCATGTCGCGTTCGATCACCGCCAGGTCGTGTCGCGCACCGAGCCAGCGCAGGGTCGGAGTGATGCCGGAGCGGGCCACGATCCAGTCGGCGTTGCGCACGCCGGCATGGCGCGCGAACGAGCCGAAGGCGGCGTGTTCGTCGGCGAGCTCGGCCCGCGGTTCGAGCAGCAGGCCGAGTACGGTGGGCTCGCTGCCGGCTTCGCCGGCAGTGAGTTTGCGCAGGGCGGGGTCGACGTAGCAGCCGGTCAGGTTGCCGTCCCAGCGTGCGGCGATGGCGACACCGGCAACGGCGGCGGGGCTCCACGGGTCGGTGTCGGTCACCAGCGCGAGGATGTCGCCCGGGCGCGTCACGCGCGGCATGGGGTCGGTGCTTGTCATGGCGGATGGCCCGGGTTCGGCGGTGCTCAGAGGTCGAGGGAGTGGATGACCTGGGTGGCGTCATCCGGATCGATCCGGCGCTGGAAACCCAGGAAACCGGCCAGTTCGCGCATCGGTTCGTTCTCGGTGGCGTCGATCGAGAACATCCGGCGGAATCCGTTCTTGCGCGCGATCTCGATCAGCCGCCGCATCAGCAGCACGCCCAGGCCGCGGTGGCGCCAGTCGTCGGCCACGGTCACCGCGCATTCGCACTGCTTGTCGTCGCCGCTGGCGCCGTAGCGGCTGACGCCGACCAGGCGCAGCTCGCCGTTGTCGTGGGCGAGCGCGACGAACGCCATGCGGTCGTGGTAATCCACGTTCATCAACTGGTCGAGCAGGGCCGGGCTGGCTTCCTTCAGGTTGCCGAGGAAGCGGAAGCGGCAGGCCTGTTCGGACAGGCGGTCGATGAACTCCGTTTCGCGCTGGCGGTCCTCCGCGCGCAGCGGGCGTACCAGCACCGGGCTGCCATCGTTCAGGGTCTCGATCCAGTGGGTTCCCTCGATGGCGCCGAACGGCGCGGCGGGGGTGGGGGTGGGTTCGGTGTGGTGGATATTCGACATGGACTGTTCCCGCGGCAGATGAACCGTGAGCGATTCCGATGCCGTGAGCGGCGGCGATCACGGCATGGCGGCTTGCGAGACGAGTTCTACGCCGGCCGGCCGCGGCCCGAGTTGACCTCGGTCAATCCGTGCGGAACGCGAGCGCGGGCCGTGTGCCCATGCATGAACCGGCGTGCCGCGGCATCGGTCGGCAACGGCGCCGGCCAGCACGTGCGCGCTCGCGCGGCGGTTCGATGGCCGGTCTCTCAGCCGGTGTCGTGTCGTTTCGTCGCCGCCGTGTTGTTGCGGCAGAGGTCGGCGAGCAGGTCGGGGCGCAGTATACGCACGGCCTTGCGATTGACTTCGAGCACGCCCATTTCCTCCAGCCGCGAAAACAGCCGGCTGACCGTCTCGACCACCAGGCCGAGGTAGTTGGCGATGTCGTAGCGGGACATCGGCAGGGAGAGCGCGATGCCATCGCGCTGCAGGCGCTGGTAGCGGTCGGCCAGGCTCTTCAGGAAGATCGCCAGCTGCTCCTGGGCCTGCTGTCGGCCCATCATCACCAGGTGGCGGTGTTCCTCGATCACCTCGCGGCTGATCACCCGCATCAGCTGCCGGTGCAGTGCCGGCACCTCGCTGATGACCTGCTGCAGCCGTGCATAGGGCAGTTCGCAGATGCTGCTGCGTTCGAGCGCCTCGGCCTGACTGACATGCCGGTTCAGCGCCAATGCGTCGAAACCGATGATTTCGCCGGGCAGGTGAAAACCGAGCACCTGCACGTCGCCGGCCTCGTCCTGCACGAAGGTCTTGAGCGAGCCGGAACGCACCACGTAGAGCGCCGCGAACGGGTCGCCATCGCGGTACAGCACGCCGCCGCGATCCAGCATCCGCTTGTCGCGAACTGTGGTGTCCAGCCGATCCAGGTCGTCGTGGCCGATGCCGGCCGGCAGGCACAGCTCACCCAACGCGCAGGAGGAGCAACTGCGGCGCAGCTGGTTCAGGTCGAAAACGTTGGTTTCCGGAACCATCAACGTCCTCGCGTAGCTGGAGCGGAGGGGGCTGGTGAACCCGGTTGTGGCCGGGCAGGGCTGGACCTTAGCATGACGATACGCAAATTCTGTGTGTATTTGACTGCGGTCAAATGGCGCGCCGTGACCCCGCCGTAGGCTGGCGGCCGGGTCGGTGTCTCCCGACTTTCACCTGCAGAGAACACCATGAACTGGAAGAACACCGAGGATCGTTACGGCGCGCTGTCGATCGGCATGCATTGGCTGACGCTGCTGTTGCTGGTCGCCGTGTATGCCTGCATCGAGTTGCGCGAGTTCTACCCACGCGGGAGCGACCTGCGCGAGGGCCTGAAGACTTGGCACTTCATGCTTGGCCTGGGGGTGTTCGCCCTGGTCTTCGTGCGGCTGGCAATCCGTCTCGGGTCGGGGCCGCGGCCGCCGATCCGGCCGGCGCCACCCGTGTGGCAGGAGCGCCTGGCCGCGCTGATGCACCTGGCGCTGTACGCCTTCCTGATCGTGATGCCTTTGCTCGGCTGGCTGGTGCTCAGCGCCGCAGGCAAGCCGGTGCCGTTCTTCGGCCTGCACTTGCCGGCGCTGGTGGGGGCGGACAAGGCGTTCGCCGACTCGCTGGAAGACATCCACGGGACCATCGGCACGGTGGGCTACTACCTGGTCGGCCTGCACGCGGCGGCCGCACTGGTGCATCACTACGTGAACCGCGACAACACCTTGCTGCGCATGTTGCCGCGGCGTGGCGGGCAGCGCCCGTAAGGCCGTCCGCCACGCCGGCGCCGGGCGCCGCCGTTGGCCATGCAAAGACAAGGCCGCCGGGTTTCCCCGGCGGCCTTGTCTTGCTGCTTCCCGGCCCCGTTCCCCGGGGCCGGTTCGAACTCAGGCTTGCGCGGGCAACACCCGCAACAGTGAAGGCGCCGCCACCGCCTTCGCGCGCGCTTCCATCGAGGCGAGGAAGCGCCACACGAACAGCAGGGTGACCAGCAGCAGCCCCGGGTAGCCGACGCCGGCCAGCAGGTAGGGCAGGGTCGGGTCGCCGGCCACGCGCACCCGCGGCAGGTTGAAGCTGAGCAGGCCGAGCGTGATGATCGTGCCGAAGATCCACATCATCATCAGCCAGATGCCTGCCTCGAAGCCGCTCAGCGGCCGGCTCCAGCGGGTGACGGGATGGGCCTCGGCAGGCTCGCCGTGGGTATCCGCACCGGCCGGCACGGCCAGGCGGCGGCCCAGGGTGAGCAGGTCATAGACCAGCACGCCCGCACCCGTCGCGAAGACCACGCCGAACAGCGGCAGCATCAGCTTGAACACGCCCATCGAGCGGGCCACGTCACCGCCGAACCAGTCCAGCCCGAGGATGCGGTAGACGTAGATCTGCACCGTGCCGCCGATCGAGAAGGAGAACGCCATGCCGAGCACGCCGGTGAGCACCAGCCAGAAACTGAGCTTGCCCAGCCGCTGGTCGTAGTTCGGCACCTTGCGCAGGATCGGTACCGCGAAATAGGCCGCCGCGATGCCCAGCATGCCGAAGGTGCCGAACAGCGCCAGGTGAGCATGCCCCGGCGTCACCCAGGTGCCATGCGACCACACGTTGGTCAGCGCGAAGGTCATGGTGAAGCCGAGGATGCCGGCGCCGATCTGCTCCAGCACCACCGAGCCCAGGATGAAGTAGAACGCGGGCGCGTTTTCCAGCGGGCGCTTGTTGGTGTGCGCATCGAGGTAGATGTGCCAGAAGCAGAACACCAGCGGCAGCGGTTCCAGCGCGCTGAACAGCGAGCCCCAGAATTGCCAGAACGCCGGCGTGCCGATCCAGAAATAGTGGTGCGCGTTGCCGATCAGCCCGGACAGCCACACCAGCGCCACGCCCCAGAACACCGCAAAGCCCACCGACTTGACGTCGACCTTGAACATCAGCACCAGCAGGAAGCCGACCAGGGTGATGTGGATGACTTCCCACACGCCCTCCACCCAGTAGTGCACCACGAACCAGCGGAAGTACTCCTGCAGGTCCAGCCGCGCCACGTAGAACAGGCCGAACACCCAGACCGCCATCAGCGCACTGACGCCGAGGCCGAGGCCCCAGTGGATCTCGTTCCACTGGCGCACCGGCGGGAACGTGCGCAGCACCACGTAGGCGAGGATCGCGAAGCCGATCAGCACCAGCACGCCGGCGATGCGACCTGCCTCCAGGTACTCAAGCCCCTGCTGCAGCCATGGCTGCCCGTGCCACCACCCGGCAATGCCGAACTGGGCCAGCCGCAGGGTGAAGAAGTTCCACACGGCGATCACGATCAACGCATAGAACAGCAGCTTGATCAGCCACGGCGAGACCATCTCGCGCTTGGCCAGCAGCGGGCCGACGAACAGGATCGCGCCGATGAAGCCGCACAGGATCCACAGGATGCCGAGGTTGAGGTGCTCGGCGCGCGCGACGTTGAAGTTCATCACCCCCGCCAGCACGGTCGGGTCGGTCTGTTGCACCGACAGCAGCAGGCCGTAACCGACCTGCAGCACGAACAGCACCAGCATCAGCATGAAGAAACGCATGCTCAGCCGTTGAGTCTGGAATTCGATCTGCATCACTGCTTCTCCAGGGAGTGGAGGTAGGCCACGATGGCGTTGACTTCGTCGTCCTTGAGCAAAGTCTCATAGACAGGCATCACGCTGGCCGGGTAACCCGCCACGACTTTCGCGTTGGGCTGGCGGATCGATTCCTTCAGGTAGGCGTCGTCGGCGGTGACCGTGCTGCCGTCGGCGAGGCTGACCTTCGAGTTGTACAGGCCGCCCCAGCCCGGGCCGACCAGCCGCTTCTCGTCGGTGGCATGACAGGCCAGGCAGCCGGTGTCCTTGACCAGTTGCGCGCCGTGGGCTACGGGATCCGGCGCAGCCGCGGCGGGCGCCGGCGATGCCGCTGCAGCGTTCGCCTGGGCGACGGGCGCGATGCCGTGCGCAAGCTGCAGGCGATGGTCGAACCCTTCCACTTCCACCTTCGGCGGCCAGCCTTCGGTGTTCATTGCCGAGGTGTACTTCAGGTAGGCGATCAGCTGGCCGATTTCGTCCTTGCTGAACGGCAGGTTCGGCATCATCGTGGTGCCGCCGCCGCGCCGCTCGATGCGCTGCGCTGCGCCGGGGAATTTCTTGAGGTAAGCCTCGATCGAATCGGTGCCGGTGTCGGCTTGCTGGTTCGGATCGAGCAACTGCGCACGCACCGCCGCGGTCGTCGGCCAGCCTCCGGCCGAGGGCAGGAAGGCGGCCAGCCAGGCCGGACCGACGCGCTTGTATTCTTCGGTGAGATCCGGCCCCAGGTAGGCGCCGTTGCCGACCATGGTGTGGCAACCCATGCAGTTGTACGCCTGGAACACACGCTTGCCGTCGACCGCCTGATAGGGGCCGAAGGAAACCGTGTCCGGGGTTACCTGATGGCGCGACTTCAGGAAGGAGAAGATCGACAGCGCGACGAAGATCAGGGCCAGGATGGCCAATACCAGAAATGCACCCCGGCGCCGGGGCGTCTCGCAACTGCTACCGCCGGTTCCGCAGCTCATGAGAGTTTGTCCTTGACGGTGGTGGCCTGCTCCTGGGTGTCGTGCAGGAACAGGATGCGCAGGCTGCCGATGAAGACGTAGAACACGTACACCGCCAGCACGAAGCCGGTGATGAAGTAGATCCACCATGCAAGATGCGATTCGGGCCAATACTCGAAGTTGCGCCAGAATGGCCAGGACAATAGAAGGGCTGCCACACAGGCCAGCACCGAAAGCGTCAGATCAGTGATCCGTTGCGTCATGCGATTTTCCCCAAAGGGTTCGAGCCTCGTCGGATAGCACCAGAACCATCGAAACCCTACCCCGAGGGATTCGCGTGCAAGGCGGGCTGAATACTAGGTGTGGCATTTGCGCGCACGCATGATCCAGGTCAAGCGTGCGCGTGTTTTCGACGCGCATGGTCGCGGGGCTTCGGCGCCGGCCATCGCTTGCGCGGGAACGATCGGCGTTGCCGCGCGGGCCACGCGCGGTAGTGGCTGCGGCTAGTCGTCGGCGCCGCTGCCGAGCTGCAGGATCTTTCGACGCACGCGCTGTTCCTCGGCCGGACTGATGAGTCCTTCGTCCAGCAACTCCTGCAGAGTCCGCAGCTGGCGCAGCTGACGCAGCTGACGCTGCGGCATGGTCGACGGTGGGCGGGCAGCGGGCGCGTCGTCACCGTCGCTGCTGCCGTCGCTGCCGGTGTCGCTGCCGGCAGCGCCACGCGTGCCGCCGTCGCCGTCACCGCGGCGGAACAGTCCAGGCGCAAGTGCAGGTCCTGCTTGAGGTCGTCCAGCGTCAGGCGGTGGCGCAGCGGTTCGCAGCCGGCATGGCGCAGCGTGACCGTGCCGTGCCATTCGGCGCGCGCCAGGGGGCATCAGTCGATCTTGATCGGCTCGTGCAGCCCGGGCAGCTGGCAGCCGACGCCGCGTGCGGCCAGCGTCTCCTGCATCGCCTGCATGCCGCGGCCGTATTCGCCGTGCACCAGGAACACCTTGCGTCGCGGCGCATCGCCCAGCCAGGCCAGCAGCGAGGGTTGGTCGGCGTGCGCGGAGAAGCCGTTGATCGTCCACACCTGCGCGCGCACCGGGATCTCCTCGTTGAACACGCGCACGCTGGCTGCACCATCGATGATCCGCCGCGCCAGCGTGCCTTCCGCGGCATAGCCGACGAACACCACGCTGCAGCGCTCGCGCCACAGGTTGTGCTTGAGGTGGTGGCGCACGCGGCCGCCGTTGCACATACCCGAGCCGGCCAGGATGATCGCGCCGCCGTCGACGTTGTTGATCGCCATCGACTCGGCCGTCTCGCGGGTGAAGTGCAGGCCCGGCATGGCGAACGGGTCGCCATGCTGCAGCTCGTCGAGGAAGCCGTCGTCGAAGCATTCCGGATGGCGGCGGAAGATCTCGGTGGCGGAAATCGCCATCGGCGAATCGAGGAACACGCGCACGTGCGGCGGGATCGCGCCGCCGGCGATGCCGCGGTGCAGGTAGTAGAGGATTTCCTGGGTGCGTTCCAGCGCGAAGGTGGGAATCACCACGTTGCCGCGCCGGTTCACCGTGTCGCGGATGGCCTGGTACATCTCGTCGACCGAGTCGGGTACCGAGCGGTGCGGACGGTCGCCGTAGGTGCTTTCCATCACCACGTAGTCGGCCGGCGGCGCGGGCGTCGGGTCGCGCAGCAGCGGGCGGCCTGGATTGCCCAGGTCGCCGGAGAACAGCATGCGACGGTGCTGCTTGCCGTCGTCCAGTTCCAGCAGGATCGAGGCCGAGCCGAGGATGTGGCCGGCGTCGAGGAAGCGGGCGCTGACGCCGTCGACGACCGGCACGGTCTTGTCGTAGCCGACGTCGGCGCCGAAGAAGTCCAGCGCGTGCAGCGCGTCGTCCAGCGTGTACAGCGGCGGCGCCACCGCCTCGCCGCGGCGGTTGTTGCGTTGCGCGCGGCGCGCGTCTTCTTCCTGCAGGCCGGCGGCATCCAGCATCACCACGCGGGCCAGTTCACGGGTGGCGGCGGTGGTGAGGATGCGGCCGCGAAAACCCCGTCGCACCAGCAGCGGGATCCGCCCGCAGTGGTCCAGGTGGGCATGGGTGAGCAGTAGCACGTCGATGCCGGCCGGGTCGAAGCCGAACGGCTCGGCGTTGGCGCGCTCGACTTCTTCGCTGCCCTGGAACATGCCGCAGTCGATCAGCACGCGACGGTCGTTGCAGGTGATCAGGTGGCAGGAGCCGGTGACCTGCTTGGCGGCGCCGTGGCAGCTGTAGATGATCATGCGTTCCCCGACGGTATGGATGAGGGCGGCCCGGGCGGCTCGCGGCGCACTCTGGCAGAGTACCCCGGCAGCCGGATTGATCGTCGTCAATTCGGGGCGCCCGGCGACTGTGCCATGGTGCGTCTTGTGTCGTTGTGCCGCCGTGCACGGCGGCGGCGGGCGTCCGGCACACGCGGGGGTTTGCCATGATCACGGTGCCTTTCCACCACGATTCGCACGTCGTGCGGGGGTTCCTGCAGTTCTCGCGCGCGGCTGCCGCACTGATCTGCGCGGTGGCGCTGGTGGTGCTGGCCGGCTGGTGCTGGAACTGGCCGCGGCTGACCACGGTATGGCCGGGGCAGGCCGCGATGACGGCGAATGCGGCGATCGGCTTCGTGCTTTCCGGCAGTTCGCTGCTGCTCAGCCGGCACGCCTCGCCGCGGTGGTCGGGTCTCGGCCGCTGGCTGTCGCTGCTCGTGCTGGCGATCGGCGAGGCCACCCTGGTGGAATACCTCTGGCCGACCGACCTGGGCATCGACCACCTGTTCGGCGGTCTGCCGGCGCATGGGTCCGGCCCGTGGCCAGGGCGCATGGCCGAACCGGTCGCGGCGGGGTTCGTGCTGCTTGGCGGCCTGGGCCTGCTGCTGCCGGTCCGGCGCTGGCTGTACCTGCGCGAAGGTCTGGCCGTGGGCCTGCTGGCTATCGCCATGAGCGGCCTGGCTTCCTACGGCATCGCACTGGCCGGCAAGGACGACATGCTGTTCGGACGGATGCCGATCCACACCATGCTGTTGTTGCTGCTGGCGACCCTGGGCTGGCTGTCCGCCACACCCACCCTCGGGCTGACCCGGGTGGCCACGGCGGACACGCTGGGTGGCGCGCTGGCGCGCCGACTGCTGCTGCCGGCGTTGCTGCTGCCGGGCGTGTTTGCGTTCGTATTCGAACTGCTGCAGTCCTGGCTGGGCCTGTCCGAAACGCTGGCCTCCGTGTTCATGACCCTGTTCAGCGGCGGCGCGGTGGCCGGGCTGGTGTGGTGGGCGGCGAACCTGTTCGACAAGCTGGAGCGCCAGCGCCGCGAGAGCATGCTGCTGCGCAACGACGCCGACACCGACATCCTGACCGGGCTGGCCAACCGGCGCGCGCTCGACGAGGCGCTGGCCGGCCTGCTGCACAGCCAGCGCGAACACGACCGGATGTTTTCGCTGCTGATGCTCGACCTGGACCGGTTCAAGACCTTCAACGACGAGTTCGGCCACCTCGCCGGCGACCAGGTACTGCGCATCACCGGCCACCTGCTGCGCGCCGCGCTGCGGCCGTCGGACCTGGCCGCGCGCTATGGCGGCGAGGAGTTCGTGCTGCTGTTGCCGGAGACCGACCTGGCCGGGGCCAGCGAGGTGGCGATGCGCATCCTCGACGCATTTCGCACCTTCGAGTGGCCACACCGCCTGGTCACGATCAGCATCGGCGTGGCGCAGTCCGCCAACGGCGACGCCGCCGAGAACCTGATCCGGCGTGCCGACGCCGCGCTGTATGACGCCAAGCATGCGGGGTGCGACCAGATCGTGGTGGTCGCGGCGGTGGCGCCTCCGGGGGCGGCTCGCGCGGGAGCCTGAGCAGCGCCTTGCCCCCGGTCCCGCCGCCGGCGTCGCCGGTCGCAGCCGGCCGCTGCGGCTGCGCCGGGCGCGTGCCGCCGCTCAGCGCCCGCGGGGTGACGCGCCGGGTCCTTAAGACCCACGTAAGCCGTTCCGGTTGCAATGCCGTCCAAGGCAATCCTGCCGACACCGGAGACGCATCATGAAACACACCCTCGTTGCATCGTTCTTCCTCGCCGCCGCCGCGTTGTCGGCGTCCGCCTTCGCCGCACCGCAATGCACCAATGCGCCGCGTGCGCAGTGGCTCACCGAAGCTGCGATGAAGCAGAAGGTGCTCGACCAGGGCTACACCATCAAGGTGTTCCAGGTCTCGGGCAACTGCTACGAGATCTACGGCAAGGACAAGGCCGGCAAGAACGTCGAGATCTACTTCGACCCCACCGACGGCCGCATCGTCAAGCGGAAGGGTGGCTGATCGATCACCCGAGCGAGGACAAGCCATGCACGCCACGGTCAAGGTATGGGATCCGCTGGTACGCGTGTTTCACTGGTCGCTGGCGGGCTTGTTCCTCGCCAATTTCTTCACCGAGGACGGCGAGCTGGTCCACCGCGGGATCGGCTACGCCGTGCTGGCCCTGCTCGCGGTGCGCTTCGTGTGGGGCTGGGTCGGCACGCGGCATGCACGTTTCGCCGACTGGGTGCCCGGCCCGCACCGCGTGCGCGATTACCTGCGTGCGCGACTGGCCGGGCGCTCGCAACGGCAGTTGGGGCACAACCCGGCGGCGGCGATGATGATCCTGGCCCTGCTCGCCGGCGTGCTGCTGGTGGGCGTCACCGGCTGGCTGCAGACCACCGACGCGTTCTTCGGCACGCCCTGGCTGGAGGAACTGCACGAGCTGCTGGCCTACGGCGTGCTGGGGCTGGTCGTGGTGCACGTGCTGGCGGCAGTAGGCGAGAGCGTGCACTACCGCGAGAACCTGGTTGCCGCGATGATCCACGGCCGCAAGCGCGCGCTGGGGCAGGATGCCGCAGCCGGCGGAAAAGCACCGCGACTTGCGGCAAGTCAAGTGAGCCGTCCAGTCACGCGACAAGAATGAGGCCATGCGCATCCTGCTAGCCGAAGACGATCGGGCACTGGGGCAGGCGCTGGCCGAAGGCCTGCGCCAGCTCGGCTATGCGGTGGACTGGATCACGGACGGCAACCAGGCCGCCGTCGCGCTGGCCGACACCAGCTACGCCGCCGCCGTGCTGGACTGGAACCTGCCGCGCAGCAGTGGGCCGGCCATCATCGCTGGCATGCGCCGGCGTCGCGACGCCACCCCGGTGCTGCTGCTGACCGCCCGCGACGAGCTTGCCGACCGGGTCGCCGGGCTGGACGCTGGCGCCGACGATTACGTGGTCAAGCCGGTGCACCTGGACGAACTGGCCGCGCGCCTGCGCGCCTTGCTGCGCCGCGCCGATGGCCAGCTCGAACCGGCGATCCGCGTGGGTGGGCTCGAAGTCACCCCGGTCGCCCGCGCCGCCACGCTGGAGGGTGCCGCGCTGGAGCTGACCGCGCGCGAATACCAGCTGCTGGAAACCCTGGTGCGCCATCCCGGGCGGGCCTATTCGCGCGACCAGCTGGAGGAGGCCCTGTACGGCTGGGACCAGGAAGTGGCCAGCAACGCGGTCGAAGTGCACATCCACCACCTGCGCCACAAGCTGGGTCCGGGCTGGATCCGTACCTTGCGCGGCATCGGCTACGCGATCAACCGGCCCGGCGGCCCGGTCGCGTGATCCGCCCCTCGCTCAACCGGCGGCTGGTGCTGCGGCTGGTGGCCGGCATCGTGCTGGTGTGGTGCGCCGCCGCCGGCTGGCTGGCCTGGCGCAGCCTGCATGAGGTCGACGAGATCTTCGACCAGATGCTGGTGCGCACCGCCGCCAGCGTGTTCGCGGTGATGCCTGACGACGCGGCCCGCGCCGGCGCGGTGCGCCTGCCGGACAGGAAACTGGTCGGCTCGGATGCCACGGCCCAGCGGCCGGCGATCGTGCTGCGCGATGCCCGCGGCGAGCTGTTGGTGGAGAGTGCCGAGCTGCCGATATTGCGCTTCGATCCGGGCGACGCGCATTTCCATTCGATCAGCCACGACGGGCGGCGCTGGCGGGTATTCCAGCGCTGGGATGCGCAGCACCAGTACTGGATCCAGGTCGGCGCACCGTTGGACGAACGCGACGAACTGATGCGCAAGCTGCTGGCGCCGGCGCTGCTGGCCTTGCTGGCGCTGCTGGTGCTGGTGCCGCCGACGGTATTCGCCGGCCTGCGCAGTGGGCTGAAGCCGCTGCACCGGCTGACCCGCAGCCTGTCCGCCGGCGCCAATCCGGCGGCGGCCTCGCTCACCGACGATCGGGTGCCGGTCGAGTTGGCGCCATTCACCGAGGCGATCGATCAGCTGGTCGATCGCCTCCGGCTCAGCCTGGAGCACGAGCGCCGCTTCACTGCCGACGCGGCGCACGAACTGCGCCATCCGCTGGCGGCGTTGCGGCTGGAACTGGACCTGGCCGGAAGCGGTGACGATGCGGCCGCCCGTGCGCGGCACCTGCAGCGCGCGCAGGACGCGCTCGACCGCATGCAGCGGCTGGTGGCCCAGCTCTTGATGCTGGCGCGGGTCGAGAAACTGGCCGAACTGGACGACGCCGGTCCGCTGCGCCTGGCAGGCGTGGCCGAAGCCGCCCTGCGCGACGTCAGCGAGCGCGCGGCGGCGCGCTCGATCGAGTTGTCGCTGGATCACGACGGCAACGACTTCGTGCTGGGCAGCCGCAGCCTGCTCGGCATCCTGGTGCAGAACCTGCTGGACAACGCGCTGCGCCACGCGCCCGAGCGCGGCCAGGTGAACGTGCGCGTCGGTGGCCACGACGGGCGGGTCAGCCTGGAGGTCAGCGACAGCGGGGCCGGCTTTGCGGCGGACGACACGGCGCGGCTGGGCGAGCGCTTCCACCGCCCCGAAGGCAGCGTGGGCGAGGGCAGCGGGCTGGGCCTGTCGATCGCGCAGGCGATCGCCCACCTGCACCACGGCGAGCTGACCTTCGGCCGCTCCGCGCTGGGCGGCGCGCGGGTCAGCTTCAGCCTGCCACGCATCGCGGGCGCCGCACCGCATGTACCCGGTTACGCCTGAGCGGGCGAAACACTCCTCACATCTTCGCGGAGAGACCCATGACCGAAACCACCCGCAGGCTGAGCTTCCAGGTCACCGCCCGTCGAACCGACGCGCACGGCAGCGTCGCCCGCTGCAAGGATGCCGAACTGTGGCTGGACACCGACCTGGCCGGCCGCATGGATGCGTTCAACCCCGCCGAGCTGCTGCTGGCTGCGTTGTCGGCCTGCATGATCAAGGGCATCGAACGGGTCGCGCCGATCCTGAAGTTCCAGCTGTGCGGGGTCGAGGTGCGCGTGCATGGCGTGCGCCAGGACGTGCCGCCGCGGCTGGAATCGATCGACTACGAGATTCTGGTGGACAGCGACGAGAGCGAGCAACGACTGGCCCTGCTGCACGACAACGTGCGCAAGTACGGCACGGTGTTCAACACGGTGGCGCCGGGCACCCGCCTCGCCGGCGTGCTGCGGCGGGCCGGCTGAAGCGCGGTCGTTGCCGCGCCGGCCCGTCCGTGGCGACCCGTTGCGCAGCAGGCTGGCGTCGCCGCCCCAGTCAGGCCAGCAGCATCGCCAGCATGGCGGCGAGCAGGGTTCGCGGGCCGCTCAGCGTCCGCCGTGGAAGTGCTCGCGGAACGGTTTGCGGAATTGCTGGTGGCAGCCCAGGCAGGCCCCCTGCAGGTTGGCGAACGCTGCGATCGCCGCGGTGCCGTCCTGCCGTTGCGCAGCCTGCGCCAGCTGCTGCGCGGCGTCGTGGGCTTGCTGGTCGTAGCCGCGGAAGTGGCCGGTGTCCTTGCCCACGAAGGCGAGGATGCGCAGCTTCTCCGCCAGCGGCGGTTGCGGGTGGTCGGCGATGCGCGCCGCCACGGTCGCCACCGCGGGCCAGTCCTCGCGCGCGATGCCGTCGGTGGCGCCCTGCATGTCGTGGCCAAGGTCGCGCATGATCGTCGTCAACGCCATCGGCGCGGTCCGGTCCGGCGCATCGGCCGCGTCGGCCGCCGGCAGCAGGCTGCCGGCGACTATCATCAATGCGACGGCGACGGCGACGGTGGCGACGCGTCGCGGTGTGGAAGTGCGTGGCGTGGGAGGCATGGGCGGTACTCCTGTGGGCTGGGTGTCGATGGGTGTCCGGAGGGTAGGCCGGCCTGGCGCGTTGCGCTGCCGGAAGCCGCGCTCATGCCGGCGGCTCGCCGTCGTAGAACGCATGCATGGCGGCCACGGCCTGTTCGGCGTTCTCGACCACGCTGAGCAGTTCGGCGTCACGGGGGTCGAGCATGCCCTGTTCGATCAGGAACGCCAGGTCGCAGGCGCGGTGCCAGAAGGTGCTGCCGACCAGCACGATCGGCAGGCGCGGCATCTTGCCGGTCTGCACCAGAGTCAGCACTTCGAACAATTCGTCCAGCGTGCCGAAGCCGCCGGGAAAGGCGACGAGTGCCTTCGCACGCATCATGAAGTGCATCTTGCGCACGGCGAAATAGTGGAAGCGGAAGGCCAGCTCCGGGGTGATCCAGCTGTTGGGCTGCTGTTCGTGCGGCAGCGTGATGTTGAGCCCGATCGAGCGCGCGCCCGCCTCATAGGCGCCGCGATTGGCCGCTTCCATGATGCCCGGGCCGCCGCCGGTCACCACCACGAAATCGCGCCGACCCTCGCGCTGGAAGCGGCTCGAGACGATTTCCGCGAAGCGGCGGGCTTCCTCGTAGTAGCGGGCGCCGGCCAGCTGGCGCCGTGCGGCGGCGAGTTCGTGTGCCAGCCCCGGCTCGTCCGGATGGACTTGCGCGCGAGCCGCGAGCCGCACCACGTCGGCCTGGGCCTGCTCGGGCGAACAGGTGCGTGAGCTGCCGAGGACCACGACGGTGGAACGGATGGCGTGTGCGTGCAAGGAGATCTCGGGTTTGAGCAATTCGAGTTGCAGGCGCACGCCGCGCAGCTCGTCGCTGGCGAGGAACGCGACGTCTTCCTGTGCCAGCCGGTAGGCCTCGCCGTGCACGATCGCCTCCTGCCGCCGCTTGCTGTCGTCGCTGCCGTTCATGCCGGGACTCCGCTGCCGTGCCAGTGCACCTGCTGGCCCGCCGCAGGGACGGTCACGTTCCAGCCGGGGCGCACACGCAGCCCGCTGGCCAGCGCCTGCGCCGCCATCTCCTCGCCATGCACCACGAAGGTCTGCGCCGGCGGTCGCGCGAAGCCGGCGGTCCAGGCCAGCAATGCGTTCCGGTCGGCGTGCGCGGACAAGCCGTCGACGGTGTGGATCGCGGCGCGCACCGGAATATCCTCGCCGAAGAGCCGCACCTGGTCGGCGCCGTCGGCCAGCCGCCGGCCCAGCGTGCCCTGGGCCTGGAAGCCGGTGATCAGCACGCTGCATTCGGCCCGCCCGAGGTTGTGCCGCAGGTGGTGCCGGATGCGGCCGGCGGTGCACATGCCGCTGGCGGAGATGATGATGGCGCCGGAGCGGATCTGGTTCAGCGCGATGGACTCCTCCACGCTGCCGGTGAAGTTGAGGTAGGGCAGGTCCTTGCCGAGTGCGTGCCAGCCGGCGAGGCGCACGGCGTTCTCGTCGAACAGCTCCAGGTGCTGCCGCGTGATCCGGGTGGCCTCGGCGGCCATCGGCGAATCGACGAAGATGCGCAGGTCGCGCAGCCACCCTTCCCGGCTCAGGTGGTGCAGGTGGTACAGCACCTCCTGGGTGCGGCCCACCGCGAAGGCCGGCACGATCACGTTGCCGCGGGGCAGGGTGCGTTCGACCACGTCGATCAGCTCCTCCTGCGTCGCGGCAAGGTCCTTGTGCAGGCGGTTGCCGTAGGTCGATTCGACGAACAGGATGTCCGCCTCGGCGATCGGCGTCGGGTCGCGCAGAATCACCCGGCCCGGTTGCCCGAGATCGCCGCTGAACACCAGCTTGGTGGTCCGCTCGCCTTCGCTGACCCAGACCTCGAGGATCGCCGAACCCAGGATGTGGCCGGCATCGCGGAAGCGGCAGCGGACATCCGCGTGTGGCCGCAACTCACGCCCGTAGCCGTGGGGCTGCACTTGGCGCAGGCAGGCGTCGGCGTCGTGCAGGGTGTACAGCGGTGCGGCGATGGCCTGCGCATCGCGCACGCCGCGGGCGTCACGCTGCGCGCGCAGCACCTGCATTTCCTGGATGTGGGCGCTGTCCGGCAACATCACCTGCAGCAGGTCGGCGGTGGCGGCGGTGGCATGGATCGTGCCGCGGAAGCCGGCGCGCGTCAGTTTCGGCAGCAGGCCGCTGTGGTCGATGTGCGCGTGCGTCAGCAGGACGAAGTCGATCGTCGACGGATCGAACCCGAACGCTTGCCGGTTGCGCTGGGCGGCTTCGCGTCCGCCCTGGAACATGCCGCAGTCGACCAGGAACCTCGTCGTGGTCGTCTCGATCAGGAAGCAGGAGCCGGTGACTTCGCGGGCGGCGCCGAGAAAGGTGATCTGCATCGTAGCGGTTCTCCGGATTCGTTCAGTCGCGCCGGCGGCAAGGCTGCCCGGTGGTAGCCGGCGATCGGGCGGTCAGGGTGGTGTGGCTTGGGTGGATGCCTGGTCGGGTGATCCCCGGTCGGCGGCTGGGTTGGCTGTCAGCGGCTGCCAGCCCGGGTCGTCGAAATAGCGCGGGTACAGTTCGAGCGAGTCGAGCAGTTGCGGCAGTCCGTCGGCGGCGAGCACGCGGCCGAGCAAGAGGCGCAGGTTGACGTCCATGCCGCCGCCGCGGGGAGGATGATCGACGATGGCGGCCACGCTGTCTTCGATCGATGCGGTGGCGGCGCGGGATTGCCGTGCCGACAGCGAACCCTCGGCCTGCGCCTGCTGCATCCACAGTGCGACGGCGCGGATGCGCCGCATGCCTTCGCGCAACGCGGGATCGGCGGGCCATCGCTGGCCGTGGTCGAGCTGGAGCTGGCGTGGGGCGACGGCATCCGGGGGACGTGCGTCGGCGGCCATGGCCTGCGCGAAGGACAGCGACCCGCCGACCAGCGCCGTGATCACCAAGGGCACGCGCAGGATCCATCGCAAGTAGCCGTCCGTCCGGCACGCGCCGTCGCGGCGCCGGCAGTGCCTGCGCAGGCGTTGCGGTTGCCTGTCACCCATGGGGTGGCTGCTCCTGCCGTGCCGGCGACCGCGCCCCGACCTTTTCCTGGCCGCGGGTATCGGCATCGCCAGCGTCGGCATCCCAGCCGCCGCCCAGCGCTTTGAACAGCGCTACCAGGTCGATCGCCGCGGCGGTATGCGTGCGTGCGTAACCGTCTTCGGCGTCGCGCAGCACGCGCTCTTCGGCCAGCAGGTCGGTCAGTGCGATGTCGCCGGCGGCGTAGCGTGCCTGCGCGTGGGCGTAGCTGCGCCGCGCGGCGTCGAGGGCGGTCCGCTGCAGCCGTACCGCCTCCACGCCCAGCCGGTAGTCGCCAAGCGCGCGCTCCGCGTCGCCCAGCGCGGTCAGCACGGCCTTCTCGTAGGCGAGCGCGGCCTGCTGCTCGCGTGCCTCGCTGGCGCGAATTTCCGCGCGCACGCGGCCGCCGTCGAACACGCGCCAGGAGATCAGCGGCATGAGCGAGAAGCGCTGGCTGGCGGAGTCGAACAGCTGGCTCGCATCGAGCGCCTGGAAGCCGCCGCTGGCGCCGATCGACAGCTTCGGGAACAGCTCCGCCGTCGCCACGCCGATGTCGGCAGTGCGTGCGGCCAGGCGTCGCTCGGCTGCACGCACATCCGGCCGGCGGCGCAGGATGTCGGCGCGCTGGCCCACCGGGATCGGCGCCAGCGTGATCGGTGCAGCGGCGGTGTCGAGCAGGGCCAGCTCGCGCTCGGGCGGCGCGCCCAGCAACACGCCCAGGCCCAGCGCCGCGGCACGCGCGCGCGCCTGGATGGCAGGCAGGCCGGCCGAGGCGGCGTCCAGCCGCGCCTGCGCGGCATCGACATCGGCCTGCGCCGCGTCGCCCGCACGGAAGCGTTGGCCGACCAGGTCCGCCGTCTGCGCGAGCGCCTGCACCGAAGCTTCGCGCGCGGCCAGCTCGCGTTGCGCGCCGCGCAGGCTGAGGTAGCTGCGCGCCACTTCGGCGGCGATGCTGATGCGCACGCCGGCGGCATCGTCCTGCGCGGCCTGCAGGCGCGCCTCGGCGCCTTCCACCGCGCGACGGGTGGCGCCGAACAGGTCGATTTCCCAAGCCGCGTCGAAGCCGGCGTCGTGGATGGTCTGGTCCCGTGCCAGTCCGGGAATGGCGCCGATCGGCAGCGGACCGTTCTTGCTCTGCCGGCGCCGGGTCACGCTGGCACCGGCGCCCACGGTTGGCGCATAGCCGCCGGCGGTGCGATCGCGCAGGGCACGCTCCTCGGCGATGCGCGCCTGCGCCTGGCGCAGGTCGAGGTTGTCCGCCAACGCCGTGGCGACCAGCCGCTCCAGCGTCGGATCGCCCAGCGTGGTCCACCAGGTGGGCAGGCTGGCCGGCGCCGGCGCGGCGGTGTCCGGCTGCGTCCAGCCATGGCCGGTGTCGACCTTCGGTGGCCCGCGGTAGTCGGGGCCGGCGGCGCAGGCGCCGAGCAACAGCGTGCCCAGCGCGACGGCCGCCACGCGGGGCGCTCGGCAGCGGCGATTGGATGAGCAGGTCATGGCAACTCCTTCAGGCATGGCTTGGGTGGCGTCACTGCAGGCGGCTGCGCACCAGCGCCGTGGCCAGGGTCAGCGTCACCAACGCGATCACGGCCAGTGGCCAGAGGTTGGCGAGGATGTCCAGCGCCGGCATCGTCTTCAGGAACGTGCCTTCGACGATGACCAGGAAGTGGGTGAGCGGAATCGCCTGCGCCAGCCATTGCAGCGCCACCGGCATGTTTTCCACCGGTGTGGCGAAGCCGGACATCAGTACCGCCGGCACGCCGATCGCGAAGGCGCCGAGGATGGCCTGCTGCTGCGTCGCGCTGACCGCGGAAATCATCAGACCGATGCCGACCACCGACAGGATGAACAGCACCAGGCTCGCCAGCAGCAGGCCGAACGAGCCGGTAAAGGGGATGCCGAACAGGAACACGCCGGCGCTGATCATGAACAGGCCGAGCAAGGTGCCGATCGCCAGCGCCGGCAGCGATTTGGAGATGATGATTTCCGGCGTCGAGGTGGGCGACACCAGCAACTGGTCGAAGGTGCCGAGCTCGCGTTCGCGCGCGATCGACAGCGAGGTGATCAAGAGCGCGCTGAACAGCGCCAGGATGCCGGTCAGGCCCGGCACGATGAACCAGCGGTAGACCAGGTTCGGGTTGAACCAGTGGCGCACGACGACCGGGTTCGACGCCTGCGTGCCCGGCACGACCGCGGCGCCGACCTCGGCGGCTATGGTCGAGAGATAGGCCACGGTGATCTGGCCGGAGTTGCTGCGCCGGCCATCGACCAGCACCTGCGCGCGGCCGCTGCCGCCGGCGGCGATCGTGCGCGAGAAATCCGCCGGGATGGCCAGTGCGGCGATGACCTGGCCGCGGTCGATCAGTTCGTGCAGCTGCCGCTGGCTGTCCACGTGCCGGACGTGGGTGATGAAGCGGGCGCTGTCCATCCGCTGCACCAGCTCGTGCGACCAGCGGCCGGCGTCCTGGTTGTACACGGCGATATCGACGTTGCGCACTTCCAGCGTGGCGGCGAAGGCAAACACCAGCAGCTGCAGGATCGGCGGCACGAACACCACCATGCGGCTGCGCGGGTCGCGCAGGATGCTCAGGATTTCCTTGACGAACTGCGCGCGCAGGCGGGTGAAGCTGAGCAGGGAACCGGACACGGCGCTACTCCAGGTTCTTGCGCGTGGCGCGCTTGGCCAGCCCGAAGAACACCACGCCGATCGCCGCCATCGCCAGCAGGTTGGGCACGAACACCGCCCAGATGTCGCCGGCCAGGAACACCGTCTTCAGCGATTCGACGAAATAGCGCGCCGGGATCAGATGGGTCACGGCGCGGATCGGCGCCGGCATGGCGTCGATCTCGTACAAAAAGCCCGACAGCATGAAGGCCGGCAGGAAGCCGGTGAACAGTGCGATCTGTGCCGCCAGGAACTGGTTGCGCGCCAGCGACGAGATCAGCAGGCCCTGGCCCAGCGCCGGCACCATGAACACTGCCGACAACAGCAGCAAGGCCGCCAGCGAGCCGTGCAGCGGCACGCCGAACACGAACACCGCCAGTGCTGCGGCACCCAGCGTGGACAGCATGCCGAGCACGAAGTAGGGCAAGAGCTTGCCGATCAGGATCTCGGCCACGGAGGCGGGCGTGGACAGCACCGCCTCCATGGTGCCGCGCTCCCATTCGCGCGCCACCACCAGTGCGGTGAGCATGGTGCCGATGATGGTCATGACGATGGCGATGGCGCCGGGGATCAGCGCGCGACGGCTCTCCAGCTCGGGGTTGAACCAGTAGCGCGGCTCCAGCATCACGGCCTGCTGCGGCGCGGCGGCGCCGCGGCCGGCGCGCCAGGACTGCACCACGCCGCGGGCGTAGTTCTCCACATAGTTGGCGGTGTTGGGGTAGGAGCCATCGGTGATGATCTGCACCAGCGGCTCGCTGCCGCGCCGGGCCAGGCGCTGCTCGAAATCCTGCGGGATCACCACGTAGCCGCGCAGCGCGCCGGAGACCAGCTGGTCGGCCACCTCGCGCCGGTCGTGCGCGAAGTGCACGTCGAGGAAGCGGGTGCCCGAAAAGGCCGCCGCCAGGGACTGCGCCGAAGCACCCGGCGATTCCAGCACCACGCCGATGCGCACGTTCTTGGCGTCCAGCGACACCGCATAGGCGAACAGCAGCAGCAGCACCACCGGCAGCACAAACGCGATCAGCAGCGTCGAGGGGTCGCGCAGGGCCTGATGGCTTTCCTTGACCACCAGGGCCATCAGCCGCCGCCGGTCGAAACGCCGCGAGCCGGCCGGCAGCGCGCCATCGCCTTGCTTGCGTGCGGCGGCGTTCATGCGGCAGCCTCGATGTCGCGGTCGGCGGATTGCACCAGATGGATGAAGGCATCCTCCATGGTCGGGTCCGGCCGCTGCGGGGTGATCGCCATGCGCTTGAGCGCGTCGGGCGTGTCCAGCGCGATCAGGCGCGCACGCGAGAGCATGGCCACCCGGTCGCAGTATTCGGCCTCGTCCATGAAGTGGGTGGTGACCATGATGGTCACGCCCTTGCGCGCCAGCCCATTGATGTGGGTCCAGAACTCGCGTCGGGTGATCGGGTCCACGCCCGAGGTGGGCTCGTCCAGGAACAGCACCGGCGGGCGGTGCATCAGCGAACAGGCCAGCGCGAGGCGCTGCTTGTGGCCGAGCGGCAGCGAGTCGGGCGTGGCAGACAGCCAGTCGCCGAGGTCGAAGGTGGCGATCATCTCTTCGATGCGCTCGCGTCGCGTTTGGCCTTCCAATTGGTAGACGCCGGCGGAAAACTCCAGGTTCTGCCGCACCGAGAGCAGGCCGTACAGTGAGAACTTCTGCGCCATGTAGCCCAGGCGACTCTTGGCCGCGCCGGTGGCGCGGCGCAGGTCCAGGCCCACCACGTGCGCCTCGCCCGTCGTGGGTTTAAGCAGGCCGCACAGCATCTTGAAGGTGGTGGACTTGCCTGCGCCGTTGGGGCCGAGCAGGCCGAAGATTTCGCCCTTGTGCACCTCGAAACTGACGCTGTCGGTGGCGGTGAAGGGGCCGAAGCGCTTGGTCAGGTTGCGGCAGGAGACGGCGATGTCCGAGCCCAGTTCGACCGGCGGCAGGTGCTCGGCCAGGGCCGAGGTGCCGCCGGGGCCGCCGCCGAGCAGATCGATGAAGGCGTCCTCGAAGCGTGCCGGTACCGGCGCCAGCTCTACCCGCGCCTGGTCGGCCAGTGACTGGATCTGCTCGGTGTCGGCGCCCTCGCGCAGCACCACGCGCACGCCGGCGCCCTGGATCACGCCATCGCTCACGCTGGGCAGGTCGAGCGCTTGGGTCAGCACCGCCCGGCGCTCGGCGCCGACGTTCTCGAGGCGGAAACTGCGGCCTTCGAGCTGCGCAGTGAGTGTCTGCGGCGGGCCATCGAACAGCAGCTTGCCCTGATTGAGCAGCAGCACGCTCTCGCAGCGCTCGGCCTCATCGAGGTAGGCGGTGGACCAGACCACCGCCATGCCTTCGTCGGTCAGCGCCTGCACCATGCGCCACAGGTCCTGCCGGCTGACCGGGTCGACGCCCACGCCGGGCTCGTCCAGCAGCAGCACCTTGGGCCGCGCCATCAACGCGCAGGCCAGGCCGAGCTTCTGCTTCATGCCGCCGGAGAGCTTGCCGGCGAGGCGCTTGGTGAAGGGCCCGAGCCGGGTGAACTCGAGCAGCTCGGCGAACAGGTCGGCGTGGCGGTCCGCATCCATGCCGCGCAGCCGCGCGTACAGGCGCATGTTCTCCATCACCGACAGGTCTTCGTACAGGCCGAAGCGCTGCGGCATGTAGCCGCTGGCGACGTGAATGGCATCGTTGTCCTTCACCACGTCGAAGCCGGCCAGGCTGACGCTGCCGGCGTCGGGAACCAGCAGCCCGGTCATGATCCGCATCAGCGTGGTCTTGCCGGCGCCGTCGGGGCCGACCAGGCCGGTGAGGCGGCCGTAGCGGATCGTGGCGCTGAGGCCGCGCAGCGCCTGGACCTCGCCGAAGCGCTTGCCGACGCCGTCGATCACCACCGCGGCATCGTGCTTGCCGGGTTGCGAGGCAACGCGGGCAGGCTGCGGACCCATCTCAGTGCCCCCTCGCGGGCTGGCTGGCGGTGTCGACGTCGACCGTCACCGGCATGCCCTGGCGCAGGCCCTCGTCGGCGTCGGACACCACCACGCGCAGGCGGTAGACCAGATCGGTGCGCAGGTCGGCGGTCTCCACCGTCTTCGGGGTGAATTCCGCACGCGGCGAGATGAAGCCGATCTGGCCGTGATAGACGGTCGTGGAGGAATCAGTGTGGATGCGTACCTTGGTGCCCGGCGCAATGCGGCCCAGATCCGCCTCGCCGATGTACGCGCGCAGGTACAGCGGATCGCGCAGGCTCAGGCTGTACACCGGCGTGCTGCTCGCCACCATGCTGCCCGGCTCGCGCACGCGGGCGATCACGACGCCGTTGCTGGGCGCAACCAGCGTGGCATCGGCCACCGCGGTGCGCGCCTGGGTCACGGCGGCTTCGGCGGCGGCCACGCGCGCCTGGCCGGCGGCAATGTCCTCGCGACGGAAGCCCGCGCTGGCCAGCGACAGCGAGGCCTGCGCCGCGGCCAGGTTGGCGGCGGACTGGTCGCGCGCGGCGCGGGCGGCGTCGGCGGCGCGCTGGCTGCTGGCGCCGGACTTGAGCAAGGTGTCCTGGCGCCTGAAGTTGCGCGCGGCCTCGTCCGCGCTGGCTTGCGCCTGGCGGACCTGCTCGCGGGCCTGGGCGATTTCCTGCGGGCGGTTGCCGCTGTGCAGCTTGTCCAGCTGCGCCTGCGCCGCCGCCAGCTCGGCTTCGGCCGCGGCCAGCTTCTCGCGGTACGGCGTGGCGTCGAGCTGCGCCATCACCGCGCCCTTGGTGACGGCGTCGCCTTCGTCGAAGGCTATGTTCGTCAGGCGGCCGGGCTGGCGAAAGGCCAGCTCCACCTCGCGGATGTCGACGTTGCCGTACAGGCGCAGCACGTCCGGGTTGCCGCGGTCGCGCAACAGCCAGAACACCAGGAGGCCGCCCAGCGCGATCACCGCGATGGCGATGGCGATCCAGCGGGTTTTTCCAGTGGGAAGGCTCGGGGTTTTCATCGCGATGGGTTTTCCACGTGAGAGGAGGTATTCAGCGCGTATGCGCCACCGACACGGCGCTCGCCGACGAACGCCGGGCCAGGACCGCGATGCCGAGCCATACCAGCGTGCGCAGGGTCATGGCGACCGGCGTGCGATGCGCCCACGCACCGCCCAAGGCCACATGCAAGCCGAAGGCGAGGAAGACCAGCGCCGTCGTTAGTGCAATGGCGAGCGCCAGCCACGCCGCCCAGCGACGGCGCAGCCACAGTCCGACGCCGGCGACGACGTAGGCGAACCCGGCCAGAAAATTGAACCAGAGCACGAACGGCACGTAATGGCCGGCGGCCTGGCGCGCGGCGCCGTCCACGAACAGGACTGCGCCGCCTTCCCTGAGCGTCAGCAGGCCGAAGCCGATGGCAAGCAGCGACATCAGCCGGATCCAGACGCGGTGTTGCGGGTGAGCCGTCATCTTCATGTCCTCGACCGGCGGGCGGCGCGCGCGATGCCGCGGCGGTAGATCGCGAACGCACCCGCCGCTTCCTTGCGCATGTGGCGGGTGTCGCCGGCCAGCAGCGCCTGCATCACCAAGCCCTGGATGCTGCCGATGAACAGCGTGGCCGCTGCGGCCGGGTCCAGCTGCGGGTCCAGTTCGCCGGCGGCCTGGCCTTCCTCGATCAACGCACGCAGGCGCTCGCCGTAGCGGCGGATCATGGTCTGCACCATCCGCTTGGCGGCCGTGTCCTCGGCCCGCTGCAGCTCGCCGAACAGCATGCGCGGTACGCCCGGGTGTTCGGCGACGAAGCCGATGTGCGCCATGAACATCGCCTCCAGCGCGGCCAGCGGGCTGGCGGCGTCGCGCGCGGCGCGCTCCACCCGCGCCAGCAGATGGTCGGCGACCCATTCCATCACCGCCTGCCAGATCGCGTCCTTGTTCGGGAAGTGGCGGAACAGCGCGCCCTGGGTCAGCTTCATCGAGGTGGCGATCGCCGCGGTGGTGATCTCGCTGGGGTTCTGTTCGGCGGCCAGCTTGACGACCGCCTCGACGGTGACCGCGCGGCGCTCGTCCGCCGGCAGGTGTTTGCGTGGGATGTTCGTGGCCATGGCTCGTTTCAGTAAGTAATTAGTTACTATCTTACGCAAACCGGAGCGGTTGTCAACGGGAGTGACGCGGCTTTCATTGGGCAGGTTGTGCCGGCTCGCGCCGCCGCAGGGGGCGGCATGCTCGTGCCCCGCGGCGAACCGGGCGGCCCGGACAGGGCGGCGCTGGCGCGCGGGAGCCCGCACCCTCGGCGGCGCGACGTGGCCGTCTCAGCGCGCCGTGGCCTTTCGCGCCACGCCGGGTGCCGCGCGGCGCAGCAGTTCCAGCCAGACGACGGTGGCGGCCAGCATGCCGGCGGTGGCGAGCAGGGCGAGTGCGCCCGGCACCGCCAAGCCCATCACGCCGCGCAGGAACGGCAGCCCGACCACGGCCGCCAGCATCAGCGCCACCGCGCCGAACATCCGCGGCAGCCAGGGGTTGCGCGCCGGCATGCGACTGAAGGCGGGGCGGGACAGGTCACGATTGGCCAGGGTCAGCAGGAACAGTCCGGCGACCAGCGCGATGAACACCGCGCTGCGGCTTTGCGCCGCGTCCAGGCCCTGACCGAGCAGCAGACCGTAGCCGAGCAGCAGCAGGCCGGCAAAGCCGAGCCCCTGGATCACCGCGTAGCGCAGGTTGGCGGCGGCGAACGGCGAGTCCGACGGCACACGCGGCGGCCGCTGCATGATGTCGTCCGCGGCCGGGTCGGCCTCGTAGACCACGGAGCAGGCCGGGTCGATCAACAGCTCCAGCAGCACGATGTGCACCGGCATCAGCAGCACCGGCCAGTGCAGCAGGGTCGGCACCAGCGCCAACGCGATGATCGGCATGTGCACGGCGAACACGAAGCGGGTGGCCTTGGTGATGTTGTCGTAGATGCGCCGGCCCTGGCGGATCGCGCTGACGATGCTGGCGAAGCTGTCGTCCAGCAGCACCAGCGCCGCCGCCTCGCGCGCCACGTCGGTGCCGCGCTCGCCCATCGCGATGCCGACGTCGGCGGCCTTCAGCGCGGGTGCGTCGTTGACGCCGTCGCCGGTCATCGCCACCACCTCGCCGTTTGCGCGCAGCAGTTGCACCAGACGCAGTTTCTGTTCGGGCTGGAGCCGCGCGCACAGGTCGACGTGGCGCAGGCGCTCGCCCAGCGCGGCGTCGTCCAGCATGGCCAACTCCGCGCCGGTGATCACTTCGGCGCGTTCGCTCAGCCCCACCTCGCGCGCGATGGCGCGCGCGGTGGCCGGGTGGTCGCCGGTCATCATGATGACGCGCACGCCGGCACCGCGGCATTCGGCGATCGCCGCCGGCACTTCCGGGCGCGGCGGGTCGACGAAGCCCAGCAGGCCGAGGAAGCGGAAGTCGAAGTCGTGCTGGCCGCGCGGCCAAGCGGCACCCTGCCACTCGCCGCGCGCCACGCCGAGCACGCGCAGGCCGCGCTCGGCCATTGCCTCGACCCGCTGCAGGATCGCGGCGGCCTGCCCGGCGTCCAGATGGCACAGGTCGATCACCGCCTCCGGCGCGCCCTTGGTGGCCAGCAGGTGCGCGTCGCGCGCGTCGCCGCGGAACACCCGGGTCATTGCCAGGATGTCCGGCGACAGCGCGTATTCGAATTCCGGCGCCCACTCGGCGTGCACGTGTTCGGTGTCGGTGAGCCAACCCAGCCCGAACTGCTGGATCGCCTTTTCCATCGGGTCGAACGGATCGGCCGGCGTCGCCAGCATGGCGAACTCGACCAGCTCGTGGAACGGCTCGGGCAGCTCGTCGGCGCCGGCGTCGCGGAAGGTGTCGCCGACCAGGTCCAGTTCGGCCACCTGCATGCGGTTCTGCGTCAGCGTGCCGGTCTTGTCCACCGCCAGCACCGAGATCGCGCCCAGCGTTTCCACCGCGGGTATGCGGCGGGTCAGCACCTTGTGCCGGGATATCCGCCACGCGCCGAGTGCGAGGAACACGGTGAGGATCACCGGGATCTCCTCGGGCAGGATCGCCATGGTCAGCGCGATGCCGGCCAGCACGCTCTGCAGCAGGCCGTGGCCGTCCCACAGCCAGCCGAGCAGCGCATACGCCGTGGCCAGCAGCAGTCCGCCGGTGGCGAGCTGGCGGATCAGCCGGCGCGAAGCCAGCTGCAGGCCGGAGACGGGTTCGACGGTGGTGCTGAGCGCCTGCCCGATGCGGCCGACCGCGGTGAATCCGGCGACGGCATGGGCCTCGGCGACGCCGACACCCTTGGTCACCACGGTGCTGGCGAACAGCTGGCCGGCCTCCGCACCCGGCAGCTTGGTCACCGGCACCGCCTCGCCGGTGAGCAGCGACTCGTTGACGTCCAGGTGGCCGTCCAGCAGCAGCGCATCGGCGGCGATGCGGTCGCCCTCGTGCAAGACCAGCAGGTCGCCGACCACCACATCGCGACCGGGCACACGGATTTCCTCGCCGCCGCGGAGCACCAGCGCCCGCGGCGCGGACAGCTCACGCAATGACTCCAGCGCCCGCTGGGTCTTGCGTTCCTGCATCAGCGTGATGCCGATGACCACGAATACAGCCGACAGCAGGAACGCCGCTTCGGCCCGGTCGCCCAGTGCCAGGTACAGACCGCCGGCGACCAGCAGCATCAGGAACATCGGTTCGGTCAGCACGCCGCGGACGATCCCGAACAGGCTCTTCGGCGTGCTGCCCGGCAGCAGGTTGGGGCCATGTTCGGCCAGCCGCCGCGCGGCCTCGGCCGGATCGAGGCCGGGACGGCCGGCCAGTCGGGGGGGTGCTTCGCTCATGCGTCGACTCGCTGACCGCCCCCGCCGGTATCGCCGCTCAGCGGCACACCAGCACCGGCAAATCGCCGTTGAGGATCACCTTGTGCGTCTCGCTGCCCAGCAGCAGGCGGTCGAAGCCGCGCCAGCCGTGCGAGGCCATCACGATCAGGTCGCACTGCTGTTTGCGGGCGGCGCCGACGATGGCCGAATAGGGGCGGGCGTCGATCTCGTAGCTGCCCTCGCACGGAACCCCGGCAGCCTGCGCACGCTGGCGCACGTCGGCCAGGTAGCGTTCGCCGTTGGCGATGGCTTCGCGGGTATAGCTCGGCTCGTTGGCCACGACGAACTCGGCGAAGTAGACCGAGGCAGGGAAGGGGGCGATGACGTGGAACGCATACACGCGGGCGCCGAGCTTGGCGGCCAGCTCGATGCCGGTGTCGACCGCCCGCATGGACAGCTCGGAACCGTCGGTGGGCAGCAGGATGTGTTTGAACATGGTGAACTCCTCTTGCTCGGGAAGATCAGCGGCAGGTATACCCGCCATCGATGACCAGCTCGCTGCCGGTCACGAATTTCGATTCGTCGGAAGCCAGGTAGACCACGCCCCAGGCGATGTCGTCCGGCTCACCCATGTGGCCCAGCGGATGCAGTGCGCCGGTTTCGCGCCGATGCTGTGCGGGGTCGCCGCCCATCAAGGCGATGTGCTGCTCCACCATCGGCGTCCAGATGAAGCCAGGGTGGATCGAATTGACCCGTATGCGATCGGCGGCGTACAGCATCGCGTCGGTCTTGCTCATCAGCCGCACCGCACCCTTGGACGCATGGTAGGGCGGCGAGTCGGCCGCGCCAACCAGGCCGTAGATCGACGACAGGTTGACGATGCTGCCGCCGCCGGCTGCGCGCAACGGCGCGATCGCGTGCTTGGTGCAGAAGAATACGCCCTTCACGTTGATCGCCTGTACCCGGTCCCATTCGGCCTCGCTGAGCTCGTGGGTGGGCTTGTTCGCGCCGGCGATGCCCGCGTTGTTGATCAGGACGTCCAGCCGTCCAAACGCGGCTACGGTGGCGGCGACCGCCGCGGCTACCTCGGCTTCCACCGAGACGTCGGCATGGAAGTAGCGTGCGGCGTCGCCGAACTCCGCCGCCAGCTGTTGCCCCGGCCCGTCGTGCAGGTCGACCAGGGCCACTCGCGCGCCCGCTTCCAGCAGGCGGCGCACGCAGGCCGCACCGATGCCCATGGCTGCGCCGGTCACCAGCGCCACCTTGCCGCTCAGTCTGTCCATGGGCATGCCTGCTCGGGGAGTCGGAGCACAGCATGTGCGCAGCGGCGCGCCCGGGTGTTGATCGGAGTCAAGGGAATGCCATGCCGTCATGCGGATGGCGCCGCCATGGCTCAGTTCAGCTGGGCACAGCTGGCGACCTGGGCGGTATTGGCGGGCGCGCCGCGGATACGACCGGCGTTGGAAACCGCCACGGCCAGGGCGTCGGCTGCGCGGGACGGCTGGCAGAACAGCAGGGTGATATTGCTGCCGCTGGCGCTGCCGTCGGGGCGGAAGCGCACGACATGCCGGCCGCTGCTGCTGCGAATGAGCAGCTTGCCCTCGTAGCCGCTGCCGACGCGCAAGGGGCTGCCGTCGGGCTGGTCGTCGCCGTCGCCGTCACGACCGAGCAGCCAGCCACTCTCCCAGCTGGTGGTATCGCTGCAGCGGCTGCCGTCCCGGGTGGGACACAGCAGCGTGCGTTTGCCGCTCATCACTGCCGTCTCGCGGGCGTGCCGCAGGACGGCGATGAAATCGGTCTGGGCGACCCGCAGCGTGTTGCGGCTCAGCAGGTGCCGCAAGGGCGGCGCGGCGATGCCGATGAGCAACGCGATGATGGCCAGCACCATGATCTGCTCGATCAGGGTCACTCCGCGTTGCCGGCGCAGCGGCCTGGGATTCCTTGACACCGACACGGCATCGCCTCCTGCGTGGTCCCGGAGAGGCATGCTAGGGCGCGGCCTTCGTCCGGGCAGCCGTCCGCCCGCCATCCGGGTGTCGGTGCCTGCTGACGCGTGCTGTCAGCAGGGGCGATTTAAAATGCGCCATCCCACCCACATCTGTAGCCGATGACCGACCGCTTCGAACTCGTCGCCCCCTACCAGCCTTCCGGCGACCAGCCGCAGGCGATCGCCCGCCTCACCGAAGGTTTCGAGGCCGGCCTGGCCGCGCAGACCCTGCTGGGCGTCACCGGTTCGGGCAAGACCTACACCATCGCCAACGTGATCGAGCGGGTGCAGCGCCCGACCATCGTGATGGCGCCGAACAAGACGCTGGCCGCGCAGCTGTACGGCGAGTTCCGCGAGTTTTTCCCGCACAACGCGGTGGAGTACTTCGTCAGCTACTACGACTACTACCAGCCGGAAGCCTATGTGGTGGCGTCGGACACCTTCATCGAGAAGGATGCCTCGATCAACGAGCACATCGAGCAGATGCGGCTGTCGGCGACCAAGGCGCTGCTGTCGCGGCGGGATTCGATCATCGTGGCCACGGTGTCGGCGATCTATGGCCTGGGCAATCCGGAGGACTACCTGAGCCTGCGGCTGATCCTGGCCAAGGGCGAGCGGATCGACCAGCGCAAGCTGATCCACCAGCTGACCGAGCTGCAGTACACCCGCAACGAGATGGAATTGCGCCGTGGTACCTACCGCGTACGCGGCGAGATCATCGATGTGTTCCCGGCCGAATCGGAAACCGAGGCGCTGCGCATCGAACTGTTCGACGGCGAAGTGGAGGACATGGCGCTGTTCGACCCGCTCACCGGCGAGACGATCCGCAAGATACCGCGCTACACGGTCTATCCGCGCACGCATTACGCCTCGACGCGCGAGAGCGTGCTGAACGCGATCGAGACGATCAAGGTCGAGCTGAAGGAGCGGCTGGAATATCTGTATCGCGAAAACAAGCTGGTCGAGGCACAGCGGCTGGAACAGCGCACCCGCTTCGACCTGGAGATGATGGCCGAGGTGGGCTACTGCCAGGGCATCGAAAACTACTCGCGCCACCTGACCCGGCGCGCGCCGGGCGAGCCGCCACCCACGCTGTTCGACTACCTGCCGGCCGACGGGCTGCTGGTGGTCGACGAGTCGCACGTCACCGTGCCGCAGCTGGGCGCGATGTACAAGGGCGACCGCTCGCGCAAGGAAACCCTGGTGGAGTTCGGTTTCCGCCTGCCGTCGGCGATGGACAACCGGCCGCTGCGCTTCGAGGAATGGGAGGCACGCGTGCCGCGCGCGATCTACGTCTCCGCTACGCCGCGCGATTACGAGCTGCACAAATCCGGCGACGCGGTGACCGAGCTGGTGGTGCGCCCGACCGGCCTGGTCGACCCGGAAGTCGAGGTGCGTCCGGTGCGCACCCAGGTCGACGACCTGCTCAGCGAAGTGCACAAGCGCGTGGCGATCGGTGACCGCGTGCTGGTCACCACGCTGACCAAGCGCATGGCCGAGAATCTCACCGAATATCTGGCCGAGCACGACGTGAAGGTGCGTTACCTGCATTCGGACATCGAGACGGTCGAGCGCAGCGAGATCATCCGCGACCTGCGTCTGGGCGAATTCGACGTGCTGGTCGGCATCAATCTGCTGCGCGAGGGGCTGGACATGCCCGAGGTGTCGCTGGTGGCGGTGCTCGACGCCGACAAGGAAGGCTTCCTGCGTTCCACCGGTTCGCTGATCCAGACCATCGGCCGCGCTGCCCGCAACGTGCGCGGCAAGGCGATCCTGTACGCCGACAACGTCACCCGCTCGATGCAGGCGGCGATGGGCGAGACCGCCCGCCGCCGCGAGAAACAGGTGGCGTGGAATCTGCAGCAGGGCATCACCCCGACCACCATCGTGCGGCGCATCGCCGACATCATGGAAGGCGCGCGCAGCGAGGTCGGCAATCGCCGCGGCGGCAAGTCATCCGCGCGCGGGCGCGCTGCCGTGGCCGAACAGGCGGCCGATTACGCGGGACTCAGCGCGCCGCAGGCGGCAGGCCTGCTGAAGAAGCTGGAGGCGCAGATGTACAAGCACGCGCAGAACCTCGAGTTCGAGGATGCGGCTCGCCTGCGCGACCAGATCCACCAGTTGCGCGAGCAGGCCTTGCGCTGAGCCGGCAGCGGCATGGCCGGCGGGATATTGTCGAGCACCGGCGGCTGCCGTATACTGCGCGGCTCGCGTGGCTGGTCAAGCGCGATACGGGCGGTTAGCTCAGCGGTAGAGCACTACCTTGACATGGTAGGGGTCACAAGTTCGATCCTTGTACCGCCCACCAATATATCAAGCACTTAGGCCATCTTTACCGGGTGGCCTTTTTGCTTTTTGGCACGCAACCAACACGCAAACGAACCATATACCCATCGGGAAACGGGTTTCAGTCCCTGCCTTGCGGCGGGCGGCGGGACTGCTTCCACCGTACCCAGCGCCGTTCCGCCCACAGCAGCGCGCGTCGCATCGGGCGGCGCAGGAAGGGCAGATCCTGCGTCAGCAGCAGCAGGCCGAGCGGCAGCATCCACAGGCCCAGGACCGGCAGGATGCTGAAGATGCCGCCGCCGATGAGCAGCAACCCCACTGGAAGGCGTACCCAGCGCGCCGACGGTTCGCGCAACCAGCGCAGGCTGCGGCCGATGCCTGGCGGCAGTTCCCGCTCGAAACGGTCGAGTTGCCGGTTGAGCCCGTCCTCGTCTTTGTCGGTCATGCGGCGCGAGCGACCCTTCCACGGAAAGCCCCATCGTATCGGCAAACCCGCGCTTGCCGCCGGCGACGGGCCGACGGGTACATTCCCTATTCATCCTCCGACGAAGGTGAGATGTAGTTCGGGTCCTCCGAATCGCGCGCATGGCGGATGGCGTTGCGCAGGCGCAGGTCCAGGTGGTCGAAGTCCAGGACGATCTTGCCGGAGTGGATCGCCTTGACGGCCGACATCGGCACCACGAAATCACCGGCGTTCTCGATGTAGACGAGCAGCTCGGGCAGCCCGTGCCGGATCTCGCGGACGGAGCCGATGCCTTCGCTGCCGTCGGCGATGAAAACCATGGAACCCTCGTTGATCTGTTCGCGCATGTCGTGATCCCCCCGGGGCGGGTTGGCGGAGGGGCGCCGCGGGGCGGTCGCGGGCCTTGGCGCATGATGGGCACGGCTCTCGTCTTGGCGCGGTGAAAATGGAATCTTGCGCCCCCGCCTGGCCGGGCTCCGATTCGCGGCGTGCGGGCCGGCTGTGGAAGAATGGCGCACCCGCCATCGCGGATGGCCGAACCCTGCCGTGGCCGCCGTCCCGGCCCCAAGCGAACGAGTCCCATGCAAGCCATCGAAACCCTGATCGACGACGCCTTCGAGCGTCGCCATGCGCTCACCCAGGCCGAAATCGAGACCCACCTGCGGCCGGCCATCGGCCAGGTGCTGGACCTGCTCGAATCGGGCGAGCGCCGCGTCGCCGAGCCGGACGGCCACGGCGACTGGACGGTAAACCAGTGGCTCAAGAAGGCGGTGCTGCTGTACTTCCGCATCAACGACAACCGCGTGGTCGACGGCGGCCCGGCGCAGGCCTTCGACAAGGTGCCGCTGCGCTTCGCCCACGGCAACGACGCCGAACTGCAGCAGCTCGGTGCGCGCGTGGTGCCCGGCGCGCTGGTGCGCCGCGG
This sequence comes from Rhodanobacter sp. OR92, assembly GCF_000427545.1. Taxonomy (NCBI): domain Bacteria; kingdom Pseudomonadati; phylum Pseudomonadota; class Gammaproteobacteria; order Lysobacterales; family Rhodanobacteraceae; genus Rhodanobacter; species Rhodanobacter sp. OR92. The sequence goes on along the minus strand of NZ_KE386557.1, from coordinate 62,907 downwards.
CGCGCACATCGCGAAGGACGCGGTGCTGATGCCCAGCTACGTCAACATCGGCGCCTACGTCGGCGCTGGCAGCATGGTCGACACCTGGGCCACGGTCGGCTCCTGCGCGCAGATCGGCGCCGGCGTGCACCTGTCCGGCGGCGTCGGCATCGGCGGCGTGCTGGAGCCGCTGCAGGCCAACCCCACCATCATCGAGGACGGCTGCTTCATCGGCGCGCGCTCGGAAGTGGTCGAGGGCGTGGTGGTGGAGAAGGGCAGCGTGATCGGCATGGGCGTGTTCCTCGGCCAGTCCACCCGTATCTACAACCGCATGACCGGCGAGGTCAGCTACGGCCGGGTGCCGGCCGGCAGTGTGGTGGTCGCCGGCAGCCTGCCGGCGAAGGACGGCAGTCACAGCCTGTACGCGGCGGTCATCGTCAAGCAGGTGGACGCGAAGACCCGCGGCAAGACCAGCATCAACGACTTGCTCAGGAGCGGCGAATGAAACCCTCCCTGTACGGATTGCCGACCTGCGACACCTGCCGCAAGGCGCGCAACTGGCTGGCCCGCTTCGACGTGGCGCACGATTTCGTCGACTACCGCGCCACCCCGGTGCCGGCGGCGACGCTGAAAGACTGGGTGGCGCAGCTCGGCGGCTGGGAGCAGTTGGTCAACAAGTCCTCCACCACCTGGCGCAACCTGCTGCCGCAACGCAAGAACCCCGGCAGCGACCCGGAGTGGACCTTGCTGCTGAAGGAATATCCCGCGCTGATCCGCCGTCCGGTGGTGCTGCTGCCGGACGGCACGGTAAGCGTGGGCTTCAGCGACAACGGCTTCAAGAAGCTGTTCGGGCGTTGACATGACGCTGCGCCTCTCGAAGATCGCGCTGGTGGCGACGATCGCGCTGTGGCTGGGGCTGGTCGCGTTCGGCAACCTTACCGACTACGGCAGCAACCTCGCCTTCGTGCAGCACGTGCTGGCGATGGATTCGATCTTCCCCGACGCCGCCATCCACTACCGCGCGATCCACGCGCCGCTGCTGCAGCACGCCGCCTACGCGCTGATCATTGCCGCCGAAACGCTGGCCGCCGCGTTGTGCGGCGCCGGCGCCTGGCGCCTGTGGCACGCGCGCCGCACGCCTGCGGCGACGTTCCGGCGTGCCATGCGGCCCGCCGTGGCCGGACTCACGCTCGGCGTGCTGCTGTGGCTGGGCGGCTTCATGGCGATCGGCGGCGAATGGTTCGGCATGTGGATGTCCACGCAATGGAACGGCCTGGCCAGTGCGTTCCGCTTCGTGGTGGTGCTGCTGGCCGCGCTGCTCTTCCTGGGCCAGCGCGATGGGGAGTGCGACGAGTGAGGGCGCACGTTCCGCCGCGCTTGCTATGCTGCGCCGGCGCCTGCCGCCTGCCGCCCGTTCCGTGAATCCCATGTCCGACGTGCTCGAACTCGCCCGTGACTTGATCCGCCGCCGTTCGGTGACGCCGGAGGACGCCGGCTGCCTGCCGCTGGTCGGTGGGCGGCTGGCGCGTGCCGGCTTTGCCATCGAATACCTGCGCCACGGCGAGGTAGACAACTTGTGGGCCACCCACGGCGCGAGCAGTCCCACGCTGATCTTCCTCGGTCATACCGACGTGGTACCCAGCGGCCCGGAAGCGGCGTGGCAGAGTCCGCCGTTCGAGCCGACCGTGCGTGATGGCCGTCTATACGGCCGCGGCACCGCCGACATGAAGGGCTCGGTGGCGGCGATGGTGGTGGCGCTGGAGCAGTTCGCGGCGGCGCATCCCGACCATCGCGGCCGGGTCGGCCTGCTGCTGACCAGCGACGAGGAAGGCCCGACCAACCTCGACGGCGTGCGCAAGGTGGCCGAACGCTTCCGCGTCACCGGCGAGCGCATCGACTGGTGCGTGGTGGGCGAGCCGTCGGCGAAGGAAACACTGGGCGACCTGATCCGCGTGGGACGCCGCGGCTCGCTCTCCGGCACGCTCGTCGTGCGCGGCGTGCAGGGGCACGTGGCCTATCCGGAGAAGGCGTCGAATCCGATCCACGCGTTCGCCCCCGCGCTGGCCGAACTCGCGGCCACGCGCTGGGACGAAGGCAACGCCGACTTCCCGCCCACTTCGTTCCAGGTCTCCAACCTCAACGCCGGCACCGGCGCGAACAACGTGATTCCCGGCGAACTCACCGCGCTGATCAACTTCCGCTACGGCACCGCCAGCCGCGCCGACGACCTGCGCGCGCGCACCGAGGCGATCCTGCAGCGGCACGGCGTGGACTTCGCGCTGGACTGGAACCTGTCCGGCGAACCGTTCCTCACTCCGCCCGGCGGCGTGCTGCGCGAAGTCGTGGTGGCGGTATGCCGTGAGCTGTGCGGCATCGATCCCGAGCAAAGCACCGGCGGCGGCACCTCGGACGGCCGCTTCATCGCGCCGCTCGGCGCCGAGGTGGTGGAGCTGGGCCCGGTCAACGCCAGCATCCACAAGGTGGACGAGTGCGTGGCGCTGGATGAGCTGGAACTGCTGCCGCGGCTGTACCGTGCCGTGTGCGAGCGGCTGCTGACCGGGACCCGATCCGGCTAGCCCCTGTGTCGGGCTTCGCGCAGGAAGGGTCAGCGCATCAGGGCCTCGGCTCGTCGCCGGCATCCGACCGTGCCGCCGGCAACGTGTCGCCCGGTGGGCCGCCCTTGAGCCCCTTGCGGAAATCGGCGATGGCACTGCCGAGGTCGCGGCCGGCATGGCGCAACTTGCCGGTGCCGAACACCAGCAGTACCAGTACGAGCAGCACGATCCAGTGCGAAAAACTGTTCAGTCCGAGCATGTTCCGGATTCCCGTTACGGATGTGGGTGTGGGTGAGCCGGCGGCGGTGGCGACGCCGGCGGAAACGCGGGTTGCGGATGGGCCGACAGGCCGAGGGACGGCGCGGCCGGAGCCAGGCATTGCGGCGCGCCGTGACGGCCGGCGGCCTGGGCGGGGCAGCGGTAGTCCAGCGTGGCCACCAGCGCGGGCGTGACTTCGTCGAAAGCGAGTACGGCGCCGCCATGTTCACGCACGAAGGTTTCCGCCGCCGCGTGACTGGCGAACGGCGCCAGGGTCGGTCCCATCGAGCCGGGCAGCGGCTGCCAGGCCACGTAGTAGGCACGGCGCGCGTCGATGAAACTGACCGCGGCGTGGCTGGGCTGCTGCCAGTCGATGCGTGCGCTGTCCTGCACGTACAGTTCCTGCAGCGCGGACAGGTTCTCCGGCTGCAGCACGTAGGCGAAAAAGTCGCGGGTGGAATCGAACACCAGCGGCTTGGCGCGGCCACTGACCCAGGCTTCCGCACGCGGGCCGGGCGAGCCGTCCAGGTACATGCCGCAGACGGCGCAGGTGTCGTCCGCGTGGGTATCGACCGCGGGCTTGGCGGGCGATGGGTGGCCGCTGCAGCCGGCGAGCAGGACCAGCGCGAGCATGAAGCCGGCTCGGCGGATGACGGTCAACGGCAACGGGTGCATGCGCGGGCTCCTTCAGATTTCCTTGCGCCGGAACGCAAGCATCGCCCACGCAAACGGCGCCGCCGCCCAGCCCAGCAGCACCAGGCTCAGCAGCAGCGGCGAATAGGTGTGGTGGGCGGTCATGCCGGTCAGCAGGTCGTTGCCGGCGCCGTCGCCCAAGGCGGTGAGGTTGACCAGGCGGAACACGTCGACCGGGTTGAGCAGCAGCAGGTACGGATACACCGCACGCTCGACCGGGTTGCCGCCGCTGACCACCAGCAGCGCCAGCAGCGCGAGGTCGAACAGCACCACGCTCGCCAGCCAGCCGATCAGTGCGAGGCCGGCGGCGCGCGACTTGTCGGCGGTCTGCACGCTGATCAGGCAGGCCAGTCCGACGAAGCAGGCACCGAGCAGGGACGCGCTGACGATGAAACGACCGATCGGCAGCCACGCCTGCAGCGCCTGCGCGGGCGGCTGCATCCACTGCATGATCACCACCGCCAGGCCGAAGCCGGCCAGCGTGGCCGCGGCCAGCGCGCCGCAGTGGCCGAGGAACTTGCCGGCCACCAGCTGGCCGCGTGCCAGCGGATAGCTGAGCATCAGCAGCAAGGTGCCGTCGTCGCGCTCGCCGACGATGGTGTCGTAGGCGATCAGCAGGCCGATCAGCGGAATCACGAAGGCGCCCAGCGTGGTCAGGCTGGCCAGCGTGGCGTCGAACGAGGTGAAGCCGACCCGGCCGGCGGCGGCACTGCCGAACCAGGCGATGCCCAGCGCCAGCAGCGCGAACAGCACGGTGAGCGCGACCGTCCAGCGGTTGCGGAAGTCGTCGCGGAACTCCTTGGCAGCGACGGTGAGGATCGGGTTCATGCGGTCACCTGTGCGTTGGACGGCGGGCCGGCGCCGAGCCAGTCGTAGAGTTGCGCCAGCGTCGGTTCGCGCACGTCGAGATCGACGATCGCCGGATCGGCCAGCAGCTCGCGCAGCGTGCGCAGCTTGCCGGCGCGCGGCACCTGCAGTTCCAGCCGGCCGTCGGGGCGCGGCCGCGCCGACAGGCCACCCGTTTCAAGGCGCGCGAGCAATTCCGGCATGGCCTGCTCGCGCGGGCGCAACAGCACCTGCGCCGGCAGCGCGGCCGCCTCGCCCAGCGCATGCAGGCTGCCGGCCGCGAGCAATCGGCCCTGGCGCAGGATCAGCGCGCCGTCGATGTGCGGCTCCAGCTCGGCCAGCAGGTGCGAGGAGACCAGCACGCAACGGCCATCCGCGCGCAGCTCGCCGACGATGCGGTACAGCTCGCGGGTGGCCTGCGGATCGAGGCCGGTGGTCGGCTCGTCCAGCAGCACCAGTTCGGGCGAGCCGAGCAGCGCCTGCGCCAGGCCGATGCGCTGGCGCATGCCCTTGGAGTAGGTGCCGATGCGCCGGTCGGCGGCGTGTGCCAGGCCGACGCGCTCGAGCAGGGCGGAGACCTGGCCGCGTGGCGCCTGCTTCAGCCGCGCCAGGTAGTCGAGCAGTTCGCGGCCACTGAGGTTGCCGTAGAAGGTGGCGCTCTCGGGCAGGTAGCCGATGCGCCGGCGCAGCGCGTGCGCGCGCCACGGCGACTGGCCGAGTACCTGCAGCCGGCCGCCGCTGGGTGCGATCAGGCCGAGGATCAGTTTGATCAGCGTGGACTTGCCCGCGCCGTTGTGGCCGAGCAGGCCGATCACCTGGCCGCGCGGCACACCGGCGCTGACGCCGTCCAGCGCAGTGAGCGCGCCGTAGCGCTTGACGAGCGCCTCGCATTCGATCGCGTGGTTCATGGGGTTGCCCGGGAAGCTTTCATCAGCGGGTGGCTGTCCTGCACCGAGGGTGGCGTGAACACCGGGAACGCGCGCTGCACGTAGCGCAGCAGCAGCACCGCGGGGCTGGACATCAGGTTGCGCGCGGTGGGGTATTTCCACAGCAGCACGTCGACGCCGTCGTTGGGGCGGAACGGCACGTCGCCGATGCCGTCGGCGTCCAGGTCCCAGCCGAGGTAATCGCTCCAGAAATTGCCACGGCCGTCCGCCGACCACTCCTGGGCGAGGTTCTGCACGTACTTCACCTGGATGCGGTTGTCCATGAAGTGGTTGCCCCACAACCGGTTGTTCTCCGAGCCGGCGGTCACGTGGATGCCGATCTGCGAGTCGGCGACGAGGTTGTCGTGGAAGTCGTTGAACTGCGACAGGTAGACGAACAGGCCCTTGCCCTCGGTGCCGTCGATGGTGCCGCCGGCGTCGTCGCTCTGGCCGTTGACGCGGTAGACGCGGTTGCCGGCGATCTCGCTGTGCGCGATGTAGTTGAGCAGGAAGCCGTAGGAGCTCTCGTCCTCCGAACTGTTGCCGATCACCTTCAGGTGGTGCGAGGACATCAGTGCATAGCCGGCGAGGTTGCCGCGGCTGACGTTGTCCAGCAGCAGGTTGTCCTGGGAGTACATGTAGTGGATGCCGTAGCGCACGTCGTGGACCACGTTACGCGCGATGGTGTTGTGCGGGCTGACGTAGACGTAGATGCCGTCGCGCGTGCCGGCCACGTCGTTGCTCTCGATGGTGCAGCCGGTGTCGTTCCACAGGTGGATGCCGTCGCCGCGGTCGGCCACGCGCAGGTTGCGCATGCCGCGGATCACGTTGTGCGCGACGCGGACGTTGGCCGCGCCGTCGAGGTAGATGCCGAACAGGCTGTCCTCGATGCGGTTGCCATCGAGCGTGACCTCGCGCGCCTGGCGCTCGACGAAGATGCCCGCGTTCGTCGCGGTGAGGTCGCTGCCGCTGTGGCGCAGGGTCAGGCTGCGCACGGTCACGTTCGACGCGCCGATGCGCACGACGTCGCCCGAACCGCCGCCGTCGAGGATCGCGCCGGGTTCGCCGACCAGCGTGACCGGTTTTCCCAGCTTCAGATGCACTGCATGCACGCCCGCGGGCACGTTGATCGTGGCGCCGGGCGGCGCCGCGGCCACGAGCTGTTCCAGCGACTCGTCCGCGTGTGCCGACAGCGCCAGCAACGGCAGCAGCAGGATGACGAGGCAACGAAGCGTATGCATGGCAGCGGAAGGTCATGCCGTGCCGCCGCGTGCTGCGCGGCGGCACGGCCATGGCTCAGGCCTCGACCAGCATCCGCCCGCTCATCTCCATGTGCATCGCATGGCAGAAGAACGTGCAGTAGTACCAGAACACCCCCGCCTTGTCGGCGGTGAAGGTGGCCGAGGCGGTGGCGCCGGGGCTGATCTCCATGTTGATGCCGTAGTTGACGATGCAGAAGCCGTGGCTCACGTCCTCCACCGCGTCGATGTTGGTCACCACCACGGTCACCTCGTCGCCCTTCTTCACCTTGAAGCTGCCCAGGCCGAAGATCGGCGCGGCCGAGGTCATGTACACGAACACCTTGCGGCCCTCGCGGATGACCTTGCTGTCGGCCAGCACATTGATGCCGTGGCGCTTGGCCATGGCCACCGTCTCGGCGAAGAACGGATCGTCGCGATCCCAGCTCTTCTTGACCTTGTCGATCAGCAGCCGCCGGTGCAGCAGGATCACGTCGTGCGGCTCGGCGTAGACCGGGCCGTCGGCGACCAGCTTCATGGTCTCGCCGGAGATGTCGATCAGCTGGTCGTTGTCCGGGTGCAGCGGCCCGGTGGGCAGGAAGCGGTCCTTGGAGAACTTGTTCAGCGACACCAGCCACTTGCCGTCGGCGTCGCGGGTCTCGCCCATCGAGGTATGGCAGTGGCCGGGCTGGTAGGCCACGTCGATCTTCTGGCGCAGGTAGTTGACCTTCTTGCCGTCGTGGGCGGCGATCGCGTCGGCGATGTTCCACTTGGCGATCTGGCTGTCGATGAACAGCGTGGTGTAGCCGTTGCCGCGCCCGTCGTAGGCGGTGTGCAACGGGCCCAGGCCCAGTTCGGGCTCGGCCACCACGGTGTCGCGCGGGTCCTTGAGCTTGCCGGCGAACCAGTCGTCGATGCGGCTCCACTCCATCACGGTGACGGTGGGCGAGAGCTTGCCGTTGGCCACCACGTACTTGCCGTCGGGGCTGGCGTTGATCCCGTGCGGGTTCTTCGGGATCGGGATGTATAGCGTGAACGAGGAGCCGTGGCGGCCGTCCAGCACCGGCACCTTCGAATCGCCGATGGTCTTGAAGTCGCCCTTCTTCACCGCCGCCTCGATGCGCGCGATGTCGAACACCACCGCCCAGTCGCGCTCGGCCTGCATCGTGCTGGGCAGGTCCATGCCGCCCTCGCTGTTGTAGCAGGTGGAGATCGCGTACTTGCCGGCGTAGTCGGCCTCGGTGTTGTCCAGGTTGCCGTCCACCAGCACCTGCCAGGCGACCTCCATGGTGTCGCCGTCGAGCGCGCTGAACATGGTCTGGTATTTCTTCGGGTCCTCCAGGTCGCGGCCGTCGTTCGGCGCCGGAACCAGGAACTCGCCGTTGGCGAACACGTAGCCGGTGCGCGGCGCGCGCTGCACGCGCAGGCCGTGGATCGCCTGCACGTTGGGCACCTCGGTGATGCGGTCGGTGCGCATCACGTCACAGCGGATGCGCGCCACGCGGGTGTGCGCCTTGTCGTTGATGAAGATGTAGCGGCCGTCGTAGTGGCCGTCGGTCTGGCTCATGTGCGGGTGGTGGCAGTCGCCGCCGGGCGGGAAGTTCGGCCCGAGCACGCGCTTGCTCTCGTTGGTGACACCCCAGCCGATGGTGAAGTCGGGGTTGAACACCGGGATGCGCATCAGCTCGCGCATCGAGGGCACGCCGACCAGGCGCACCTCGCCGGACTGGCCGCCGCTCCAGAAACCGTAGTACTCATCGAGCTGGCCGGGCGGCACGTGGTCGGAAGCCGCTGCGTGCTCACCTTTTTCGTGTCGGCGCTTGTCCTCATGCTCGTCGCCGTCCACGCCGGCGTGCTCGCCGTTGCGGCCGCAGGCCGCCAGCGCCAGTCCCGCCGCGCCGGCGAGGCTGGCCAGCGCGCTGGTCTTCATGAAGTTGCGGCGTGCAGGGTTGCCCGGTTCCGCAGCTTGTCCGGACTGGCCGGGTTGGTTGCTCGATTCGTCGTGCATGGCGCTCCATCCCTCTGGATAGGTGGGTGGGTCAGTCGGCGGCCTTCGCCGGCTCGGGGGTTGCCGGCGTCGCCGCCGGGATGATCGTCAGCACCGGAGTGGGCAGCGGCCGTGCGGCGCGTTCGCGCTTCTTGCGGCGCTCCACCAGCGGCGGGCATTTCTGGTCGTTGGCGTAGGTGACCTGGCAGTCCAGGCAGTAATGGCATTCGTTGAAGTTGATCTGGCCGATCGCGTTGATCGCCTTCACTTCGCATTCGTTCGCGCAGATCTGGCAGGGGCGGCCGCACTCCTTGCGCCGGCGCAGCCACTCGAACAGGTGGAAGCGGCCGGACACCGCCAGCCCGGCGCCCAGCGGGCACACGTAGCGGCAGTAGAACTTGTTGTTGAACGCCGACACCGCCACCAGCGCCAGCGCGTAGAGCACGTAGCCCCAGGAGCGGGCGAAGTGCAGGGTGATCGCGGTCTTGAACGGCTCGATCTCGGCGTAGTGCTCGGCCAGGTTGAGCGACTGCAGCGACATCCCGAACAGCACCAGCAGCAGGATGTACTTGATCGCCCACAGCCGCTCGTGCAGGTACTGCGGCACCTCGAACTGCGGCACGTGCAGCCGGCGCGCCAGCTTGTTCACCAGCACCTGCAGCGCGCCGAACGGGCACAGCCAGCCGCAGTAGATGCCGCGCCCGAGCAGCAGCAGCGTGGCGGCCACGAACACCCACAGGATGAACACCAGCGGATCCATCAGGAAGGTGGACCAGCGGAAGTCGTGCAGCACCGCCTGGATGAAGGTGAGGATGTTCACCACCGACAGCTGCGCCAGCCCGTACCAGCCGATGAACACCAGCGTGTAGATCAGGAAGCCCACGCGCAGGCGTTCGAGCAGGTGCGGGCGCGTCACGATCCAGTCCTGGAACATCAGGATCAGGGTGAGCACGGTGAGTCCGGCCAGCAGCAGCGCGATGTCGACCCGGCGGCCGTACCAGACCTTCTGCCACAGCGGCGCATCGGCCGGCAGCGCGTCTGCCTGCGCTTCGGCGGCGTCCGGCCGCGTGGTGTAGACCGCCGGCATGCGGTAGTCGCGGGTGAAGGTGTGGTAGATGCTTTGCAGCGGGCCGACCTGGCGGTTCACCATCAGCTGCAGCGTCCACGGCCGGGTCGCGTCGAAGCCGCTGCCGCCGTGGCGCACGATGAAGATCGCCTGTTCGGCGAAGTCGGGCTTGCCTCGCAGCGGGGTGTCGTTCAGCTGCACCAGGTCGGCGTCCTTGAACAGCACCAGCTTGCCGTCCTGCAGCAGGTGCACGCGGTCGAAGATGCCGCCGCGCACGTAGCCCACGCCCTTGAACGAGTAGATGCCGTTGGCCATCACCGCGATCGCCGAGTCGCCGGGCTTGAGCAGCTTCATCAGGTCGGCGTGGGCCGCGGCGCCGAGCAGGTTGCGGCCCACCGTGGGCGGGGTGACGTCGGTGAAGTACAGGTCGATGAAGGTGTCTGCGCCGTGGCCGGGCGCGGGCGCGGTGGGGTCGTCGACCAGGCCGCTTTCCGGCTGGCCCTTGAAGGCGTCGGTGACCGCCTGCCGCGCCAGCTGCAGGTGGCCGATCGCGCCGTTGCCGGTCAGCGCCTGCCAGTCGGCCGGCACGAAGTGGTCGGCGCGCACCTGCGCGGCGGCCGCGCCGGTGTCGGCCGCGCCGGCGATCAGCTGGCGCGAGGCGGCCACCTTCAGCGCCGAGTTCATGATCGTCTCGTTGGCGACCATCGAGGTCACCGTGGCGCTGCTGATCGCGTCGATGCGCACGCTGCCGCTGGCGCCGCCGCCGACCACGATCTGGTCGTCCACGCGGTGGCCGACGTAGCGGGCCACGAAGTCGTACAGCTTCTGCACCGGGATGCCGACCAGCAGGATCGGCTCGTGCTGCTCCAGTACGCGCGCGTCACGAATGGTGCCGTCGGTGCCGATCGACACCAGCACGTTGATCGGCGCGCCGGAGTAGGCCGGCACCGGCGCCACCATCACCGTCTCGAACACGTAGCCGATCACCTTGTCGCCGTGATAGACGGCCGCGGCGGGCGGGGTGCCCTCGACGTCGCCGAAGCGGTCGGCTTCGGGGAACACCTGGTGCAACTGAGGGAAGCGGGCGTCGATGCCGGCCAGCGCCGCGGAGGCGGGCAGCAGCAACAGCAGCGCGAGCAGCAGCCTGGCCATGAAGGAGCGGGAGCGTGCGTCGCGCATCAGGCCAGCTCCGCCGTGCCGGCGATCAGCGGCAGTTCGCGCGAGCGCCAGCGCTGCTCGCCGCTGCGCGAGAAGGCCAGCCACTGGTGGTCCTGCGCGTTCATCAACGACGACAGCCGCGGTAGCTCCAGTGAAAACGCTGCGGTGCTCATGCCGTCGGCCAGCACCGAACGCCGCGCCATCACGGTGACGCTCGAGTAGCTTTGCGGCGACCAGCCGGTGCGCGGGTTGACGATGTGGAACAGCCGCCGGTCGGCGGAGAAGAACACCCGGTAGTTGCCCGAGGTCGACAGCGCCGCGTTGCGCAGCTGCAGCACCGCCGCCACGCGGCTGACGTCGAGCGGGTCGACGATGCCGACGTTCCAGTGCCGCTCGGGGTCGTTGCCGCAGATCGCGTGGATGTCGCCGCCGGCGTCGATCAGGGCGTACTCGATGCCCGCGCCGCGCAGCGCGGCGATGCCCTGGTCGACCACGTGGCCCTTGGCGATGCCGTCCAGGGTGATCGCCATGCCCGGACGCAGCAGCCGCGCGCCGCGTGCGTCCAGCGCGAGGTCGCGGTAGCCGACCAGCGCGTCGCGACTTTCGGCCACGCGCTGCTCGTGCGCGTTGGTTGTCGCCGTACCGCGCAGCGTTTCGAAGTAGCGCAGCACCGGCAGCACGGTCGGGTCGAACGCGCCGTCGGTCAGTCGCGAGAGCGACAGCGCCTGGCGCAGCACCGCGTCCAGCTGCGCGGGCACCTGCGCCAGCTGGCCGTCGCGGTTCAGCCGCGCCAGCGGGCTGGCCGGGTCGAAGCGGGTCAGCTGCGCGGCGGTCGCGGCCATGCGCGCGAACGCCGCCTCGATCGCCGCGCCGGCCGCCTGCACGTCGTCGGCCAGGCAGGTCACCGCCACCGAGGTCTGCATCAGCGTGCGCTCGCGGCGCACCTGCCACAGGTTCTGCTTGCGCCTGAGCACGGCCCAGCCGCCGCCGGCCAGCAGGCCGCCGGCGATGGCGAGCTGGCCGGCCTGCCGGAGCAGTCGCCGGCGCTCGGGCGAGCGCGGTTCGGTGGGTTCGATGGAGCCGTGCATGGAAGGGCCTCCCGGCGTGCGTCTTGGTGCGAATGCGAAAGGGTGGGGAGCGTCAGGCCGCGCTGGCTTCGACCCGTGGCGGCGGTTGCGCCACGACGTCGGCGCCTGCGGTATCGCGCACACCCAGGCGCCGTTGCAGTGCCGGGCTGGTGGTCGTGTACTGCAGGTTCGCCTTGTCGCCGGGATGCCGGTGCGCATGTGCGGCAAAGGCGCACAGTGCCGTTTCGTGGAAGCCGCAGAGGATCAGCTTCTTCTTGCCGGGATAGGTATTGATGTCGCCCACCGCGAACACGCCAGGCACCGAGGTCTGCAACGTCGACGGATCCACCACCAGCTGTTGGCGCTCCAGCGCCAGTCCCCAGTCGGCGATCGGCCCCAGCGCCGGATGCAGGCCCCAGAACACCAGCAGCTGCGACGCCTCGATACGCCGGACCATGCCGCTGCGCGTGCGCACGCGGACCTGCGCCAGCGTTTCATCGCTGGTTTCCAGCCCGACGATGTCGCCTTCGCAGAACTGCATGCGGCCCTCGTCGCACAGCGTCTGCATGCGCGCCACGCTGGCCGGCGCCGCGCGGAAGCTGGACGAGCGATGCACCAGCACCATGCTGCGTACCCGCTCGACCAGGGCCAGCGCCCAATCCAGCGCCACGTCGCCGCCGCCGGCGATCACGATGTCCTGGTCGTCGAACAGCGCCGGCTGCGTCACCTTGTAGTGCAGCGTGCGATCCACCAGCGGCGCGGCTTCCGGCAGGTCGAGCGTGCGTGGCGCGAACGCGCCCAGGCCGCCGGCAATGATCACCACGCCGGCGTTGAACGCCAGGCCGCCACTGGTGCGCAGGTGAAAGCGGCCGTTGTCCATGCGCTGCAGCGCGGTGACGGTGTGGCCCAGGTGGAACTTCGGCGCGAACGGGCGGATCTGCTGCTGCAGCCGCTCGATCAGTTCGCGTCCGCTGCACACCGGCAACGCCGGGATGTCGTAGATCGGCTTGTCCGGATACAGCTCCGTGCACTGGCCGCCGGCATGCGGCACGGCATCGATCACGTGCGCATCCTGCCCCAGCAGGCCCAGCTCGAAAACCTGGAACAGGCCGACCGGGCCCGCTCCGATGATGACGGTGTCGCAGCTGATCATGGATGAATCCGCCGTGTGGACGGTGCGGATCATGCGCGCACACGAAGGCGGTACTTTTGACTTCGATCAGATATGGCCGGGCGATTCGTGCGGTCCAATGCCGCACGCGGGCGCTGCGTCAGCGCGAGGCCGGCTGCAGCACCAGCGTGTGCCGCGTCGCGCCCGGCAGCAGCGGCGTCGGTCGTCCCTGGAGCCAGTCCGCGTGACCCGCGCCGAAATACGGCGACAGCGGGTGGTCGCTCTGGCCGCCGGGCATGTTGAGGATGCCTTCGGCCTCGTGGCCGGGGGCGACATCGAGGTGTTCGGAGGCGCCGAAGCCGGGGGCGGCGACGTGCGGCATGTTGTTGTCGCCGGAGATCGGCTGGTCGGGCATGTCGATGAAGCGGGCCAGCCAAGACGGCAGGGCGGCGGACAGCGGGTGGCGGATGCCGGTGCGGTTGTGCTTGCCCCAGCGGCGGGCAGCGAGGCCGCCGGGTTGTTGGCCGAGTTCGTCCGTCACCTGCTTCGCCGCGTCGATGAGCAGGCTGTGCCAATCCGGGTAGGCCGGATCGAGCAGTTGCGCGGGTTGCTGCTGGAGCAGCGTCCACACCGCGGCTTCGGCGCTGTTCTCGCCGGGCCAGCCGAAATCCGCGTAGCGCTGTTTCACGCGGGCGGCAAACGGTGCCAGCACGGCCGCGCTGACCTGGCGGCGGAAGGCGCGTACCAGCTGGTAATCGACGCTGTCGACGGCGGCGCGTCCGCGCCAGGCGGCGGTGAGCCGACGCAGCGGCTGCAGCGATGGATCGGTGTTGTCGGCCAGGGTGTCCTGCAGCAGGCGCTGCCAGCGGGAGAGGAACACGGCGCGGTCGTCCAGTTGGATGTCGAGCATGTCGCCGGGAGTGAAGCTGGGGCGGGCGTGCAGGTCGTCGCGGATCTGCTGGGCGCGGGCACCGAGGTCGTGGCCGCCGTTGCCGAGCAGGGTCAGCGCGTCGCCGTCGACGGTGCGGTTGTTTGCCGTCCACAGACGGCCGTCGGCGGGGTTCTCGATACGCGGGTAGCTGGCGGGCGCAGCCCAGCCCTGCCAGCCGCTGCCGGGCCTGGACCAATCCGACGGCAGCAGCGGGTCGATGCCGGCGCGCAACGGGACGCTGTTGCCGGCGAGGGTCCAGCCGATCTCGCCGCGGCTGTCGGCGACCAGCAGGTTCTGCGGCGGCATGCCGAGATGCGGCGCCAGATCGAGCGCCGCGGCCACGTCGGGCGCATGCTCCAGCTGCATCAGGTCGAGGTTGTAGCCGTGCGGACGGCCGCCGATCCAGGCCAGCGCCAGCGGCGTGCCGTCGGTGTCGGTGCCCATGATCGGACCCCAGCGGGTGTCCTCGATCTTGAGGATGGTGTCGGGGCGACCCCTGACCTGGATGTGCTCGTCGTGGGTTTCGATGGCCGCCCAGCCGTCCGGCACGCGGTAGCGGGAAGCATCGGCCGGGTCGCGCCGCACGCGCACCCAGTCCTGCCAGTCGCCGTAGCTGTTGGTGAAACCCCAGGCGATCTGGCCGTTGGAGCCGACGATGATCGCCGGCGTGCCGGGCAGGCTGACGCCGTTGACGTCGCGCCGGCCGCCCGGCGCGGTGGGGTCGGGGTAGCGCAGGCGCGTGCGGAACCAGATGTTCGGCACGCGCAGGCCCAGGTGCATGTCGTTCGCCAGCAGCGCCGCGCCGCTGCCGGTGAGCGTGCCGGCGACGGCGAAGTTGTTGCTGCCGGGGCGCGGCGCATCCAGCGCCGGCACCAGTGCGGCGGCCAGCGCCGTCGACGATCCGGTCGCCGGTGCGAGTCGACGCAGGTCGAACACGTCGGCGGCGGGAAGCACCGGCGAGCGCGACAGCCGGCCGCGCAACGGTGCCTCCCAGTCGGGGTCGGGCGCCAGCAGGAAATCCACCAGCGGGCCGGGCAGCACCGCGCGCATCTGCGCCATGCGCAGTTCGCGCTCGTTGCGGGCGTCGCCGTTCAAGTCCAGGTACATCGCGGCGATCACCAGCATGCTGTCTTCCGCGCGCCACGGCTGCGGCCGGCTGCCCAGCAGCAGGTATTCCCACGGCCGCACGCGCAGGTCGGCAAGGCCGGCGTTGACGCCGTCGCGGTAACGGTCGAGTTGGTGCCGCTCCGCGGGCGGCAAGTGCGCGTACGCGGCCGCGGCTATCGCGCGCAGCCGATGGCGGCGATGGTCGAGATCGACCTTCAGCGCCGCCGGCCCGACCAGCGCGGACAGTTCGCCGGCGCTCAGGCGGCGCATCAGGTCCATCGCGAAGAAGCGCTCCTGCGCGTGCACGTAGCCCAGCGCATAGCTGATGTCGGCGCGGTTCTTCCCCTCGATGGTGACCGTGCCCAGCGCATCGCGGGTGATGCTGACCGCGGCGGCCAGGCTGGCGGCGGGACGCGCTCCATCCAGCCGGGCGCGACTGCCGGCGAGCAGATACCAGCCGGTGACGAAGGCGGCCAGCAGCAGCGCCGGCAGGGCGAGCAGCAGGACGCGCAGGAGCCGCCGGCGGCGCACCGTCATGGCCGGGAAAACACCGCGAAGATGCCCGCGTACGGCTTGACCATGAACGCCGGGGCGCCGGCGTAGCCTTCGCCGTCGACGTACAGCTGCGAGATGCTGCCGTCCAGGTACAGCGCGTCGCGGCAGCCCAGCTTGTCGCGGAACAGCCGTCCGAACGCGTGGAAGTTCACCGGCGTCTCACTCACCGCGAACACCACCTCGGTGGGCGTCTTCGCGCAGACCCCGCTGCGCCATTTCAGGCTGGACGAGTCGTCGAGGAACTGCTCGTTGAGCTTGCCGTCGATCAGCAGCATCGGCCCGGACTGGGTGGCCCACTGCGCGCTCTTGCCGTCGGCCTTGAACGCGGCGCTGGTGCGCACCGCGGCGTGGCCGTCCGGGTACACGGCGAACACGCCGTTCGGCAGCAGCGAGAAATTGCCCGAAGCCGGGTTGCCGTGCGCCAGGTTCAGCGGCACCACGGTCCTGCCATTCTCCACGTGCAGGCCCAGCGGCGCGAACTTGTGGTCGTAGATGCCCGCGTTCGCCGCGAACAGCAGCCGCTGGCCACGCGCCTCGCCCCACTGGCGCAGCGCCTCGATGCTGCCGAACGGCTGGCCGCTGGCGGGTTCGCGCCAGTGCAGGCTGAGCTGCTCGCGTTTCAGGTTCACGTGCACCACGCGGTAGTTCTGGCCCTCGAACGCCAGCTCGCGGCTGTCCAGTGCTCGTGCGCCCGGCGCGCAGCCGTACACGCCGGCAAGCAGCAGCAGCGGCAGCACGCGCGGCAGCATGCGTCGCAGCGGCGAAACCGGAAAGGGACGGGGCAGGGAAGCGGGTACGCGCATCCGTCGATGGTCGCCGCCCGGCCGCGCCGGTGCAAGTCCGCACCTGCAGCGTGCGGCGGCTGCCGCTAAACTGGGTTCTTTTCGCGGTGCCCGTCCATGCCCTATACCCCGATAGTGGCGACGCTCGGTTACGTGCTGTCGCCCGACCGCAGCGAGGTGCTGATGATCCACCGCAACGCGCGGCCGGACGACCTGCACCTGGGCAAGTACAACGGCCTCGGCGGCAAGATGGAGCCGGGCGAGGACATCGCCGTGTGCATGCGCCGGGAGATCCGCGAGGAGGCCGGCATCGAATGCGAGTCGATGCAATTGCGCGGCACGTTGAACTGGCCAGGCTTCGGCAAGCATGGCGAAGACTGGCTGGGTTTCATCTTCGTGATCGACCGCTACAGCGGCACGCCGCAGACGGCCAACCACGAGGGCACGCTGGAATGGGTGGCGCGCACGCGCCTGCTGGAGCTGCCGATGTGGGAAGGCGACCGCTATTTCCTGCCGCTGGTGTTCGACGCCGACCCGCGCCCGTTCCACGGCGTGATGCCGTACCGGGACGGCCGCATGCAATCGTGGTCGTACACGCGGCTGTAGCGTTCATCCCGTTGCCCCGGCCGGGAGCGGGAGTGGAGGCTCACGCCACGTCGGCGAGCCACGCCGGGCTGCCGAACTTGGTCTGTGCCAGCGCTTCGGCCTGGGCCAGTTCGTCCGTGCGCAGGCGGTGGTCGGTGAGTCCGTGCAGGCGGCGGAAGGTCGCGATCATGCGCTCGATCACCGCCTCGCGCGGCAGGCCGGTCTGGCTGCGCAGCGGATCGACCCGCTTGGCCGCGCTGACGGTGCCCTTGTCGGACAGTTTCTCGCGGCCGATGCGCAGCACGTCCAGCATCTTCGCCGCGTCGATGTCGTAGGCCATGGTGACGTGATGCAGCACCGCGCCGCCGCGGTGCACCTGGGCGGCGCCGGCGATCTTGCCGCCTTCGGAGGTGATGTCGTTGAGCGGCTGGTACCAGGCCTTGATGCCCAGTTCGCCGAGCGCTTCGAGCACCCAGGCGTCGAAGAAGGCGTAGCCTTCCTGGAACGACAGCCCCTTGACCAGCGACTGCGGCGCGTAGATCGAATAGGTGATCGTGTTGCCCGGCTCGATGAACATCGCGCCGCCGCCGGAAACCCGGCGCACCACCTCGATGCCGTGGCGCCGGGCCGCCTCGCCGTCCACTTCGTTGCGCAGCGACTGGAAGCGGCCGATCACCACCGCCGGCGACGCCCATTCCCAGATGCGCAGGGTCGGCGCGCGGCGGCCGGCGCCG
The DNA here is from genome assembly GCF_000427545.1 of Rhodanobacter sp. OR92. Classification (NCBI taxonomy): domain Bacteria; kingdom Pseudomonadati; phylum Pseudomonadota; class Gammaproteobacteria; order Lysobacterales; family Rhodanobacteraceae; genus Rhodanobacter; species Rhodanobacter sp. OR92. The sequence goes on along the minus strand of NZ_KE386557.1, from coordinate 45,329 downwards.
ACCTCGTGGGTCAGCACGTCGTCCAGCGCCATGTGCAGGGTGGGCGATTGCGGCGCGGTGTGGATCAGCTGCCAGTCGTGGTCGCGCCAGTCGGTGCGCATCATGCTTCGGCTTCCCTGTGCAAGGCGCGGCGCACGGCGACCGCGATGGCTTCAGGCGACAGACCATACATCATCACGTCCGGCGAGAGCGCCTGCTTCACGGCGGCGGCGAGTGCCGCTTCGTCGGCGAGCGCCGGCTGGCCTTCCAGCGCGCGGTTGATTGCCTCCAATGCACTGTCCGGCTCGAGGAAGAAGTCGCCGCTCAGCTGCACGTCGGCGAGACGGCCCTCGCGCACGGTGAGGTCGATCACCACCAGCTTGCCGCCGGGCATCTTGTATTCGCCGTGCATGTACGCGTCCCGAATGTCCTCGAATCTGTGTAAGTGTGCCTCGTGGCGCCCGCCATGCCAAAGGCGGCGACATCATGCCGCCGCTTTTGGGCGGGTTCAGCGCATCTCCGGCGTCAATACCCTGGCGATCGATTCCCACGGCACATGTTTGCAATTCTGGCTTTGCGTGGGCAGCACGTCAGGCATGACTTCTGAAAAGCTCGTGGTGGATGCCGGCCGGGCCTGGCGCGTCAGATTTGCGCCAGGCCGCCGTCGACGGCGACTTCGCTGGCGGTCATGAAGCTGCTGTCCGGCGACGCGAGAAATGCAGCGACCGCGCCGATCTCCGCCGGATCGGCCATGCGCTGGAGTGGGTTCATCGAGGCGAAGGCCTTCAGGCCCTCCTCGCCCACCGCGGCCTTCGCCAGTTCGGTCGCCGTCGGACCGGGCGACAGCACGTTGACGCGGATGCCGGTGCCTTTCAGGTCCTCCGCCCAGGTCTTGGCGAGGTTGCGCACGGCCGCCTTGCTCGCACTGTAGGCGCCGAATGCCGGGGCACCAGTGGTGCCGGCGCTCGATCCGGTCAGGATGATCGAACCGCCCGTGCCCATCAGCGGCAGTGCTTTCTGCACCGTGAAAATCGTGCCCTTCACGTTGGTGTCGAACGTTTCGTCGATGTGTTCGGCGGTGATCTCGCCGAGCGCAAGCAGGCTTCCCGTCCCGGCATTGGCGAAGACGATGTCGAGGGTGCCGCGCTCGGCCTTCACCGCCGCGTAGAGGCGGTCGAGATCGGCCTCGTCGGAGACCGAGCCCTGCACCGCGCGGGCGTTGGGCCCGAGGTCAGCCACGGCAGCGTCGAGCGCTTCCTGCCGGCGGCCGAAGATGAAGACGAAGGCGCCTTCATCGATGAAACGCTTTGCCGCCGCGCGGCCGATGCCGGTGGCGCCACCGGTGATCACGGCGGTTTTTCCATTCAGTCTGGTCACGTCTTTGATCCTTGGTCGGGATGGCACAGATAGGTGATTACGATGCGGCGCCGGCGGTCGCCGGTCGCTCGGGTTCGTTCTTGAACAGGTCCTGGAAGATCAGCGGCGCCCAGCGCTTGTCCCGCACCTGTACCAGCGCGCCGCCTTCTGCAAGCTTCCCGAGATTGACGGGTGCGAAACCCAGTTGTTCGGACAGGTCCGCCACCTGCGCCGCGGCGGCCTGGTCGTCGCTCGACAGGAACACCACGCGGTGGCTGCCGTTGACGTTCGGATCGGCGGCCAGCGTCCTCGCGGGCAGATGGTTGAAGCCCTTCACGAAGCGGGCGCCGGGGAAGGCCTTGGCGACGTCGGCAGAAGACAGGCCCTCGAAACCGTTCATCGCATCCACGATCGTCTTGCCCTGCCAGCTCGGCAGCATCTTGGCGACCTCGCGATGCCCCTCGAAGAGAACGGCCAGGAAAATCACGTCCGCCTTGAGCGCTTCTTGCAGCGTCCGGGGAACGACCGTGGATCCGATCGCCTGCGCCTGCGGCAGCAGCGCTTCGGGCGCGCGCCGGCTGGCGACGGAGACTTCGATGTTGTTGCGGGCGAAAGCGCGGGCGAGGGCCTGACCGATGGCGCCGAAACCGATGATGGCGTAGCTCATGGAGATGATCCTTTTCAGTACGGGGATGGAGTGGGCCGGCCCGCTCGGGCCGGTTGCCCCATCAATCTGGGTCGCTTGACGTATCAACACAATTGACGAAACATCGCTTAATACGATCTATTTTCTGGATAGCCCGTGCTCGACAACGTCACCATCAACCAGCTGCGTGCGTTCGTTGCGGTGTGCGACCAGGGGAGCTTCTCGGGTGCGGCGCGGAAACTGGCACGCGCGCAGTCGGCCATCAGCCACGCGATCAAGGCGCTGGAAAGCGCGTTCGATGTCGAGTTGTTCGAGCGCAATACACGCAAGGCGAAGCTCACCGCCGCGGGCCGCAGCCTCCTGCCGGACGCGCGTGCGGTGATCTCACGCACCGAGGAAATGAAGAACCGCGCCGGCGCGATCGCCAAGGTGGGGGTGCCGCAGGTATCGGTGGCGGTGGATGCCTACTTTCCACGCACCCACCTGATCGACTGCTTGCGCACGCTGCAGCAGGAGTTTCCGACCGCCGCGATCAACCTGCGCATCACCACCATGCAGGGCGGCGAGCACCTGGTGCTCGAAAAGCTGTGCGCCCTGGCCGTCACGATCGAGAACGTGCCGGAGGTGAATCCGGACGCCATCGAACGCCACTGGTTGCGCGAGGAGGAAATGGTGACGGTATGCGCGCCATCCTATCCGCTCGCTTCGACCCCCAAACCCATCCCCGTGGACGAGTTCGGTCGACACACCCAGATCGTCGTCACCGACAACCAGCCCGGCGCAGAAAAGACCCAGCAGGGCGTTGCCGGCAAGCGCCAGTGGCTGGTCAACGACCTCGGCGCCAAGCGCGACCTGCTCAAGGCCGGCCTCGGCTGGGGACACTTGCCGCGGCACCTCGTCAGCGAGGATCTGGCCAGCGGAGAGCTCGTCGAACTTGAGCGTCGTGCTTGGCACATGGGTCCGCTCACGTTCATGGTCTCGCAGCGTCAGGGGTACGATCTTTCAGCATGCGAGTCGCGGCTGGTCGCGCTGCTAGGGGGACCTTAGCTGCATGCGGTCGCAGAGGCGCGCATGCGTTGCCGCTCATGGCCGCTCGCAGCCTGAAGCAGACGGTCAACGCTGGAGTTGAGCGGGCGGCTTGGCGGTGCTGTCAGATACCATTGCGATCAACGACGCGCAAGCATGACCTGGCCGTGGCCCGCACGACCTCTCCGGGATTTTCGGCGCGGTACTGGAAAACGCCGTGCGTTATGCGCGCCGCCAGGTTCGCGTCTGCGCCATGGCCGGCCCCAAGTCCGAGTGGACGCGGTTCCTGCTTCAGTGGTCGCGGCGGCCGTTGAAATGGCCGGTGCCGCCACCAATCGAAATGCTGACGCCGCCGCTGGGATGGTCGCAGCTGCCGAAGGCCTTGCTGAGGTTGACCGTGCCGGTCTGGTAGTTGCCGCTGACATGGTTGCCGCCGACCACGCCCATCCCGACGCTGCCGTGCATCTGCGGCTGGTTGTAGCTGTAGTCGTCGCAGTCGTCGGTGGGCGTCGCGGCGGCTGTGGTGTCGTTGTTGCCCATGCGTCCGCTGGTGTCGCCGTAATACACGCCGGGTGCGCTGGCAGCGGGCTTGGCGGCCGTGCTGCTGGCGGCGGGGGTGTCGCTGGGCAGCAGCTTGAGGTTCAACGGCTTGCCGGCCGTCTGCGCCCACGCCGTGGTGGCCAGCAGGCTGGCGGCGAGGGCGACGAGATGCCGTGGGATGTTCATGCACACTCCGGGGTTGTCACGTAGTCAACGCATGATGGCGCATCGGCGTGTACGTCCCTGTTGGAAAGGCCGGACGTCGACAAGTTCCTCCGACCGGGTTCCTGCTCCCGCAAGTCGTGATCAGCCGGTGGTCTCGATTCGCTCCACCCGGCGCAGGCCGCGCGGCAGCAGGCCGCCGCGGGTGGCGCGGTTGCCGCCGTACTCGACCAGGTCGGCCCACTTCAGGGTCAGCTTGCGTGCGCCGGCGTACATCGTGACCTCGCCCTTGCCCTCGCTGACTACCGTCACGCCGGCCACGCGCTCGCCCTCGGCCAGCTGCTTTTTCGGGATCTCGATCAGCTTGTTGCCCTTGCCTTTGTCCAGCTCAGGCAGTTCGGCTACCGAGAACATCAGCAGATGCCCTTCGCTGCTGACCACCACGATGCGATCGCGCGCCGGGTCGGCGCTGATTTGCGGCGCCAGCACCTTCGCGCCGTCGCTGAGCGAGATGATCTGCTTGCCGGCCTTGTTGCGCCCGGTGAGCGATTCGAAGCGGGTGACGAAGCCGTAGCCGAAGTCGGTGGCGAGGATCAACCGGGTGTCGTTGTCGCCGGCGATCACCGCGTCGAAGCTGGCGCCCGCGGCCGGGCTGAAGCGGCCGGTCAGCGGCTCGCCGTTGCCGCGCGCCGAGGGCAGCGTGTGCGCCGGCGTGGAGTAGGCGCGGCCGGTGGAGTCGATGAACGCGACCTGCTGTGTCGTGCGCGCCTTCACCGCGGCGAGCAGGCCGTCACCTTCGCGGTAGTTCAGGGCCTCGGCGTCGATGTCGTGGCCCTTGGCGGCGCGCGCCCAGCCCTTCTGCGAGAGCACCACGGTGACCGGTTCGCTGGCCACCAGCGCGCTCTCGTCCAGCGCATGCGCCACTTCGCGCTCGACCAGCGGCGAGCGGCGTGCGTCGCCGAATTTCTCGGCATCGGCGCGCAGTTCGTCCTTGATCAGACTCTTCAGCTTGGCCGGCGATTTCAGCAGCACGTTGATGCGCGCGCGCTCCTCTTCGAGCTGGTCGCGCTCGGCGTTGATCTTCATCTCCTCCAGCCGCGCCAGCTGGCGCAGGCGGGTTTCGAGGATGTAGTCGGTCTGTTCCTCGCTGAGCCGGAGGCGCGCCATCAGCACCGGCTTGGGCTCGTCCTCGCTGCGCACGATGCGGATGACTTCGTCGAGGTTGAGGTAGGCGATGTGCAGGCCTTCGAGCAGGTGCAGGCGGCGGTCGACCTTGGCCAGGCGATGTTCCAGGCGCCGGGTGACGGTGCTGGTGCGGAAGCTAAGCCACTCGGTGAGGATGCGCTTGAGGTCTTTCACCTGCGGCCGGCCGTCCAGCCCGATCATGTTGAGGTTGACGCGGAAGCTCTTCTCCATGTCCGTGGTGGCGAACAGGTGCTGCATGGTCTCGTCGGCGTCGACGCGGTTCGAACGCGGCACGATCACCAGCCGGATCGGATTCTCGTGGTCGGACTCGTCGCGCAGGTCCTCGATCATCGGCAGCTTCTTCGCGCGCATCTGCGCGGCGATCTGCTCGAGGATCTTCGACGGGCTGACCTGGTGCGGCAGCGCGGTGATCACGATGTTGCCTTCCTCGCGCTGGTACACCGCGCGGGCGCGCACCGAACCGCCGCCGGTCTGGTACATCGCCAGCAGGTCGGCACGCGGGGTGATGATCTCCGCCTCGGTCGGGTAGTCCGGCCCACGCACGTGCTCGCACAGGTCGGCGACGCTGGCGTCCGGATCGTCCAGCAGGCGGATGCACGCGGTGGCCAGCTCGCGCAGGTTGTGCGGCGGGATGTCGGTGGCCATGCCCACCGCGATGCCCATCGAGCCGTTCAGCAGCACGTGCGGCACGCGCGCCGGCAGCCAGCTCGGCTCGTCCATGGTGCCGTCGAAGTTCGGCACCCAGTCCACCGTGCCCTGGCCCAGTTCGCCCAGCAGCGCCTCGGCGATCGGGCTGAGCTTGGATTCGGTGTAGCGCATCGCGGCGAAGCTCTTCGGGTCGTCCGGCGAGCCGAAGTTGCCCTGGCCGTCGACCAGCGGATAGCGGTACGAGAACGGCTGCGCCATCAGCACCATCGCCTCGTAGCACGAGGAATCGCCGTGCGGATGGAACTTGCCGATCACGTCGCCGATGGTGCGCGCCGATTTCTTCGGCTTCGCGGTGGCGGCCAGGCCCAGCTCGCTCATCGCGTAAATGATGCGCCGCTGCACCGGCTTCAGGCCGTCGCCGACGAACGGCAGCGCGCGGTCCAGCACCACGTACATCGAGTAGTCGAGATAGGCCCGCTCGGCGTATTCCTTCAGCGGGATCTGTTCGTAATTGGCTTGCAGGTTCATGCGGTTGGATCAGGGAAGTGGCGCGCGACGCGCGGGATAACCGGTCGATGGTGCCAGAAAGCGGCAGGCTCTTGTAGGCGCGGTTTCGGCCGCGATCTGCTAGGGCCTGCGGGTCGGCAGCGGCGGCGCGCGCAGCGGTACCGGGGTGGACTGCACGATCGAGGTGGTGGTCTGGCCGTGGCGCAGGAAGCGGTCGAGGATCAGGTCCAGGTGTTCCAGCGCGTCAAGGTGGACCTTGATGATGAAGCAGTCCTCGCCGGTGACGCGGTGGCACTCGACCACCTGCGGGATCTTCTGCGCGAGCTCGGCGATCTTCGGCAGTTGCCCGGGCACCGGGCGCACGCGCACGTAGGCGGTGACCGGCCAGCCCAGCGCCTTGGGGTCGAGGTCGAGCCGGTAGCCGCGGATCACCCCGGTTTCCTCCAGCCGGTTCAGGCGTTCCTTCACCGCCGGTGCCGACATGCCGACACGGCTGGCGAGCCGCGTGACGGGCTGGCGCGGATCGTCCTGCAGCGCCTGCAGCAGGGCGATATTGCGAGGGTCGGACAGCAAATTGGAAATCTGAGGCATGAGGCGTCACCGGCTTTCAAGTCAGAAAATATGGGTCGCTGATTCCTTCTTTTCAGGATGGATCATGCGCCGATCGTTTGTAAAAGTAGAGGCATGAACCATGAATCCGATGCCACCACGATCGAGCCGCCGTCGCCGCCCTTCGCGGCCGGCGAACGCATGCCGCCCTCGCTGTATTTCCTGGTCAGCGCGATCTTCCATTACCTGGGACCCGCGTTCGCGGTGCTGCTGTTCGCCCACGTCGCGCCGCTCGGCGTGGCCTGGCTGCGGATCGCCAGCGCGGCGCTGATCTTCGCGCTGTGGCGACGGCCCTGGCGCTATTTCGCGCAGCAGAACGCCGCAGTGCGCTGGAACATCGTGGCGCTGGGCGCGGTGCTTGGCGGCATGAACGTCTGCTTCTACCTGGCGATCGACCGGCTGCCGCTGGCCACGGTGGGCGCGATCGAGTTCCTCGGCCCGATCGCGCTGGCCTGGGCCGGCCTGCACAGGCGCCGCAACGGGGTGGCGCTCGCGGTGGCGGCGGCCGGCGTGGCCATGCTGACCCACGTGCGTCTCGCCGGCACGGCCATCAGCTTTGCCTTCGCTTTCGCGAACTGCGCGCTGTTCATGCTGTATATCGTGCTCGGCCATCGCATCGCCAGGGACGGCGGCGGCAACGGCATCGACCGGCTGGCCGCGGCAATGCTGGTGGCGCTGCTGGTCGTGATGCCGCTGGGCTGGCGCGAGGCGGCGGTGGCCTTCACCCATCCCGGCCTGCTGGCCGCCGGCATCGGCGTGGGCGTGTCGTCGTCGGTGATCCCGTACGTGTGCGACCAGCTGGCGATGGCGCGGCTGCCGCGCGCCACGTTCGCGCTGATGCTGGCGCTGCTGCCGGCCACCGCCTGTGCGATCGGCATCGTGGTGCTGCACCAGTTGCCGGGCCCGGCCGAGTTGACCGGCATCGCCATGGTCATCGCGGGCATCAACCTGCACCGGGCGGCGCCGCGCTGAACCCGCATCGACATCCGAACACTGAAGGAGAACCGCTATGGATTACATCAATCTCGGCAAATCCGGCCTCAGGGTCTCGCGCATCTGCCTGGGCTGCATGAGCTATTCGGTAACGCCCACCGACGAGAGGCCATGGACGCTGGACGAGGAGCACGGCCGGCCGTTCATCCGGCGCGCGCTCGAGCTGGGCATCAACTATTTCGACACGGCGAACATGTATTCGCGCGGCGGCAGCGAGCTGGTGCTGGGACGCGCGCTGCGCGATTTCGCGCGGCGCGAGGAGGTGGTGATCGCCACCAAGGTGTTTTATCCGATGCGCGGCGACGCGAACGGCGGCGGCCTCTCGCGCAAGGCGATCATGACCGAGATCGACGCCAGCCTGCGCCGCCTCGGCACCGACTACGTCGACCTCTACCAGATCCACCGTTGGGATCACGCCACGCCGATCGAGGAGACGCTGGAGGCGCTGCACGATGTGGTGAAGGCGGGCAAGGCCCGTTACATCGGTGCCTCGTCGATGATGGCGTGGCAGTTCGCCAAGGCGCTGTACACCGCCGACCTGCATGGCTGGGCGCGATTCGTGTCGATGCAGCCGCACTACAACCTGCTGTACCGCGAGGAGGAGCGCGAGATGCTGGCGCTATGCGCGGACCAGGGCGTCGGCGTGGTGCCGTGGAGCCCGCTGGCGCGCGGTCGGCTGGCGCGGGCGTGGGAGGACGAACCGAGCACCGTGCGCGGCGGCTCCGATCCGTGGGGCGACGGCGTGTATGCCGCCAGCAAGGCGGCGGACAAGGCCGTGGTGGATCGCGTCGGCGAGGTCGCCGCGCGGCTCGGCGTGCCGCGCGCGCAGGTGGCGCTGGCCTGGCTGCTGCACCAGCCGGCGGTCACCGCGCCGATCGTGGGCGCGACCAGGCCGCATCATCTGGAAGAGGCGGTGGCGGCGTTGTCGGTCAGCTTGCCGCCGGCGGAAATCGCCGCGCTCGAGGCGCCGTACGCACCGCACGCCGTCGCCGGCATCGACTGATCAGGGCAGGCGCTCGACCGCGACGCCCAGCAATTCCAGTCGCGCCTGCACGCTGTCCGGCCCGGCCAGGTGCGCGGCGCCGACGGCGATGAAGACGGTGCCGGGCTGCTGCAGCATCGCGGCGATCTTCGTCGCCCAGACCTGGTTGCGCTGCACCAGCAGCAGTTGGTAGAGCTTCGGCTCGCGCCGACGCATGTCCTCGTTGCCGATGCGGGTGATGCTGTCCACGTCGCCGGCCTTCCAGGCGTCGATCAGCTCGGTGAGCTGGAACGCGCCCTGGTCCGCGTCGCGCATGGTCGAGCGCAGTAGGGCCAGCTCGATCGCGCGCGGCATGTCGGCGAGAAAGCGGATCTGCTGTTCGGCGGTTTCCAGCCCCAGCACCGGCTTGCCGGCAGCGCTCATCTGCGCCTTCAACTGCTTGTCCACGCCATGCTCCGGATCGAGCCCGGCCTTGTGCAGCGGTGTCAGCGCCAGGGTCAGCGCGGCCAGCCACGGGCGCATCACGTTCAATGTCTGCAGGCCGCCGGGCACGTCGAGCCTGTTCGCCAGCAGGTCCAGCCGGTGTGCCTCCGCTGGACTGAGCTGGCTAGACAAGGGGTGCGCCGCATCCATCCCGTAGCGCAATACCAGCGCCGCCATGTTCGCCGGATCGTCGTCGGTCAGCTCGATGTACAGCGTGCGGCTGTCCGCCAGTGCCCGGTCCAGCTCGGGGGAATGCCAACCGGCATCGCGCGGCATCAGGTGCACCGTGCCGAACAGGTAGATCGTGGTGTCGGCATCCTTCACCACCCACAAGGCGGGTTTCGCCAGCGCCGGGGCGCAGGCGAGCAGCAGGGCGAGGCAGGCGAGCAGGCGCAGCGCGATCGTGGGTTTCATGCCGGGAGTGTCGCGGCATGAGGCGGCCGGTTCAATCCCGGCGCCCGCCAGGCTTGCGCAGTGTCAGGTCGGGGTTTCGTTGGTCAGCGCATAGGCGCTGGCGCGCACCGGCTCGATCGGGCGCACCTCGAACGCCAGGCCGTAGGCCAGGCAGGGATTCTCCGCCGCGATCGCCGCCGCCTCGTCGAGGCTGCGGGCGAGGATCGTCCAGTAGCCGCCCACGATCTCCCTGGCCTCGGTGAACGGACCATCGGTGATCGCCTGCCGCGAGACCAGCTTGCCCTCGCGCGCCAGCCGCTGCCCGGCGCGCATGCGGCCCTCGGCCACCAGCCGGTCATGCCAGGCGTAGAAGCGGTCGATCGCCGCCTGGATGTCCTCGCGTGCGGCGTCCAGATCCCACTGGCCGCGGGAGAGGACGAGGTATTCGGACAGTGGGGCAGGTTGGTTCATGGTTCGTCTCCGTCGGAGCATGATTGACGAGGGAGGCGCAACGGCCAGGGAGTTCGCGAGCCGCCCTCGTCCCTGGAGCCCGTGTGCGAGCTACAGGCCAAGCAGCCGCCACGTCCAGTAGGCGCCGATGCCCATCTGTACGGCAAAGGCGGTGAAGCGGGCATTGACGGCGATGACGCTGGTCGAGGCCAGGTGGATGCCAGACTGCACGACGCGGGCACCCAGCAGCCAGGGCGCGAGCGCATCGGTCACTTCCGCCCGACCCGTCGCGATGGCGACCAATAGCAGCCCGCCGAACACCGGCAGGCTCTCGACGCAGTTCGCGTGCGCGCGGGCGAGCCGCTGCATGAACGGCGAGACATTCGAGTTGTCGGGCTTGAACTCGTTCGAGCGCACGCGGCCGGTGACGACGAGGTAGCTGCGCAGCAGCTCCATGACGACCAGCAGGAGCAGCGTCCAGGCGAGGAACAGGGTGAGTACCAGGACTGAAATATTAGGCATTGCCTTTTGGTTCCGCTTATCTGGAGGACGCGATTTAAGAATTTCGCCTTTTGGATAGGTGGTTAGGCGGCGCGAGTCGTCTCGGTGAGTGCGTGAGGAGGAAGTAGAACACCGATGCTTGAAACACGCCGCAAACAGTCATCCATATGAGCTGCATGAAAGGCAGTGAAAAGAAAGTTGGCGAAAGCTCGTAGAGAGGACCGAGTGTCAAAGATGTCGGCGCAGACACAGTGGCCAGTAGAATGTCGGGAAGCATGTGCTCCCGCGCTGAGCGAAGGAGCGTCACATCGGCGTACCAAGCCCAAGTGGCCGCCAAGCCAACGATCGCCGCATACAACAAGGCCAATGTACGAGCGAAGTTTTTCATGAGGCCTAACGCCTGAGTTGAGCGGCGGCGAAGCCATCCGCCTTGAGAAAATGTTAGACCTCACCCGTGTTGACCAAACGGACAATGTCTGTAGGAAGGTTCCTTGGGCGAATGATTGAGCCAAGTTTGCGCTGCAAGGCCGCCACAAGAAGCCAGATGCTTAGGCGCATGTCTGTCATGACCATCATGAACGCCCTCTGGTCGACTGACCACATGTCTCCGCTTTTGGCGGCCAGCTTTTCTGCCTCTGTGCAGTACTGGCTAAGAGTTGCAGTTATTTCTTGAACGAGAACTTCGCAGGAAGGGTTTGCCCATACACCCTTGGACGCATTGACGATCGACCTGCGCGCCTCGTAAAGGCTCTGCATGGCGTAATGTGGAGACTCGTCCTCTCCGCATGCATAGAACAGCCGGCGAGAATCGATTTCGGTGACGATACCGTGGACTCGATTTAGGTCATGGTCTTGAAGAGTGATTCCGCCAAAGCTGAAATGGCCGTTCGCTGCCGCCTGACGAAAAGAAGCTACGAAATTCTTGAAGAGACCATCGGAGCGCTTCAGGAGGTCGGAGTCAGTGATGTTCGAATCAACGTGGAAATTCCGAAGGCTCATGGGGCTCCTTTGAGGCCTAACGCTTAGTAGATTTCAAAAATTGCAGTCTAATTCCGCAACCTAGCTATGTCGGCGGCGTCTCTTCTCCAGCTGTCGCCCCTGAAATCAACAATTTCGTTTGATATGCGCAGGCCGAGTTCACCGATTGACCCCCGCAGCGTTTCGATGCGCCGTGTCATGTCACCGTCTCGACATACCCCTACCGGTCATCGTACATCGCCATGCGGCCGCCGTTCGGATAGGACCGGGATCCGGCCGCGTGAGGGTTTCTTCGTCATAGCGCACCCACGGGCAACCGTGCGTGCCGATCAGCGCGGCACGCGATAGCCACCCGGCACGCCGCGCGGGCTAAGCACCAGTTGCCACAGCTGGTCGCGGCGGCAGCGGAATACGGCGGCGGAGGCGGCGAGGTAGTAGCGCCACATGCGGCGGAAGCGTTCGTCGTAGCTGGCCGGCAGGCTGGGCCAGGCGGCTTCGATGTTGGCGCGCCAGGCGGTGAGCGTGCGGTCGTAGTCGGCGCCGAAGTTGTGCCAGTCCTCGACCACGAACAGGTCCTCCAGGGCGGCGGTGACCTGGCTGGCGGCGGGGATCATCGAATTGGGGAAGATGTATTTCTCGATCCACGGGTCCGGCTGCGCCGGCGCGCCGTTGCTGCCGATGCAGTGCAGCAGCGAGAGGCCTTCATTCTTCAGGCAGCGGCGCACGGTCTCGAAGTAGGCGCGGTAGTTCCTGCCGCCGACGTGCTCGAACATGCCGATCGAGAACACCGCGTCGAACCGTTCGTTGACCTCGTGGTAGTCCTGCAGGCGGATCTCGATCGGCAATCCGGCGCACAGCTCGCGCGCGTAGTCGGCCTGCTGCTGCGACACGGTGATGCCGACGCCTTCGACGCCGTAGCGCTCGGCCGCGTACTTCAGCGCCTCGCCCCAGCCGCAGCCGATGTCGAGCACGCGCTGGCCGGTCTTCAGCTGCAGCTTGCGGCAGACCAGGTCGAGCTTGGCCGCCTGCGCATCGTCGAGGTTGTCGGCCTTGGCCCAGTAGCCGCAGGAGTACACCAGGCGCTTGCCGAGCATGGCGTGGAACAGGTCGTTGCCGAGGTCGTAGTGGATCTTGCCGATCTCGAACGCGCGCTCGCCACGCTGCAGGTTGACGAAGCGCGCCTTGAGATGGGCGAGCAGGGTGTCGAGCGTGCGCAGTTCCTGGTCCAGCCCGGCGGCGAGCAGGCGGGTGCACAGCGCGGGCAGGTCGTCGGCGTCCCACCAGCCGTCCATGTAGGCCTCGCCCAGGCCCAGCGAGCCGTGCGCGAACACGCGTGCGTACAGGCGTTCGTCGTGCACGCGCAGGTCGGTCGGGGCATCGCCGTCGATGCGGATGCCGGCCTGTTCGAGCAGTTCGCTGGCGCGATTCTTCAGGTCGTCCTGGCTCATGCGTCGTCTCGCGGTTTGTGGAGTCGTGGCGGTCAACCACCGCCGAGCACGGCAAAGCTTGCCGGCGAACGCGCATACGTCGCGTCGACACCGGCGTCGCGTACCAGCTGCAGCAGCAGCTCGGCCTGTTCCTCGCGCAGCAGGAACTCGATCTTCACCGGCAGGTCGTCGGCCAGCTCGAAGAACTGCTCCTCGTGCAGCACGCCATGCCGGCCGAAGCCGGCGATCGCGCGGAACACCGAGCCGCCGCCCAGGCCGTGCGCCCTGGCCTGTTGCAGCAGCCACTCGGACAGCAGCATGCCGTCGTGCTTGGTGCGCGAGTGGCAGTAGAAGGTCAGGTGCACGCCGTGCTGCAGCTTTTCCTGGTTCATGCGGTTCCCCGGTCAGTGGCGCAGCAGGCTGCGGGTGAGCGCGATGCCGAGCACGGTCATCGCCAGCGAGCCGGCCACATGCACGGCCACGTGGCCGCTGAACCACAGGTATTGCTGGCGCAGCAGCAGCGTGGCGGACTCGGCCGAGAAGGTGGAGAACGTGGTCAGCCCGCCGAGGAAGCCGGTGAACACGAACAATCGCAGCGCCGGCGACAATGCCTGGAAGTGGTCGAACAGGCCCATCACGCAGCCCATCAGCAGGCCGCCGACGAGGTTCGCCGCCAGCGTGCCCAGCGGCAGGGTGGGGAAGACGGGATTGAGCAGCACGCCCAGTCCCCAGCGCAGCCAGCAGCCCAGGGCGCCGCCGATGCCGATTGCCACAAATCCGTTCCAGCCCACGTGCGCGCCTCCTGACAGTGAATGTGTCCGGTTGTCGCGGCGGCAGGCACGCCTGCGCCGCCGGAAACCGGGGTGCAGGCATCATCAGCTTCGACGCGGGATCGCGGGAAGCGGTTTGTCCCGAGGTGCCCGAGGGCTCCGGAACGGGAGGCATGCCATCTCCCGGTGGGGCATCCTAGTCGATCCGGCGGCCCCGTCGTCAAGCGCGGACGTCTATACTGCGCGACCCGTCGATGCCCGTGTTGCCATGAACCCAGCCCACCGTCCCGTGCGCCGCAGCCTGCCGTGGCTGCTGGCCGCGCTGTCGATGATCGGGCCGTTCTCGATCGATGCGGTGTTTCCGGCGTTCCCGCTGGTCGGCGCGCACTTCGGCGTGGATGCCGCGCCGCTGCAGCAGCTGATCAGCGTGTACCTGGTCACCTATGCCGCGATGAGCCTGTTCCACGGCGCGATTTCCGATGCGGTCGGGCGCAAGCCGGTGGTCGTCGCCGGCCTGCTGGTGTATGCGCTGGCGTCGGTGGGTGCGGCGATGTCCACCTCGTTCGCGATGCTGCTGGCCTGCCGCGGCCTGCAGGGCATGTGCGCCGGCGCCGGGTTGGTGGTGGGCCGGGCGGTGGTCCGCGACAGCCTGGAAGGGCCGGCCGCGCAACGGCTGATGTCGCAGGTGATGATGATCTTCGGGGTGGCGCCGGTGATCGCGCCGATGGTCGGCGCGCTGCTGCTGCCGCTGGGCGGCTGGCATGGCATCTTCTGGCTGCTGGCCGGGTTCACCGTGCTGCTGGCGCTGGCGCTGCAGCTGTTCCTGGACGAGACCCACCCGCCGGCGCGGCGCACGCGGTTTGCGCCACGGCCGCTGCTGGCGGGCTACCGGTCGTTCGGCCGCGACCGGCTGTTGTGGCCGCTGCTGGTTTCCAGCTCGGTGAACTTCGCCGGGCTGTTCCTGTACATCGCCTCGGCACCGCGCATCGTGCGTGGGCTGCTGCAATTGTCGGCGCAGGGTTTTCCGTGGCTGTTCCTGCCGGTGGTCAGCGGCCTGATCGGTGGCGCCTGGCTGTCCGGGCGGATGGCAGGGCGGCACAGCGCGAACTCCACGGTGAGCCTGGGCTATGCGGTGATGCTGCTGGCGTGCGCGGCGCATTTGCTGCTCGCGCTGCTGCTCCCCGCGCCGCGGCTGCCTTGGTCGATGCTGCCGCTGATCCTGCACGGCATCGGCGTGCAGCTGGCGTTCCCGACCCTCACCCTGCTGCTGCTGGACCGCTTCCCGCATCATCGCGGCGGGATTTCCTCGGTGCAGGCGTTCGCCAGCCTGCTGCTGTGCAGTTTCGTGGCCGGGGTGATGTCGCCGCTGCTGTCCAGGGGCATGCTGCCACTGGCGCTGGGCGCCTCGGCGCTGACCGTGGCCGGCGTGCTGGCGTGGTGGTGGTATCACCGCCTCACGCGCCGGTCGCTGGAACTGCCGCTGGCCGATGCCGGCACGGCGGCGATGCAGGCGGAGATCGCCGAGCCGCGCTGACACGGCGGCCGGATCGAGCCGGGCCGGACGGGGCGTCAGGCGGGCGGGGCCGGCGCGGGCGTGGCGGCGCGCACCACCGAATCCGCCGACATCAACACGCTGGCCTCGGCCAGCGCCCGCACCAGCGACGGCGGGCGGTAGCTGGCGTCGGCGAGCCAGCGCTGCCATACCGAGTCGTCCACCTTCTCGTTGACGCCGGTGCCGAGCCGGCGGTCGAACGGCGGCTTGAACTCCTTGTAGATGCCGTCCATGAACTCCCGGTACGAATTGCGCGGCACGCCACGGTCGGCATCGACCGGCGGCAGCAGTTGTTCGCTGCAGGCAAGGCCGGCGTCGATCGCCTTGCGCTGCAGCCACGCCAGCGGCAGGTCGGGCAGCGGGTCGGGCCGGCGGCCGGCTCCGTCGCTCGCGTTGCCGCCGCCGACGTCGGCGTGCGCGCCGATGAACCAGCGCTGTTCGATCTCGATCTGCTCGCGCTTCTTCGAGGTCAGCGTCTCGCCGGGCTTCACCGTGTACGGGTTGCGCGTCCATACCGTGGGCGCGAAGTCGGCGCGGTGCTCATCCAGCGCCAGCGCCTGGTAGGCGTACTTCACGATCTTGCTGAGTTCGGTGTCGTGGAACTGATAGCGCTTGCGCGCATAGGGAAACCACGAGGCGGTACCGGGGATGCCGAGCGAACCGACGGTGTCCCACACGCCGATGAAGTGGATGTCGATCACGATCGAATGGCTGGCGCGAAATTCCACCGCGATCGGGTCGTCGGGCTTGCTGCCGGTGTCGCGATAGAACGCGTAGGCAGCCGCAGCGTCGGGCCTGGCCACGCTGGCGTGGGCGTCGCAGCGGAGCAGGCCGCACTTGCGGATCAGCCCGCCGAGGCTGCGCGCGGTATAGGCGCCGCGGCTGAAGCCGAAGAGGTAGAGGAGGTCGCCGGGCTGCCAGGTCTCGCACAACCAGCGATAGCCATCGAGCACGTGGTCGGACAGGCCGTAGCCGAACGCGCCGCCGAGCAGATGGGCGATGCCGCGCTTCACGCCCACGCCCGGGATGTAGTTGACCAACTGTCGGGCGCCGGCGGCATCGCGTGCCGCGATCAGCCGGCGCAGGCGTTCCACGTTGGTGTTCGACTCGGGCTTGTTCCAGGTGCCGTCGAACAGCAATACCAGCCGGCGTGCGGCCATGGTGCCCTCCAGCGATGCGTTCGGGGTTGGCGCAAGCCACTCTAGGCCGCGCCGGTGCGTCGGGCCAGTGCCGGGAGAGGCGCGCAGGCGTACCCTGTGCGTTTCGACATCGCCGCGGGTGGACAGCACGAGCATGGACAGGCAGAGCCAGGTCGACAAGGCACGGGCGTTCCGCCAGATGCACGATCGCCGCGCGATCCTGCTGCTGCCGAACGCCTGGGATGCGGGCAGCGCACGGCTGTTCGCGCGGCGCGGCTTCGCGGCGGTCGCCACCACCAGTGCCGGCGTGGCCTGGTCGCTCGGCTACGCCGACGGCGAACGGGCGCCGCTGGCCGAGGTACTGGCGGCGATCGCGCGGATCACGCGGGTGGTCGAGCTGCCGGTAACGGCAGACGTCGAGACCGGCTATGGCGAGACGCCGGAGGCGGTGGCCGCCACCGTGCGCGCGGTGATCGCCGCCGGCGCGGTCGGCATCAACCTGGAGGACGGCTGCCCCGGCCACGGTCCGCTGCGCCCGGTCGATGAGGCCGCGGCGCGGATCCGCGCGGCGCGCGGTGCGGCCGACGCCGCTGGCGTGCCGATCGTCATCAACGCGCGGGTGGATCACTGGATCCGGCACGTCGCCGACCCGGCCGCGCCGCTGGTCGACGCCGTGCAGCGCGCGCGGGCCTATCTGGCGGCGGGTGCCGACGGCATCTATCCGATCGGGCTGGGCGAGCCAGCCGTGCTGGCCGCGCTGGTGCAGGCCATCGACGCCCCGGTCAACGTGGCGGCCGGCCCCGGCGTGCTGGAGCTGGCCGAGCTGGCCCGGCTCGGCGTAGCCCGCGTCAGCACGGCCACGCGTTTCGCCACGCTGGCGCTGGCGGCGGTGGATCGTGCGGCGGCGGCGCTGCTGGAGAGCGGCCGCTTCGACGGCCTGGGGGCGACTTTCACCTATGCGGACGCGCAGCGGCTGTTCGAGCCGGCCTGAGCGACGCAGGCAGTTTTTTCATCGAGGAGTCTGCAATGAACAAGCGTATCGAGTACGGCAAGGCGGCACCGGCGGGCCTGAAGGCCATGCTGGGCCTGGAAATGTATGTGCATGGCTCGGGCCTGGAGCACTCGCTGATCGAGCTGGTGAAGATGCGCGTGTCGCAGATCAATGGCTGCGCGTACTGCCTGGACATGCACAGCAAGGACGCGCGCGCCGCCGGCGAGACCGAGCAGCGCCTGCACGTGCTGGCGGCGTGGCGCGAGGCGCCGTTCTACTCGGCACGCGAGCGTGCCGCGCTGGCCTGGGCCGAGGCGGTCACCCTGCTGTCGACGAACGAATTGCCCGACGCCCTGTACGAGGAGGTGCACGCGCAGTTCGACGACAAGTCGATGGTCGACCTCACCCTGGCGATCATCGCCATCAACGGCTGGAACCGCCTGGCGATCGGTTTTCGCGCGGACGTGGGCAGCTACCAGCCGAAGTCGGCGGGCTGAACGTGGCGCCGCTACCGGCCCGTCGCAGGCCGGCAGCGGCGTCCGCGCCGCGGATGCGCGGGCATGGCTGAGCGGCCCGTGGCGCTGGATCGCGCGTTCTACCGGCGCGATCCGCGCGCGGTCGCGCCCGACCTGCTGAACAAGGTGCTGCTGCATGCGGACGGTCGCTGCGGTCGCATCGTGGAAACCGAGGCCTACTGCGGGCCGACGGATCCGGCCGCGCATTCCTGGCGCGGCCGCACGGCGCGCAATGCGACGATGTTCGGCGCACCGGGGCTGCTCTACGTGTACTTCACCTATGGCATGCACTGGTGCTGCAACCCGGTCTGCGGCGAGGAGGGCGAAGGCGTCGCGGTGTTGCTGCGCGCGCTGGCGCCGCTGGGCGGGCTGGCCGCGATGCGCGCGGCGCGGCCGGGTTGCCGCCGCGACCGCGACCTGTGCCGCGGGCCGGCGCGCTTGTGCCAGGCGATGGGCATCGGTCGCGCGCAGGACGGCATCGACCTGGTCGGCGGTGCCGGCGGCTTCAGCATCGTCGACGATGGCGTGCCGCCACCGGTTGCACCTGTGGTCACGACGCGCGTCGGCATCACGCGCGCGATCGGGCAACCCTGGCGCTGGTACGTGCCGGGCGATGCGCACGTCTCGCGGCGCTGAACGGGAGCGTCGCGGTTGTCGCGGCGGCCACGTGGAGTTGACGGAGGCTTGATGATGCGGGGCACACGGTAGCCAGGCGTCACTCGTCCATTGCGGGGTCCGCGCCATGCCTTATTCATCCATCAGCGAACTGCCCGACAGCGTGCGCGAGCACGTGCCGAAGCACGCGCAGGAAATCTACAAGGAGGCGTTCAACGGCGCCTGGGAGGAATACGCCGACAAGGACGATCGTCGCGGCAGCGAGTCGCGCGAGGAGGCGGCGCACAAGGTCGCCTGGGCAGCGGTGAAGAAGAAATACCGCAAGGGTGCCGACGGCGACTGGCACGCGAAGTAGCCTGGTGCCGTGGTTCGGGATTCGGGTTCAGGGTTCGCGCGTCAGGCATGCGGCAGGCCGCGTGCCTTGAGGAAGTCGCGGGCGTTGCCGGCATCGTGCTCGAACCAGGCGCGCGCTGAGCCGAGCCGGAACGTGTAGCCCCAGGCGTCCATGTCGGCCATCAGGCGTTCGCGCCCCACGCCGGGCAGTTCGTCGGCCAGCACGATCTGCAGGCAGCAGGTGGCGTCTTCCTCCTCGATCGAGTCAGTGGCGTCGGTATGGACGTCTGGACGTCTTTCCGGCGGCAGCACGATCAGGTGGCCGGCTTCATGCAGCAGCGAATGCACCGGGGTGTCGCCGCGGGCGTAGACGGTGCTGCCGATGATGCCGGCCTCGCGCTCGCCCCAGAAGCTGCCGGGGATCGGTGCGCCCGGCGCCACGCGCCGCAGCTGCAGGCCGAAGCGGCCGAGCAGCGCCGCCGGCGCATCGAAGCCGATCTGGTCCAGGCGCAGTACGCGGCTGGCCGGGTCGTCGCCGGAGGCGGAATGAGTGTCGGAGTGCATGGACGTGCGCGGCGGGCGCGATGGCTTCGAGGGTGGGGCCGGGCCTGGCGACACGGCGTCGCCAGGCCCAGGGAAGCGCGGCAGCGGCTGGGCCGGTTGTCAGCCGGTCTTGGCTTCGGTCTTGGCTTCGCTCTTCGCGGCCGGCCTGCCTTCCGGCAGGGTGACCGAGAGTTCGAGGATCTCGTGGCCGCTGTCGCGCTCGAAGTTGATGTTGATCGCCTCGAGGTCGACGTGGACGTATTTCTTGATCACCTCGAGCAGCTCGTTGCGCATCATCGGCAGATAGTCCGGCGCGCCGCGGGTGGAGCGCTCCTGTGCCACGATGATGCGCAGGCGCTCGCGCGCCACGCTGGCGGTGGCTTCGGGCTTGCGCTTCAGGAAATCGAGAATGCCCATCGTGATCAACCTCCGAACACGCGCTGGAGAAAGCCTTTCTTCGGTACGTCGATGAAGCGCAGCGGGCGCTCTTCGCCGAGGATGCGGGCCACCGTGTCGCCGTAGGCCTGGCCGGCCTGCGAGGCGGCGTCGACGATCACCGGGATGCCGTTGTTGGAGGCGGTCAGCACGTTTTCCGACTCGGGGATCACGCCGACCACCTCGATACCGAGGATTTCCTCGACGTCCTTCACGCTGAGCATCTCGCCGATCGCCACGCGCGCGGGGTTGTAGCGGGTCAGCAGCAGGTGCTGGGTGACCGGGCTTTCGCCCTTCTCGGCGCGCCGGGTCTTGCTGGCGAGCAGGCCGAGGATGCGGTCCGAATCGCGCACCGAAGACACTTCCGGGTTGACCACCACCACCGCGTGGTCGGCGAAGTACATCGCCAGGTGGGCACCCTTCTCGATGCCGGCCGGGGAGTCGCACACGACGTAATCGAAATCCATTTCGGACAGGCCGTCGAGCACCTTTTCGACACCTTCCTGGGTCAGCGCGTCCTTGTCGCGGGTCTGGCTGGCGGCCAGCACGTACAGGTTTTCGTAGCGCTTGTCCTTGATCAGCGACTGCTTCAGCGTCGCCTCGCCGTGCACGACGTTGACGAAGTCGTACACCACGCGCCGCTCGCAGCCCATGATCAGGTCAAGGTTGCGCAGGCCGACGTCGAAGTCGATCACCGCGGTTTTCTTGCCGGCCATGGCCAGGCCGGTGGCCAGCGAGGCGCTGGTCGTCGTCTTGCCGACGCCGCCTTTGCCGGAAGTGACAACGATAATCTCAGCAGTCAAGGGCTCATCTCCGCATGATTGTTCTTGTTGTAAGGGGTTACAGCCTGGCGATCAGCAGCTTGTCGCCGTCGAGCCAGCATTGCACGGACTGGCCCTCGAGGTCGCCGGGAATCTGCTCGAACACGCGATATTGCCCGGCGATCGCCACCAGTTCGGCGCGGAAGTCGGAGACGAAGATGCGCGCCTTCGCGTCGCCCTGCGCGCCGGCCATGGCGCGGCCGCGCAGGCCGCCGTAGATGTGGATGTTGCCGTCGGCGATCACTTCGGCGCCGTTGGCCACGGCGCCGGTGACGATCAGGTCGCGCTCGCGCGCGTAGATCTGCTGGCCGGAGCGCACCGAACCGGCATGGTGCTGCGCACCCTGCATGCTGCCGGGCGCCGGCGCAGACAGGATCGGCTCGCGCTGCACCGCCGGTGCCGGTTCGGCGCGTGCCGCCGGCTCGGCGACAGGCGCGCTGCCCGGGGCCGGCTCGTAGGCGGCGCGGAACTTGGCGATCAGCGGCAGTCCCATGCGCCTGGCCAGCGCCTCGGTTTCACTGGTGCCGTAGGCCAGGCCCACCGGCAGCATGCCGGCGCTGCGCACCGCTTCGAGCAGGGCATCGACGGCGCCGTCGTCGGGCAGGTCGAGCAGGTGGCTCAGGTCCAGCACCACGGCGGCGCGGGCAAACATCTGCGGCGCGGCGCGCACGCGGCGTTCGAGTTCGTCGCACAGCGCGGCGGCGTCGACCCGGCGCACGCGCACGCAGGCGATGCCGACCTGGCCGAAGCGCAGGTCGCAGGCATCGTTGGTCTCTGTTCTTACACTCACGGGCGCCGCTCCCCGGCGAGGCGGCGCGGGGCGGCGTCGTGCCGGGCCGGGTGCTCGCGTTCGGCCAGCCACGGCACGTCGGGCAGGCCGCCGTGTTCGAGCCAGGTATCGCGCACGTAGGCGTAGCTGGGCAGGTCGCGCGCCAGCAGGCTGACCTGCGGGCCGTGCTCGCCCATGCGCTGCTGGCCGACTTCCTGGAAGCCGTAGGTGCCGTGGAACAGCACCACCACGTCGTCGCGCGGCTCCAGGAACACCTCGCAGGTAAGCAGCGGCACGCGCACCTCGGCGTAGCTGTGCACGTCGCAGTAGAAGATGCGGCCCAGGCCGTGGCGGCGGTAGGCGTTCGCGATCACGATGCGGTCGATGTAGACGAACTGCGGGTAGTGGTCGGCGAACCAGCGGTAGTTCGGGCTGGCGTAGTCGCCGCCTTCGCGCAGCGCGATCAGGAACCCGGCCAGGTGGCCGTCGATCTCGGCCACGCGGAAATACTCGGCGTGCTCGTAGAAGTAGCGCAGTTGGGTTGCATCGAGGGCGAGGATGGAGCGACCGGCGGCATTGTTGAGCGCCAGTACGGCATCCAGGTCGTGCTCGCGCACGTCGCGGATGGCAAGGGCCATTCGTTGCTCCGCAATGATGGAATCGGGGACGAGGTCGGGCAGCAGCCTCGCGCAATGGCCCATTATGACATGCGGCTGTGACCCTTACATCTCGCAAGGGCACATGTAAAAGCTTCGTAAAGCCGTGGCCGGGGCGCGTGCCCGGCCATGACTTCCCGCGCATTGCGCGAAACCCCCGTACGCCCAATGATGCGGGGATGCGCTGGCCCTTCTTCAACCATATCCGCCTGCTCCGCTATGCGGGCTTCTTCACCTATCTGTCGGCCGGCACGCCGCTGGTCACGAACTGGGCTGCCGAGCGTCTGGACCAACTGCACCGTCCGAATTTCTCGCTGCTGCTGTGGACGCTGTGCTATCTGATCTTCGGCCTGATGTACTGGCTGCTGACCAGCAACCTCGGCTCGCGCCGCTATCCGGTGCTGAAGCTGCTCGGGCTGGCCTCGATGACGGCGGCGGCAGTGGCGGTGGGTTGGTACAGCCACAGCGGCCTGTCGGCGATGCTGATGGTGGTCGCCTCGCTGGTGCTGCCGTGGCTGCTGCCGTTCTGGCTCGCCGCGTTCTGGCTGGTGTTGCAGCACCTGAGCCTGGTCGCGGTTTTCGCGGGCTGGCCCGAATACGACCACAGCATCGCGGTGGGCTTCATCCAGGCCAGCATCTACCTGGGCATCTCGGTGCTGGTGTTCGTGACTTCGACGGTGGCCAGCCAGCAGGCCGAACAGCGCGAGGTGCAGCGCCGGCTGAATTCCGAACTGCGCGCCACCCGCGCCCTGCTGGCCGAGTCCAGCCGGATCGCCGAGCGCATGCGCATCGCACGCGACCTGCATGACCTGATCGGCCATCACCTGACCGCGCTGAGCCTGAACCTGGAGGTGGCCAGCCACCTCTCCAACGAGTCCGCCGGCGCGCACGTGCGCAAGGCGCAAAGCACGGCCAAGCTGCTGCTGGCCGACGTGCGCGAGGTGGTCAGCGAGTTGCGCCAGGACGATGCGATCGACCTGACCCAGGCGCTGCGCAGCCTCACCGAGGGCGTGCCTGGCCTGAGCGTGCACGTGATCATGCCGCCGCGCTTCAGCGTGGAGGATCCGCGCCGCGCGCAGGTGCTGCTGCGCTGCGCCCAGGAGATCATCACCAATACCGCCAAGCACGCCGGTGCGCGCAACCTGTGGCTGAATTTCGCCTATGCGGGGGACAACCTGCTCGGCCTGCACGCGCGCGACGACGGCCGCGGTGCCGAGAACGTCGAGCCGGGCAACGGCCTGTCCGGCATGCGCGAGCGGCTGGCCGAATTCGGCGGCAGCGTGACGCTGGATACCGGCCTCAGCCAGGGCTTCGCGCTGACCGTGCGGCTGCCGCTGGGCGAGCACACCGCGCTGGCGCACGCGCCGACGCGCCTCGAGCCGCCGGCGCTGCATGTGTCGTAACCTTGGCAGCTCGCGCGGCGTGCGAAAATGCGCCGGTGTCGGCAGTGGCCCGGCCCGCCGGCTGTCAACATCACTTACCCTTAAGCCGTGTCTGCCCGAGGATCCGCGATGATTTCCGTTTGTCTCGTCGACGACCAGAATCTGGTGCGCCAGGGAGTCCGCTCGCTGCTGGACCTGGCTGAGGACATCCGCGTGGTGGCCGAGTGTGCCGACGGCGCCCAGGCCGTGCAGGACATCCCGCGGGTCAAGCCGGACGTGGTGCTGCTGGACCTGCGCATGCCGAACATGAGCGGGCTGGAAGTGCTGCAGGCGCTGTCCGCCCGCAACGAGCTGCCGCCGACCATCATCCTGACCACCTTCGACGACGACCAGCTGGTGCTGCAGGGCCTCAAGGCCGGCGCGCGCGGCTACCTGCTGAAGGACGTCTCGCTGGAGCAACTGGTCGAGGCGGTGCGCACCGTGGCCGGCGGCGGCTCGCTGGTGGCGCCGATGGTCACCCAGCGGCTGATGGCCGGGGTGGCGCGGATGCAGAACAGCTTCACCAGCCTGGAGCAGCCCGACCCGCTGACCGAGCGCGAGACCGAGATCCTGCGGCTGCTGTCCGGCGGCTACAGCAACAAGGAAATCGCCAACTCGCTGAAGGTGGCCGAGGGCACCGTGAAGAACCACGTTTCCAATATCCTGTCCAAACTTGGCGTGCGCGACCGCACCCGCGCGGTGCTGAAGGCGCTGGAAATGGGCATCGTCTGAAGCACTCCTGGCGGCGCCGGTGGCCCCGCTGCAGCCCGCTTTTGGCCTTCCGGAACGGGCGATGCCGGCGATAGCGTTCCGGCCCGTGAGCAAGTAACATCCGTTGCTTCGGCGTTTGCCGACCCCCTGCCATGGCCCTCGGGATGAACCCTCGGGCGGGCCCGCGCGGACGGCTGGGACAACACTATCTAGGTATGGCGTAAAGACGCTTCGGAGAACTCTGGAATGATGCGTGTCTTTGAATTTCTTGCTGCCCTGGTCATCGTGGCGGTCATCGGTGTCCTGGCGGCCGTGATCATGCCCGGCAGTGGCCACGTGGAACGCCAACTGGTCATCGGCAAGGACATGCGGCAGGTCTACGACGTGCTCGACAACTACCGCCGGCTGCCCGACTACTCGGTGCTGCGCTCGTTCGACCCGAACATCCAGTTCAACTTCTCCGGCAAGGCGTACGGCCCGGGTGCCGAGGTCAGCTGGACCAGCACCGACCCGAAGGTCGGCAACGGCGGCCTGACCATCGCCAGCGCCACGCCCGAGTTCGACAAGATCGACAGCAACACCAAGACCGCCAGCATCGTCTGGAACCTGGACAACAGTTGGCGCGGCCTGGACAAGCATTTCACGCTGGATCTGGAACGCCAGGGCAGCCGCGGGCAGCTGACCCAGGTCACCTGGTCGTATGACGTCTCCTACGGCTGGAACCTGATCAACCGCTTCGCCAACCTGTACATCCATGGCGATCCCGATTCGTTTATCCAGTTCAGCCTGAACAACCTGCAGAACGTGCTGGCCGGCGTGCCGAACATCGACTACAGCCAGCTGATTCCGCACATCGAACAGACCCAGCCGACCCCGGTGCTGCTGGTGTCCACCTCGATCCAGCGCAAGGACGGCATGGAGGCGGTGGAAGACGCCATCGCCAAGGCCAACACCGAGGTCCAGGCAGCCGCCAAGAAGCTCGGCGTGAACGTCACCGGCTCGCGCATCCTGATCACCACCAACTACGGCGACCAGACCTACAGCTTCGACGTGGCATTCCCGATCGACTCCAGCACGCTGACCATCAACGGCCAGAGCGAGCAGCTGACTGCGGCGACTCCGCCGTCGCTCGACGCCTCCGGTGCGCCGGCCGAGGCCAGCAGTGCCGCCGCCGCCGCGGATGCCAGCGTTGCCGCCGGCAGCCGCGACCGTTACGGCCGCCTGGTGGTGGACGGCAACGTGCGCGCCATGCTGGCCTTCGGCGGTGCAGCGCTGAAGGGCGTGTGGAACGGCACTTTCGCCGGCGTGCCGCAGACCCGCGACATGCTCAAGGCCTATGCGCAGACCCACGGCTACAAGTATGACGACGTGATCAACCGCGCCTACGACGTGATCGCCACGCCGGAAGTGAAGGATGCCGGCGGCAACATCACCACCTACGCGAAGTACAACGTGTTCCTGCCGATCAGCAGCGCGCCGGAGCAGACTCCGGAGCAGGAAGCCGGCCTGCAGCCGCCGACGCTCGACGAAGCGGCGCCGGCCGCGTCCGGCTCCGCCCCGGCACCGGCCGGCAGCGCTGCCGCGCCGGCCGCAGCGGCCAGCGCCGGTAAGTAAGCCGGATCGCCGCAGCGCCTCGAAAGGCCCCTCCGCTCGGAGGGGCCTTTTCTTTTCGGGCCGCCGGTCGGTGTCTTGCGGTACATTGCGGGGTGATCCGCGGCGATGGTCGGCGGGTTCGCCCGCGCCCGGCGCGGTATGCCGCCACAGCCTTCCACCGGACATGATCGAGACCGACCAGCTCACCCGACGCTATGGCAACCTGACCGCAGTGGATGCGCTGAGCATCCGTGTCGAGCCGGGCCAGGTGCTCGGCCTGCTTGGCCCCAATGGCGCCGGCAAGTCCACCGCGATGCGCATGATCGCCGGGTTTCTGGTGCCCAGCTCGGGTACCGCGCGGGTGTGCGGCCATGACGTCGTCCGCGAGCCGCTGCAGGCCAAGCGCGCGCTTGGCTACCTGCCCGAGGGTGCTCCGAGCTACGGCGAGATGACCGTGCGCGAGTTCCTGCAGTTCATCGTGCGCATGCGCGGGCTCAAGGCCGAGGCCGCTTACCGGCGGTTCGACGCGGTGGTGCAGCAGCTGCAACTGGAGGAAGTCCTGGGCCTGTGCATCGACACACTGTCGAAGGGCCTGCGCCGGCGCGTCGGACTGGCCCAGGCGATCCTGCACGACCCGCCGGTGCTGATGCTGGACGAGCCCACCGACGGCCTCGATCCGAACCAGAAGCACGCGGTGCGCCAGCTGATCGACGCGATGGCGCGCGACCGCACCATCCTGGTCTCCACCCACCTGCTGGAGGAGGTGCATGCGCTGTGCAACCGGGTGGTGATCATCGCGCGCGGCAAGCTGCTGGCCGATGCCACGCCGGCCGAGCTGGAGGCGCGTTCGCGCTACCACGGCGCGGTGTCGTTCAGCGCGCCGGGCAGCGGCATGTCGCAGGAGATGCTGGGCCGCCTGCCGCAGGTGGCGGCGATCGAGGTGGACCCGCTGGACGGCCGCATCACGGTGTTCCCGAAGCCGGGCGCGCGGATCCTGGAGCCGGTCGAGACGCTGCTGCGCGAGCAGGGGCTGGAGGTGTCGGAGATCCAGCTCGAGCGCGGCCGGCTGGACGAGGTGTTCCGCCAGATCACCACGGGTGACGGCGATGGCGTCGGAGGCCGCGCGTGAACCCGGTCAACGCCGTGCTGCGGCGCGAACTGCGCAGCTATTTCGTGACGCCGGTGGCGTACGTGTTCCTGGTGATCTTCCTGGTGCTGGCCGGCATCCTCACCTTCTACGCCGGCGATTTCTACGAGCGCGGCCAGGCCGACCTGCAGCCGTTCTTCACGATGCACCCGTGGTTGTACCTGATCCTGGTGCCGGCGATCACCATGCGCATGTGGGCGGAGGAGGCCAAGGGCGGCACGCTGGAGCTGCTGCTGACCCTGCCGCTGACGCTGTGGCAGGCGATGCTGGGGAAGTTCTTCGCGGCGTGGCTGTTCATCGGGCTGGCACTGGTGCTGACCTTCCCGATCTGGATCACCGTCAACTACCTGGGCTCGCCGGACAATGGCGTGATCCTGGCCGGCTACCTGGGCAGCTGGCTGATGGCCGGCAGCTTCATCGCGATCGGCGCCTGCCTGTCCGCGCTGACCCGCAGCCAGGTGGTGGCATTCATCCTCACCGCACTGGTGTGCGTGCTGCTGATCCTGGCCGGCCAGCCGCAGGTGCTGGATTTCTTCTCGGGCACGCTGCCGCGCAAGCTGATCAATGCGGTGGCGCACCTGTCCATGCTGCGGCATTTCGAGGCGATCGCGCGCGGCGTGCTGGACATCCGCGACCTGGTGTATTTCCTGCTCAGCACGATCGGCTGGCTGGTCGCCGGCGTGCTGCTGCTCGACCTGAAACGGACGCGCTGACGCGATGCCCCGCTCACGCCTGCATCACCTGTTCACCACCCCGCTGCAACCGACCCGGCGCGGCGCGCTGTATGCCGCGCTGGTACTGCTGGTGCTGCTGTTCGTGCCGCTGATCGTGGCCAGCAGCCGCGGGTTGCACGCCTCGCGGATCGACCTCACCACCGACAAGTTGTACACGCTGACCCCGGGCACGTTGCACATCGTCGATACGCTGCAGCGCCCGCTGCGGCTGACCTTGTACTTCTCCGAGCATGCCACCCGCGATCTGCCGCAGCTGCGCAGCTACGAACAGCGCGTGCGCGAGATGCTGCAGGAGATGGTGGCGCGCTCGCATGGCCGCATCCGCCTGCAGATCATCGACCCGGTGCCGTACTCGGACGACGAGGCCAGTGCCGAAGGCAACGGCCTGACCGCGGCAAACGGCGGCAGCAACGGCGAGCGGGTGTTCTTCGGCCTGGCCGGCAGCACCCTTTCCGGCGGCCCGGAGAGCGAAGGCGCGGACGATCGCGTGCCGGAGAAGACGCTGGCGATCGCGTTCTTCGACCCGGCCCGCGAGGCCTTTCTGGAATACGACATCGCCAAGCTGCTGTACGAGTTGAACCAGGCCAGCAAGCCGCCGATCGGGGTGATCAGTTCGCTGCCCGTGCAGGGCAATCCGGTGCTCGGCGAGCAGCCGTGGGCGGTGCTGCAGCAGCTCGGCCAGCTGTTCGACGTGAAGCCGCTGGATGCGTCGACGCTGCAGAAGGTCGACGACGGCATCAGGGTGCTGCTGCTGATCCACCCCAAGCGGCTGCCGGTCGATGCGCAGTATGCGATCGACCAGTACGTGCTGCGCGGTGGCCACCTGGTGGTGTTCGTCGACCCCGACGCGGAACTCGACGCCTCGCCGTACGGACCCGACAGCATCACCTTCCCCGACCACGGTTCGGACCTGCCGCGGCTGTTCAAGGCCTGGGGCGTGAGCTACGACCCGCACAAGGTGGTGCTGGACCGGGCCCGCGCGCTGCAGATCGAACTGGCCGGCAGCAGCCTCAACCACCCGGCGATGCTCGACCTGGGCGCGCAGGAGCTGAACCGCAACGACGTGGTCACCGCCAGCCTGCAGCGGATCAACGTGTCCACCACCGGTTACTTCGACCTGGCCGCCGATGCACGCACGCGGCTGGTGCCGCTGCTGCAGAGCAGTGCCGAGGCCGAGGTGGTGCCGACCCAGCGGGTGCTGGATGCAACCAGCGACCCCACCGCGCTGCTGCAGGACTACCGGCCGGACAATGCGCACTACGTGCTCGCCGCGCGCCTGCGCGGCACCTTCGACAGCGCGTTTCCCGAGCGGGCCGGCGTGGCCGGCCACCGGGCCCGCTCGGCGCCGGATGCCGAGGTGATCCTGGTCGCCGACACCGACCTGCTCAGCGACCGGCTGTGGGTGGAGCCGCAGACCATCCTGGGCCAGACCATGATGCGGGTGTTCGCCAACAACGGGGATTTCGTCACCAACCTGGTGGACAACCTCAGCGGTTCCTCGGCGCTGCTGTCGATCCGCGGCCGCTCCACCTCGCAACGGCCGTTCACGCGGGTGCAGGCGCTGCGCAACGTGGCCGACCAGAAGTTCCTGCAGAAGGAACACGAGCTGGAGCAGGAGCTGGCCGATACCCGTCGCCGGCTGGACGAGCTGCAGCCGGCCAAGGGCAGCCACGGCAGCGCCGCCAGCGCCGAGCAGCGCCGCGAGATCGAGCAGTTCCGCCAGCGCCAGCTGGCGATCAACAAGGAACTGCGCGACGTGCAGCACCAGCTCAACGCCGAGATCGACGCGCTCGGCCTGCGCCTGAAGTTCATCAACATCGTGCTGGTGCCGGCGCTGGTGGTCTTGCTCGGCCTGCTGTATGGCTGGCGGCGTACCCGCTACAGCCGCCGGCGGCGTTGAGAATCTGCACGAAGCCACGGAGCAGGGCGTCCGCAGGCTCCAGGGCGGCGAACTGCCGCAAGCCCGCGGCGCCGCTGCGGCTGACTCCGCCGGCGTGCGGCATTATGCTGGGCGGTCGCCGGCCGTTGCCGGCGCAGACCGAAGTGCCGCTGCAGTGACCGCAACCTTGCTGAAATGGATCGTGCCGTGGGAGTTCTCGTGGGTGCTGCTCGCGTGCTTCGTGACGGCCGCCGTGCTGTACCTGCGCGGCAGCCGTCGGCTGCCGGTGAGCTTCGGCCGCCGGCTGGCGTTCTGGTGCGGCATGGCGATCATCTACCTGTCGCTGCACACCTACCTGGATTACTACGCCGAGCATGAGTTCTTCATGCACCGCATCCAGCAGTTGCTGCTGCACCACATCGCGCCGCTGCTGATCGTCACCGCCTACCCGGCCACGGTGCTGCGCGCCGGCCTGCCGCTGGCCTGGCGGCGGCGTCTGCTGCGGCCGCTGCAGCGTTCGTGGCCGTGGCGGCTGCTCGGCGGCGTGCTGCTGAACCCCACCGTGGCGACGCTGCTGTTCATCGCCTTCATCCTGATCTGGCTGATCCCGTCCATGCAGACGCTGGCGATGCTGGACTGGCGCATCTACCGCTTCATGAACTGGAGCATGCTGGTCAGCGGCTTCGCCTACTGGTCGCTGGTACTCGACCACCGGCCGCATCCGCCGGGGCGGATGACCGCCGGACTGCGCGTGCTGTCGCCGGCGATCACCATGACGCCGCAGATCGTGGCCGGCGCGATCGTCACCTTCTCCAAGACCGACCTGTACCCGATCTTCGAGATCTGCGGCCGCGCGTTCACCTTCAACGTGCTCACCGGGCAGCTGATCGGCGGCGTGATCATCTGGGTGCCGTCGGCGCTGGTGGAGTCGATCGGCGGCCTGATGGCGCTGCGCATGTGGCTGCGGCTGTCGCGCCACGGCCGCTTGCCGCGCAAGCCGCTGCGTCGGCCCGCCGCGCGTGCGGCCGCGGTCGAGGCGCGCGTGCCGGACTGAAGCCTTCCTCGCGGTTCAGTGGCCGTGCGGCATCGCGCCGTGGTCCATCGCCGGCATCGCGTGGTCGGTGTGCTCATCGCCGGCGTCCAGCGCATTCGCCGGGCGTGCGATGAAGTCGGTGGCCAGCGTGCTGCCGTCGCCGAACTGCAGGGTCAGGGTGACGGTGTCGCCGGGTTTCACCGGCGCGTTCGGCTGCATCAGCATCAGGTGGTAGCCGCCCGGCGCCAGTTCCGCCTTGCCGTGCGCGGGCACGTCCAGCGCGTCGACCATCGCCATGCGGCTCATGCCGCCCGCGCGCGAACTCTGGTGCAGCATCACCTCGGCGTACACCGTGCTGCCGGCGCCGCGCAGCGCGACCGGCTTCTCGCCATCGTTTTCCAGCGTGACATAGGCGCCGGCCGGCAGCGCGCCGGGCAGCACGCGGATCCAGGCGTGGCTGGCGCGGATGTGGTCGGCGTCGGTGGCGTGGGCGCCGCCGGCCAGCAGCAGGCCGGCCAGCAGCAGGGTGGCTAACTTCATATGGGATGACTTCATGCGGGATGACTTCATGGGGTGGCTCCGGTGTCGAGCAGCAGGTGCAGGTCGTGCACCAGGTCGTCCTGCGAGGCGGACGGCGTAGCCAACACGCGGGCGCGACCGTCGCGGTCGAAGATGTAGATCGCCGAGCTGTGGCTGACTTCGTAGGCGCCGTCGGCGGAACTGGGCTCGCGGGTGAAGGCGGAGCGGTAGCGCTTGCTCAGCGCCTCTACGCTGCGCGCATCGCCGACCAGGCCCACCGCCCGCTTGTCGAACGCGCTGACGTAGCCGTGCATGATCGCCGGCGTGTCGCGCGCCGGGTCGACGCTGACGAACAGGATCCGCGCGCCGTCGGCCAGCGGCCCCAGCCGCTGCATCACCACGTGCAGCTGCGCCAGGGTCAGCGGGCAGACGTCGGGGCAATGGGTGTAACCGAAGTACAGCACCGCTACCTTGCCGCGGTAGTCGGCGCCGGTGACCGCCTTGCCGCTGTCGTCGGTGAGCTTGAAGTCGAGGTCGGGCATGTGCCCGCTGATGTTGGTCAGCCGGAACGGCAGCGGTTCGCCGCGGTGGCAGCCGCCCAGCAGCAGGCCGGTGGCAAGCAGCAGGAGCGGCAGGGCGGGGCGCAGCCAGTGGCGGGGCTTCATGCGAGAATCCTGGGTCTTCATCCGTTCAAGCATACGACACCGACCGCATGGCCGGATTTGCCAGCCCAGGGAAGACACGCACGATGCGACAACCTGCCAGTACCCGTATCGCCGTGCTGATCGGCATCGCCGGCGCCAGCGCGGTGCTGCTTGGCGCGTTCGGCGCGCATGCGCTGCGCGGCGTGCTCGACGCCCGTGGCGCCGAGTTGTGGCATACGGCGGTGACCTACCACGCATGGCATGCGCTGGCGCTGGCCGTGGCGGCCGGGCTGGGGCGCGGCCGCAGCGGGCGCGTCGCGGTGGCGGCGTTCGTCGTCGGCATCGTGCTGTTCAGCGGCAGCCTGTACGCATTGGCGCTGGGGGCGCCGCGCTGGGTCGGGATCATCACGCCGTTCGGCGGGCTCGCCTTCGCTGCCGGCTGGCTCGCGCTCGGGTGGGCGTTGCGCACGCGTAACGAATAGTTCTTGCGGGTGTCATCCCGTGGTCATGGCCGGTTGCGATGGTGCCGGCATGAACGCGCAGCTCGCCCTTCACCATCGATCGCTTGCGGCGTGGTCACCCGGCCGCATGCCGCGCAGCCTGCCGGTCATCCTGCTGCTCGCGCTGTTGTCGGCATGCCTGCTGTGGTGGTGCTGGCCGGCAGCCGATCGTGCGGCGGAACAGCCTTCGATCCAGCCACTCGTGCACTGGCAGGACGCGGATCACGACTGGCTGCTGGTGGTCGACCCGGCGACCCGCGAGCTGGTGGTCTACGACGCCACCGACGGCCGTCCGCTGGAGCGGCTCGGCGCGGACGACGGCTTGCCGGACGTGCAGTCGATCGCACAGCAGGGGTCGTGGTTGTTCGTGACGGGCCGACAGCACCCGAAGGTGCACCTGCTGAAGTTGCCGGAGCTGCGGGCGGTGGCCGTGGGCGGCCGCTAGAAACCGCCGGCCAGCGGCAGCGCCACGTGCAGCACCAGATCGGCGCAGAAGTGCGCCAGCATCGCGTGCTCCAGCCCGTACTTCCAGAACAGGCCGCCGAACACGACGGCGACGACGGCATTCAACAGCACGATGCGCGCAACGAGCAGCGGGGTACCGAGCAGGCCGGCGGCATGTGCGGCGGGCAGATGACCGGCGCCAAACAGCAGCGCGGCCAGCACGATCGCCAGCACGAACATCCACGGCCGCGCCACGCGCCGGTTGCAGCGTGCCAGCAGCCACACCAGCGCGCTGACCAGCAGCAGCCGGCACAGCACTTCCTCCACGATGCCGCCGTAGAACGAAACCAGCGCGCCGCGCCACGCCTGAATGATGTTCTCCGCATGCTTCGGGCCGAGCGCCGACAAGCCGACCACCAGCAACCCCGCCAGACCGCCGAGCAGGACGGCCAGCCACCAGCGTGGGCGTCGTGCCGGATCGCGTGGCCGCCGGTGCACCCAGGCGCGCAGCCAGGGCGCATCGAGGCCGTACGGCGCACCCAGGTACAGGCCAAGCCAGCCCAGCAGCCAGCACAGCACGCCGGTCTGCGCCGCTGCGGCCAGCACGATGGCCGGCAAGGGCAACGGCAGTGCGGTGAATTTCTGCGGCGTCAGCGCCATCGCGTACGGCATCAGCGCCAGCGTGGCCAGCGCGCCAGCGATGCCGAACAGCGCGGCGAGTTTCAGGTTCGGGCCGCTGACCGGAAGGGTGGGCGGCTGGACAGGCATGCGTGCGGACTCCTTGGTTGAGCCGTTCAATCCGTGTCGTTGTCGTCGGCTGCCGGTCTGGCCGGGCCGGCTTTCAGCCGGCCAGCCTTGCGCAGCGCCTCGCGCAGCACGTATTCGATCTGCGCGTTGACGCTGCGCAACTCGTCGTCCGACCAGCGCTGCATCGCGTCCAGCACGGTGGCGCTGATGCGCAGTGGGTAGGCTTTCTTCTCGCCGGCCATCGTGACGTGTCAGTACAACGTGCCGGTATTCAGCACCGGCTGGGTGCCGCGCTCGCCGCACAGCACCACCAGCAGGTTGCTGACCATCGCGGCCTTGCGCTCCTCGTCCAGGTTCACCACGCCGCGCTGGCTGAGCTGGTCCAGCGCCATCTCGACCATGCTCACCGCGCCCTCGACGATCTTGGTGCGGGCGGCGATGATCGCGCCGGCCTGCTGCCGCTGCAGCATCGCCTGGGCGATTTCCTGGGCATAGGCGAGGTGGCTGATGCGCGCCTCGACCACCTGCACGCCGGCCTTGCCGAGGCGGGTCTGGATTTCGTCGCGCAAGTGCGAGTTGATCACGTCGCCGTGGCTGCGCAGCGACGGCTTGCCGTCGTCGTGGGCGTCGTACGGATAGCTCTGCGCCATCTGCCGCAGCGCCGATTCGCTCTGGATGTGCACGTAGTTCTCGTAATCGTCCACGCAGAACACCGCTTCGGCCGTATCCAGCACCTGCCATACCACCACGGCGCCGATCTCGATCGGGTTGCCGTCGTTGTCGTTGACCTTCAGCTTGCCGCTCTCGAAGTTGCGCACGCGCAGCGAGATGCGCCGGCGGCTGTAGAACGGGTTGGTCCAGCGCAGGCCCTCGTGGCGCACCGTGCCGGCATACTTGCCGAACAGCTGCAGCACCTGGCCTTCGTTCGGGGCGACCTGGAAGAAGCCCTTGAGCAGGAAGGCGTCGAGGGCCAGCAGCAGTGCGCCGCCCAGCAGCAGCGTGAGCGGCGGCGCATCCGGTTGGCCGTGGATGGCACCGACCACCATCCACCCGCCGATGCCGGCCAGGATCAGGCAGAAGCCGACGAAGGGAATGCCGGCGACGGAAAAGCCATTGCGTTCGTTCATGAGTGGTCTCCCTGAGGTGTGATGATTAGATATCAAAATGATATCTAATACAAGGAGGCTGCCCTGCCGGCGCGGGCGATGCCGGATGGCCGCTTACAATGCGGGTTTGCCGCCCCGGAGAACCCGATGAAGCCCTTTGGCACACCCCATTCCGACCACGCTCTGCGCGTCCTGCTGCTCGGGGCCGGTGAGCTGGGCAAGGAGGTGGCGATCGAACTGCAGCGCTACGCGGTGGAGGTGATCGCGGTGGATCGCTATGCGAATGCGCCGGCCATGCAGATCGCCCATCGCAGCCACGTCGTCGACATGCTCGACGGCAAGGCGTTGCGTGCGGTGATCGAACTGGAAAAGCCCGACCTGGTGGTGCCGGAGATCGAGGCGATCCACACGCCGACCCTGATCGCGCTGGAAAAGGAAGGGCAGCGGGTGATCCCGACTGCCCGCGCGGCGTGGCTGACCATGGACCGCGAAGGCATCCGCATGCTGGCCGCCGAGGAACTGAAATTGCCGACGTCGCCGTATCGCTTCTGCGACGACGAAACACAGTACCGCGAGGCGGTGGCTGCGATCGGCTACCCGTTCGTGGTCAAGCCGGTGATGAGTTCGTCCGGCAAGGGCCAGAGCGTGGTGCGCGGCGCCGGCGGATTGCAGCACGCGTGGGATTACGCGCAGTCCGGCGGGCGCGCCGGCAGGGGGCGGGTGATCGTCGAGGGCTTCGTCGACTTCGACTACGAGATCACCATGCTCACCGTGCGGCACGTCGATGGCGTGAGCTTCTGCGCGCCGATCGGCCATCGCCAGGAGGAGGGCGACTACCGCGAATCGTGGCAGCCGCAGCCGATGAGCGATGCCGCATTGGCGGAGGCGCAGCGGCAGGCCGCCGCGGTCACCGGTGCGCTGGGCGGCTGGGGCGTGTTCGGCGTGGAGTTCTTCGTCAAGGGCGATACGGTGATCTTCTCCGAGGTCAGCCCGCGGCCGCACGACACCGGCCTGGTCACGCTGATCTCGCAGGAGCTCTCCGAGTTCGCGCTGCACGCGCGGGCGATCCTCGGCCTGCCGATCCCAGTGATCCACCAGTACGGGCCGTCGGCCTCGTGCGCGGTGCTGGTCGAAGGCGACGGCGCGGGGCCGCGCTACCATGGCGTAGCCGCGGCGCTGGCCGAGCCGGACACGCAACTGCGCATCTTCGGTAAGCCCGAGGTGAAGGGGCGCCGGCGCATGGCGGTGACGCTGGCGCGCGCCGGCACGCTGGAAGCGGCAGTGGGCAAGGCGGTGCGCGCGGCGGGCCACCTGCGCGTGGAGCTGTGAGCGCGCACGACCTGATGCGCTAGGCTTGGCGGTGACGGCGGTGGCCGTCACCGGCATTCGATTGACCGAAGGAGAGGCAGGATGGAATCCACCGGCTTTGCGCACTGGCTGGTTGTGCTGGTCGAACTGGTCACGACGTTCGCCCTGCTGTTGCTGGCCCTGGCGGTGGTGGTGCTGGCGGTGACCTGGGTGGTCGACCGCAACCAGACCGGCAATGCGGTGCTGCGCAACTTTCCGGTGGTCGGCCACTTCCGCTACTGGTTCCTGCACCTGGGCGAGTTCTTCCGCCAGTACCTGTATTCCAGCGATCGCGAGGAGATGCCGTTCAACCGCGCGCAGCGCACCTGGGTCTACCGCGCCGCGAAGAACGTCGACAACACCAATGCGTTCGGTTCCAGCCGCGACCTGCGCGCGGAGGGCGTACCGTTCTTCGTCAACGCGCCGTTCCCGGACCTGGGCATGGACCACGTCGAGCCGGTGCCGGTGACGATCGGCCCGTACGCGCGCGAGCCGTACAGCCACGCGGCGTTCTTCAACATCTCGGCGATGAGCTTCGGCGCCTTGTCGGCACCGGCGGTGCGCGCGCTGTCGCGCGGCGCGGCCAAGGCGGGCATCTGGATGGATACCGGCGAAGGCGGGCTGGCGCCGTACCACCTGGAAGGCGGCTGCGACATCGTCTTCGAGATCGGCACCGCCAAGTACGGCGTGCGCACGCCCGAGGGCAGGCTCGACGACGACAAGCTGCTGGCGATCTGCGCACACCCGCAGGTGAAGATGGTCAGCATCAAGCTCGGCCAGGGCGCCAAGCCCGGCATGGGCGGCCTGCTGCCCGGCGCCAAGGTCACCGCCGAGATCGCCGCGATCCGCGGCATCCCGGTCGGCGAGGATTCGCAGAGCCCGAACCGCCACCTCGACATCGGCAACGTGTCGCAGCTGATGGACAGCATCGGGCACATTCGCGAGCTCACCGGCAAACCGGTCGGCTTCAAGGCGGTGCTTGGCGGCGTCGAGTGGATCGGCGAGCTGTGCGATGAAGTGTACCGGCGCGGCATCGAGAGCGCGCCGGACTTCATCATCGTCGACGGTTCCGAGGGCGGTACCGGCGCGGCGCCGCAGACCCTGATGGAAGGCGTCGGCCTGCCACTGCACGAGGCGCTGCCGGCGCTGCTCGACATGCTGATCGTCAAGGGCCTGCGCCAGCGCATCAAGGTGGTCTGCTCGGGCAAGTGCATCACCGCCTACGACGTGGCGTGGGCGCTGTCGATCGGCGCGGATTTCGTCAACTCCGCGCGCGGCTTCATGCTGGCGCTGGGCTGCATCCAGTCATTGCAGTGCAACCGCAACACCTGTCCCACCGGCATCACCACGCAGAACCCGAAACTGCAGCGCGGCCTGGTGGTCAGCGACAAGAGCGAGCGGGTGTACCACTACGCGAAGAACCTGATGCACGAGGTCGGCATCATCGCGCACAGCTGCGGGGTCAGCGAACCGCGCCAGCTCAACCGCAGCCACTGCCGCGTGGTCGGCGACGACGGCTTGTCGATCCCGTTGGAGAAGCTGTTTCCCTACCCGCAAGCTGTCCCACCGAGCGAGCACCCGTAGGAGCCCGCTCGCGAGCGATGCTCTTGCTTTTGCGAATCCCGGCTCCCGGCTCCAACGAGCGGCCGCCTACGGCATCGCCTGCCAGCCTTCGGCGGTGCGGATCTGCAGCGGCTTGAAGCGCCGCTTGTAATCCATCTTCGGGTGGCCGTCGATCCAGAAGCCCAGGTACAGCCACGACAGGCTGTGGCGGCGGCACAGCGCGACCTGTTGCAGGATGGCGCAGGTGCCGAGGCTGCGTGCGGTCTCGTCGGGGTCGTAGAAGGTGTACACGGCCGAGGCGCCGTTGGGGCAGACGTCGGTGACCGCTACCGCGAGCAGGCGCTCGCCCAGGCGCAGTTCCATGAACAGCGTGGGGCTCCATGGCGCGGTGAGGAAGCGGCGGAAATCGCTGGCCTCCGCGTCGTCCATGCCGCCGCCGGCGTGGCGGCTCTGCAGGTAGCGTTCGTACAGCGCGTGGCGCTCGCGGTTGTAGCCGGGGATCGACTCGCTGACCACGAGATCGGCGTTGCGTTTCAGGCAGCGGCGCTGGGCGCGGTCGGGCCGGAAGTTCGCCACGTCGATGCGGCACGGCGTGCAGGCGTGGCATTGCGCGCAGTGCGGGAAATACAGGTGGCCGCCGGCGCGGCGGAAGCCGCGTTCGAGCGCCGGCCCGTACAGCTTGTCGAGGTTTGGCGCGGCCGGATCCAGCACCAGGTTCTGCGCCGTGCGGTCGGCGTAGTAGCCGCATGCGTGGGGCAGCGTCTGGAACAGGCGGACTTGGTCGGAACGGCGCATCTCGCGATTCTATGCCGCCCACGGCGGCGGTGCACCTTGCCAGCTCAGGCCACGCGCAGGAAGCGCAGCATCGCCACGGCGAGCACCGCCAGCACCGCCAGCAGCACGATGCGACGCACGCGAACCACCGTGCGCGCACGCCGGTCGGCCGGGGTGGGGTTGCGCGCGGCGGCCAGTTCCTCGCCGTAGCGGATCACCGGCTCGATACCCAGGTCGAGCAGCAGTTTGCGCGCCCGGGTGTAGTCGTCGGCGCGGGTGATCCACACCTGCGCCCAGCTGCTGCGGTCGTTCTGCCGCTGCGCGTAGCTGAAGCGCTGCCAGCTCGGGCGGTTGTAGTTGGAGCGGTTGGCCACGGTCGCCTCGATGCCGTGTTCGGCCATCAGGGCGACCACGGTATCGATGTTTTCCTGGCGGGGCGAGGTATAGATCTGGCGCATGCGGGGAGTTTACGCGAACGGCCCGGCGTCGGTGCTCAGTCGCCGCGCACGCGGATCAGCCCTTCCTGCGCGGAGGAGGCGACCAGGCGGCCGTCGCGGCTGAAGATCTGCCCGCGCGCCAGACCGCGCCCACCTTGCGCGGTGGGGCTGTCGAACGAGTACAGCAGCCACTCGTCGACGCGGAACGGGCGGTGGAACCACAGCGCGTGGTCGAGGCTGGCCATCTGCACGTTGTGGGTCATGTACGAGATGCCGTGCGGCAGGGTGGCGGTGCCGATTAGGTGGAAATCGGAGGCGTAGGCCAGCAGCGCGCGGTGCAGGATCGCCGAGTCGTCGATCGGCGAAGTCAGCCGGAACCAGATGTGCTGGATCGGCGGGCGCTTGACCGGGTGCAGTTCGTCGCGCGGCCACACCTGGCGGAACTCGAACGGGCCGTCGATGCCGAGCCAGCGCTGCAGCTTCACCGGCAGCCGCGCCAGCTCGCCGGCGGGCAGCGGGTGCAGCGGCTCGATGTCTTCCGGCGCCGGCACTTCCGGCATGCTGGTCTGGTGCTCCACGCCGGGCTCGGGCGCCTGGAACGAGATCGATCCGTTCAGGATCGGCTGACCGTGCTGGATCGCCACCACCCGCCGCGAGGAAAACGTGCCGCCGTCGCGGGTGCGCTCCACGCTGTACACGATCGGCGCCTCGATGTCGCCGGCGCGCAGGAAATAGGCGTGCAGCGAATGCGCCTCGCGCGACGGGTCGACCGTTTGCTGCGCCGCCGCCAGCGCCTGCCCCAGTACCTGGCCGCCGAACACGAAACGGGTGCCGATGTCGCGGCTCTGGCCGCGGAACAGGTTGTCCTCCAACCGTTCCAGCTGCAGCAGTTCGACGAGTTCGGCGACGTGGTCTTCGCTCATGGCGGGTCCTTGCGGGGGTTCGCCAGTATAGCGGTGGCGGTCGCCCGAATCCGCACTCAGCGGGCGACGGCCAGCCCCGGGGCAGCCTCGAACGTGACCGCGAGCGCCGTGGGTGCGAGCGCGGCCAGGAAGTCGCGCGCGTCGAACGCCTGGCCCGCGGCGAGCGCACCGTGCCTGCGGGCACGGCCGTCGAGGATGCGTTGCAGCGCCTCGACCAGCAGTGGCGCGGTGACGGCGTAGATGTCGCGTCCGCGGGCGATCGCGCGGCACGCGCGGTTGCCGCGCCGCACATGCACGTCGACGACGAAACGCTGTGCGGAGCGGCCGCTGGCGTCGGCGGCGAGCGGCGCTGGCGTGGCCGGATCGCGCAAGTCGCGCAGCGGTGCCAGGTTCATCCACGAGTGCAGGTTGCGGCAGGCGATGTGGTGCGGCACCACGATGGCCTCGGACAGCGGCAGCAGCACCGTTTCCAGCCGCCCGAACGGTGCCGGGAAGTCGGTCTCGCGCACGGGCGCGGGGTCGGGCACGGTGCAGGTGCGGCCCTGCTCGACGTACGTGCGCGGGTAATGGTTGCGCTCGCCGGTGAGGCGGGTGCCGCGCGTCGGATGCCAGCCGTCGAGCGCGACGGCGATGTCCACCGTGTCCGCGTCGGTGGCGCCGTCGAGCGCGGCGCTGGCCAGCAGATCGGCGAGGCCGCCGTAGAAAGCCATCGCCGGCACCACCGTCACGCCCGCGGCTTTCGCCTCGGCATCGCGCGCCAGGGTGTCGGTCACGGCATGCTGTTCCGCCGCCACGTCGAGATAGTGGATGCGTGCGCGCAGCGCCGCGTCCAGCACCGGCGCGGCGGTGTCGAGAAAAGGTCCGGCGCAATGCAGCACGGCGGCGGTGCCGGCGAAGGCGGCATCCAGCGCAGCGGGGTCATCGGTGGAGGCGACGCGGACCTCGACGCCGGCGACCGTGGCCAGGTCATGCAGCCTGGCCGCGTCGCGGCCGCAGGCCACCGGCACGAAGCCACGGCGGCGCAGTTCGGCCACGACGAAGCGGCCGGTATGGCCGTAGGCGCCATACACCGCGATGCGGTGGGAGGAATGCGCCGTCATGCCTGGTCCCCCTGCGCGGCCCACAGCCGCCGTGCTTCGTCGGCGATCACGTCGGGGCGCTCCTCCGGCCAGAACAGCTTGCTGCCTGCGAGCCGGCGCACGCCGAGCGAGCGGCCGAAGGCGCGGTCGAGGAAGCCCGGGTTGGCGGCGGAAAAGATCGTATCGGCGCTGCCCCAGACGATGCGCACCGGCACACGCGATCGCGCGAGCGAGGGGCCGATGCCGGCCAGCGCGTTGCGCTCCAGCGCGATGGCATAAGCGTGCGCGAAGTCGCGGCTGCGCCGTGAGGCCAGCAACGGCGTGAAATAGGTTTCGATGGCTTCGTCGGTGGGGTGCGCGGGATCGGTGTAGCACATGCCGCCGATGCCGTCAGTCGAACGCGCGAGGGCGTGGTTGTCGCGCCATGTGCCCAGCCATTCGTCGACGAAGCGGCCCTGCTGCGCCAAGTCGATCACCGGAAGGAGCGCCGGCGGCGGGCAGTTCTCCTCGGTGTCGCCATTGGTCAGCAGCAGGCTGCGCACGCGGTCGGGGCGGCGTGCGACCAGCAGCTGCGCCACGGCGCCACCGCTGTCGTTGGCGACCACGTCGGCGCGCTCGACCTGAAGGGTGTCGAGCAGGGCGACCAGCATGGCGACCTGCGCCTCGGGTGCGCAGGATTGCCCATCGGCGACCTCGGTGTAGCCCATGCCGAGAAAGTCGGGCGCGATGCAGCGCCGGTACGCTGCCAGCCGGTCGAGCGCACCGCGCCACTGGAAGCCGTTGAGCGGGAAGCCGTGCAGGAACAGCGCCGCCGGCCCGCTGCCGCGCTCGACGTAGGCGATGCGACCGAACATGGTGCGGGTATGGCGGCGCGCGGCGTGGAAGCCCGCCGCGTCCATCGGTGCCGACACGGCGCCGGTGCGCGGCCAGCGAACACAGCCGGCGAGGCTACCCACGCACACACCGGCCAGCGTGCCGGCGGACAGGGCGAGGAAGCGGCGCCGGGGCATGCCCGGCGCCGCCCGTCGAGCGGCAAGCGAGGAAGCTTGGTCGCTCACGACTTCGCTGCCGCCTCGCGCAGCTTCTGTGCGCATTCCTCGCAGCAGACCTCGACGGTGCGGCCGCCGATGGTGACCTTGATGGCGTTGCCGTCGAGCGGATAGTCGCAGGCGGCGCAGGTGGTTTCGTTCATGCTGGGTCTCCGGGTGATGCCCGCGATCGGGCAGGCACAGGAGACCACCGGCCGCCGCCGGCGGCTGTCAGGATCTTTAGCGATTCACGACGACCTGAGAGGTTGAGACTATCAACCTCTCAGGCCGGCCATGGATGGCCGGCTGCGGATCGGGCACGCCAGTGCCTGATTCGCGTGAGCGAGTCCGGGCATGTACCGGACTCGCGATAAAAGAAAACCACAGGATGTGGTTTTCTTTACAGCTTCTGTGCCAGCGCGGCCTGGCGGAACGCCGTGGGCGTGTGGCCGTAGGCCCGGCGGAATGCTGCGCTGAAATGGCTGTGGCTGGAGAAGCCCAGATCCTGCGCCAGCGCGGCGACGTCCGCGCAATCGGCGATCCGATCCAGCGCATGGGCCAGGCGCAGGCGCAGGTGATAGCGATACAACGGCATGCCTTCGACCTGCTGGAAGGCCTGGGTGAGGTAGACCGGCGAGCCGCCGATGTCCGCCGCGATCTCCGCCAGCGTCCAGCGCCGGGTGAGGTCGCTGGCCAGCAGCAGCTTGGCCCGGTCCACCAGCCGCTGCCGCGCATGGCTGGCGCCGGGCGCGTGGGCGGTGCGCGGGCCGAGGCTGCGACAGACCAGGGTCAGCGCCAGGCTCTCGGCTTCCAGCGGCTCGATGCTGCCGTGGTGCAGGCTGTGCCGCAGCAAGGCCACCAGTACCTGGGTGCGCTCGTCGATGCGCAGCGATTGGCCGCGGAACACGGGTTTGTGGCGATCCTGCAGCAGTCCGGCCGGCGCCAGCTCGCGCAGCAGCGGTTGCGCGATCGACAGCGACAAACAGGCATCGCCACCCGCCGCCGGATGGCTCACCTGATAGCCCTGGTCGGCGTTGAACAGCAGCACGTGGTTGGCATCGGCCACCGACTGCGTGCTGCCCACGTGGCGCAGGAACAGGCCGCGGTACGGAAAGACCAGGTGAGTGGCGACCGCGCATTCCTCCGTGCTGCGATGACGGCAGGCGCCACGGCAGTGCACGTCGTGCGCCGCGACGAGCTGCGTTTGCAGCAGCGGCTGGACAGTGAACTCCGACATGGCGCAGGCCGGGGGAGGCAGGGCCGGAGTCTAACGCAGTCGTTGCAGGCCGCAGGCCGGCACGACGACGTCCCACGGGAAGCACACGCCGGGGTCCAGCTTGCGACGGACCTGCCGCGCGGGATCGTCGCTGGCCGGCATCAGGTCGGTGTCCAGGTCCTCATGCCCGGCGATCTGGCGCAGCGTGGGGAACGCCGCGCGCAACTGCGCCAGCAGGGCGCTCAGCGCGGCGATCTGTGCGTCGGGATAGGGCTCATCCATCTGCTGATGGCGCGAATCCCACCAGTGCGGATAACGGCCCCGGTTGACCAGCTCGATGCCGATCGAGTTCGGGTTGTGCCCGCGCACGTGGTTGGCCACGCGGGTGCCGGGCACGTAGCGATACACCGCGCCATCGCGGTCGACGTAGTAATGGCCGCTGTTGCCGGTGCCGCTGGCGTGCAGCACGCGTTCGCCGTACTCGCGCGCCATGGCCAGGTCCGGCAGTTCGGTGCAATGGATCACCACCAGCTCGACCGCGTCGGCCGGGCGTTCGGGCAGGAGGTCGACATAAGGCAGCGGCTGCTCGTGGATGCTCAGGCTCATGCGCCGCAGTTTCGCATGCGGCAAGGGCCCGCGGAAACGCCGCCTGTTACCATGCGCGCCTTGCTTCCAGCAGTCTCACGGAGACGCGCCATGCGCGGCCAGATCATTCTTTCGCACGGCTCGGACTCCAGTCCGCAGGCCACCAAGGTCAGCGCGCTGGCCGCGCTGGCCGAATCGCTGGGCTGGCGTACGCAGCGGCCGGATTACCGCACCGACGATGCACGCGGTCACGCAGGCTCGGTGGCGCCGCGGGTTGCCCGCCTGCGCGCCACCATCGAGGCGCTGGAGGCGCCGCCGTTGCTGGTCGGTTCCAGCATGGGCGCGTTCGTCTCCGGCCTGGTCTCGCTGGACGTGCCGGTGGCCGGCCTGCTGTTGCTGGCCACGCCCAGCGAGATTCCCGGTTATGCGCGCAAGTTCGACTTGCGCCCGGAGGTGCCCACGCTGCTGATCCACGGCTGGCGCGACGAGGTCTGCCCGCTGGCGGGCGTGCACGCGTTCGCCGCGAAGCGCCGGCTGCCGTTGCTGGTGCTGGATGACGACCATCGGCTGGGTTCCAGCATGGCCATGATCGACGCACAGTTCCGCCACCTGCTCGACCAGCTGGCCGTTGCCGCATGAGCCACTATTTCGCTACCTGCCCGAAGGGCATGGAATACCTGCTGCGTGACGAGCTGGTCGCGCTCGGCGCGCCCGACGTGCGGGAGGCGCTGGCCGGCGCGCATTTTTCCGGCACGCTGGAGACGGCCTACAAGGCCTGCCTGTGGTCGCGCCTGGCCAGCCGCATCCTGCTGCCGCTGGCCGAGTTCGACGCGGCCGACGACGATGCGTTGTATCGCGGCGTGCAGACGATCGACTGGAGCGAGCACCTGGCCGCACACGCCACCTTCGCCGTGGACGCCGGCACCGCGCTGAGCAAGCTGACCCACAGCCAGTTCATCGGCCTGCGCA
The DNA here is from genome assembly GCF_000427545.1 of Rhodanobacter sp. OR92. Lineage (NCBI taxonomy): Bacteria > Pseudomonadati > Pseudomonadota > Gammaproteobacteria > Lysobacterales > Rhodanobacteraceae > Rhodanobacter > Rhodanobacter sp. OR92. The sequence continues at coordinate 905 of NZ_KE386557.1, read as the reverse complement.
CCAAGGACGCGGTGGTCGACCAGTTCCGTCAGCGCGACGGCTCGCGTCCTGGCATCGACACCGACGAGCCGGACATCCGCATCAACGTCCGCGTGCGTCGCGACCGCGCCACCGTGTCGCTGGATCTGGCCGGCTCGCCGCTGCACCGGCGCGGCTGGCGCGAGGAGCAGGGCGAGGCGCCGCTGAAGGAAAACCTCGCGTGCGCGATGCTGCTGCGCGCGCGCTGGCCGGAGGTATACGCCGCCGGCGGTGCCTTGCTCGACCCGATGTGCGGTTCGGGCACGCTGCTGATCGAAGGCGCGCTGATGGCGGCCGACGTCGCCCCTGGCCTGCGCCGCGAATATTTCGGTTTCCTCGGCTGGCAGCAGCACGACATTGCACTGTGGCGCGGTCTGCTGGACGAAGCGAAGCAGCGCGCCGAAACCGGCCTGCGCGGCCTGCGCAGCGTGTTCTTCGGCAGCGACGCCGACCCGCGCATGGTGCAGACGGCCAAACGCAACGCGCAGGCGGCGGGCGTGGCCGGCTTCTTCACGCTGGATCGGCAGGACGTGGTGCACGCCGTGCCGCCGCCCGGCGTCGACCACGGCCTGGTCATCACCAACCCGCCGTACGGCGAGCGGCTCGGCGATCGTGCCGAGATGCCGAAGCTGTACCGCGCCTTGGGCGACACCCTGCGCCAGCACTTCATCGGCTGGNGNGNCGCCGTGCTGGCCGGTGACGTGGAACTGGGCCGCGCGATGCAGCTGCATGCGGACAAGCGCTACGCGCTGTACAACGGCGCGCTGGAAACGGTGCTGCTGACCTTCGACCTGAAGCCGCGCGACGAGATACCACGCGAGCTGAAGCCGCTGTCGGCCGGCGCGCAGATGCTGAAGAACCGGCTGGAAAAGAACGTCAGGCACCTG
>NZ_ATYF01000029.1:0-1332 GCF_000427545.1 Rhodanobacter sp. OR92 | reverse complement strand
CAAGATCGTTGTCGTCGTGCGGGCAACAGATAGATGTGGGCTTGCTGTCGGAGGCGGGCGAGTCGTTTGGGAAAGGCGCCGGGTGTTTCCAGCGGGGCGTATCGCAACTCGGCCACGATGGCGCGCGTGAACCCCTGGAAGCTGAGCCGGGTCGGTGGCACGCCCAGCTCACCAGCGGTTTGGTGCATTTCCCAGCGCAGCAAGTTGTAGGCGATCAGCAGCCCCCAGATTTCCTGCCGCACCAGCTCCGGTCGCTTGCTGCGCAAGACGGTGTCGTTGGCTTGCATGGCTTGCTTGATGTCCCGAAAACCCAGTTCGATCTCCCAGCGTTCGCGATAGCACACTGCCACCTGATCGGCGGGATATCGAACGGCATCGGCCAGCGAGGTCAGGTAGCGCCGACCGGAAGGACAGAGGATCAGACGCGCCTCCCAGAAGGTTGGCAGCTGCGGATGCTGGCGACGGGCTTGCGGCGAAACCGGCAGGCGCACCCACGCATCGCCTTCACCGAGCGGACGGATCACCTCATAACGCAACGAGGACTTGGCTCGCATCAGCCAGTGCCGCTGCTCTCCCGCATGCTGCCACGCCAGCAGGAAAGCCGCCGAATAGTAGGCGCGGTCGAAGATCGTCAGTGAGTCATCGGGCGCCGCGGTTACCAGATCGTGGGCGTAGCTGAGCTCGCCGGTCGTATAGGCCCCGAAGGCGGCGGCCCGGATCAGGTGCGTATGAACATCCATCAGGCACACCGCACGCACCTGCGGCCAACTCCCTTCACCGTGCTGCGATCGTCCTGCGCCGAAGACATCACGATGCTCGGCGGTATCAGGCGTCGACCACACCACGCCATCGACCGCCAACAGGCGAAGCCCGTGGAAGAGCCCGGCCGTCGGAAGCGGTGCGGTGCACCACGCGCGGCTGAGCTGATCGAACAGATGGGCCAACGGCGCTTCACCCAGTCGCTGGCGCCCTTGAACCGTAGCGCTCGGCACAGGCACGACCTGTGCCTCGGTACCCAACGCCAGCCCCAACTGACGCACGATGTGCCAGATCGGTTCGTTGCGAAACAGCGCTAAGCCGATGACCAGCCAGATCAATCGCTCGGCCGGCAGACGTCGACGGCGCAGTGACGTCGTGCCAGTCGCTTGCAATGCTTGCTCGATCCAGGCGGCCGGAATGAGCTGGCTGAAACGATCAAACGCGTCGGGAGACAGATCGCCTACCGCATCAAAGTTGGCTTGCAGGGCTGAGATCAAAGCAAGAGGCTCATGGAAAACCATGAGCCTCTTGGGTCGTTCCGGCTTCGTCAATACCTTAACTGACTGGCATTAG
>NZ_ATYF01000028.1:0-1566 GCF_000427545.1 Rhodanobacter sp. OR92 | reverse complement strand
AGAAGCGGGAATCATTGGCAGATTCGTGGTCAACGATCACGCCCTAACTATTCATTCGAGGCGGACGGCTTCGCCGCCGCTCAATTCCAGCGTTATGCGGCTTGATCTTTCGATGGCATGAAATGAGGTGCGTATTCCATAGCCATCGGCCTTTTTCATCGTGCTGCAGATTTCTCGAGCGGCGCATGTAGTTCGTGAGCTTGTACGTCTCGCCGCAATACGGGCATGGGCCTATCGTCTTGCTTCCACTCGGTTGTGACACTTTGAGCTCCTTCGTTGCGCCGCATAACACGTAGGTCGAGCCGACCGCTTTCAGCGGCGGCTCACCACTGGGTTAGATGTGGGGGTTTTCGTGCGCACTTTTATGCTTTTCTTTATGGCAGCTCTCCTACTTTGCACTGCGGCGCAAGCTACGCAGCCTTATTCTGAGCAGTTTTCCGCCAAGTTCAAGGCAGCGGTAGACAATGCAATGAGCCAACCGACTGCTGATGGCCGGACTCGGCTTCTAACGGAGGCCATGCGCGGCGGGACCGACAGCGAAGTGTTTTTTGTCTTTCCGCTGCTTTTTCCTCGCAGGGTCATAGATGCTGCTCAAAATACGCATGTATGCGTTGTTGAGATCTCGTCTTCAATCAATAACGGCAAAGCGTACTTGGCTACCGCTCCGGCTGAGCAGGAAGATTTTCCTCGCGCGCAGGCAAAGAAAATTCGCTCTGACACAGATCGCCTGATCATGTGTCTTGACCAATACTATGCCAATGGCCAGTTGCGAATTCCTTCGCAATCATCTAACTGATCGTTCAAGGCGGACGGCTTCGCCGCCGCTTAACTCCAGCGTTAGGCAGCAAACATGGAAGGTTCTCGCAATCACATCTGCCAACTCCTCGACCAGCTCGTGGGCGCGCTTTCCTCGCCACTGACAGGCGCGGCTCGCGCGGATGGATGGACCGAGGTTGTCCAAGCCAAGTGGCTTCACGTCTTCCAGGACATGCGCGCGTCAGTCGCCTCTGGCCGTAGCATCCCAAAGGCATCTATCTCGCGCGCTTTGGATCATGACGGGGTCGTTGCCGGTCCTGTGCTCGAAATGGCGGCAACGCTTAGCAATCTAGTTCGTCAGGCAGGCACCTCGCATGCCTAACATCTCGTTCAAGGCGGACGGCTTCGCCGCCGCTTAACTCAAGCGTTAGGCCTCAAGAGCTAAATGACGTCCTTGGTCATCCATCGATGGGTTCCTGAACAGAGCTGGGCAGGTCCCAACAGCTGGCCGCTCGCTGCCTTCTGCGCTCGCATCCAACAATGCACGTCCCTGCGTGGCACGGAACTAAAGCGAGTCGCTCGCCGTGTCATGAAGCGGGAGCCCGTGACCCTGGAGCTTGTCAGTGTCGAGTCGGCAGGGGCTCTGTTGCACACCCTTGAGTCACTCGGTGCGCAGGTAACGGTTCAATAGGCAGGCCTTCGCAAGCCTAACCACTCGTTCAAGGCGGACGGCTTCGCCGCCGCTTAACTCCAGCGTTGAGGCTGTAGAAAAAGCCCTTTCCACGGATGGATAGACGGCCAAAATGACAG
>NZ_ATYF01000027.1:0-2336 GCF_000427545.1 Rhodanobacter sp. OR92 | reverse complement strand
TGAGTGACGTGATGCAACGGCTGTCATTTTGGCCGTCTATCCATCCGTGGAAAGGGCTTTTTCTACAGCCTCAACGCTTGAGTTGAGCGGCGGCGGAGCCGTCCGCCTCGAACGAGTGGTTAGGCCGACCTACGAGCCCGACTGCCCTATAAGCTGCAGGATGAGTTGCGGTTGGTAAACGGCCCACCAACCGAACGCACCTACCGCAACGCTGCCAACGGAACCGAGCAAAGCAGCCACGACTCCACGCTGCCACCGCCCGCGCCAAAACAACCAGACGCCTGCAACCAGAACCGGCAACACCAAAGATAGATAGTAGAACGAGAACACAAACTTGGTTTGAGGTGGCAGCTGGCCGGAGACAGGCCCGTAGATGGCGATACAACCTGGCACCAAGACGAACGCAAGAAAGACGACAACGGCTGTGGGCAGAAGGCCAGCCAAAAGCAAAGCGATGTCCTTGACGCGAGAATTCATAAGGCCTAACGCTGGAATTGAGCGGCGGCGAAGCCGTCCGCCTCGAATGAGATGTTAGGCATGGACGCCAAGAGTGTTGTTGTAGATGGCAACGGCCGACCAAACCAGGACAAGTACAAGAATACCGACGAGCGAAATCTGGTTGACGTGACGTTGAGCATCGTGGCCACGCGGATACTGCCCGAGCGTAATAACAAGCAATGAGGCGCGACCAAGGTTGAACAGAACGAACGACCAGATGATGTAGTACGCGATGAACTTGACGACAGCAACAATGCCATTGGTGATTTCTTCCTGCATGGCTACACGATGCCTAACGCTGGAATTAAGCGGCGGCGCAGCCGTCCGCTTGGATGACTGGTTAGGCCGCTACGATAGCCACTAACCTCAGAACGAACCAAGCAATGACCCCAACAAGCCAATACTTATTGGACGCGTCCTTGAATGCAAGGGGCCACATGGCTAGCGCGGCAGATGCCAGAAAGTACCCGCCGGTGATTACAGGTGCGGCAGTAGGAAGTGCTGCGCTGACGATGGAGCTGACAAGCGGCCCCAAGACAAATGGGACGAGGTACGGCCAATACACGCGCAAAGATTGCGCGAGGCTAAGGCGATGCTTTGCGAGGAAGAAGCCTGAATCCATGGGGCCTAACGCTGGAGTTAAGCGGCGGCGAAGCCGTCCGCTTGGACGAATTGTTATGCCCCATTGTATTGGTGCCACAGTCGTTGTCTGACAGCACGAGCAACTTTTACGTAGGGTCTAACGCCTGCGGTAGTGACGATGCGAACCTTGAAGAAATTAATACGCAACCAAGCGATGTAGCGCTTTTTGTGAAATAGGAACTTGGCTGGCTCATCCAGTTTCAGAAAAAAGTCATCTGAATAGAAGACATGTCCTTCTTTGCCGTCGGTGAGCTCTAGCGGTAGCTTTGAGCACAAACTTCCCACGCCTGCGTCCATATACGGTTGTAGGAAGACAATGCCTTTTACATGCGGCAGCACCCAACAATGATTGGTGACCGTAACGGGCCGAGGCCCAACGTTAGTGAACGAGAGTACGAACACTGGTCGATTGAGTAGATTGGCGTTGACGGATGGTAGGAGCCCGAGAGTCAACGCGGACTTGAGATGAATCTGGCGGTCGCGAACAGAAAGCCAAAGAGCCAAGCCAGTGATGAGAATGGTGCCAATTACAGAGAGCCAGCTAGCAAAGCTGTTGAAGCATTCCCATGTGGTGCAAGACTCAATGGTCACAGAAAAGTCCTGGGTGGGGCATAACGCTGGAGTTAAGCGGCGGCGAAGCCGTCCGCCTTGAACAAGATGTTAGGCATCAGTGTCTGGGCCATAGATGTCCAGGCCGAGTGCAATGCCCCGCTCCCCGAGAGCCTTGAGTGTGGTTGCTGAAACCATGACGCCCTCATTGGTGCCGCCCATGAACCAACCGCAAAACAGGTCTATTTTGTAGCGATGGCCCAGATCACGCCAGACAGCAAGGTCATTGGTGAGCTTGCCAAGAAGCTCTGCAACTTGACCATCGAGGTCTTCCGGTTCGGTTTCGGTTGCGTGGAGCCGCCACTGGCCAAATTGGGCTATACGGGTGCGGCCAGTCCTTAGCAAAATTTCTTGGCCCTTTGCTTGACCATGGGTGGGGGCTGCGCCTAACGCAGCCGATATCCGATCCGGATCGAGGTCGTCTCCTGCAATGCGGAGAGAAGCTACTGCACGTTGCAGGTGAGCCATGTATGACGCCTAACGCTGGAATTAAGCGGCGGCGCAGCCGTCCGCTTGGATGACTGGTTAGGTGGCAACGCTACCAAGGACGCGTGCCACCCGATTGAATGCTAACTCAGCGGACTCAC
>NZ_ATYF01000006.1:0-505284 GCF_000427545.1 Rhodanobacter sp. OR92 | reverse complement strand
CCTTGGGAATACGCCAGCAGCACGGCCTTGAGCAGCATCGTCGGCGCATGGGCCGGCGCGCCGCTGTCGTCATTGCGGTAATGCGCATCGAAGGCGGACAGATCCAGCTGATCGACCAGATGGTGCACGGCATGGGCAAATGATCCCGGCACCAGCTGCGCCTGCAGATCCACCGGCAACAGCCGCGGACTCATATCGATATGCCGGTAGCGTGCCATGCCGCCCCCTTGTTCACGTGGGGCTATTGAAGCAGGATGAGCGGAGGTTTTTCTACAACCTCGTTAGGCCTACAGGGGAGGTTGCATGGGTACTTGGGCACTCCATTCTTTTGCCAACGACGATGCTGGTGACCTCATCGGTGATCTTATCGAGGGGACTGACTTGTCACCCGTCCAAGAAGCCATCGAGCGCGTGCAAAGCACAGCGGGGTACTTGGAGGCACCAGAGGCCCAACAAGGTATCGCGGCCTGCGAGGTAGTTGCGCTTGTGTTGGGTCATGCCTCTGCCGCGTCGCAGGCCGAGGAAGAGCTCACTGCGTGGGTTGCCCGCGTCAAACCGTCCGTGGATGCGGCGGTCGTGTCTCATGCAGTCCAGGTCGTCGATCGCGTGCTCGCTCCGGACTCAGAGCTTCGGGAGTTGTGGGAAGAATCAGATGAGTTCAATGATTGGCAGGCAGGCGTCAGCGCTTTACGTGCGCGGCTGCAGGCCTAACATTTCCGTAAGAGACTTCCCGTCAATACCGCCCGCTTGATGTTCTTGCCTTGAGCTTTCAGGCGTTCGCTGGTCATGGTGTTGTTCTCTTTGCTGCGTCGCGCGTGTCAGTGCGTGTGGCGTTGAACGTTGTCAGACTGCATTTCCGTAAACGGTCTTGTTGCATCGGTGTGGCTGATGCGGACCAGGGTATAAACCGCGCCCGGAGACCTCGTTCATTCATCGGTGTCGTCAGTGTTCGGGGATCGGCCGAAACACGTTTGGACGTCCAGGATGTTAGTCAGGTTCTCTCCGGGTGGGTCTGACCCGTTGCTACCGCTTCGCGCTGACGTGGAACGTGTTTACATGTGCGGATTCATGCATGCCGTCGCAGTGAGGGTGTGCTGGTCAGCCAGACGCCGCGCCATGGGGTGCTTTACGTGTGCATCCGGATCGTAGTCGAGGTCGTGCGCGAGCATCGCCCACAGTTGCCGCGCGTGCTTGTTGGCGATCGCCACCAGCACCTTGCCGAACGGCATCCGCCGATCCAGAGTGCGTATCCACAACTGTTCCGGTGTGGCCTTCTCGGTCGCCACCGCCTTGGCCCGCTGCAGGCTGCTGCGCGCACCCTGGATCAGCAGCGTGCGAAGGTAGGCGTCGCCACGACAGCTGATCGTGCCCAGCCGCGCTCGACCGCCGCTGGAGTGCTGCATCGGCACCAGACCCAGCCAGGCGGCCAGCTGCCGGCCGTTGCGAAAGTCGGTCGCGGCACCCAGCGTCGCCACCACCGCGTCGGCGGTGATCGGTCCGATGCCCACGATCGAGCGCAGCCGGATACAGCGTGCATCCTGTCGCGCGTGCGTGTCGATGCGGGCATCGCACGCATCGATGCGCTCGCGCAATTTCGCCCAGTGGGCGGCCAGGTCGCGCAGCAGCTCGCGAAACTCGCCGGGCAACCCATCATGCGCATCCAGGTCGGCCAGCACCCGGCGCAGTGCCAGATCGCTCGTGGCCACCACGATGCCGAACTCGGCCAGCAGCCCACGCAACCGGTTGTCGATGGCCAGGCTCTCGGCCTTGTACCCCTCGCGTACCCGGTGCCACGCCAGCCGCGCCTGCTGCTCCACCGACTTCACCGGCACGAAGCGCATGTTGCCCTGCCGGGCGGCGGTGGCGATCGCCTCGGCGTCGTTGCGGTCGTTCTTGGTGGTGCGGCTCTTGCGGAACGGGCCGACGAACTGCGCGGCGATCACCTTCGGCTGCAGCCCGAGCGCGAGGCAACGGCGCACCCAATGGTGCGCTCCGCTGCACGCCTCCATCGCCACCACGGCGCCGGCCGGTTGTTGGCCGAGCCACGCAGCAAAGGCTTCGCGCCTCAGTTCGTGCCACCGCAGCACACGCCCGGCGGCATCCATCTCGCACACCGAAAATACCCGCTTCGCCAGGTCCACACCCAGGGTTATAGTGCTCATGGAGACTTCCTCCTCTGCTGACGGTTGTGTCGCAACACCATCATGGCCCTCGAGGCCGAAAGGGGAGGAAGTCTCTTTTTACTCGTTCGAGGCGGACGGCTTCGCCGTCGCTCAACTCAGGCGCTAGACCCCAATGACCACCATCGAGCACGCTGAAACCGACGAACAGATCGCTGCAACGTTCGCCGTCATGCAGCAGCTTCGGCCGCACCTCGAGCAAAGCCAGTACGTTCCCACGATCCGCAGCCTCATGGCCAGCGATGGGCTGAGGGTATTGGCGCTGTCCGACGAGGGCGCGGTGAAAGCCGTGGCTGCCTATCGCGTCATGAACATGCTTTATTGCGGAAGGCTGCTCTACATCGACGACCTGGTTGCGGACGGACAGGCGCGTTCGCGGGGCCACGGCGCGCAACTGATCGCCGCCCTCAGGCGCATCGGCCGGGAGTTGGGCTGCAGCGAGATCCAGCTCATTTCGCGCACCACCCGGGAGCAGGCGCACCGGTTCTACTTTCGCGAGGGATTCGGGATGGAGTGCTTTCACTTCCGCACCAAGCTTGAGACCTGATCATTTCTTCGAGGCGAACGCGCTTCGCGGGCCGGCTGGATTCCGGCGCTGGACAACATCATGCGCACCTACACCACCAGTATCGACATCGAAGCGCCGGCCGAGCTGGTCTGGAGGTTGCTGTCGGATGTGCTGTCGTGGCCGCAGCGGCTGCCGACCGTCACCTCGGTGGAGCCGTTGGGCAACAGCGTGCTGGTGGTCGGTGCGCGATTTCACGTTGTCCAGCCGAAAGTTCGCCCTGCCATCTGGGAGGTCGCCTCCGTCGAGGCGGGCCGCAGCTTCGTTTGGCGGTCCCAATCGCCTGGTCTGAGGATGGTGGCGAATCACGCGGTCGATCCCATCGGCGGCTCAAGGTGCAGACTCCGGCTCGATTTCGCGTTTGCAGGTATTCTTGGCCGCGTTGCTGCGCTTTTCGCCGGCGCTCTCGCGCAGCGGTATATCGCCATCGAAAGTCAAACGTTCAAGGAACTGGCCGAGGCTGCCCATCACGGCAGCCCGACCTGGTCGTTCGCTGCAACCGGCCGTCATCCCGTTACGCGGGCTGCCGGCGGCTCAGCTCCAGCATTGGGCGGCAAGAGGCAGCACCTGGACATCCACATCGACAGTCTGGAAAGTCCCGAGGTGCTTGCGTTGCTTCGCGAGCACCTGGACTCCATCGCGCCCACCGCCCCGGCGGAAAGTCGCCACGCGCTTGATCTTGGCGGCCTGCGCAGTCCCGACGTCACCTTTTGGAGCATCTGGGACGGTCCGTTGCTGGCCGGGTTCGGCGCGCTCAAGCATCTGGACGCGTCGCACGCCGAAATCAAGTCCATGCGCACGGCCGCGTCCCATCTGCGGCGGGGCGTGGCTTCGCGACTGCTGCAGCACCTCATTCAGGAGGCGGTGGCGCGCGGCTATTCGAGACTGAGCCTGGAGACGGGATCCATGGCCTTCTTCGAAGCAGCGCGTCGCCTGTACGCATCGGCCGGATTCGTGCCATGCCCGCCTTTCGGCAGCTACCAGGCCGATCCCAACAGCGTATTCATGACCAAGCAGCTGCGCTAACTGGCGGCCAACGATTCTCCCGGTGGCTTCCCCGTCAACCCGGATGCCTGAGGGGTTTCGCCCCGGGCGTGCAGTCGCTGCCGGTCAGCGCGCCTCCCTCGCGCATACTGCCCGTCCGTGCTTCGCCGTCGCCTGGCTCGGGCGTTGGATACCTGATCGATCTTCCCGCGATCGAACATCTGCAACCGACACCAGGCCATGTCGTGATGATGTGCGGGGTTGCCGGCGCCGGAAAGACGACATGCGCCAAGGCGCTCGAAGCCAGGGGGTTTCGTGAGGCTATCCATCGACGAGTACATCTGGGCGCACTTCGGCCGCTTCGGCGTGGATTACCCGCCGTCGCGGTACGAACGATGGAAGCAGGAAGCCGAGCAGGCCAGTTTCGAGGTATTTGAAGGCTTGCTGCGCGCGTTCCCACGGTTCAGCGGACGGCTTGGCCGTGTCAGACTGCCCGTGGGTGCGCGGCGCGCTGACCGACGACACGCACCGGAGGCACCATGAGCAAAGAACCGACGGCCCCTGAAACGCGCGGCGTCACGGTCCAGTCGCTGGCGATCATGGACCTGGGCCCGGAAATCGAGGGCATGGCCGGGCGCCAGCTGCGCATGCGCAAGGTCACCATCGCGCCGGGCGGGGTGTTCGGCCCCGTCCACGACCACCGGGATCGGCCGGGCCTCGTCTACATCCTGCAAGGGACGATCACCGACCATCGCGACGGCATCGCCACCGACTACGGCCCCGGCGTGGGCTGGCCCGAGGACCGGCATACCGTCCACTGGCTCGAGAACCGGGGCACGGTGCCGGCCGTGGAGATCTCCATCGACATCGTGCGGCAGGAGCCGAACCCGGCCAGCCGTGCCGACGACGCCGGGCGGGTCCGATGAGCGCATCCGACGGGGGACAAGGCGCCGCGGGGCGGATCGCCATGACGTATCTGCAGCGGCAAGGCGGGATCGTCGTCCGCCCGCTGGCGGCAGGCGACGCGGAGCCGCTGTACCGGGCGGTGCGCAGTTCGGTGGAGTCGCTGTCGTACTGCTGCCCTGGTGCCACCGCGACTATGCGCTGGCGGATGCGACCGCCTGGGTCGAGCACGGCATGGCGTGCTGGGCGGCCGGCTCCGAATTTCCCCTCGGCGTGTTCGATGGCACGGGCGCGGTCATCGGCGGCACCGGGGTGAACCACGTCAACCGCGCCCACGGGATGGGCAATCTTGGCTACTGGGTGTGCGATACGGCGCGGAACCGCGGCGTGGCCACGCTGGCGGCCCGGGCCGCGGCCCGGCTGGGCTTCGACGTGCTGGGCCTGACGCGGCTGGAGATCGTGGTGCTGCCGCACAACGCGGCCAGCCAGCGGGTGGCGGAGAAGCTGGGCGCGCTGCGCGAGGTGGAGGCACGCAACCGCGTGCTGTTCCAGGGCCGGCCCGAGCGCGCGGTGGTCTATTCGCTGATTCCCGACGACCTGGCGGACGGCTGAGCGGACGGCACTTGGTATGGCCGCCACGCCGGCACGCCCCGGCTTATGCATCGACTTAACCTGCAGCCGTGCACGCTGGAAAGCGAACCCGATGTCCGGCATGTTGGCGACGTCCTGCCGTAGCGCGTGGAATGATGCGCGCCGCATGTCGGGCAAGTTCGCCCGCCGCCCCCAAGGAGAACGCCATCATCATGCCGACACCCCGCTCGGACGCCCTGGTCTTTTTCGGCGCCACCGGCGACCTGGCCTACAAGAAGATCTTTCCGGCACTGCAGGCGATGCTGCTGCACGACGGGCTGAACCTGCCGATCATCGGCGTGGCGCACTCGGGCTGGAGCGTGGAGCAGCTGCGCCAGCGCGCGCACGACAGCCTGGCGCACGCGGCGCAGGAGCAGGGCGGCGCGGTGGACGAGGCCGCCTTCGCGCAGCTGGCGGCACGATTACAGTACGTCGATGGCGACTACAACGACCCGGCCACGTTCGCGCAGCTGAAGCAGGCGCTGGGCGCGGCACAGCGGCCGCTGCACTACCTGGCGATCCCGCCCGGGCTGTTCGCCGTGGTGGCGAAGAACCTGCAGCAGGCCGGCTGCGCCGACGGCGCGCGGATCGTGGTGGAGAAGCCGTTCGGCCGCGACCTGGCCTCGGCGCAGGCGCTCAACCGCACGCTGCACGCGGTGTTCCCGGAGTCGGCGATCTTCCGCATCGACCATTACCTGGGCAAGGAGCCGGTGCAGAACCTGCTGTACTTCCGCTTCGCCAACACCGTGCTGGAGCCGGTGTGGAACAACCGCTACGTGGACCGCGTGCAGATCACCATGGCCGAGCAGTTCGGCGTGGACGGCCGCGGCGCGTTCTACGAGGGCGTCGGCGCGATCCGCGACGTGCTGCAGAACCACCTGCTGCAGGTGACCTCGCTGCTGGCGATGGACGCGCCGATCGGCGGCGGGCCGGAAGCGCTGCGCGCGGAGAAGCTGCGGCTGTTCCGCGCGATGCGCCCGCTCGACCCGGCCGAGGTGGTGCGCGGCCAGTTCCGCGGTTACCGCGAGGTCGAGGGCGTGGCCGCCGATTCCAACGTGGAGACCTTCGTGGCGCTGTGCCTGCACATCGACACCTGGCGCTGGGCCGGCGTGCCGTTCCACATCCGCGCCGGCAAGCGGCTGCCGCTGACCACCACCGAGGTGATGGTGGACATGAAGGCGCCGCCGCTGTCGGTGTTCGACCCGGTCGGCGCGGCGCAGTCGAACTACTTCCGCTTCCGGCTCAGCCCGCAGGTGATCCTCGCCGCGGGCATGCGGGTGAAGCAGCCGGGCGAGGAGATGCGCGGCGAGCCGGTGGAGCTGGTCGTGCGGCACGACCTGGCGCCGGAGAAGTCGCCGTACCAGCGCCTGCTCGGCGACGCCATCCGCGGCGACAACGCGCTGTTCACCAGCGACGAATGCGTGGAGGCGGCGTGGGCGGTGGTCGACCGCGTGCTGGCCCACGAAGGCGCGGTGGCGTTCTACGAACCGGGCAGCTGGGGTCCGCCCGCGGCGGCGCACCTGGTCGGCGGCGACGAGGGCTGGCACGACCCGCAGGCGGAGGCGGGTACGCCATGCTGAGCCACCCCGCCGCCGAAGCCGCCGCGGTGGTGTTCCTGCTCGACGTGGACAACACCCTGCTCGACAACGACCGCTTCGGCGCCGACCTCGGCGCCACGCTGGAGGCGGCGTTCGGCGCCGCCGCGCGCGAGCGCTACTGGGCGATCTACGAGGAGCTGCGCCAGCAATTCGGCTACGCCGATTACTTGGGCGCGCTGCAGCGCTTCCGCACCGGCCTGGACAACGACCCGTCGCTGCTGCAGATGTCGTCCTACCTGCTGGACTACCCGTTTGCCGAACGGCTGTATCCGCACGCGCTGGAAACCGTGGCGCACCTGCGCACGCTGGGCCCCACCGCGATCCTGTCCGACGGCGACGTGGTGTTCCAGCCGCGCAAGATCCGCCGCGCCGGGCTGTGGGACGCGCTGCGCGGCGAGGTGCTGATCTACGTGCACAAGCAGCAGATGCTGGTGGCGATGCAGCAGCGCTACCCGGCCGCGCACTACGTGATGGTGGACGACAAGCCGCATATTCTTGCCGAGATGAAGCAGCGCCTGGGCCGCAAGCTCACCACGGTGTTCGTGCGCCAGGGCCACTACGCGGCGGCCAGCGCCGGCGAAGCGATCGAGCCGGCGCCGGACTTCAGCGTCGCGTGCATCGGCGATCTGCGCCGGCGTAAGCTTGAAGACTTCCTGCCGAGCACGCCAGTGATCCCGCTGCCGGCCGAATGACATTCTTGTAGCGATCGAATCGGAAACACGGAGCAAGCATGAAAGCGACCCGCCAATTGCACGACCTCGGCCAGAGCCTGTGGCTGGACAACATCACCCGCACGCTGCTCGACGACGGCACGCTGGCGCGCTACATCGCCGAGGACTCGATTACCGGGCTGACCTCCAACCCCAGCATCTTCGACGCGGCGATCGGCAACGGCGACGCCTACGACGCCGGCATCCACGCCAAGGCACTGGCCGGGCTGGCCGGCGAGACGCTGTTCACCGAGCTGGCGCTGGAAGACCTGCGCCGCGCTGCCGACCTGTTCCGCCCGGTGTTCGACGCCAGCGGCCAGGTCGACGGCTGGGTTTCGATGGAGGTCTCGCCGCTGCTGGCCGCCGACACCGCCGGCTCGATCGCCGCGGCACGCCACATCCACCACCAGGGCCGGCGCGACAACCTGTTCGTGAAGATTCCCGGCACCCCGGAAGGCGTGCCGGCGATCGAGGAGGCGATCTTCCTCGGCATCCCGATCAACGTGACCTTGCTGTTCTCCTGCGCGCAGTACCAGGCCGTCGCCGAGGCGTACCTGCGCGGCATCGAGCGGCGCCTGGAAGCCGGGCTGAACCCGCGCGTGGGCTCGGTTGCCTCGCTGTTCATCAGCCGCTGGGACGTGGCCGCCAACCCGCAGCTGCCGGACGCGCTGCGCAACCAGCTGGGCATCGCGGTGGGCCAGCAGACCTACCGTGCCTACCGCGAACTGCTGGCCTCCAAGCGCTGGCACAAACTCGCCGCCGCCGGCGCCCGGCCGCAGCGCCTGCTGTGGGCCAGCACCGGGGTGAAAGACCCGTCCGCGCCGGACACGCTGTACGTCAGCGCGCTGGCCGCGCCGGACACCATCGACACGATCCCGGAGAAGACCCTGCACGCGTTCGCCGACCACGGCCAGCTGCACGGCGTGCTGGCCGACGACGGCGGCGACGCGGACGCGGTGCTGGCGCGGGTTGCTGCCGCCGGCGTGGACCTCGACGCACTGGCGCTGAAGCTGCAGCGCGACGGCGCCGCGGCGTTCGTGAAATCGTGGCAGCAGTTGCTGCAGCGCATCGCCGACAAGGCCAGCGCACTGGATAAGGAATCCCAGCTGCCATGAGCGAGCCGCGACTGACCCGCCTGCCCCAGTGGCAGGCGTTGCAACGGCATGCCGACGCGATCGGCCACAAGCATCTGCGCGAGCTGTTCGCCGCCGACCCGCAGCGCGGCGAACGCTACGTGCTGGAGGACGTCGGCCTGTATTTCGACTACGCCAAGCAGCGGGTGGACGCCGACGCGCTGGGCCTGCTGCGCGAGCTGGCCGAGGCCTGCGGCCTGCCGCAACGGATCGCGGCGATGTTCCGCGGCGACAGGATCAACACCACCGAGAACCGCGCCGTGCTGCACGTGGCGCTGCGCGCGCCGCGCACGCAGCAGATCCTGCTCGACGGCCACGACGTGGTGGCGGACGTGCACGACGTGCTCGACCGCATGGCCGCGTTTGCCGACCGCGTGCGCAGCGGCGCGTGGCGGGGCCACGACGGCCGGCGCATCCGCCACGTGGTCTCGATCGGCATCGGCGGCTCCGACCTCGGCCCGGTGATGGCGTACGAAGCGCTGCGCGAGTACAGCCGGCGCGAGATGACGTTCCATTTCGTCTCCAACGTGGACGGCACCGACTTCGCCGAGGCGGTGCACGGCCTGGACGCGGGCGAGACGCTGTTCATCGTCTGCTCGAAGACCTTCACCACGCTGGAGACGCTGGCCAACGCGCGCGCCGCGCGTGCCTGGTGCGTCGAAGCACTGGGCGACGAGGCGGCGGTGGCGAAGCACTTCGTGGCGGTCTCCACCAACGCCGCCGAGGTGGCGAAGTTCGGCATCGACACCGCCAACATGTTCGGCTTCTGGGACTGGGTGGGCGGGCGCTACTCGATGGATTCGGCGATCGGCCTGTCCACCATGCTGGCGGTCGGCGCGGAGCATTTCCGCGCGATGCTGGCCGGCTTCCACGCCATGGACGAACACTTCCGCCACGCGCCGCTGGAACGCAACCTGCCGGTGCTGATGGGCCTGCTCGGCATCTGGAACAACAACTTCCTCGGCGCGGCCAGTGTCGCGGTGCTGCCGTACGAGCAATACCTGAAGCGCTTCCCGGCCTACCTGCAGCAGCTGACCATGGAAAGCAACGGCAAGCGCGTGACGCGGGACGGCGCCGCGGTCGACTACGCCACCGGGCCGATCTACTGGGGCGAGCCGGGTACCAACGGCCAGCACTCGTTCTACCAGCTGCTGCACCAGGGCACGCGCCTCGTGCCGTGCGACTTCATCGGCTTCGGCCAGAGCCTGAACCCGCTCGGCGACCAGCACGACCTGCTGCTGGCGAACCTGATCGCCCAGGGCGAGGCGCTGGCGTTCGGCAAGACCGCCGAGGAAGTGCGTGCCGCCGGCACCGATGCGGCGCTGGCCCCGCACCGCACGTTCCCCGGCAACCGTCCCAGCAGCACCCTCCTCGCCAAGAAGCTCACTCCGCACACGCTCGGCACGCTGATCGCGTTGTACGAGCACAGCGTGTTCGTGCAGGGCGTGATCTGGGACATCGACTCGTTCGACCAGTGGGGTGTGGAATTGGGCAAGCAGCTGGCGAAGACCACCATTGCCGAGCTGACCGCGAAGAACATGCCGACGCTTGCGCACGACAGCTCCACCAACGCCCTGATCCGCCGCTATCGCCAGCTGCGCGACACCGCTTGAAACTCCCTCCCCTGCTTTGCAGGGGAGGGTTGGGGTGGGGTGCTCTTGACCGGCCGTCGCGAGCCCGCGCAACCCCCTCCCGACCTCCCCCTGCGACCGAAGGAAGTCCCTTTGGGGCGAGCAGGGGGAGGAGAATGCCCACAGTCACTTGAGAGACCCATGAGTCAACACATCAGTCCCCTCGCCGGCAAGCCGGCACCGTCGTCGATCCTGGTCGACATCGCGAAACTGCTGGCCGCCTACGCCGACCTGAAGCCCGATCCCGCGGTGCCGGCGCAGCGCGTGGCGTTCGGTACCTCCGGCCATCGCGGCAGCTCGCTCGAGCGCAGCTTCAACGAGGCGCACATCCTGGCGATCAGCCAGGCGATCTGCGAGTACCGCCGCTCGAAAGGCATCGACGGCCCGCTGTTCATCGGCGCCGACACCCACGCGCTGTCGCAGCCGGCGTTCGAGAATGCGCTGGAGGTGCTGGCCGCGAACGGCGTCGCGACGATGATCTCCACAGGCGGCGAGTTCACCCCGACGCCGGCGGTGTCGCACGCGATCCTGGTCCACAACAAGGGGCGCACGAGCGGCCTGGCCGACGGCATCGTGATCACGCCGTCGCACAACCCGCCGGACAACGGCGGCTTCAAGTACAACCCCAGCAACGGCGGCCCGGCCGACAGCGACATCACCAAGTGGGTGGAGAACCGCGCCAACGCCCTGCTCGAAGGCGGCCTGAAGGACGTGCGCCGGATGCCGTACGCGCAGGCGCGCCAGGCGGCCACCACGCACGAGCACGACTACCTCAACAGCTACGTCGCCGACCTGGCGAACATCGTCGACTTCGACGTGATCCGCAGTGCCGGCGTGCATATGGGCGTCGATCCGCTGGGCGGCGCCGGCGTGCACTACTGGGCGCCGATCGCCGATCGCTACAAGCTCGACCTCACCGTGGTCAGCGCGGTGGTCGACCCGCAGTTCGCCTTCATGAGCGTGGACTGGGACGGCAAGATCCGCATGGACCCGTCGTCGAAGTACGCGATGCAGCGGCTGATCGGGCTGAAGGACCAATACGACGTCGCGTTCGCCTGCGACACCGACCACGACCGCCACGGCGTCGTCACCCGCAGCAGCGGGCTGATGGAGCCGAACCACTACCTGTCGGTGCTGATCGACTACCTGTTCCGCCATCGCCCGCAGTGGGGCGCGCACGCCGCGGTGGGCAAGACCGTGGTCAGCACCGCGCTGATCGACCGCGTGGCGAAACGGCTGGGCCGCCGGCTGTTCGAGGCGCCGGTCGGTTTCAAGTGGTTCGCGCCGGGCCTGTTCGACGGCTCGCTCGG
The DNA here is from genome assembly GCF_000427545.1 of Rhodanobacter sp. OR92. Taxonomy (NCBI): domain Bacteria; kingdom Pseudomonadati; phylum Pseudomonadota; class Gammaproteobacteria; order Lysobacterales; family Rhodanobacteraceae; genus Rhodanobacter; species Rhodanobacter sp. OR92. The sequence continues at coordinate 493,640 of NZ_ATYF01000006.1, read as the reverse complement.
CTTCGGCTGCGAGGAAAGTGCCGGCGCCTCACTGCTGCGCCGCGACGGCACGGCCTGGGTCACCGACAAGGACGGCCTGGTGCCGGCGCTGCTGTCGGCCGAGATCACTGCGCGCGAGGGCAGGGACCCGGGCGAGCTGTACGCGCAGCTGACCCGCGAGCTCGGCAAGCCGTTCGCCAGCCGCGTCGACGCCGCCGCCACCCCGGCGCAGAAGGCGAAGCTGGCCAAGCTGTCGCCCGACCAGGTGAAGAGCGACCGGTTGGCCGGCGAGAAGATCGAGCAGGTGCTGGACCACGCGCCCGGCAACGGCGCCGCGATCGGCGGCATCAAGGCGATCGCCGCCAGCGGCTGGTTCGCCGCGCGGCCGTCCGGCACCGAGGCGATCTACAAGGTCTACGCCGAAAGCTTCCAGAGCGAGGAACACCTGCAAGCGTTGCTGAAGGAAGCCCAGGGCATCGTCGACGCCGCGCTCGCCTGACCCGAAACCCGTGTAGAAGCCCGCTCGCGGGCGATGCTCTTGTCTTGATGTCTGTTGGAGATTCCGAACCAAGGCATCGCCCGCGAGCGGGCTCCTACCGAACACTTGCCACCGGAGGTACCGCCATGTCCCACCCCCTCGACCAGCCATGCATCGACCTGCTGCGCTTCCTGTCGGTGGACATGGTGCAGCACGCGAACAGCGGCCACCCCGGCCTGCCGCTGGGTGCCGCGCCGATGGCGTACGCGCTGTGGACGCATCAGCTGAAGCACAACCCCGCCAATCCGCACTGGCCCGACCGCGACCGCTTCGTGCTGTCCGCCGGCCACGGCTCGGCGCTGCTGTACAGCCTGCTGTTCGCCACCGGCTACGACCTCACGCTGGACGACCTCAAGCAGTTCCGCCAGTGGGGCAGCAAGGCGCCGGGGCACCCCGAGTACGGCCACACGCCGGGCGTCGAGATCACCACCGGCCCGCTCGGCCAGGGCCTGGCCAACGCGGTGGGCATGGCGATCGGCGAGGCGCACCTGGCCGCGCGCTACAACCGCGACGGCCATCGCGTGATCGACCATCGCACCTGGGCCATCGTCAGCGACGGCGACCTGATGGAAGGCGTGGCCAGCGAGGCGGCTTCGCTGGCCGGCCATCTCAAGCTGGGCAAGCTGGCCTGCCTGTACGACGACAACGACGTGACGCTGGCCGGCGGCACCGACATCACCTTCTCCGAGGATCGCGCTAAGCGCTTCGAGGCGTACGGCTGGCAAACGATCCAGGTGGCCGACGGCAACGACCTGGCGGCGATCGACGCCGCGCTGCTTGAAGCGCGTGCCGACAACGCGCGGCCCACGCTGATCCTGGTGCGCACGCACATCGGCTACGGCTCGCCCGAGCAGGACACGTTCAAGGCGCACGGCTCGCCGCTGGGCGTCGAGGACGTCAGGAAGACGAAGGAGAAGCTGGGCTGGCCGGTCGAACCGGACTTCCTGCTGCCGCCGCCGGCGCTCAAGCACTTGCGCGAGGCGCTGGATCGCGGCGTGGCGGCCGAGCGCGCCTGGAACAGCCGTATGGACGTCTATACCAAAGCCTTCCCCAAGCTGGCCGCCGAACTGCAGGGCCGCCTGGACGGCGAACTGCCGGCGGGCTGGGACGCGGACATCCCGGTGTTCCCCGCCGACGCCAAGGGCCTCGCCACCCGCGTCGCCGGCGGCAAGGTGATGAACGCGATCGCGCCGAGATTGCCCGCCCTGTTCGGCGGCTCGGCCGACCTCGATCCGTCCACCCACACCGCGCTGAAGGACCTGGGCGACTTCAATCCGCCGCTGGCGCCGGGCGAGGACGCGCAAGGTTCCGATGGCGGCGGCTGGAGCCACGCCGGGCGCAACCTGCACTTCGGCGTGCGCGAACATGCGATGGGCGCGATCGCGAACGGGCTGGCCGTGCACGGCGGCTTCGTGCCGTACGGCTCGACCTTCCTGATCTTCTCCGACTACATGCGCCCGGCGATCCGCCTGGCCGCGCTGATGGGCCTGCATCTGGTGCACGTGTTCACCCACGACAGCGTGGCGCTGGGCGAGGACGGCCCCACCCACCAGCCGGTGGAGCAGCTGGCCAGCCTGCGCGCGATTCCCAACCTCACCCTAATCCGCCCCGCCGACGCGAACGAGACCGCGGTGGCCTGGCGGGTGGCACTGGAGACGAGGAAGCGGCCGGTGCTGCTGGCGCTGACCCGGCAGAACGTGCCAACGCTGGACCGTACGCGCTACGCCGACGCCGACGGGCTGCGCCGCGGCGCATACGTGCTCCGCGATGCGCCGGACGGCCAGCCCGCGCTGATCCTCATCGCCAGCGGCTCCGAAGTCGGCCTGATCGTCGAAGCCGCCGAAGCGCTGCAGGCCGGCGGCATCGCCGTGCGCTGCGTGTCGATGCCGAGCTGGGAGCTGTTCGACGCGCAGCCGCAGGCCTACCGCGACAGCGTGCTGCCGCCCGACGTGCCGGTGCGGCTGGCGGTGGAACTGGGCGTCGCGCAGGGCTGGCACCGCTACGTCGGCGCCAAGGGCGACATGCTCGGCCTCGACCATTTCGGCGCCTCCGCCCCAGCGGAGAAGCTGCTGCAGGAGTTCGGCTTCACCGTCGACAACGTGGTGCGCCGGGCAAAGGCACTGCTGGGCAAATGAGCACGCAGACACGACGAGGCCGGCGGATCGCGACGATTCGCCGGCCTCTTTGTTTTCAGTCGATCAGTTGCGCGACTGCAGCTTCGACAACAGGCGCAGCAGTTCCAGGTACAGCCAGACCAGGGTGACCACCAGCGCGAACGCGCCATACCACTCCATGTACTTCGGCGCGCCTTGCTGGGCGCCGGTTTCGATCAGGTCGAAGTCGAGGATCAGGTTCAGCGCCGCGATCACCACCACCACCGCGCTGAACGCGATGCCGACGCCGCTGCTGCCGTTGATGAAACCGATCGAGTGGCCGAAGAAGCCCATCGCGAAGTTCGCCAGGTACAGCAGCATGATGCCGCCGGTGGCGGCGACGATGCCGAGCTTGAACTTCTCGGTGGCGCGGATCAGTCCGCTGCGATAGGCCAGCAGCAGCGCGGCCATGGTGCCGAAGGTCAGCCCCACCGCCTGCATCACGATGCCGGGGTAGCGCAGCTCGAAGATCGCCGACAGCGCGCCGATGAACAGCCCTTCCGCGACCGCGTACAGCGGCGCGGTGAACGGCGCCCAGGTCTTCTTGAACGCGGTGACCAGGCCCAGCACCAGGCCGCCGAGGGCGCCGCCAAGCACCAGCGGCAGCATCGCCGGCAGGCTGTCCGGGCCGGCGAAGCGGCTCCAGCTGACCATCGCGCCGACCAGCACCAGGAGCAGCAGCAGGCCGGTCTTGTTGACCGTGCCGTTGATCGTCATCGCCTCGTCGCCGCGCGTGAAGACCGCGCCGCTGGAAGCGTCGAGGAAGGTGTTCTTGTTGAGCGCCGGATTGCCGCTTTGCATGGTCTGCTCCCGTGGTTTGCCCTCATCGTAGCGGCTTTGCCGGCGCCCTGCGCCAACATGCCGTTACGCCGCTGCGCAGAAACTACGCGACAATGCGCTCTTGCCGAACTGTGCGGAGCCCCGATGAACCCTGCCACCCTGCGTATCGCCACCCGCAAGAGCGCGCTCGCGCTGTGGCAGGCCGAACATGTCGCCACGCTGCTGCGCACGACGCACCCGGGGCTGACGGTGGAACTGGTGCCGATGAGCACGCGCGGCGACGAGATCCTCGACCAGCCGCTGGCCACGATCGGCGGCAAGGGGCTGTTCCTGAAGGAGCTGGAGGTGGCGATGCTGGAAGGCCGCGCCGACCTCGCCGTGCATTCGCTGAAGGACGTGCCGGCGCAGCTGGAGCCGGGCTTCGCGCTGCCGGCGATCCTGCCGCGCGCGGACGCCGCCGACGCGTTCGTCAGCAACCATTACGACGACCTGGCCGCGCTGCCCCATGGCGCGCGCGTGGGCACCTCGTCGCTGCGCCGGCAGGCGCAGTTGCGCGCGTTGCGGCCGGATCTCGTCTTGCTCGACCTGCGCGGCAACGTCGGCACCCGGCTGGGCAAGCTCGACGCCGGCGCCTACGACGCAATCGTGCTGGCCTGCGCCGGGCTGGAGCGCCTCGACCTGGCCGCGCGCATCCGCTCGCGACTGGCCGCGCCGGACTGGCTGCCGGCGCCGGGCCAGGCGGCGATCGCGATCGAGGCGCGCGAAGGCCAGCCCGGCGTGCTGGCGCTGCTGGCCGCGCTGGACGATGCCGACACCCGGCTCACGGTGAGCGCCGAGCGCGCGATGAACCAGGCGCTGGGCGGCAGCTGCACGGTGCCGGTCGGTGCCTGGTGCATGCTGGGCGAACACGGCCTGCACCTGCGCGGCCTGGTCGGCGACGCGGCCGGCGGCCGGTTGCTGCGCGCCGAAGCCAGCGGCCCCAGCAACCAGGCGATCGCACTGGGCCGGCAGGTGGCGGCCGAGCTGCTGGCGCAGGGCGCGGCGGAGTTTCTCGGGCTCTGAAAAGCCGCAGGGGCGACCGGCACCGATGGCCGGCGCCGGTCCGCAACCCCGGTCGCTACTCAGAAGCTGTAGACCAGGTTGGTGGTGGTCAGCGTGTCGGTCTTCCTGGTGCCGGGCAGCACGTCGCTGTTGTGGCGCACCTGGAAGCCGACCTTCAGCGCGAGCTTCTGGGTCATGCTGACCGCCACGCCCGCGTCGTTCTGCAGGTAGGTGTTCTTCGAACCGGCTTCCATCAGGAAGGTGTCCTCGAACGCGGTGTTCTCGGTGAGCTTGTACTTGTAGTTGGCCAGGCCGCGCGCAACCATTTCGCTTTCGGTCGGCTGCCGCTGGTGCTCCACCACGCCATTGACCACGAGCTCGACGTCGGCGGGGCGGTAGCGCTTGTAGCCGGGGCCGATTTCGAACGACAGCTCGTTGCGCCCGTCCTTCAGCGCGATGTAGCCGTAACCGAGCGAGACGATGCCCTGCCACAGGTTCGCGCCGAAGTCGTCGTGCTCGTAGCGGGCGGCGCCGACGATGTAGCTGCGCGGGTCGAGCTTGAGGCCGACCGAGGCGCCGCCGTCATAGCGGTTCGCGGTGGTGTTGAACTGCTTGAGGGTGTTGCCGTTCGTATCCACGATGGTCTGCTGGCTCTTCGAGCGCAGCGCATCGAGGAAGAAGTTGTTCTTCCACTGCTCGTTTTCCTGGCTCAGGCCGAGCTTGGCGTTGATGTTCTCGGAGCGCGAGTTGCCGGTGGAGGAGGCGAAGCCGAACTCGCCCGAACCGCTCCAGCCGCCATTGCTGGCGGGGTTGACGTCGGTGTCCTGGGCCTGGGCAGCGAAACTCGCGAAAGCGGCCAGCAGCAGGCCGGCGATCAGGGTCTTTTTCATCGGGGGACGATCCATTTGTTAAACAATAGTAAGACCACCACCTTAACGGGGCGGCTTGAATTGGCAATGAACGGCGTGGCGACGCCATCCACGCTGATTCACCCGCCGGCCGCCAAGCCGCCCGCCAGCGCCGTCTCGTAGACGCGCTGCTCCAGCATCTTGCCGAGCAGGCAGCTGGGCACCGTCAGCGCGGCGGCCAGCAAGCCGCCGCCGTAGCGTTCGGTCAGCAACAGCGCGGCACACGGCAGCACGTAAACGAGGATCGCCGCCACCATGCGCGCCGGCGGCACGTGGTGCGCCTCCAGCTCGCCGCCCGCGCCGTGCGGCAGACCCAGCAGCTGCCAGCGCATGCCTTCGAGCAGGCCCAGCAGCAAGGCCAGCGCCAGCAGCAGCAGGATCCACGGATACGCGCGGTGCGGCGGCTCCAGCCCGCCCTGCACCATCGTGCACAGCCACAACCACAGGCCACCACCGTACCAGGCGGTGACCAGCCGGCTCACCGGCAGCGACGACGACACCCGCTGCAGGCCGGGCGACAGGTGGCGGCGATAGCGGTAGGCGGTGTAGACCAGGCTGACCAGGCTGCACAGCATCAGCGCCACGCCGGCCAGACGCATCGCCGGGACATGGCCGTGGCCATCGCCCAGGATGATCACCAGCAGCACCGGCAGGAGGGTCAGCAGCGCCATCGGCAGCACCTGCGCGGGCCGGCGCTCATGCTCCGGCGACCAGCGGCAGGCGGCGGCCGCCGGCCGCCGCGACTGGGTCAGCGGCAGGCCCGCCGCGACCAGCGCGGTGCCGAGGATCAGCGGCATCCGCATGTCGCAGCGGCCGATCCGCTCCATGCCCAGCGCCAGCGCCATGCCGAGCCAGAGCCACAGGCCGTAGCCGCTGATCGCCAGCAGCCGCAGCAGGATCTCCGCGTAGCTCGACGGCGGCGCGCGGTCGATGCCGGCGGTGGAGAGGACGTCGGGGGGCAGTTCGCGCATGGGCGGAAAGGCATCCGGGGAGTCGAAGGCGGCGACTTGCGACCGCCGCAGGCCGCCGCCATGCTACACAAGGCCTCTTCCCCACGATATGCCGACGCTCCCATGGATCGCTACGAACGCATACTGACCCTGCACCGGCTGCTGAAGTCGGCGCACTATCCGATTCCGCTGTCGCGCCTGCTCGGCGAGCTGGAGTGCTCGCGCGCCACGCTGTACCGTGACGTGGCGTTCCTGCGCGACGCGCTGGGCGCGCCGGTGGAAAGCGCCGGCACCGACCAGGCCGCCTTCCGCTACGAGGCGGGCGAGGGCGAGAAATTCGAGCTGCCCGGACTGTGGCTGACCTCCGACGAACTGGCCGCGCTGCTGGCGCTGAACGAGCTGATCGGCCGCTCCGGCCCCGGCGTGCTGGCCGGCGCGCTGGCGCCGTTCAAGTCGCGCATCGAAGGCCTGCTGTCCAGCCACGACAACGGCAAGACGCTGCCGATCGAGCGCATCCGGGTGATTCCGTGGGGCGAGCGCAAGCTCGACCAGCAGGTGTTCCGCATCGTCGCCGGCGCGGTGCTGGAGCGGAAGCAACTGCGCTTCCGCTACCGCGCGCGCACCACCAACGCGGACAGCCGGCGCACGGTCTCACCGCAGCGGCTGACCCACTACCGCGACAACTGGTACCTCGACGTGTGGGACCACGACCGCCAGGCGCTGCGCAGCTTCGCGGTGGACCGCATCGCCGACGCACAGGCGCTGGACACGCCCGCCACCGACGTGGCCGACGCCGAGCTCAACGAACTGCTCGCCTCCAGCTACGGCATCTTCGCCGGCAAGCCGAAGGCGTGGGCCACGATCCGCTTCTCGCAGCACGCCGCGCGCTGGGTCGCCGACGAGCACTGGCATTCGCAGCAGAAGGGCGAGTGGCTGCCGGACGGCCGCTACGAGCTGAAGCTGCCGTACTCCAACTCCAAGGAATTGCTGATGGACGTGCTCAAGTACGGCCCGGATGCGGAGGTGGTGGCGCCGCTGCCGCTGCGCGAGGAGATGAAGATCCTGCTGCAGCTGGCGCTCGGCGGCTACCAGCAACCACCGCGCTGAGCGCAGCCCGATGACCTCCACCGATCCCGTTGGCATCGCGCCGGGGCGGCGCCCGCCGACCGTGGCGCTGGCGCTCGGCGCCGGCGGCGCCAAGGGGCTGGCGCACATCGGCGTGATCGAGGAGATCGAGGCGCAGGGTTTCCAGATCGTGGCGATCGCCGGCAGCTCGATGGGCGCGCTGATCGGCGGCATCCACGCCACCGGCCGGCTCGACGTGTACCGCGACTGGGTCTGCGCGCTGGCCAAGCTCGACGTGCTCAGGCTGGTCGACTGGAGCTTCTCCGGCGGCGGCCTGATCAAGGGCGACAAGATCATCGAGACCATGCGCGGGCTGGTCGGCGACGCGCAGATCGAAGAGTTGCCGCTGGCGTTCACCGCGGTGGCCACCGACCTCGAGCGCGGCCGCGAGGTGTGGCTGAGCCGCGGCGGCCTGTTCGAGGCGATCCGCGCGTCGATCGCGATCCCCACGGTGTTCCGCCCGCACACCATCGATGGCCGCCGGCTGGTCGACGGCGCCCTGCTCAACCCGGTGCCGGTGACGCCGCTGATCCGCGAGCGCGCCGACTACCTGATCGCGGTGAGCGTGGACGGCCCGGCGGTGGCGGCGACGCCGCCGGAACCGCCGCTCCAGCCGGCGGCCGCGGAAGACAGCTATCGCTACCGCATCGGCGAGTTCATCGGCCGCATGCTCCCGCGCGGCGAGAGCCGCCCACGCGAGCCGGGCACGCTCGAACTGCTGACCCAGGCAATGGACCTGATGCAGGCCAACCTGTCGCGCCTTCGCCTGGCCGCGTACGCGCCGGACCTGCTGATCCAGCTGCCGCACAACATGGCGCTGGCCTACGAGTTCTACCGCGCGCACGAGCTGATCGAACTGGGTCGCCTGCAGGCACGCGCGGCACTGGCGAACTGGCCACGCGCCGGCACGCCGCAACGCGAGGCCTGAACCGCACGCCTCAGCGCGGGCCGTGCGTGCGCAGCCAGTTGTCCAGGTACGCCTTCAGCGCCACCGCGTTGTTGTGCTCCTCGTCGCGGGCACCGAACAGCAGGGTGACGGGGTGCCGTGCGGCCCGCTCGGCCAGCGGCTGCCAGTACTCGGCCAGCGCGTCCAGCTCGCCGGCGTAGCGGTGGCGGAAGCCGTCCCACAATGCCGGATCGTGGCCGAACCATTGGCGCAAGGCGGTCGACGGCGCCAGCTCCTTCGCCCACAGGTCCAGCGGCACCGCCTCCTTCTTCAGCCCACGCGGCCACAACCGGTCGATCAGCACGCGATAGCCGTCGGACTTCGCGGCCGGTTCGTAGACACGTTTGACGCTGATGCTCATGGGTGCCTCCCTGGAAGGAAGATCCCCAGCATACGACCGCCGGCGCAAGGCGGCGTGACGCCGATCAGAGTTCCTCGACCTTCGTCACCTTGCCCCGGCGCATCAGCCAGGCCACCCCGCGCAGGTCGGCCAGGCCGACCCACAGCCGGTCCAGCATGCCGTACTTGGACACGCCGGCGGTGCGCGGGCGATGGCCCACCGGCACGCTCTGGCTGGCGAAACCGGCGCGCTTGACCAGCGCCGGCAGGTAGCGGTGCATGTGGTCGAAGTAGGGCAGGCGCAGGAACACCTCGCGCTCGAACAGCTTCAGGCCGCAGCCGGTGTCCGGAGTGGCGTCCTTCAGCATGCGCGAGCGCACCGCGTTGGCGACCTTCGAGGAGATGCGCTTGTTGAAACTGTCGCGGCGGGTGGTGCGCCAGCCGGCGAACAGCCGCGTTTCGGCCGATGCCGCGTCGCGCGCGGCGAGCAGCTTCGGGATGTCGGCCGGATCGTTCTGGCCGTCGCCGTCCAGCGTGGCGATCCACGGCGACACGGCCGCGCGCACGCCGTTCCACACCGCCGTGCTCTGCCCGCTGCGGGTGACGTGGTGCAGCACGCGCAGCTCCGGGTGCAGCGCCTTCTGCGCGGCCAGCACGGCGCGGCTGTCGTCGCTGGAATCGTCGTCGACGTAGACCACTTCGTAGTCGACCCGGCCGCGCAGCGCGGCGGCGATCTCGGCCAGCAGCGGCGGGATGTTGTCGCGCTCGTTGAAGACGGGGACGACGACGGAGAGTTGCGGCATGGGGCGGGCCCTGACTATCTACGTGAACGTGGAACGTGTGGCGGAGCGAGGAGCGAGTGGAGCGAAGTCAAGAAACGGGGGAAGACAATCCCTGCATGGCAGGTCTCTCACTTTTCCCCACTCATTTGTGGTCTCAGCGGATCTTGCCGAGGATGCCGTCCAGCTCGTCGTTGCTGTGGTAGTGGATCACCAGCTTGCCGCGACCGCCGCGACCCTGGGCCAGCTCGACCCGGGTGGCCAGGCGTTCGGCCAGTTCGCGCTCCAGCGCGGCGATGTTCGGGTCGCGCGCGGGCGCGTGCTTGGCCTTGCCTTTCGGCGCGGTCTGCGCGCGGCGCGCGGCTTCTTCCAGCTCGCGCACCGACCAGCCGAGGGTCGAGGCCTGACGCGCCAGCGGCACGGCGATGGATTCGTCCAGGGTCAGCAGGCAGCGCGCGTGGCCCATTTCCAGCTTGCCGTCGTCGAGCAGGCGCCGGATCGGCTCCGGCATCTCGGTCAGCCGCAGCATGTTCGACACCGCCGCGCGCGAACGGCCGACCGCGTCGGCGGCCTGCTGGTGGGTGAGCTCGAAGTCGTCGATCAGCCGCTTCAGCGCGTCGGCTTCTTCCAGCGGGGTGAGGTCCTGGCGCTGGATGTTCTCGATCAGCGCCATCGCCGGCACGGCCGCCTCCGGCACGCTCTTCACCAGCGCCGGCAGTTCGCTCAGCTGGGCGCGCTGTGCCGCCCGCCAGCGGCGTTCGCCGGCGATCAGCTCGTAGCTGTTCTTGCCGATCTCGCGCACCACCACCGGCTGGATCAGGCCCTGCGCCTTGATCGACGCGGCCAGTTCGTCCAGCGCCTCGTCGTTCCAGTGCCGCCGCGGCTGGTACTTGCCGGGCTGGATCTGCTGGATCGGCAGCACGCGCAGTTCGCCTTCCTGGGTCAGTACCGACGGCGCAGCGTCGCCGTCGCCACCGAGCAGGGCGTCCAGCCCGCGTCCCAGTCCCCGTTTTTTCGCAGCTGCCATGCCTTATTCCTGGTGGTTGGCGGCCGGCGCCTTGAGCGTCGGGCCGCTGTCGCCGTGTGGCGGCGGTTCGATATCGTCGAGCGCCTCGGCATGGCTGGGGCGCGGCGGCAGCCCGCGCTCGCGCCGGATCACCTCGCCGGCCAGGCCGATGTAGGCGATCGCGCCGCGCGAGCTGCGATCGTACAGATGGATCGGCTGGCCGTGGCTGGGCGCCTCGGCCAGGCGCACGTTGCGCGGGATGATCGAGCGCAGCACCTTGTCGCCGAAGTGCTGGGTGAGCTGGGCGGAGACTTCGTTGCCGAGGTTGTTGCGCACGTCGTACATGGTGCGCAGCAGGCCCTCGATCTCCAGATGGGGGTTCAGCCGGTGGCGCACCGCCTTGATCGTGTCGAGCAGGCTGGACAGGCCTTCCAGCGCGAAGTATTCGCACTGCACCGGGATCAGCACGCCATCGGCCGCGGTCAGCGCGTTCAGCGTGAGCAGGTTCAGCGACGGCGGGCAGTCGATCAGGATGGTGTGGTAGTTCGGCGCGATCTTCGCCAGCACTTCCTTCAGCCGGTGCTCGCGCGCCAGCGCGTCCATCAGCTTCAGCTCGGCGGCGGTGAGGTCGCCGTTGCCGGGCAAGAGGTCGTAGTGCGCCTCGGTGGGCACGATCGCGGCGGCGATCTCCACTTCCTCCAGCAGGACCTCGCAGCCGCTGGCCTTGATGTCGCGCTTGTTGACGCCCGAGGCCATGGTGGCGTTGCCCTGCGGATCGAAGTCGACCAGCAATACCTTGCGCTTCGCCGCGGCCAGCGCCGCGGCGAGATTGACGGCAGTGGTGGTCTTGCCGACGCCGCCCTTCTGGTTGGCGACAGCGATGATGCGGGCCATGGATGGATAGCTACCGTTCGCGAAGGACGGCTAGATTAGCATTGCCGCCGCGGCTTGCCTCCCCGGGGACTGCGCTCTCAGGTACCGATCCGCGCCCCGCTGGCGGCATCGAACAGATGCAGCCGTTCGGCCGCCAGGCCCAGCGCCAGCGTGCTGCCCGGCTCAGGCAGGGCGCGCGGCGGCACCCGCGCGACCAGCGGCTGGTCGCCGTAGCGCAGGTTCAGGAACACCTCGTGGCCGACCGGCTCGAGCACTTCCAGCCGGGCGCTCAGCGCGCCGGCGCCGTCCGCCTGCGGCTGCAGGTGTTCCGGGCGGATGCCCAGCACCACCTCGCGATCGCGCCACAGCTGCCACGCCGCCGCCTGCGCCGGCTCGCCCAGCGCGATGGCGCCGTGGGCGGTGGCCAGCGTCCAGCCGCCGTCGCGCTGCAAGGTGCCGCGCAGCTGGTTCATCGCCGGGCTGCCGACGAAGCCGGCCACGAACAGGTTGGCCGGCCTTTCGTACAGCGCCATCGGCGTGTCGATCTGCTGGATCACCCCGCCGTCCAGCACCACGATGCGCTGGCCCAGGGTCATCGCCTCGATCTGATCGTGGGTGACGTAGACCATGGTGGCGCCGAGCTGGCGGTGCAGCCGGGCGATCTCCACCCGCATCGACAGGCGCAGCTTGGCGTCCAGGTTGGACAGCGGCTCGTCGAGCAGGAACACCTTCGGGTCGCGCACCAGCGCCCGGCCCAGCGCCACGCGCTGGCGCTGGCCGCCGGACAGCGCCGCCGGGCGCGCAGCCAGCCGCGACTCCAGCTCCAGCGTCTTCGCCGCCACCGCCACGCGACGGTCGATCTCGGCCGGCTTGTGCCCGCGCAGCTTCAGGCCGAAGCCGAGGTTCTCGGCCACCGTCATATGCGGGTACAGCGCGTAGTTCTGGAACACCATCGCGATGTCGCGGTCCTTCGGCGCCACCGCGTTGACCACGCGGCCGTCGATGCTCAGCGTGCCGCCGCTGATCGACTCCAGCCCGGCGATCATGCGCAGCAGGGTGGTCTTGCCGCAGCCGGACGGCCCCACCAGCACCAGCAGCTCGCCGTCGGCGATCTCGAAACTGGCGTCGGCCACGCCGACGTGGCCGTTGGGGTAGACCTTGCGCAGCTGATCCAGGCACACGCGAGCCATCGGCGTCTCCGCTGGGGGTTGGCCACGACGGCCGGTCTTCGCCACAGCATGCACTCGTCTGCACAGCGGCGATACATTGGGCTATTCTGCCGATGTAATCGTTTACATCAAGCGCCTTGATCGCAGGACCTCCCATGACGCGCCCCAGCTTCCGCTTCCCCGACGGCTTCCATTGGGGCGCCGCCACCTCGGCCTACCAGATCGAAGGTTCCCCGCTGGCCGACGGCGCCGGCCCCAGCATCTGGCAGCGCTTCGCCCACACGCCGGGGATGATGGTCAACGGCGACACCGGCGACGTCGCCTGCGACCACTACCGCCGCTACCGTGAAGACGTGCAGCTGATGAAGGCGCTGGGCCTCAAGGGCTACCGCTTCAGCATCAACTGGGCGCGCGTGCTGCCCGAGGGCAGCGGCCGGTTCAACCCGAAGGGACTGGACTTCTATTCGCGGCTGGTCGACGAACTGCTGGAGCACGGCATCGCGCCGAACGCCACGCTGTTCCACTGGGACCTGCCGGCGGCGCTGGACGACCGCGGCGGCTGGCTCAACCGCGACAGCGCGTACTGGTTCGCCGAGTACGCCGAGGTGATGTTCAAGGCGCTGGACGACCGCGTGCCGCGCTGGTCCACACTCAACGAGCCCTGGGTGGTCACCGACGGCGGCTACCTGCACGGCGCGCTGGCGCCCGGCCACCGCAGCAAGTACGAGGCACCGATCGCCGCGCACAACCTGATGCGCGCCAGCGGCGCCGGCATCCAGGCGTACCGCGCGCACGGCAAGCACGAGATCGGGGTGGTGTTCAACATCGAACCGAAGTACCCGCACTCGGACAGCGCCGGAGACCTCGCCGCCACGGCCCGCGCGCACGCCTACATGAACCAGCAGTTCGCCGACCCGGCCCTGCTCGGCAGCTACCCGCCCGAGCTGAAGGAGATCTTCGGCGACGCCTGGCCGGATTTCCCGGCCGAGGATTTCAAGCTGACGAAGCAGCCAGTCGATTTCGTCGGCATCAACTACTACACCCGCGCGGTGGTGAAGCACGACGCGAACGCGTATCCGTTGCACGCGGTGTCGGTGCGCCAGCCGAACAGGACCTACACCGAGACCGGCTGGGAAGTGTTCGAGCAGGGCCTGACCGACACGCTGAGCTGGTTCAAGGGCCGCTACGGCGACATTCCGCTGTACATCACCGAAAACGGTTCGGCGTTCTACGACCCGCCGGTGGCCGAGGGCGAGGTGCTGGACGATCCGCTGCGCACGAACTATCTGCGCAAGCACCTCCAGGCGCTGCACCGGGCAATCGCGGCGGGCGTGAACCTGAAGGGCTACTACGCGTGGTCGCTGCTGGACAACCTGGAGTGGTCGCTGGGTTTCTCCAAGCGCTTCGGCCTGTACCACGTCGACTTCGCCACCCAGCAGCGCACGCCGAAGGCCAGCGCGAAGCTGTACGCGCAAGTGATCGAGAGCAACGGCGCAGTGCTGGACGAAGACGCGTAGGAGCCCTCGGGATTTCTCAGGCGCGGCCGAGCAGCAGCACGTGGCGCTCGGCGTCGAGCCCCGGCACCTTCAGCGCGTGGCGTTCGCGCAGCGCGAAGCCGGCCGGCACGCCGGGCAGCTCGTCGTCCGCCGGCTTGCCCTTCATCGCCAGCCAGATCCCGCCCGGCGCCAGCAGATGACCGCCCCAGGCCAGCATGTCGGCGAGGCTGGCGAACGCGCGTGCGGTGATGCAGTCGAACTGGCCCTCGACCTCTTCCACCCGCGACTGCAGCGCGCGCACGCCGTCCAGCTTCAGCGCGCGGATCGCCTCGCGCAGGAAGCGCACCTTCTTGCCGTTGGAATCGACCAGCAGGATCTGCCGCCCCGGCGCGGCAATCGCCAGCACGATGCCGGGCAGGCCGGGGCCGGTGCCGAGGTCGGCCAGAGTCGCGCCCTGCACGTACGGCAGGATCGCCAGCGAATCGAGCAGGTGACGGGTGACCATCTCCGCCGGGTCGCGCACCGCGGTGAGGTTGTAGGCCGCGTTCCAGCGTTCGAGCAGCGCCTGGTAGTCGAGCAGCCGTGGCACCGCATCGGCCGGCAGCGACAGCCCCAGCGCGGCAATGCCTTGTTCGAGTCGGGCCTGCAAGGCGTCACGCGTGGTCATGGGCTCATTTGGAGGATTGGGGGCGCAAAGTATCCGCGGGCCGCGCCGGCATTGCCAACCCCGTCAAAGGAAGACCCGCCGAAGCGGGTCGAAGGCTTGCAAATCCCCTGCGGCGCGGGCGCTCTCGGGCGCCCTGGCGCGGTGCACGACTCAGGCCACGTCGAGCTCGACCCGGGTCACCATCATGCCGCGCTCGCGCAACGAGCTGTTCAAGGACTGCTTCACTTTCGCGCCGAGGTCGCGACGGTCGGCGGCCGGCTCGCTGCGCAAGGCTTCCTGCGCGCCGCGGCGGATCAACTGGTCGACCTGCTCGAACACCGCGTCGGCACGCTCCGGCTCCAGCACCTGCCAGTACACCGTGCCGCGCACGTCGTGCGCATCGGCCAGCGGCTCCTCGAAACGCAGGGTCTGGCCGGCCAGGTTGATCTTGTGTCCGACCCGATCCAGCAGCGGCAGCACCATGTGCGTGCCGGCCTCCAGCACGCGCAGCAGTCGGCCGTGGCGATACAGGCTGTAGACCTGGCCGGCCGGCACGCGCCTGACCGCACTGGCAAGCAGGACGGCGGGGAGTGCGAGCAGCAGGGTCAGCAGAGTCGTCATGGCCTGAGAAAACAGTAGTTTGCCTCTGGTTTCTTCACTATTTGCGATAGCTTGAGGATACAGTGGCCTGAGCCCGCAAAGATTAACCTTCATTTAACGACAAAACCAAGCCTTTAACAACCGGCGCCGAGCCGGGTATTGGCGACGCCATTCACAGAATCGGAAGATCCGCACGACGGCATGCCTGAATCATGCCAACAGGCCGGCTGTTGCACCGCCGTAGTGCCTTCCTCCCGGCGCCACTGCTGTCACCACTGGCGATCCACCCGTCGCGCCAGCCACGAAGGTGCGAAAGCTGCGGCAGCGCAACAGAAAAGTTTGCTTTACAAGCACTTTACAATGCGCCATGAAAACGTTTACGTTGCCGCGGCGATGCGGTTTTCTGCACGTTTTGACCGGACACATCCAGGATGTCGGCAGCAACCATCAAAGATGTAGCGCGCGAGGCCGGGGTTTCGGTGGCCTCGGTGTCGCGTGCACTGAACGGCGGCCACGGGGTGACCGCCGAAACCAGCCGGCGCATCCATGAAGCCGCGCAACGCCTGCACTACGTGCCGCATGCCGCGGCACGCATGCTGATCACCCGCCGCACCAACACCGTCGGCGCACTGCTGCCGGACCTCTACGGCGAGTTCTTCTCCGAACTGATCCGCGGCATCGACCTGGCCGCCCGCGCGCGCGGCCTGCACCTGCTGGTGTCCAGCTCGCACGACGACGCCGACGCCGCCGCCGTTGCGCTGCGCGCGATGCAGGGTCGCGTCGATGGCCTGCTGCTGATGTCGCCACACGCCGACGCCGACTTCCTGCGGCAGAACCTGCCGCACGATCTGCCCACCGTGCTGATGAACACCCGGCCGGCCGGCAGCGACTACTGCGCGCTGTCGGTAGACAACGACGGCGGCGCCCGCCTGATGGTCGAGCACCTGCTGTCGCTGGGCCACCGGCGCATCGCCTTCATCCAGGGGCCGCCCGGCAACCGCGACGCCGGCGAGCGCGAGCACGGCTACCGCGAGGTGCTGGCCAGCCACACGCCGGGCAGCCCCGCGATCACCCTGGAAGGCGATTTCAGCGAGGAATCCGGCTACCGCGCCGGCCGGCAGGTGCTGGCGATGCGGCCGCGACCGGACGCCGTGTTCGCTGCCAACGACATGATGGCGATCGGCTGCATGGCGGCGCTGCGCGAGGCCGGCATCTGCGTGCCGGAAGAGATCGCCATCGGCGGTTTCGACGACGTGCCGATGGCGCGTTACGTGACGCCTTCGCTGACCACCATCCAGGTGCACATCGCCGAGCTCGGCAGCCAGGCGATGGCGCTGCTGGGCGAGCAGATCGACCACCCCGGCAGCGTGCCCGCCGGCACCCGACGCCACGTCGGCGCCGAGCTGGTCGTGCGCGCCTCCAGCGGGGCGGCGATCGCGTAGCGACACCGACAGTTTGACGACGCGGGATCGCGTCGGATGGAAGCGCCCGCGACAACCGGGCAGCTGGCGCGAAGGGATCGAGGGAATCTGCCGACGGGCAACACCCCAGCAACGCGGCAACAGAAAAGTCCGAACTACTTGCAACGACCTACGGGAGAGGATCAGCTCATGGCCAACCAACGCACGCTACCCAGGCACATCTCACTGGCCCTCGCCGGCCTGCTGCTCACCACGCTCGCGCTGCCGGGCGTGCAGGCCCAGACCAGCACGGCGACCCTGCGCGGCCGCGTCAGCGCCGCACAGGGGCAGGTACCCACCGAGGTCGTCGCCACCAATGTCGCCACCGGCTTCGTCAGCAAGGCCAGGGTCAACGCCGACGGCAGCTACACCCTGGCCGGACTGGCGCCAGGCAGCTACACCATCAGCTCCGGCGGCGCCAGCCGGACCGTCACCGTGCAGGTCGGCCAGTCGCTGAACCTGAACCTGGACGCCGCCGCCGCGCCCAGCACCGCCGGCGCCACCACCCTGCAAAGCGTCACGGTGAACGCAGCCACGCTGGTCGAGACGCGCACCTCGGAGGTGGCCACCAACGTCACCCAGAAGCAGATCCAGACGCTGCCGCAGAACGAGCGCAACTTCCTCGACTTCGCCAAGCTGGTGCCGGGCGTGGTCACCTCGCGTGATCCCACCCAGAAAACCTTCTCCTCGGGTGGCCAATCGGCCGAGAATGTAAACGTTTTCATCGACGGCGCCAGCCTGAAGAACAACGTGCTCAAGGGCGGCATCGCCGGGCAGGATTCCACCCGCGGCAACCCGTTCTCGCAGGAGGCGGTGCAGGAATTCCGCGTGCTGACCAACAACTACAAGGCCGAGTACGAGCAGGCCGGCACCGCGATCATCACCGCGGTCACCAAGTCGGGCACCAACGAATTCCACGGCTCGCTGTACGACTACTACCAGAACCAGGGGATGATCGCGCAGAACTCGTTCGACAAGAAAAACCACGTCAAGAAGCCCGACTACAAGCGCGAGCAGCGCGGCTTCACGCTAGGCGGCCCGATCATCAAGGACGTGGCGCAGTTCTTCATCAACTACGAGGAGCGCAAGGACACCGCCAACAACACGGTGCAGATCAACGACCCGCGCTTCGCCCAGTACAACGGCACCTTCTCGGCGCCGTTCAACGAGAAGGCCTTCTTCGGCAAGTTGAGCTGGCAACCGAACCACGACAACAACGTCGACCTCAGCCTGACCACCCGCCGCGACAGCGAGCAGCTCGGCTTCGGCGGCACCACCGCCTACAGCGCGCGCAGCAACCGCAAGAACAACGTCGACGACCTGCTGGTGAAGTGGCAGTCGCGCGGCGACAGCTGGATCAACGACCTGCTGCTCGATGCCGGCATGGCGAAGTGGCACCCGACCTCGGCCGAGTCCGGCTCGGTGCGCCGCATCTACGACCCGGGCATCGCGGTGATCGGCAGTGGCAGCGACCTGCAGGACAAGGGCCAGGACCAGCGCACCCTGCGCGACGACTTCACCTGGTTCGGTCTGGACAAGCACACCATCAAGGCCGGCGTGAAGTACGCCGCCTACGGCATCACGCTGGAACAGAACAGCGCCACCGTGCCCACCTACTACTTCCAGGAAGGCCCGGCCTTCCCCGGCGGCTTCGACTCGCCGTACAAGGCGGTGTACTCGCCCACCGGCGCCAGCGCGAACCTGCACACCAACCAACTCGGCCTGTACGTGCAGGACGACTGGGATGTCACCGAGCGCCTGCAGCTGAACCTGGGCCTGCGCTGGGACTACGAGACCAATGCGCTGAACAAGGACTACGTGACGCCGGCGGTGCAGATCCCCACGCTGGAATACCTGGGCCTGCAGGATTACATCAGCACCGGCAACAACCGTGACGGCTACAAGGGCGCGATCCAGCCGCGGCTGGGCTTCTCGCTGGACGTCAGCAAGGACGGCGACCAGAGCACCACCATCTTCGGCGGTGCCGGCCGCTACTACGACCGCACGCCGTTCGACTGGATCAGCCAGGAGGAACTGCACTCGCTGGTGCCGAACTACACCTTCCTGTTCAGTCCGGGCGGTGTCACCCCCGGCACCATCGCGTGGGATCCGAGCTACCTCACCCCGGCCGGCCTCAACAGCCTGCTGGCCTCCGGCCAGGCCGGCTTCAGTTCCGAGATCGACGTGGTCAACAACCACACGAAGCCGCCGCACACCGACCAGTTCAGCCTGGGCGTGCGCCAGCTGATGGGCGACTGGACCGCGTCGCTGACGCTGGCCCGCGTGCTCGGCTACGACCAGTTCACCTGGGTGTGGAACCGCCTGCCGGAGCCGGGCTTCGTGCTCAACCAGATGCCGGGAAGCCCGTATGGCGTGGTGCTGCACAACACCGACAAGAAGACCCAATCCAGCAGTGTGCTGATCAGCATCGACAAGCCGTACACCGAGGCCTCCGGCTGGGGCGTGGGGCTGGCCTATACCTATCAGCGCGCGCGCCAGCAAGGCAACGACAACTACTCGCTGGACTACGTCGATCCGGCCGGCTACCCCGCCGGCCACGTCGGCGAGAAGCAGCACCTGGTGCTGAACGGCATCGTGCGCGGACCGTGGGACACCCGCCTGACCGGCATCTTCACCTACGGCTCCGGCCTGCCCTACGACTACTTCGCCAACGTACCGGGCTGCGACTACAACTGCATCTTCTTCCACAACGGCAAGTACGGGCAGAAGTACCTCAACCTCGACCTGTCGATCGCCAAGGAATTCCGCTGGGGCGAGAGCCAGGCGCTGGAGCTGCGCTTCGACGTGATGAACGTGTTCAACCGCGACGTCGACAACGGCTACATCAACAACCAGTACAACTGGGGCACCACCAACCCGAACCCCGACTTCGGCCGCGCCACCAGCGCCGACCCGAACCAGACCCGCCGCTTCCAGATCGGCGCGCGCTACACGTTCTGATCCAGCCGCGGCAGCCGGCATCGCCGCTTCACCCGTCCGCCCGCAGATTGCGGGCGGACGTCTGCATGGCCCCGTGAATCCGTGTGAAGCTGCGGGTTCGTGCGGCTGCAAACGCACCCTACGGCGGACCCTCATGACGCTTTCTCCACGGCCCGCGTGGCTGCTCTCGCTACTGCTCGGTTTCGCCCTGATCCTCGCGGCCCCGGCCAGCCCGGCGTGGCAGGCGCAGCCCGCCGCCGTCACCCAGGCCCGCGCGCCGGTCGTGCCGGCGCTGGTCGACGATCTCGAACAGCGCAGCTTCCGTTTCTTCTGGGACAGCGCAAACCCGGCCAACGGGTTGGTCCCCGATCACTATCCCGGCGAGTCGTTTTCCAGCATCGCCGCGGTCGGCTTCGGCCTGACCGCCTACGGCGTCGGCGTGGAGCGCGGCTACATCAGCCGCGCGCAGGCGATCGAACGCACCCTGGCCACGCTGCGCTTCTTCGACACCGCGCCGCAGAACGCGAGCGAGGACGAGGCCAGCGGCTACCGCGGCTTCTTCTACCACTTCCTCGACATGCGCAGCGGCAAGCGCTATGCGCGCTGGACCGAGTTGTCCACGGTGGACACCACCCTGCTGCTCGGCGGCGTGCTGTTCGCGCAGTCGTACTACGACCGCGACACGCCGACCGAACGCACGATCCGCGTGCTGGCCGACCGCATCTACCGCCGCGTCGACTGGCGCTGGGCGCAGGCGCGCCCGCCACTGATCAGCATGGGCTGGACACCCGGCGGCCGCTTCATCCCGAGCGACTGGGAGGGCTACAACGAGGCCATGCTGCTGTACGTGCTGGCGCTGGGCTCGCCCACCCACCCGGTCGACGGCGACGCCTGGCGCGCATGGACCCGCACCTACGACCGCCACTGGGGCAGGTTCGAAGGCCAGCAGCTGCTGAACTTCGGCCCGCTGTTCGGCCACCAGTACAGCCATGCGTGGATCGACTTCCGCGGCATCCGCGACGCCTGGAGCCGCGCGCACGACCTGGACTACTTCGAGAACAGCCGCCGCGCGGTGATCGCCCAGCGCAACTACGCCATCGCCAACCCAGGCCGCTGGAGCGGCTACGGCCCGAACGTGTGGGGGCTGACCGCCAGCAACGGCCCCGGCGGCTTCGTGGTGGAAGGCCACGGCCGGCGCGAGGCGTTCCACGGCTACACCGCGCGCGGCGCCGGACTCGGCTACCTGGTCGACGACGGCACCATCGCGCCGACCGCCGCCGCCGGCTCGATCGCGTTCGCGCCGGAGCTGGTGATCCCGGCGCTGGAAGAAATGAAGCGCCGCTACGGCAAGGCCATCTACGGCGAGTACGGCTTCGTCGACGCGTTCAACCCCAGCTTCCACGTGCAGACTCCACTGCGTACCGGCAAACTGCTGCCGATGGGCTGGGTCGACACGGTGTACCTGGGCATCGATCAGGGTCCGATCGTGTTGATGATCGAGAACTGGCGCAGCGACTTCGTGTGGAACGTGATGAAGAAGAATCCGTACATCCGCCGGGGACTCCAACGCGCCGGCTTCGCCGGCGGCTGGCTGGACGCGGGGGCCGCGGAAAAATGAAACCGGGCGGGCGCCCGCGGCGGCCGTGGCGCGGTCGGTGGCTGGCCGCGATCGCCGCGGGCAGCGTGCTGCTGGGCGGCTGTTCACCGGCACCGGCGGGACACGAACTCACCTTCTGGACCATCGGCCGCGAGGGCGAGGCGATCGCCCAGCTGCTGCCGGCGTTCGAGCGCGCGCACCCGGGCATCACGGTGAAAGTGCAGCAGCTGCCGCTGACCGCGGCGCACCAGAAGCTGCTCACCGCGTTCGCCGGCAACTCCACGCCGGACCTCAGCCAGCTCGGCAACACCTGGCTGCCCGAGCTGGCCGCGCTGCAGGCACTGGAACCGCTGCAGGCACGCGTGGACGCCTCGGCTGTGGTGCAACCGCGCGACTACTTCGCCAGCATCTGGGCCACCAACGTGATCGACGGCACCTTGTACGGTGTGCCGTGGTACGTCGACACGCGGCTGCTGTTCTACCGCAAGGATCTGCTTGCGGCCGCCGGCTTCGCCGCGCCGCCGCGCAACTGGGCCGAGTGGCGGCGCCAGCTCGCCGCGCTGAGCGAGCCGGCGCGGCACCGCTACGGCATCCTGCTGCCGACCAACGAGTACGAGCAGCTGATGTCGCTGGCGCTGCAGCAGAGTGAACCGCTGCTGCGCGACGGCGGCCGCTACGGCAACTTCGAGAGCGCCGGCTTCAAGCGCGCGCTGAGCTTCTACGTCGACACGTTCAAGCTGCAGCAGGCGCCGGCGATCACCAACGTGGAGGCCGGCAACCCGTGGACGGAATTCGGCCGCGGCGTGTACGCGTTCTACCTGTCCGGGCCGTGGAACCTCGGCGAATTCCGCTCGCGCCTCCCGGCATCGCAGCAGGACGACTGGGCCACCGCGCCGCTGCCCGGCCCCGACGGCGCCGGCATCGGTGTGGCCGGCGGCTCCAGCCTGGTGATCTTCCGCGCCTCGAAGCACAAGGACGCCGCCTGGCAGCTGATCGAGTACCTGTCGCAGCCGGCGGTGCAGCAGCGCTTCTACGAGCTGCTCGGCGACCTGCCGCCGCGGCGCAGCTCGTGGGAGGACCGTGCGCTGCGCGACGATCCGAAACTGCGCGCGTTCCGCGAGCAGCTGGAACAGGTGCGGCCAGCCCCGCCGGTGCCGGAGTGGGAGCGCATCGCCAACGAGATGCAGCTGGTCGCCGCCGAGGCGATCGCCGGCCGGCTGAGCATCGACCAGGCCGCGGCCGAGATCGATCGACGCGCCGACGCGATCCTGGCCAAGCGCCGCTGGGTGCTCGACCACGCACACGAGCGCACGCCGTGAAGCCGCCGCGCAGCGCCTGGCTGTTCCTCGCCCCGGCACTGGTCGTGCTGGGCGTGTTTTTCCTGCTGCCGGTGCTGGCCGCGCTGGTGCTCAGCCTCACCGACTACGACCTCTACGCGCTGGCCGACCTGCGCAACCTGCGCTTCGTGGGCTTCGGCAACTACTGGGCGCTGCTGCAGCGGCCGCTGTTCTGGTCGGCGCTGGGCCACACCGTGTATTTCGTGGCGGTGGGCGTGCCGCTGTCGATGGGCGCCTCGCTGGGTGCGGCGCTGCTGCTGAACTCGCCGCTGGCGCGCTGCAAGGCGCTGTTCCGCACCGCGCTGTTCGCCCCGGTGGTGACCACGGTGGTGGCGGTGGCGGTGATCTGGCGCTACCTGTTCAACACCAGGTACGGCATGGCGAACCATCTGCTGGACCTGCTCGGCATCCACCCGATCGACTGGCTGGGCGATCCGCACTGGGCGATGCCGACCATCATCGCGTTCGCGGTGTGGAAGAACTTCGGCTACAACATGATCATCTTCCTGGCCGGGCTGCAGGCGATCCCGCCGGAGCTGTACGAAGCCGCGCGCATCGACGGCGCATCAAGCTGGCGGCAGTTCCGCCACATCACCCTGCCGATGCTGAAACCGACCCTGCTGATGGTGGCGATCCTTACCGTGTCGGGCTACTTCCAGCTGTTCGCCGAGCCCTACGTGATGACCGAGGGCGGCCCGCTGCAGAGCACGGTGAGCGTGCTGTACCTGATGTACGACGACGGCTTCAAGTGGTGGAACCTAGGCTCCGCCTCGGCGGTGGCGTTCCTGCTGTTCCTGCTCATGTTCGCGGCGACCGTGCTGATGCTGAAACTGTCGCGACGCGGCGAGCATCCTGATGGAGGGCCGGCATGAGTCCGCGACGACTGATGAAGGCGATCATCAACGGCCTGCTGATCGGCGGCGCGGTGGTCGCGCTGTTCCCGCTGCTGTGGATGCTGTCGGTGTCGTTCATGGCACCGGGCGAGGCCAGCGCGCTGCCGCCGCCGCTGCTGCCGGCGCATGCCACGCTCGGCAACTACCGCGAGCTGTTCGTGCGCGCCGGCATGGGCCGCTACCTGCTCAACAGCGTGCTGGTGGCCGGTGCGGTCACCGCACTGTCGCTGGTCTTCAACCTGATGGCCGGCTACGCCTTCGCCAAGCTGCGCTTCGCCGGGCGCGAACGATTGTTCCGCGCGCTGCTCGGCGCGCTGGTGATCCCGGCGCAGGTGGCGATGCTGCCGCTGTTCCTGCTGCTGAAATACATGGGCCTGGTCAACAGCTACGCCGGCGTGGTGGCGCCGGCGCTGGCCAGCGTGTTCGGCATCTTCCTGGTGCGCCAGTACGCGCGCGGCATCCCCGACGAACTGCTGGAGGCCGCGCGCATCGACGGCGCCGGCGAGTGGCACATTTTCACGCGGATCGTGCTGCCGCTCTTGAAGCCGATCATCGTGACGCTGGCGATCTTCACTTTTCTCGCCGCCTGGAACGACTTCATGTGGCCGCTGATCGCGCTGACCGGGCAGGAGCACTACACGCTGCCGATCGGGCTGGCCTCGCTGGCGCGCGAGCACGCGCAGGACAGCGAGCTGATGATGGCCGGCTCGGTGGTCACCGTGCTGCCGGTGCTGGCGCTGTTCCTGGCCCTGCAGCGCCATTACCTGCAGGGCCTGCTGCTGGGCAGCGTGAAGGGCTGAACCGTTCCAATGGAGCAAAGCGCTCCTTGCATGCCCCCTCTCCCGGAGGGAGAGGGGGCATCGCGAGAGGCGTGTTGCTTTATCAGAACTTGCCGGCGCGGAAGTCGGCGATCGCCTGGTGGATCTGCTCGGGCGTGTTCATCACGAACGGGCCGTAGCGGGTGACCTGTTCGTTCAGCGGCTGGCCGGCGACCACCAGCAGGCGCGACGGCTTGTCGGCACCCGCCAGTTGCAGTTGCTCGCCTTCGGACAGCACGCCCAGCTCGCTGCGGCGCAGCTGCTCGCCACCGACCAGGGCCGACTCGCCCTCGAACACGTAGGCGAAGCCGTGATGCCCGGCCGGCAGCTCCAGGGTGTACTGCGCGCCCGGCTGCAGGCTGACGTCCAGGTACACCGGCGCGGTGGCGATGCCCTCGACCGGGCCGATGGCGCCGGCCAGCGTGCCGGCGATCACCTTCACTTCCACGCCCGCAGCCGGGCGCACCAGCGGGATGCGCTCGGGGCCGATGTCCTGGTAGCGCGGCGCGGTCATCTTGTCCTTCGCCGGCAGGTTCACCCACAGCTGGAAGCCCCACATCAGGCCGTTCTCCTGCTGCGGCATCTCCGAGTGCAGGATGCCGCGGCCGGCGGTCATCCACTGCACGCTGCCGGCCACCAGATCGCCGCGGTTGCCGTGGTTGTCGCCGTGCTGCATGTGGCCGGCCAGCATGTAGGTGACCGTCTCGAAGCCGCGATGCGGGTGCTCGGGGAAGCCGGCGATGTAGTCGTCGGCGCTGTCGGAGTGGAACTCGTCCAGCAGCAGGAACGGGTCGAGCATGTCCAGTCCCGGCTGGCCGATCACGCGCTTCAACTTCACGCCGGCACCATCGGACGTGTCCATGCCACGGATGCGGCGGGTGATGTGGCGGTCGCTCATGGGGTGCTCCGGCTGGGAAGACATGCCCGCCAAGATGGTCCTGTTTGCGCTCCAATCCAAGCGGCGTCACCGGAACGGATCGTTCCGCTGGCGCGACACCGGCTCAGTCGAGCCAGCGAAAGGCCCGGCGCAACTCGGCCATGGCGTGGTCCGGAAACCAGCGCCCGTGCGCCAGCACCACGCGCTGCGGCCGCCACGCCAGCATCCGTGCCAGGCAAGCGCGCGCCTGGCGTTTGCGGCCCAGAAAGGTCAGGCGCATGTCCGATGGCGCCTTGCCATCGGGATCCAGTACGCCACCCAGCCGGGCCAGCCAGCGCATCGGGCCGTGCAGCCTGGCGAGTTCAAAATTCTCGATCAGGTCGGTGAGGATCAGCGTACCGCTGGTGCCATGCAGGAACACGAACTCCTGCATGACGCGACTGCCGCGGAAGCGCAGCTGCTCGATGCTGCCGGCCCAGTCTGGTGGCGGCGCGTCGTCCAGATCGGCGTCGAAATGCACCTCAATCCGCTGGCTGGCCGCGCGCTGGCGCACCCCGGGCGAAGCCCACGCCGTGGCGTGCGGATAGCGCCGCTTCCACGCGGCGATGTGGGCGTAATGAAGCAGGTTGGGCGACACCAGGTGGTGCACCGGGCCGAGCGCATCGATCGCCTCGAACAGGTCCGCGTCGGGCACGATCGGCGAGTGGCACCACAGCCCGCCGTCAGGCAACCGCACCACCGTCATGCGGGTAGGGAACGGCATGCGCAGGCCCAGCGCCGCCATCGCCACCACCGGACCGTCGACGATCCAGATGTCGGCGGCGACCGGCTTCAACGTGTTGAGCGGGGTATACAAGCCGAGTTCCGTCACGAATGACCTCGCGGGTGCTGCAGGAGCCCGCTTGCGGGCGATGGTTTGCTCCGGTTCCCGAATCCGATTTCCGGCCCTCAATGCACCCAGTGACCGCTGCGCTGGCGCGGTGGCGAACTGTCGTCGTCGGCTGGACGCTGCTGCAGCACCATCGCCTCGACTTCCGCCTCGGTGGCGGGCTTGGCCTGCCAATACTGGTTCACCGCGCCGAGCACGGCCGGCACCTGGGCCAGGCATTCGTCGTATTCGTCGTCGCTGAGCTTCTCGAACTCGGCGTCGGCGCTGAGGATGCCTTCGTCCACCGCCAGCGCCATCACCGGGCCGAGCAGTTCCATCAGCTGCGGATCCTCGGCCAGCCGGCTCTCCCACAGCCCGGCGCGCAGGTCGATGCCGCGGCTGAAACCTTCGCACCAGCCGGCGGCGGACAGCATCGGGCCGCCCTCCAGCTCGACCTCGCCGAGGATCGGCTCGTAGGCGTCGACCTCGAGCTCGGCGACGATCGAATCGTTGAGCTTGGCCAGCAGCGCCAGCACCCGGTTGCCTTCGTCCTCGTCGGTGAACGGCTCGTGCAGCACCTCGGGCAGCCACTCGTCCGGCAGCACCAGCAGCGGGCCGACTGCCAGCGCCGAGAGCAGGCCGTGCACGCCGTCCAGCAGCAGGTCGCCTTCGCCGGTGTGCGCGCGCAGGTAGCGGTCCAGTTCATCCAGCTCGTTGTCGTCCAGCGAGCTGGGCCATTCGCTTTTTGCAGTCATGTCGTTCGGAGATCCAGGTCCAGCGTCACCGGCGTGTGGTCCGAGGGGCGTTCCCAGCGGCGCGGCTCACGGTCGATCGCCGCCGCGGTGGCGGCGGATTTCAGGGCATCGCCGATCAGGATCAGATCGATGCGCAGGCCCATGTTGCGGCGGAACGCGGCCTGCCGGTAATCCCACCAGCTGTAGTGCCCGGGCTCCGCCTGGAACAGCCGGAAGCTGTCGTGCAGGCCGAGGTCGGTGATCGCCTTCAGCGCGGCGCGCTCCGGCGGCGAGCACAGGATGTCCTCGCCCCAGGCCACCGGGTCGTAGACGTCGCGGTCGTCCGGGCAGATGTTGAAGTCTCCCAGCACGACCAGGTTCGGGTGGCGTTCCAGCTCATGCGCCAGGAACTCGCGCACCTTGGCCAGCCAGTCCAGCTTGTACGCGTACTTCTCGTCGCCGACCGCCTTGCCGTTGACCACATAGAGATTCACCACGCGCAGCGTCTGCCGCGGACCCGAGGCGGGGTCGCCGACGCTGGCGGCGAGGATCCGTCGCTGCGGATCATGCAGGCCGGGAATGTCGGTGACCACCTCGCCAAAGTCGTCATGGACGCCGTCGCGGGCCAGGATCGCCACCCCGTTGTAGGTCTTCTGGCCCGAATACACCGCCCGATAGCCCGCCGCCGCCAGCTCGTCCACCGGAAACTTCGCGTCCTCCAGCTTGGTTTCCTGCAGCGCCACCACGTCCGGCCGCGTGTCGGCCAGCCACTGGGTCAGCTGCGGCAGGCGCACCTTCAGCGAGTTGACGTTCCACGAGGCGATCTTCATGGCGCCATTGTACGGGATGCGCCGCTGGCCCCCGCGGTGCGGGCAGGTTTGACCGGGCGGCGAGCCAAGATGAACGGAGGCGGTGAAAAACCCCCCGGAACGCTTGTTCCAGTGTATGCTGTCCGAGCAAGAATCCGAGGAAACTCCTATTTTTGCTTCTTTTGCGGCCCGTGCCTTGCGCACCCGGACGCAAACACTTCCATGCT
This sequence comes from Rhodanobacter sp. OR92, assembly GCF_000427545.1. Classification (NCBI taxonomy): domain Bacteria; kingdom Pseudomonadati; phylum Pseudomonadota; class Gammaproteobacteria; order Lysobacterales; family Rhodanobacteraceae; genus Rhodanobacter; species Rhodanobacter sp. OR92. The sequence continues at coordinate 465,752 of NZ_ATYF01000006.1, read as the reverse complement.
TCAAAGGTAAAGTTACATGTCGGATCGTCAGAGCGGTACAGTCAAGTGGTTCAACGACGCCAAGGGTTTTGGCTTCATCACCCCGGAAAGCGGTGATGACCTGTTCGTGCATTTCCGCGCGATCCAGGGCACGGGCTTCAAGTCCCTGCAGGAAGGTCAGCGCGTCACGTTCATCGTCACCAAGGGCCAGAAAGGCCTGCAGGCTGAGGAAGTCCAGGCGGTCTGAAGTCCCACGGACTCCAAACCCCTGAAAAAAAGCCCGCTTCGGCGGGTTTTTTTTGCTTCACGGGAGCCCGCTGACGGGCTCCCGTGAACGGGCCGGCGATGGTGTTCAGGCCAGCCCGTGGCTGCGCAGCAACGCCTCCGGTTCCGGCTTGCGGCCGCGGAAGGCGACGAAACTTTCCAGCGCCGGGCGGCTGGCGCCAACGGCAAGAAACTCGTGGCGGAAGCGCTCGCCGGTGGCGCGGTCGATCACGCTGCCACCTTCTGCCGCGCGCTGCTCGAACGCACCGAACGCGTCGGCACTGAGCAGTTCGGCCCACAGGTAGCTGTAGTAACCGGCCGCGTAGCCGCCGGCGAAGATGTGGCTGAAGCCGTGCGGGAAGCGCTGCCACGCTGGCGGGTGCAGCACCGCGACCTGCTTGCGCACGTCTTCCAGCACGGCCAGCGCGCGCGCACCCTGCGCCGGGTCGTACTCCAGGTGCAGCAGGAAATCGAACAGCGCGAATTCCAGCTGGCGCACCAGGAACAGGCCGGCGTGGAAGTGCCGCGCCGCCAGCATGCGTTCGAACAGTTCGTCGGGCAGCCGTTCGCCGGTCTGCCAGTGGCGCGCGAACAGGTCCAGCGCCTCGCGGTTCCAGCCGAAGTTCTCCATGAATTGGCTGGGCAGCTCCACCGCGTCCCATTCCACGCCGTCGATGCCGCCGATCGAGGGCAGCGCAATCTCGGTGAGCAGGTGGTGCAGGCCGTGGCCGAATTCGTGGAACAGGGTCAGCACGTCGTCATGGGTGAGCAGGGCCGGCTTGCCCTCGGTGGGTGGCGCGAAGTTGCAGGTGAGGAACGCCACCGGCAGCTGCATGTGCTCACCATCGTCGAAGCGCGCGCGGCAGACGTCCATCCACGCGCCGCCGCGCTTGCCGTTGCGTGCGTAGAGATCCACGTAGACACCGGCGAACACGCGGCCGGCGGCGTCGCGCACGTCGTAGTAGCGCACCCCGGGATGCCACACGTCGACGCCCTCGCGCACGGCGAGGGTGATGCCGTAGAGTTTTTCGGCGAGGCCGAACAGGCCGTCGATCACCGCCGGCAGCGGGAAGTACGGCTTCAGCTGTTCCTCGTCCAGCGCGTAGTCGCGCTGGCGCAGCTTCTCCGCGGCGTAGCCGACGTCCCACGATTCGAGGTTGTCGAGTTTCAGCTCGGTGCTGGCGAACTCGCGCAGCCGCGCCAGCTCGCGCTGCGCCACCGGTTTCGCGCGCGCGGCCAGGTCGTGCAGGAATTCCAGCACCTCGGCCGGCGAGGCGGCCATCTTGGTCGCCAGCGATTCCTCCGCCGCGTTGGCGAAGCCGAGCAGCTGCGCCGCCTCGTGCCGCAGCGCCATGATCCGCTCGATGCGCGCGCCGTTGTCGAACTTGCCCGCGTCCGGCCCCTGGTCGGAGGCGCGCGTCTGGTAGGCCCAGTACACCCGCTCGCGCAGGCCGCGGTTGTCGGCATAGGTCAGCACGGCCTGCACGCTGGGCTGCTTCAGGGTGACCAGATAGCCGTCCAGCTGCTGGTCCTCCGCGTATTGGCGCAGCACCGCGCGGCCGGAGTCGGGCACGCCGGCAAGGTCGCGCTCGTCGGTGACGTGTTCGTGCCACGCCTCGCTGGCATCCAGCACGGCATTGGAGAATTCGGTGGAAAGGCGGCTCAGCTCGACCCCGATCGCGCGGAAGCGCGAACGCGCCGGCTCCTCCAGCGCCACGCCGGACAAGCGGAAATCGCGCAGCGCATGTTCGACCAGCGCGCGCTCGGGCCGCGGCAGCGCGGCGAAATCCGCCGCCGCGGCCAGCGCCTGCACCGCGGCGTACAGCTCGCGGTTCTGGCCCAGCTCGATCGCGTGCTCGGTGAGCTTCTCCTCGGCCGGCCCGTAGACCTTGCGCAAGGCTTCGCTGTCGGCCACCGCATGCAGGTGCGACACCGGCGCCCAGGCCCGCGCCAAGCGCTGCTCCAGCCGCTCCTGGGTCAGCATCACGTGGCCGAAATCGCGCGGCGCGCCGGGCGCGACCAGCGCGTCGATGCCGGCGCGATAGTCGGCCAGGAGGGCGTCGATCGCCGGCTCGACGTGTTCGGGAAGGATCTGCGCGAACGCCGGCAGCGTGTCGTCGGCCAGCAGCGGGTTGGGGTGACTCATGGACGCTCCTTTGCGAAGCCGCCAGCGTGGCGACCCCGCCAGCCGAAATCAAGCGCGGCGGCGTGACGGCGCCGCTAGAATGCCCGGATGAATCCCCTGCGCAGCTTCAAGGGCATCGCGCCCCGCCTCGGCCAGCGCGTCTACCTCGACCCCGCCGCCAGCGTGATCGGCGACGTGGCGCTCGGCGACGACGTCTCGATCTGGCCCGGCGCGGTGCTGCGCGGCGACGTCAACCATATCCGTGTCGGTGCGAAGACCAGCATCCAGGACGGCGCGATCGTGCACGTCGCCCACGCCGGCCCATACGGCCCGGGCTACCCGTGCCTGATCGGCGAGGGCGTCACCGTCGGCCATGCCGCGGTGGTGCATGCCTGCACGATCGGCGACTACTGCCTGATCGGCATGCACGCCAGCGTGCTGGATGGCGCGGTGGTGATGAAGCACGGCTTCGTCGGCGCCGGCGCGCTGGTGCCGCCGGGCAAGGTGGTCGGCGAGCGCGAGCTGTGGCTGGGCAACCCGGCAAAGTTCGTGCGCCTGCTCAGCGACCGCCAGATCGAGCAGCTGCACTATTCCGCCGATCACTACGTGCGCCTGAAGGACGCCTACCTGGCGTCCGCCTGAGGCGGTGTCACAGCGCCGCGCCGCGCGCGGCGTTCGCCTGGCGGATACGCTCGGCTTCCGCCTCGTGCTGCCGCGCCTCGATGTTGCGCGCGGCGGAAAGTTTGCCGCCGAGCAGGGCGAGGGTGAAGTTGTCGCGGTCGAACTCGCGCAGCAGGTCGATCTCGCGGCGCGCTTCGTCCAGCCCCTTCTGGTTGATGGTGCGCTCGATCTCCTCCGAGGCTCGCGGGAACGATTCGCGCAGGGCCTCGTTGGCGGTCTTGTTGTCCGGCTCCAGCTGCAGCACGCTGAGGTAGAACTCGAAGGCATTGCTGCCGGCCGGCGCAACCAGCCGCCCGTCGTGCATCGCGTCGCGGGCCAGGCCGAGCAGGATCGCGCTGCCGCTTTGCGCGTCGTCGCCTGGCGCCCCTGCGGCACCCGCCGCGGCGGGTGCGGCCACATTCAACGTGGCGTTCGTCGTCGCCCGGGTGTACCAGAAGACGCCGCCGACGCCGGCCAGCAGGAGCAGACAGACAAGCGTGATCGCGTATCGGTGCGATACGACGGGAAGAAAACGGGGCATGACACCTGCTGCGCAAACCGGTCCCGCACGCTGGAGCCCGCGTCATCGACACGCTCCCGGCGGATGCCGCCATCATCGCCGGGCCATGTTTCAGCCGCGTGGCGGCACCGTCTCAGCGCGCGGCCGTAGCCGCTTCCAGCTGCGCCAGCCAGGCCAGCGCATGGGCGCGATCCGCGCCGCACATCGCCGGCTCTGCACCCAGGCGGCGGCAAACCGCGGGCCGCTCGGGGCGACCGAAGATCGCGCAGCGGTGGTCGTCGGTGAGCTGCACGCAGCGCACGCCGGCCGGCTTGCCATCGGGCATGCCGGGGATCGGCGAACTGATCGAGGGGGCGATGCAGCAGGCGCCGCAGCCGGCGCGACAAGCCAGCGCGTTCACGCGGACTGCCGGCGCAGCGCCTGGTACACCGGCTCGGTATCCGGGCGCCGGCCATGCCACAGCGCGAACGCATCGGCCGCGGTTTCCACCAGCATGCCGAGGCCGTCGAACGCGTAACGTGCGCCCGCCGCCGTCGCCCAGCTCAGGAAGCTGCTGGCGGCGGTGCCATAGGAAAGGTCGTAGCACAGCGCGCGTGCGCCGACCAGCGAGGGCGGCAACTGCAGCGACACGCCCAGCACGCCGGCCGAGGTGGCGTTGACGATCAGGTCGTAGCTGCCGATGCCGGCCAGGTCGGACCAGTAGCGGGTGTGCGCACGCGCCGGCTCGCCGATCGCGTCGGCCAGCGCGTCGGCCGACGTGGCGGTGCGGCTGACGATGGTCAACGTCGCCACGCCGGCGTCCAGCAGGTTCCACGCCACGCCGTGCGCGGCACCGCCGGCGCCCAGCAGCAGCGCGGTGTGGCCGCGCAGATCCAGCCCGTGGCGCTCGGTGAGGTCGCGCACCAGGCCGTCGCCATCGGTGTTGTGCGCGGCCAGCCGGCCGGCGACCAGCGCGGCCAGCACGTTCGCGCTGCCGGCGCGGGTGGCCGCCACGCTGCGTTCGTCCGCCAGCGCGAAGGCGGCGGCCTTGTGCGGCAGGGTGACGTTGGCGCCGCGGCCGCCGTCGGCGAAGAAGCGTCGCACCGCCGCGGCAAACCCGGCCGGTTCCACGTCGATCGCACGGTACGTCAGCTCGATCTCGAACTGTCGCGCGAAGGCCTGGTGGATGGTCGGCGACAGGCTGTGCGCGATCGGATGGCCGAACACGGCGAACTGGGCGACTGGCATGAAGATCCCCGAGGAAGGTCCGGCCACCATTCTACAAGGCGGATTTTCTGCACGTCGCAGCCGGTGAGATGGGGGCGCGGCACCTTGCGGCCACCTTCCGGTGGAAAACTCCCATGCGCCCGCAAGTCCTGCCTTCGCCGCACCACCAGCGCCTGCTCGGCGCCGCCGCACTGTGGCTGCTCGGTGGCGGCACGTTGCTGCTGAGCACGCTGGTGCCGGCGCACACCATGCTGCTCGGCTGGACGCCGGCGTTCTGGCTGCTGGGGGCACCGCTGGTCGTGCTGCTGGCGCTGGAACCCTCCTGGCCGCGGCAGCTGCTGGCGCTGTGCCGGCCACGCCGGCGCACGGTCCGCGGCGCAGCCTGGCACTGAGGCGGCCGGGAAACCGCTCCGTCAGCGGACGCCGTCACCCTGGCGCTTGCGCTCCATCCGGCGCAGGAACTCCCGCATCACGCGCAGATACAGCTCCTCGCCGAGGTAGGCGTCCTCGACGCCGGCGTCGATCGACGGGTTGTCGTTCACCTCGATCACCACCGGCTTGCTGCCGACCTGCTTCAGGTCGACACCGTAGAGACCGTCGCCGATCGGCTGGGTCGCCTTCAGCGCCAGCTTGACCACCGCCGCCGGCGCCTCCTTCAGCGCGATGGTCTCGAAGCCGCCGGATTTTGCCGTGCCCTTGGCACCGTGGTTGTAGATCTGCCAGTGGCCGCGCGACATGTAGTATTTGCAGGCGTAGATCGGCTCGCGATTGAGCACGCCGATGCGCCAGTCGAACTCGGTGTAGACGTATTCCTGCGCCAGCAGCAGCGCACTGTGCTGGAACAGGCCGCTGGCCGCGTGTGCCAGCGCGTCCTCGTCCTCGACCTTGACCACGCCGCGCGAGAACGAGCCGTCCGGGATCTTCAGCACCAGCGGGAAGCCGAGCCGGGCCACCACTTCCTTCATGCCCTTGCTGTCGTCGCGGTAGAGGATTTCCGTACGGGGGACAGCCAGCTTGCGCGAGACCATCAGGTCGTTGAGGTAGATCTTGTTGGTGCAGCGCAGGATCGAGCTGGGGTCGTCGATCACCACCATGCCTTCCTTCTCGGCGCGGTGGGCGAAGCGGTAGGTGTGGTTGTCGGACGCGGTGGTCTCGCGGATAAACAGGCCGTCGTATTCGGCCAGGCGCTGGTAGTCGTTCTTGCCGATCGGGTCGACCTCGATGCCGAGCTCCCTGCCGGCGGCGACGAAGGACTTCAGCGCCTTCTTGTTCGACGGTGGCATCTGCTCCTTCGGGTCGACCAGCATCGCCAGGTCGTAGCGGAACTGGCGCCGCGCGCGCGGCTTGCGCCATAGCTTGCGCGAGAAGCGGTCGAGCTCCTCGGCGAACGCGTCCTCCTGGGTGTCGACCAGGGTGTGCAGGCCGACCGGCTTGATCGAGCTGACCTGCCACACGCGGTCGCGCTCGAACTCGATGCGCAGCAGCGGGCAGGGGAACATTTCGAACACCTGCCGGGCCAGGTCCTGCAGCGCCGGGTAGGCCGTCTCGCCAAAATAGACCAGGGTGCCGAAATCGGTGGTGTCGCGGCCGCCGGCCGGCAGGAAGTGGGTGAGCTTCTGGTTGAGGTCGTCGATGTCCAGGCCGTACAGCGAGCGCCGGCGCAGGTCGTTCACCGTGCGCACCGACGGCATCACCTTGTGCCCGCGCGCCTCGGCCAGCAGCGACACGTAGTAGCCGGTGCCCAGGTACTTGTAGCTGCGGCACAGGTTGATCACGTGGGTGCGTTCGTCGTCGCCGCCGACCGGCTTGCGCAGATAGTCCATCGCGCTCATCACGTCGACGGACGGGTAGTACGAACTCCAGTCGGAAGCTTTTTCGACAACGATGACCAGACGGGTCATGGCACCACTCGGGCGATACGGCGATGGCGGGCCTGCCCCGGCGCAGCGTGGGGCAGGGCGTGCAAAACGCGCAGTTTGGCACAGCGCCGGCACGGCACAAGGGCACGCGCTGAAGCGCGAGTGAACGGCACCGGCGCGGCGCGGCAAGGCGGAATCGCCCGCATCGGCGCGGCTGCCTGCTAGAGTCCGCGCGTGCCGACCGCCCTGCCCCCGCCATCCCCCGCCCACGGCCGCCGCATCGCCGCGGGACCGGCCGACCTGCCGTCGGCAACCAGCGGCCCGCGCGTGCGCCGCGCCGCCGCATCCGACCTGGACGAGCTGGTCGCGCTGGAACAACGCAGCTTCAGCAGCGACCGGCTGAGCCGTGCGCAATACCGCCGCCACCTGGACAGCGACTCCGCACTGGTACTGGTGGCCAGCGCCAACCATCACCTTTTCCTCGGCAGCGCCGTGCTGTTCTTCCGCAAGCGCAGCGCGGTGGCCCGCCTGTACTCGCTGGCCACCGCGCCGGAGGCACGCGGCCAGGGCGTCGGTGCCGCGCTGCTGGCCGCGGTGGCCGACGCCGCGCGGCGCCGCGGCTCGCGCGCACTGAAACTGGAAGTGCGCACCGACAACGCCGCCGCGATCCGGCTGTACGAACGCCACGGCTTCCGCCGCATCGGCCGCTACGCGCGCTACTACGAAGACGGCGCCGATGCCTGGCGCTACGGGCAGACGCTCGACTGACCCGCGCGACGGTGGGCCAGATCGGCCTTGCGCGGCCTGATGTACATCAGGTCGCGCAAGGCCCGGCGCCGGCACAATGGCGGGGATGTCGGCGGCGTGGTTGGCCGGGGCCGCGGCGATCGTGCCGCGGTTTCCCGCGCGCCACGCGCTGCCGGCAAGCGGCAGCTGCCGACCGCTCCGGATGCACGCACCCGTCCGGTGCCGGCGGTGCGGCCGCTTCCGCAACGGAACCCCGATGGCCGCCACCGCGCAAGCACAGCCGAACATCGCCCTGGTCAAATACTGGGGCAAGCGCGACACGAGGTTGAACCTGCCGGTCACCGGCTCCCTGTCGATCACCCTGGACGCGCTGTGGACGCGCACCCGGGTCGAGTTCGATGCGTCGCTGCGGCATGACGAGCTGCGCCTGAACGGGGCGGAGGACCCGGCAACGCTGGCCCGGGCCAGCGCCTGCCTGGATCTGCTGCGGTGGCGCGCCGGCACCGCGCAGCGCGCGCGAATCGACACACGCAACAATTTCCCCACCGCGGCGGGACTGGCTTCCTCGGCATCCGGCTTCGCGGCGCTGGTGGTGGCGGCCGACGCCGCGCTCGGCCTCGCGCTGGATCGCCGGACCCTGTCCATGCTGGCCCGGCAGGGTTCGGGTTCGGCGGCGCGCTCGCTGTTCGGCGGCTTCGTCAGCATGGCCGCGGGCCAGCGCGACGACGGCGCGGACGCGGTCGCGCAACCCCTGCTCGGCGCCGCCGCATGGCCGCTGGCGGTGGTCGTCGCGGTGACCTCGGACCGCCGCAAGCACGTCGGCTCGGGCGCCGGCATGGAGCGCAGCCGCCGCACGTCGCCGTTCTACCCGGCGTGGGTGGACAGCGCGGCGACGGACCTGGCGGCCGCGCAGCGCGCGGTGCAGGCGCGCGACTTTGCCGCGCTGGCCGAGCTGAGCGAACACAACTGCCTGAAGATGCATGCAGTGATGCAGTCCAGCCGGCCGCCGCTGCTGTACTGGAATGGCGCCACCGTCGACTGCATGCAGCGCATTCGCGCCTTGCGCGAGGACGCGGGCGAGCAGGTCTTCTTCACGGTCGATGCCGGCGCCCAGGTGAAGGCCGTCTGCACGCCGGACGCGGCGCCCCGGGTCGCCGCCGCGCTGGCCGAGTTGCCCGGCGTCGCCCAGGTGCTGAGCAGCCGCCTGGGCGAAGGTGCGCGGCGGCTCGACGACAGCGAGGCGCCCTGATGCGCGTACTGGCTACGGCGCCGGGCAAGCTGGTGATCGCCGGCGAGTACGCGGTGCTGGAGGGCGCCCCCGCGCTGGTCCTGGCGATCGACCGGCAGGCACGCGTGACGCTGGAAGACACCGACGGCAGCGATTACGAGATCACGGCGCCCGGGCTCGGCATCGATGCCGCGCACGGCCGGCTGGATGCGGCCGGGCGGATCGCCTGGCCGGCGCTGGATGCGGCGGCGAGCGCACCGCTGCGGCTGGTCGGCGCCATCCTGGAAACGCTCGGCGCGGAGGACCGGCCGCCGCCGTTTCGCGCCAGCCTGGACACCCGCGCGTTCCATGCCGGCAGCGATAGCCGGCGCAAGCTCGGCCTGGGTTCCAGCGCGGCGCTGACGGTGGCGCTGGCCAGCGCGATCGGCACGCTGGGCCGGCGCGGCGTGCCGTCCCTCGACACGCTGCTCGCGGCACACCGCCGGGCGCAGGATGGCTACGGCAGCGGATTGGACGTCGCCGCCAGCCTGACCGGCGGCCTGCTGCTCTACCGGCTGCACGACGGGCAGCCGCGGATCGCGCCGGCGACATGGCCGCAAGGGCTGGCGTGGTGCTGCGTGTGGACTGGCCGGCCGGCCTCGACCGGACTCTTCCTGCAGCGGCTGGCCGCCTGGCGCGCGCAGGCGCCGGCGCGCCACGCCGCGGCGATGCGCGAGCTCGGCGACTGCGCCACGGCCGCCGCCGGCGCAACCAGTGCGGCCGCGCTGCTCGAGGCGGTCGCCGCTTGCGCCCAGGCGCTGGAGCGACTGGGCGCGGCCAGCGGCCTGGACATTTTCAGCCCCGAGCACCGCGCGCTGGCCGCGCTGGCGGCGCGCCTGGGGGTTGCCTACAAGACCTGCGGCGCCGGCGGCGGCGACATCGGCATCACGCTGGCCACCGACGCTGCGCGCCTGCAAGCCTTCCGGCGGGCCGCCAGCGCCGCCGGCTTTCCCGTGCTCGACCTGCACCCGGCCGCCGCCGCCAGCGTGCAGGCGCACTGATTCGTCCGACCTATCCAGGAAAACCCACGTGGACTCGTTACCCGCAACCGGCCAGGCCGACTCGCCTGCCGCAACCCCGGCCGACGACACGCCGTGCGATCGCGCGGCGAGTGCGCCCGAGCATCCCGCCCGCCTGCCCGGCTTCCATCGGCTGGCGGTGACCGAGCGGCTGCAGCTGCTGCGCAGCCGCGGGCTGCTGACGCAGGCCGACCACCGCGCGCTGACCAGCGGTGCGCAGCGGCTGGAGCCGGCGCAGGCCGACAAGATGATCGAGAACGTCATCGGCGTGATGGGGCTGCCGGTCGGGCTGGGCCTGAATTTCCTGATCAACGGCAAGGACTACGTGGTGCCGCTGGTGGTCGAGGAGCCGTCGATCGTGGCCGCGCTGAGCGCCGCCGCCAAACTGGTGCGAGGCTGCGGCGGCTTCACCACCGCGAGCGACCGGCCCCTGCTGATCGGCCAGGTCCAGCTGACCGGCCTGGCCCACTCGGGCAAGGCGCGCACGGCCTTGCTGCAGCGGCGCGACGAGATCATCAACCTGGCCAACAGCCTGCACCCGAACATGGTCGCACGCGGCGGCGGCGTGGCGGACGTCGAGGTGCTGATCCACGCCGCGCCGGACGGCGGCCCCGACATGCTGGTGCTGCACCTGCTGGTCGACACCTGCGACGCGATGGGCGCCAACCTGGTCAACACGATGTGCGAGGGCGTGGCCCCGTTGGCCGAGGCGATCACCGGCGGCAAGGCCTGCCTGCGCATCCTGTCCAACCTGACCGACCGGGCGCTGGTGCGCGCCAGCGCGGTGATCCCGGCGCATGCGCTGGCCGGCAAGGGCCACGACGGCGGGCAGGTGCGCGACGGCATCATCCTGGCCAACGACCTGGCCCTGGTCGACCCGTATCGCGCCGCGACCCACAACAAGGGCGTCATGAACGGCGTGGACGCGGTGGCGCTGGCCACCGGCAACGACTGGCGCGCGCTGGAGGCGGCGGTGCACGCCTACGCCGCGCGCGGCCAGGGCTACCGCGCGCTGACCCGCTGGTCGCGCAACGCGCAGGGCGACCTGGTCGGCAGCATCGAACTGCCGCTCAAGGTCGGCACCGTGGGCGGTTCGCTGCAGGCCAACCCGATGGTGGCGATCAACCATCGTTTGCTGGGTTCGCCCGGTGCGCGCGAGCTCGCCGAGGTGATGGCCGCCGTCGGCCTCGCGCAGAACTTCTCCGCCTTGCGGGCGCTGGTCACCGACGGCATCCAGCAAGGCCACATGACCCTGCACGCGCGCAGCGTGGCGCTGGCGGCCGGCGCCACGCCGCCGATGTTCGAGCAGGTGGTGGAACGCCTGCTGGCCGACGGCGAGATCAAGCTGTGGAAGGCGCAACTGATCGTGGCCGAGCTGGGCGGGCAGGCGGCGCCGGGGCAAGCTGCCAGCGGCCACCCGCGGGCCGGCACGCAGGAATGGGCGGCCGGCCACGGCAAGGTGATCCTGCTCGGCGAACACGCCGTGGTATACGGCCGCCACGCGATCGCCGCGCCGTTGCCGCTGGCGATCCGCGCGCGCGTGGAGGACGCCCACGACGGCACCACGCTGCTGATCCCGCGCTGGGGCATCGAGCAACGCCTGCCGCAGCAGCCGGCGCACCCGGGTTCGTTCCTGCAGTCCCTGACGCTGCTGCTGCAGCGTCTCGGCCTGGACCGGCGCGCGCTGCGCATCCAGGTGGCGCCGGAGATGCCCCGGGCGATGGGCCTGGGCGGCTCGGCGGCGCTGGCGGTGGCGGTGATCCGCGCACTCGACCGGCACTGCGCGCTGGGCCTCGACGACGCCAGCGTCTGCGCGCTCGCCTTCGAGTGCGAGACGATCGCCCACGGCACGCCCTCGGGCATCGACAACACGGTCGCCACCCACGGCGAGGCGCTGCTGTACCGGCGCGGCGAGCCGGCGACGATCCGCCCGCTTGCGCTGAAACAGCCGCTGCCGCTGGTGATCGGCCTGAGCGGCAGCGAGAGCCTGACCGCCAGGATGGTGGCGCGCGTGCGTCAGGCGTGGCGGCAGCATCCGGCGCGATACGAACGCATCTTCGACGAAATCGACGTGCTGACCCGGCACGCGCTCGACGCGCTGCAAGCCCACGACCTGGGCGAACTCGGCGAACTGATGAACATCTGCCAGGGTCAGTTGAACGCACTGCAGGTGTCCAGCCGCGAGATCGAGGAACTGGTCCAGCTGGCACGCGAGCACGGCGCCCTGGGCGCCAAGTTGACCGGCGGCGGCGGTGGCGGCGCGGTGATCGCGCTGTGCCCCGACGGCGGCGCGCGCGTGGTCCGGGCGATGCGCGACGCCGGCTACCAGGCGCTGGAGGTGTCCTTTGGCTGACGCGACGCCACGCCACCCCACGGTCTCCTCCGAAGCCGAGCGGCTGATCCTGGTCGACGCCGACGATCGCGCGGTCGGCTACGCCAGCAAGGCGGCCGCCCACGATGGCCGCGGCCAGCGCCATCGCGCCTTCTCGCTGTTCATCTTCAACGGGCACGGCGAGCTGCTGCTGCAGCAGCGCAGCCGCAGCAAGCGGCTGTGGCCCGGTTACTGGGCCAACAGCTGCTGCAGCCACCCGCGCCAGGGCGAAAGCATGGAGCAGGCCACCGAACGACGCCTGCAGCAGGAGCTGGGCATGCGCTGCCCGCTGCGTTACCTGTTCAAGTTCGAATACCAGGCCGATTACCGCGACCTCGGCGCCGAACACGAACTGTGCTGGGTCTACGCCGGCACCTGCACGCAGCCGGTGCGTGCCAATGCCACGGAAGTCGAGGCCTGGCGCTTCGTCGCGCCGGCCGCACTCGATCGCGAGATCGCCCGCTGCCCGGAGCACTTCACGCCGTGGCTGAAGCTCGAATGGGCGCAACTGCGCCAGGGCCCGGCGCTGTCGGCTTACCTCAGCCCCCCAGCGGGTGGCTGATTTTCTCCGCGGTCGCGGCATCCGGCCGCGCCACCAGCGCGCCGGTGCGCATCAGGCTCACCGCGTAATGCCCGCCATCGACCAGCGGCAGGAACGCACCGCTGCCGTAGACGGTATCGATTTCCGGCACCCAGCGCGGGTACTGCTTTTTCAGGTTGAGCAGGTCGAACGCGCCGGCTTCGCCGAAGCCGAGCACCGTGCGCGGCGCCTCGGCCTCCTGCGCGGGGTCGTCGTAGCGGCCGGACAACCGATCGAGCCGGTACAGCGGCGGCACGCCGGCCAGCAGCGCGGGCAGCTTCCACTTCAGCACGATCGCCTCGACGCGCCAGGCGTCGCCAGCCAGCTGCAGCCGCCGCGTGCTGCCGTCAGGCCAGCTCAGGATGAGCGCCCAGCGCTGCGGCGACAGGATGCGCGCGTCGATCTCGACCACCGGCGCCTCGCTGCCGAGCAGCCGGTAGCCGCGCAGAGCGCAGCCGGCGCCGGCCAGCAGCAGAGTCAGCGCGAAGGCGGCCACGCATAGCAGCGCACGCCAGGCAGCGGCCAGCCGGCGGCCGCCGTGCAGGCGCTGGCGCAGGGCCACCAGCTGCACCAGGGTGATCAACCCGAACACCGCCGCCAGCACCAGCAGCACGGTCATCGGCATGCGCAGCAGCGCGCTCCAGTCCATCGTCGTCACCTCGTCCCCGCGTCGTGCGATTCGTGCGCGCATCATAGCGGCGATGCCGCGGCCGAGCCGGCGCGGCTCGCTATACTGCACCCGTCCCCAGGAATCCCGACCATGCGCCGATCCTTCTTGCTGCTGCCGCTCTGCCTCGCCCTCGCCACGCTCGCCGGCTGCGGCAACAAGGGGCCGCTGGTGCTGCCGAGCCAGCCCGCCGCCGCGTCGACCACGGTACAGCCGGCCGCGCCCGCGCTGCCGGCCAGCGTCGACGAACCGGCGCCCGGCCAGTACTGAGCCGCAGCCGCCCATGCAGCTGCGTTTCTCGAAGATGCACGGCATCGGCAACGACTTCGTCGTGCTGGATTGTCGGCAACGCGCGTTTCCGCTGGATGCGGCGCAGATCCGCGCGCTGGCCGACCGCCATACCGGCGTGGGCTTCGACCAGCTGCTCAGCCTTGAGCCGGCACGCAGCCCGGACGGCGCGTTCTACTACGGCATCTGGAACGCCGACGGCTCGCCGTCCGGCCAGTGCGGCAACGGCGTGCGCTGCGTGGCGGCGTGGCTGCACCGCGCCGGCGCGCTGGCGATCGGCAAGGACGTGGCGATCGAGAGTCCGTCCGGTCCGGTGACGGTGCGCCTGCTCGGCGCGCACGAAGTCGCCGTGGACATGGGCGAGCCGGTGTTCGAGCCCAGGCGGATCCCGTTCGCGGCCGACGCCGCAGCCGATCGCTACGCGATCGACGCGGCCGGCGAGACACTGGACATCGGCGCGGTGTCGATGGGCAACCCGCATGCGGTGGTCACGGTGGACGACCTCGCCGACCCCGTGCTGGCGCGGCTGGGCCCGCTGCTGACCAGCCACCCACGCTTCGCCCAGGGCGCCAACGCCGGCTTCGTGCAGCGGCTGGACCGCCGCCATCTGCGCCTGCGCGTGCACGAACGCGGCGCCGGCTGGACCCTGGCCTGCGGCACCGGCGCCTGCGCCGCGATGGCGGTGCTGCGCCGGCGCGGCGAGGTCGATGCCACGGTGGCGGTCGAGTTGCCCGGCGGCACGCTGCGCATCGACTGGGCCGGCCCCGGCCACACCTTGTGGATGACCGGCCCGGCCGCGTTCGCGTTCGAGGGCGAATGGCCGGTTCCGGCCACCAGCGCCTGACGCGGCGGTTGAAGCGCGCCCGCGTCCATCGCACACTCCGGCCGGACGGCGCGCCTTCTTCGCGCACCGCGCAACGGTTCGAGGATTTTCGCGCATGACTGCCACCCTGCTCGACGACGCCACCCAGGCCCGCGTGGTCGCCGCCTACCTGAAGCGCCATCCGGAGTTCCTCAGCGAATACCCGGAGCTGGCCGCCAAGCTGACCATGCCGCCGCGCGAGCGGGGCGGCGCGGTGTCCTCGCTGGCGGTGTACCAGCTGCAGAGCCTGCGCGACAAGAATGCGGAACTCGAACGCCAGCTGGCCGAGCTGGTCGCGATCGCCGCCGAGAACGAGAAGCTGATGGAGCGCGTGCACGCGCTCACCGTGGCGCTGCTGCGCGCGAACACGATGGAGGTGACCGCGCGCACGGTGATCGCCAAGCTCAGCGCGGATTTCCATACCGAGCAGGTGCGCCTGCTGCTGTTCGGCGACGAGCCGCGGCTGCCGCGTGCGGAATGGCTGCAGCAGATCCCCGGCGGCGCCGCCGCACTGCCGGAGTTCGGCGAATTCCTGCACAAGGGCGAGCCGGTCTCCGGCCGCCTGTCCGCCGAGAAGCTCGAACGCCTGTTCGGCGTCGACGCCGGGCAGATCCGCTCGGTCGCGATGATGCGCCTGGGCGACTGCGGCATCCTGGCGATCGGCAGCACCAACCCGGACCGCTTCCAGCCCGGCATGGGCACGCTGTTCCTGAAGATGATCTCGGCCACCATCACTGCCGCGCTGGCCCGCTCGCGGGATATCTCCTGAGCCGGCGATGACGCCCGCCGAACAGGTCGAGCAATGGCTCGCCCGCCTCGCCGGCGAGCGCCATGCCTCGCCGCACACGGTCGCCGGCTACCGCCGCGACCTGGCCAAGCTGCTGCGCTTCATGCACGAGCAGCGACTGGAGGCGTTCGACGCGCTGGACGCGAACCGGATGCGCACGTTCGTGGCCGGCGAGCATCGCAGCGGGCTGGCGCCGAAGAGCCTGCAGCGCCTGCTGTCGTCCTGCCGCAGCCTGTTCCGCCAGCTCAGCCGCGAGGGCCAACTGGCCAGTGATCCGCTGCTCGGCGTGCGCGGCCCCAAGGTACGCCGCAAGCTGCCGCAGGTGCTCGACGTCGACGAGGCCGCCGCGCTGGTGGAGACCGACAGCGGCGGCAGGTTGGCGCTGCGCGACCGCGCGATGCTGGAGCTGTTCTACTCCAGCGGCCTGCGCCTGTCCGAGCTGTGCGGCCTGCGCTGGCTCGACCTCAACCTCGACGAGGGCGAAGTGCGCGTGCTCGGCAAGGGCAGCAAGACCCGCATCGTGCCGGTCGGCCGCCACGCCCTCGCCGCGCTGCGCGCGCTGGGCGCGGAGGAAGGCATGCCGGCGGACAGCCCGATCTTCCGCGGTCGCGGCGGCGCGCCGATCAACCCGCGCACGATACAACTGCGCATGAGCAAGCTGGCGTTGCAGCAAGGCATTCCGAAGCACATCCACCCGCACCTGCTGCGGCATACTTTCGCCAGCCACATGCTGGAATCCTCCGGCGACCTGCGCGCGGTGCAGGAGCTGCTCGGCCATGCCGACATCGCCACCACCCAGATCTACACCCACCTGGACTTCCAGCACCTGGCGCGGGTCTACGACGCCGCGCACCCGCGCGCGCGGCGCAAATGACCGCCATCGGGCGAACCGCCGCAAAAGCCCGCAGAAAGATTCCCATGGCCACAATGGCAACACGACACTTCTTGCCAGGCGCCAGCCAGTGACCCCCTCGGAAACGCCACTTGCCGCCATCGCACCCACGGTGGTCGGGCGCGACGCGTGGCCGACACACCGGCATCTGCTTGGGGTGGGAGAGCTGCCGCGACGCGACGTCTTCCGCATCCTGCTGCTGCGCCCCAACCATCGGCTTGGCAACGCGCTGCTGCTGACTCCGCTGCTGAGCGAGCTGGAACGGCGCTATCCCGGTGCCGAGATCGACCTGGTCACCGGCTGCGAAGCGGCCGACGAGGTGTTCGCCGGATTTCGCCAGGTTCGCCACATCTTTCAACTGACCCGCCGGCCAGGCCACCATCCGCTGCGGCTGTTGCGCACCCTGCTGCGTCTGCGACGCGCCCGTTACGACCTGGCGATCGACGGCACCCGCGGTTCGCGCTCCGGTCGCCTGCTGCTCTTCCTGAGCGGCGCCCGCCATCTGCTCGGCCTGCCGGGCAGCAAGCGCGAATTGCGTGAGGGCGGGTCGGCCTGGAAAACCGCGCTGGCTCACGCACCCGACCACTTTTCGCTGGATGGCGTATACGCGCTGCGCTGCGCGATGGGATTGTCCTTCCCGGAACAGGAAGAAAGCTGGCCGCCGCTGCGAATCCATCTGGGCGCAGAGGAGCGGGCGAGCGGCCGCGCGCTGCTGCTCGACCTGCTTGGCCACGAGCCGGACGGCAACCACCGGGTGATCGCGCTGTTCCCCAATGCCACCGGCAGCAAGCGTCTTTGCAGCGAGTGGTGGCTGGCCCTGGTCGACGCGCTGACGACAGCCCACCCGGAGCTGTGCTTCATCGAAATGCTTCCGGCGCACGGCCAGTCGCAACTGCAATCGCGCTTCCCCGCCTTCTACTCCAGCAACGTGCGCCGGATGGCGGCGGTGCTTGCGCAGTGCGACGGCTACATCAGCGCCGACTGCGGGGTGATGCATCTGGCCTGCGCCGCCGGCGTGCCCACGCTGGGCTTGTTCACGCGGGACAACCTGACGCGTTATCGCCCGCGCGGCCAGCACGACGAGGCACTGTGCGTGGCCGGCCTCACCCCGGTCCAGGTCGCCGCGGCGGCGGCGCCATTCGTGCACGCCCTGCAGCGCTGAAGCCGGGCGCATCGCTTGCAATCGGCGGGGCCGATCCTTATCTAGTCAGCTCCTCCCCGGAGCAAGACACCACCATGGAATCGTTTCACGCCACCACCATCGTCTGCGTGCGCCGCGAAGGCCGCGTCGTGATCGGCAGCGACGGCCAGGTCACGCTGGGCAACACGGTGATGAAGGGCAATGCGCGCAAGGTCCGCCGGCTGGGCAAGGCGGGCGACGTGGTGGCCGGCTTCGCCGGCGCCACCGCCGATGCGTTCACGCTGTTCGAGCTGTTCGAGCAGAAGCTCGAGAAGCACAACAGCAACCTCACCCGCGCCGCCGTGGAGATGGCCAAGGAATGGCGCACCGACCGCCGCTTCGGCCGGCTCGAGGCGATGCTCGCCGTGGCGGACAAGGAGGCCTCGCTGCTGATCTCCGGCAACGGCGACGTGGTGGAACCCGAACACGGCCTGATCGCGATCGGCTCCGGCGGACCGTTCGCGCAGTCCGCGGCGATGGCCCTGCTCGAAAACACCGAACTGGATGCGCGCACCATCGTCGAGAAGGCGCTGAAGATCGCCGGCGACATCTGCATCTACACCAACCACAACGTGTCGATCGAAGAGCTGTGATTCGGGATGGGGGATTCGGGATTCGCAAAAACCCGCCCCACTCCCATGCGCCACCCGCTGATCTTCCGAATACCGAATCTCGTCTCCCGAATCCCGGCGAAGCCCATGTCCGAACTCACTCCCCGCGAAATCGTCAACGAACTCGACCGCTACATCATCGGCCAGCACGACGCCAAGCGTGCAGTGGCGGTGGCGCTGCGCAGCCGCTGGCGGCGCATGCAGCTGCCGGCCGAGATGCGCAACGAGATCACGCCGAAGAACATCCTGATGATCGGGCCCACCGGCGTCGGCAAGACCGAGATCGCGCGGCGGCTGGCCACGCTGGCCAATGCGCCATTCGTGAAGGTCGAGGCGACCAAGTTCACCGAGGTGGGCTATGTCGGCAAGGATGTCGAATCGATCATCCGCGATCTGGCCGATGGTGCCTACAAGCTGACCCGCGAGCAGGCGATCAAGCGCGTGCGTTCACAGGCCGAGGATCGCGCCGAAGACCGCATCCTGGACGCACTGCTGCCGCGCCGGCAGACCCCGCCGACCGACTGGAGCCACGACGCACCGGCCGCTCCCGCCATCGACAGCGACACCCGCCAGAAGCTGCGCAAGCAACTGCGTGAAGGAGCGCTCGACGAGCGCGAAATCGAGCTGGATTTCGCCATGAACGTGGGCGTGGAGATCATGTCGCCGCCGGGCATGGAGGAGATGGGCGCGCAGCTACGCCAGATGTTCCAGAACCTGGGCGGGGCCAAGACACAGAACCGCAAGCTGGCGATCAAGCTGGCGCGCCCGCTGCTGATCGACGAGGAGGCCGGCAAGCTGCTCAACGACGAGGAAATCCGCGCCCAGGCGATGGAAGCTGCCGAGCAGAACGGCATCGTCTTCATC
Source organism: Rhodanobacter sp. OR92 (assembly GCF_000427545.1). Classification (NCBI taxonomy): domain Bacteria; kingdom Pseudomonadati; phylum Pseudomonadota; class Gammaproteobacteria; order Lysobacterales; family Rhodanobacteraceae; genus Rhodanobacter; species Rhodanobacter sp. OR92. Next base: position 447,004 of record NZ_ATYF01000006.1, on the reverse strand, counting down.
GACGAGATCGACAAGGTCGCCCAGCGCGGCGACCACGGCCACGCCGGGGTCAGCCGCGAAGGCGTGCAGCGCGACCTGCTGCCGCTGGTGGAGGGCTCCACCGTGTCGACCAAGTACGGCCCGATCAAGACCGACCACATGCTGTTCATCGCCTCCGGCGCGTTCTCGCTGGCCAAGCCGTCCGACCTGATCCCCGAGCTGCAGGGGCGGTTGCCGATCCGGGTTGAACTGTCCGCACTCAGCGTGGACGACTTCAAGCGAATCCTGCGCGAGCCGCAGAACGCGTTGACCAAGCAGTACGTGGCCCTGCTCGGCACCGAAGGCGTCAGCATCGAGTTCACCGACTCCGGCGTCGACCGGCTGGCCGAGGTGGCGTTCCAGGTGAACGAGCGCACCGAGAACATCGGCGCCCGTCGGCTGCACACCGTGATGGAGCGCCTGCTGGAAAAGATTTCCTTCGAGGCGGCGGACAAGTCCGGTGAAAAATACCTTATCGACGCCGAACATGTAGACAAAAACCTTGGAAGCCTGGCCCGGAACGAGGATCTCAGCCGCTACATCCTCTGAACAAGCCGGTTACCCCCATCTGCTAAAATAGGCGCCGTGAGCAACATTATTGAACTGAAAAACACCGGCCAGCGCGCCCAGTTGCGCGAGGCGCAACAGAAACAGACGCTGGTGCGGTTGTGGCGCGAGGAGCTTGAACACGGCAGCTTCTGCGGCTACGTGGGCGGCGTGGGACGCGAGTTCTTCCTGCTCTGGGTGGTCGGCGACGGCGTCACCTACGACGGCATGTACGTGATGCGCCACCGCGACGTCAGCGAGCTGGAGGCACCGGACAAGCACCACGTGTTCTTCGAGAAGGCGCTGGCGCTGAAGCAGATCCTGCCGCGGATGCCGCGCGGCTTCCCGCTGGACAATATCCGCGAGGTCATCCAGGCCGCCGGTGCGCAGGCGCCGGTGATCGGCGTGCACGTGGACAGCGAGGACGAGTCCGAGGTCTGCTACATCGGCCGCCTGATCGACGTCGAGGAAGACGGCTTCAACATGCAGGAGCTGAGCCCCGACGCGGAGTGGATGCGCGAACCCTCGTTCTTCGCCTGGGACGAGGTCTCCACCGTCAGCATCGAGGACAGCTACGCGCAGTCCCTGCTCGCCGTGGCCGGCCCTGCGCCGGCCCTGCTGCCCGGCGGCGACGCCGGCTTCGGCCGCGCTCCCTCGCCCTGATTCCCAGAAAAACGCCCTTGCAGGAGCCCGCTCGCGGGGTTCCCGTCGCACCCGGCTCGCCACGCCAACGGGTAAGCTTTCGGATACGTCCTGAAAGCCCACCCGCCCGGGAGCACACATGTGCCGCATCGTCGTCGTCGGCAGCATCAACATGGATCTGGTCACCCAGGCGCCGCGCTTCGTCGGGCCGGGCGAGACCATCCTCGGCGAGCGCTTCCTCACCATGCCCGGCGGCAAGGGTGCCAACCAGGCGGTGGCCGCGGCGCGACTGGGCGCCGAGGTGGCGCTGGTCGGTGCGCTCGGTGATGACGCCTTCGGCCAGCAATTGCGCGCCGGCCTCGCCACCGAAGGCGTCCACCTGGACCACGTCGCGCGCCTCGCCGACAGCGCCAGCGGCACCGCCTCGATCACCGTTGCCGGCGGGGAAAACCAGATCATCGTGGTGCCGGGTGCCAACGCCCGTGTCACCCCCGCGCAGGTGGACAACGCACACGCGCTGATCGAGCGCGCCGACGCCGTGCTGGTACAGATGGAAATCCCGCTGGACACCGTCGAAGCCACCGTGCGCCTGGGCCACCGCCTCGGCGTGCCGGTGATCCTCAACCCCGCGCCCGCGCAAAAGCTGCCCACCGACTGGCTGAAACTCACCCGCTACGTCACTCCGAACCAGCACGAACTGGCGATCCTGCTCGGCGCCGATCCCGACGAAGACTTCCGCACGTTGATGCAACGCGCGCCCTGTCCGGTGGTGCTCACCCGCGGCGGCGAAGGCGCCTGGTACCGCGAACAGGGCGAACCGCTGCACCAGTCCGGCTTCAAGGTCCACGTGGTCGACAGCACCGGCGCCGGCGACACCTTCAACGCCGCGCTGGCGGTGTTCCTGCACGAAGGCCTGCCCACCGCCGTACGCAAGGCCTGCGCCGCCGCCGCGCTGTCGGTGACGAAGCTCGGCGCGCAGGGCGGCATGCCGGGGCTGCAGGAACTGGATGCTTTTCTCGCGCAGCAGGCCGGCTGAATCACTTGCCTATGCAGAACGAGCCGAAGATCGCGCCCAGCAAATCGTCGCTGCTGTAGCTGCCGGTGATTTCACCGAGCGCGTGCTGGGCCTGGCGCAGTTCCTCGGCGGCGAGTTCGCCGGCGCGGCTACCGGTGAGGATGGCGGCGGTGCGATCGAGAAGCGCGCCGACCTGCTGCAGCGCCAGCACGTGACGACGACGCGCGCTGAAGGCGCCTTCGCCGCTGCCGGCGCCGGCCAGCCGCTTGAGGTGCTCGCGCAGGGCGTCGAGGCCGGCGCCGGTTTTCGCCGAGGCCCACAGCCAGTGCATGCCTGCGCACTGGCTGTGGCGGGCGGGAGCCTGGTCGAGGTCGATCTTGTTGATCAGCACGATGCGTTCGACGCCGACGGGCAAGGCGTCAAAGAAGGCCAGGTCGGCGGCGCAGTCGGCAGCGGTGGTCACCAGCAGGGCGACGTCGGCGCGCTGCAGTTCGCCGTGGGCGCGGCGCACGCCTTCGCGTTCGACTTCGTCGTCGGTGTCGCGCAGGCCGGCGGTGTCGGCCAGTTCCAGCGCGATGCCGTCGAGGCTGAGGCTTTCGCGCAACACGTCGCGGGTGGTGCCGGCGATCGGGGTGACGATGGCGCGCTCGCTGCCGGCCAGCGCGTTGAGCAGGCTGGACTTGCCGGCGTTGGGGCGGCCCACGATGGCCACCTTGAGGCCATCGTTCAGGCGCAGCCCGCGTTGCGCCTCGCGCAGGAGTTCAGCCAGTTCGGCGCGCAGTCTTTCGAGTCGTGCCGCGATCGCCGGGTCGGCGAGGAAGTCGATTTCCTCCTCGGGGAAGTCGATCGCCGCCTCGATATGCACGCGCAGCGCGATCAGCGATTGCAGCAGCGCGTCGACCTTGCGCGAGAACACGCCTTCCATCGACTGCAGCGCCGCGCGCGCGCCGGCCTGCGAGCGGGCGGCGATCAGGTCGGCGACGGCTTCGGCCTGGGCCAGGTCGAGCTTGCCGTTCAGGAACGCGCGCTCGGTGAACTCGCCGGGGCGTGCCAGCCGCGCGCCGAGTTCGCACACGCGACGCAGCAGCGCGTCGAGCAGCACGGCGCTGCCATGGCCCTGCAGTTCCAGCACGTGCTCGCCGGTATACGAGGCCGGGGCGGGGAAATGCAGCAGCAGGCCGCGGTCGATCAACTCGCCGGCACCGTCGCGGAACGCGGCGAAGTGGGCGTGGCGCGGTTGCGGCGGCCGGCCGAGCAGGGCTTGCGCGATCGCCGACGCGGCGGGCCCCGACACGCGCAGCACGCCCACGCCGGCGGCGCCCGGTGCGCTGGCGATGGCGGCGATGGTGTCGGTGCTCTGGCTCATGCGTGGCAGGTTAAACGAAGACGGCCGCGGCGGTTGCCCGGCGCGGCCGCTGTTACTGGAAGTGCGGCCACGAATGGCCGCTCACTCGATCCTGGCGATCAGGGATGAGCGCCAGCGTCACTCATCAGGCGGCCTGGGGCTTGGCCGCGTCCTCGCGATCGACGTGGTGGGTGATCCACCACTGCTGGCCGAGACCGACGATGCCGTTGACGGCGTAGTACAGGCACAGGCCGGCAGGGAAGAACGCGAACATCACGGTGAACAGCAGCGGCATCACCTTCATCATCTTCGCCTGGGTCGGGTCCATGCCCGCGGCGACCGGGTTCAGCCACTGCGTGCCCAGCATCACCAGTGCGTAGATAATCGGCAGAATGTAGAACGGATCGGGCGCGCTCAGGTCGGGAATCCACAGGAACGGCGCGTGGCGCAGTTCCAGGCTGTACTCGAGCACGAAGAACAGGCCGTAGAACACCGGCAGGGTGATCAGCACCGGCAGGCAGCCGCCCATCGGGTTGACCTTCTCCTTCTTGTACAGCTCCATCATCGCCGTCTGCATCTTCTGCTTGTCGTCGCCGTAGCGCTCCTTGAGCGCCTGCACGCGCGGCTGCAGCTTGCGCATGCGGGCGCTGGAGCGGTACTGGATGGCGGTGAGCTTCCAGCTCAGGCCCTTGATCAACAGCACCAGCAGGATGATCGCCACGCCCCAGTTCCTGGTGACGGCGTGGAACTGCGACAGCACCCAGTGCATCGGCACGGCGATGATCTTGAACATGCCGTAGTCGATGGTGAGGTCCAGCCCCGGCGCGATCGCGTCCATCGTGCCCTGCTTGTTCGGGCCAACATACAGGCGCGACTGGCTGGTCAGGCTCTGTCCCGGCGCCACGCTGAGCGCGGGGCCGACGGTGCGGATCAGGTAGCGCGGGTGCGCGCTGTCCGGGTTGATCGTCTGGGTGACGTACTGCTCGGTCTGGTCGGCCGGCGGAATCCACGCAGTGACGAAGTACAGCTTCAGCATCGCCGCCCAGCCGCCCTTGATCGAGGCGTTGAGCTGGTCTTTCGGTTCGGCGAAATTCTTGAACGGCAGCTTCTCGAACTTCTCGCCGGTGTACCAGGCGGCGCCCTGGAAGCTGCGTGTCTCGGGGTTGGTGTAGTTCGCCAGCCAGTTGCCGGCCTTCGGCGGCTCGACCCGCAGCAGTTGCTGGTAGGCGTTGCCCTGCCACGGCGCGGCGCTGCCGTTGTCGATGCGCTGGCTGACGCCGATGACGTAGCTGCCCCGCTTGAAGGTGTAGGTCTTGGTGACCTTGAGGCCGGCGGCGTCCTGCCAGGTGAGGTCGACCTTCAGCTCGTCCTGGCCGGGGGCGAGCGCGTAGGCGCTCTTCTCGGCGTGGAACAGCGCCAGGTGGTTCGGCTGGTCGGCCGGCGCGCTGTCGCTGTTGCTGACCAAGCCGTTCTGCGCCACCGAATAGCGCTCGGGATCGCTGGTCAGCAGCACGGTCGGCGGCGGGTTCGGCGCCTTGTGCGTGCGCGGCGCCTGCGGGTAGGCCAGCAGGTCGGCGTGCACCAGGCTGCCGCCGCGGGTATCCACGGTGAGCTTGAGTACGTCGGTCTCGACGCTGATCAGTTGCGCCGCGGCGGGTGTGGCGGCAGCCGCGTCACCGGCGCTCGGCGGCGTGGCCGCCGAGCCTGGCGCGGAGGCGGCCGGGATCGCGCCCGGTACACCGGCGTCCGCCGAAGATGCGGCTGCGCCGACGGCGCTGGTTGCCGTGGCCGGCGGCGGCGCGTAATCCTTCTCCCAGGCGAGGAACAGGAAGTAGGCCACGGCCAGCAGGGCGAACAGGAGGAAGGTGCGCGTTTGATTCATCGCGTAGCAGATCCGGGTAACGCCACGACACGTGTCCACGCCGCGGAGACAGGAAGGAAAAAGGTCAACGCTCGATTGTGGTGGTGTCGCCCGCGGGCTTCAATGGCCCCGACGTCGCGGCATGGCCGGCCAGCAGTTTTTTCCACAAGCCGTCGAGTTCGGCCAGCAGCTGCGGCCCGGGTACGCCGGCGGCCTGTTCGCGCGCCATCACCATCATGTCGACCGCCGGCAGCCGGTGGCGCACGCGCCGGAACGACTCGCGCAGCAGGCGCTTGATCCGGTTGCGCTCGACTGCGCGCTTGGAGACGCGCTTGGAGATCGCCAGGCCGAGCCGGGCATGGCCGAGCCCGTTGTCGCGATAGCGCATATGAAAACAGCGGCCGCCTGCGCGTCCGCTGCTGCTTCGCAAGGCGGCGAAGTCACCCGGCCGACGTAACCGCGCTTCGCGCGGCAGCCCGGCGCTGGACATGACGCTCGCGCCGATTACGGGATCAGGCGCTTGCGGCCCTTGGCGCGACGGGCGTTGAGGACTTTGCGGCCGTCGGCGGTGGCCATACGGGCACGGAAACCGTGCGTGCGAGCGCGCTTGAGCTTGCTGGGCTGGAAGGTCCGCTTCATGGGTTGCTCCGAAGGGAATGTGGATAAAAAGGTTGGAAAGTATGTGGGGTGAATGACGCCACTGTCAAATGGCGGTGGAGGGCACCCTGTGGATACCGCTGTGGATAGGTGGGCGGCCGGGGGCGTGTGGGAGGCTGCTAGACTACCCCATCACCCCGCGCGCAAGCGCTCCCAAGCTGTGGTTGATCCTATCCATGAGTGATCTGTGGCGGCGCTGCCTTGAGCGCCTCGAAGGCGAGCTGAGCGCCGAAGACCTGCATACCTGGCTGATGCCGCTGCAGGCGCGCGAAGACGCCAACGGCCTGCAGTTGTTCGCGCCCAATTCCTACACCCTGGACACCGTGCGCGGGCGCTACCTGGAACAGATCGAGGCGATGCTGCTGCAGCTTGCCGGCAAGCCGTGTCCGGTGCGGCTGGAGGTCGGTTCCAGTGCGGTCCGGCCGGCACCGCCGGCGAAGGTAGCCGCGGCGCCCCGGGTCGCCATGACGGCGGCCGCCGCGTTCAGCCACAACCTCGACCCGCACTACACCTTCGAAACCTTCGTCGAGGGCAAATCCAACCAGCTCGGCAAGGCCGCCGCCATGCAGGTGGCGACCAATCCGGGCCGGGCCTACAACCCGCTGCTGCTGTACGGCGGCACCGGCCTGGGCAAGACCCACCTGATGCATGCTGCCGGCAACCTGATGCGCGAACGCAACCCGGACTGCAAGGTGCTGTACCTGCGCTCGGAGCAATTCGTGGGCTCGATGATCGAGGCCTTGCGCGCCAAGAGCATGGACCAGTTCAAGCAGCGCTTCCGCTCGGTCGACGCGCTGCTGATCGACGACATCCAGTTCTTCGCCGGCAAGGACACCACGCAGGAGGAGTTCTTCCACACCTTCAACGCGCTGTTCGAGTCCAAGCAGCAGATCATCCTCACCTGCGACCGCTATCCGAAGGAAGTGGACAAGCTGGAGCCGCGGCTGAAGTCGCGGCTGGGCTGGGGCCTGTCGGTGGCGATCGAGCCACCGGATTTCGAAACCCGCGCGGCAATCCTGCTGTCCAAGGCGCACGAGAAGGGGGTGGCCGTGGACGAACACGTGGCGATGCTGCTGGCCAAACGCATCCGCTCCAACGTGCGCGACCTGGAGGGCGCGCTGAACACGCTGGCGGCACGGGCGAATTTCTATGGCAAGCCGATCACCACCGACTTCGCCGAGGAAACCCTGCGCGACCTGCTGGCCACGCATGCGCAGGCGGTCACCATCCCGAACATCCAGAAGATCACCGCCGAGTACTTCAACGTGCGCCTGCAGGACCTGTTGTCCAAACGCCGCGTACGCTCGCTGGCGCGGCCGCGGCAGATCGCAATGACCTTGTCCAAGGAGCTGACCGAGCACAGCCTGCCGGAAATCGGCGAGGCGTTCGGCGGGCGCGACCACACGACCGTGATGCACGCCTGCAAGACGATCCGCAAGTTCATCGAGACGGACGCACGCATGCGCCAAGACTGGGAGCAACTGATTCGCACGCTGACCGGTTGAGCGACGATCGGCAAAGTTTATGGATAAGCGGGGGCCCAAGCTGTGGATAATGGGTGGACAGATCGGTCCTTGAAGTTATCCACAAACAGCCCACCGGCAGGCCGCCCTTTCAGGCACAATCAAGAATCATTGCAAATCATTGATAGACAAAAGAAAAACAGGTCGTGAACGTTATCCACCGGTACCACCACAACCACCAACTTCTTTTAAAGACAGAACAGCAGGTATAGGGGAAGCACAGCCATGCAATTCAGCATCCAACGAGAAGCTCTGCTCAAGCCGCTGCAGCAGGTGGTTGGTGTGGTTGAACGCCGCCAGACGCTACCCGTGCTGGCCAACCTGCTGGTCCGGGTCGGCAACGGCAAGTTGTCGCTGACCGGAACCGACCTGGAAGTGGAGATGGTCGCCACGACCGAGGCGGAGAAGCTGGTCGACGGCGAGGTCACCATTCCCGCCCGCAAGCTGTTCGACATCGTGCGGGCGCTGCCCGACGGCGCCCGCATCGAGCTCAAGCTGAACGGCGACCGCGTGGCGCTCAGTGCCGGGCGCAGCCGTTTCACACTGACCACCCTGCCAGCCAGCGAATTTCCCACGATCGACGAAATCGAGCTGGTCGAAAAGGTCAGCCTGCCCGAGGAAGCGTTGCGCGACCTGATGGAGCGCACCGCGTTCGCCATGGCAAACCAGGACGTGCGCTACTACTTGAACGGCATGTTGCTGGACCTGCAGGAGCACACCCTGCGCTGCGTGGCTACCGACGGCCACCGTCTGGCGATGAAGGAAACCGAGCTGCAGAGCTCGGTCAGCGCGCGCCGGCAGATCATCATTCCACGCAAGGGCGTCAACGAACTGATCGGCCTGCTGGAAAGCGGTGACGGCCAGGTCGAACTGGAGTTCGGTCGCAACCACCTGCGCGTACGCCGCGGCGACGTGGTGTTCACCTCCAAGCTGATCGACGGCCGCTTCCCGGACTACGAAGCGGTGATTCCGCTGGGTGCCGACAAGACTGCCACGCTGGATCGGGAAGTGCTGCGTGGCGCCCTGCAGCGCGCGGCGATCCTGTCGAACGAGAAGTACCGCGGCGTGCGGCTGGAATTGTCGCCGGGCAAGCTGCGCATCGTGGCGCACAACCCGGAGCAGGAGGAAGCCGTGGAGGAGGTCGAGGCCGACACCCACGTGTCTGATCTGGCGGTTGGCTTCAACGTAGGCTACCTGCTCGATGCGCTGGCGGCGCTGCGCGGCGAACAGGCCCGGCTCAGCCTGCGCGACGCGCAGTCGAGCTGCCTGGTGCAGGAACACGACAACGAGCATGCCCGCCACGTGATCATGCCGCTGCGGCTCTGACGGCCGACCGATGGCGCTCGCCACGCACGGCAAGCCAGGGCAACGCCGGGGCCCCCCGCAGGGACCCCGGCGTTGCCGTTTGTGGGCGCCTTGCCCGTGAGGTTGCAGCAGCTTCGGATACGCGGACTGCGTTGCCTCACCGACGTCGATGCGGTGCTGGGTCCGGCTATCAATGTTTTCGTGGGCGCGAACGGCGCCGGCAAGACCAGCGTGCTGGAAGCGGCGTTCCTGCTTTCACATGCCCGCTCCTTCCGCAGCGGGGCGAAGGAGGCGCTGTTGCAGCGGGGCGCCACGCAGTTGTCGATCTTTGCCGAGTTGTGTCATGCCGACCGGCGGGTGTGCCGGCTGGGCCTGGGCCGCGCCGGAGCGGGCTGGGAGGCGAAGCTCGATGGTTCGGGCGTCCCGCTCGGGCAACTGGTGAGCGAATGCGCGGTGGTCTGCTTCGAGCCAGGGTCGCACGCCCTGATCGCCGGCGCGGCCGAGGAGCGCCGACGCTACCTGGACTGGGGTGTGTTCCACGTGGAACATGCGTTTCTGTCCTGCTGGCGCCGCTACCAGCGGGCGCTGAAACAGCGCAACAGTCTGTTGCGTTCCCTCTCGCCCCCCGGCGACGAGCTGTTTGCGCCATGGGAGGCCGAACTGGCGCAGGCTGCCGATCAAATCGATCGGCAGCGGCGCGCCTACCTGGATCGGCTGCGCCCGCGGCTGCAGGGCAGCATCGCGGGTTTGCTGCCGGAACTGGGGGCGTTCGCGCTGCGTTATCGCCGCGGCTGGTCGGACGAGCTGGATCTGGCCCGGCAGCTGCGCGAGCAACGGGGCAGGGACCTGGCACGCGGGCACACCACGCTCGGCGCGCATCGGGCCGACTGGTCGATCACGTTCGAACAGGCGCCACTGCGTGAGCATCTGTCCCGCGGCCAGGAGAAACTCACCGCGCTGGCCTGCCTGCTGGCCCAGGCCGAACTGTATGCCGAGCATCGCGGGGAATGGCCCATCGTCTGCCTGGACGATCTCGCCTCCGAACTGGATCAGGCGCACCAGCTTGCGGTGGTGACGCTGCTGCGGGCGGCCGACACCCAAGTCCTGCTGACCGGCACCGAGCTGCCGGCCGCGCTGCAGGGACTCCCTGCCTGCGTGTTCCACGTGGAACAAGGCAGGCTGGCGCGCCTGCTATAATCAAAAGGTTGCATCTCCCAGGATTGCATAACCCTGTCCGGCCATCCACGGCGCCGTGTCGGGCGGGTCGCTGGCGCCAGGAAACGGTCAACGCATGAACGAATCCAACAACGAATCGCATTACGACTCCAGCAACATCAAGGTCCTCAAGGGCCTGGAAGCGGTGCGCAAGCGCCCGGGCATGTACATCGGCGACACCGATGACGGCACCGGCCTGCACCACATGGTGTTCGAGGTCGTCGACAACGCGATCGACGAGGCGCTGGCCGGCTACTGCGACAAGGTGGTAGTCACCATCCTCGACGACGGTTCGGTCAGCGTCAGCGACAACGGCCGCGGCATTCCCGTCGACATCCATCCGGAGGAGGGCCGTTCCACCGCCGAGGTGGTGATGACGGTACTGCATGCCGGCGGCAAGTTCGACGCGAATTCGTACAAAGTCTCCGGCGGCCTGCACGGCGTGGGCGTATCGGTGGTGAACGCGCTGAGCGACCACCTGTGGCTGACCATCCATCGCGACGGCCACGAATACCTGCAGGAGTACGCGCTCGGCGAGCCGCTGTACCCCCTGAAAGAGGTCGGTCCGTCGACCAAGCGCGGCACCCTGGTGCGCTTCCTGCCCAGCCCGGCCACGTTCACCAACAACATCGATTTCCACTACGAGATCCTGGCCAAGCGCCTGCGCGAGCTGGCCTTCCTCAATTCCGGCGTCACCATCGAGCTGAAGGACGACCGCGGCGAAGGGCGCTCGGACACGTTTGCCTACCAGGGCGGCATCCGCTCGTTCGTGCAGCATCTGGCCCAGCTGAAGACCGCGCTGCATCCGAACGTGATCAGCCTGAGCGCGGAGCAGGACGGCATCGTGGTGGAAGTGGCGATGCAGTGGACCGACTCCTACCAGGAGACGATGTTCTGTTTCACCAACAACATCCCGCAGCGCGACGGCGGCACCCACCTCACCGGTTTCCGTGCCGCGCTGACCCGCTCGTTGCAGAACTATATCGAGAAAGAAGGTCTGGCCAAGACCGCCAAGGTTGCGCTGTCCGGCGACGACATGCGCGAGGGCATGATCGCGGTGCTGTCGGTGAAGGTGCCCGACCCGAAGTTCTCCTCGCAGACCAAGGACAAGCTGGTCTCGTCCGAGGTCAAGACGGTGGTGGAGCAGGTCGTCAACGAGAAGCTCGGCGAGTTCCTGCTGGAGCATCCGAACGAAGCCAAGGCGATCGCCTCCAAGGTGGTCGACGCCGCCCGTGCCCGCGAAGCCGCCCGCAAGGCGCGCGAGATGACCCGGCGCAAGGGTGCGCTGGACATCGCCGGCCTGCCCGGCAAGCTGGCCGACTGCCAGGAGAAGGATCCGGCGCTGTGCGAACTGTTCCTGGTCGAGGGCGACTCCGCCGGCGGCTCGGCCAAGCAGGGCCGCAACCGCAAGACCCAGGCCGTGCTGCCGCTCAAGGGCAAGATCCTCAACGTGGAGAAGGCGCGCTTCGATCGCATGCTGGCGTCGGCGGAGGTCGGCACCCTGATCACCGCGCTGGGCACCGGCATCGGCAAGGAGGAGTACAACCCGGACAAGCTGCGCTACCACCGCATCATCCTGATGACCGATGCGGACGTCGACGGCTCGCACATCCGCACCTTGCTGCTGACCTTCTTCTACCGGCAGATGCCGGAGCTGATCGAGCGCGGCCACATCTACATCGGCCTGCCGCCGCTGTACAAGGTGAAGCAGGGCAAGCAGGAGCTGTACATCAAGGACGACACCGCGCTGAACGACTATCTGATTTCCAGTGCGGTGGACAACGCCGCGCTGACCTACAGCCCGGACGCGCCGCCGATCACCGGCGAGGCGCTGGAAAAGCTGCTGCGCGGTTACCAGCACGCGCTGGACCAGATCGCCAAGCTGGCGCACCGCTTCGATGCCGCCGTGCTGAACGCCTTGCTCGAACACCCGCCGATCACGCCCGCGCTGTGGTCCGACGCGACCCTGATGCAGACTTGGCTGGATGGTGCCACCCGCCGCCTGGCCGCCAGCGGGCTGGGCAAGCCGCATTACCGCATGTCGCTGCGTCCGGCGCACGGCGAGCAGACGGCGGCGATCGAGGTGGTGAAGGAACAGCACGGGCTCAGCCATACCTGGTTGCTGCCTCAGCCATTCTTCGCCAGCGCCGAGTTCCGCCCGCTGCTGGCGATCAGCCAGCAGATCGCCGGCATGATCCAGCCCGATGCCGTGGTGCGTCGCGGCAATGCCTCGCGCGGCGTGCTCAGCTTCCTGGAGGCGCGCGGCTGGCTGCTGGAGGAGGCGAAGAAGGGGCGCAGCATCCAGCGCTTCAAGGGCCTGGGCGAGATGAACCCCGAGCAGCTGTGGGACACCACGGTGAACCCGGACACCCGGCGCATGCTGCAGGTCGGCATCGAGGATGCGTTTGCCGCCGACCAGATGTTTTCGATGCTGATGGGCGAGGCGGTCGAACCGCGCCGCGACTTCATCGAGGCGAACGCATTGAAGGTCGCCAACCTCGACATCTGAAACAGCTCGCGCCGATGTGCCGGCCGGCGCCAGGCGTCGGCCGGCGGCATGCCCATTGGGCGCCTTGCCGCGTGGTGCGGCGCCAAGCAATTGATTTTCAACAGGCTTTGATGCGGCAGTGCAACTTGTTATCCCGTGCCGGGTCGAGTTACGCTCCGCAATCCCCCGCGTCATCACGACACGCCCAGACATCAGAGGATCACCATGAAGCATGCCCGAGGGTTAACCATGCTGGCCGGCATTGCGCTGCTGCTGGGCGTGGCCAGCAGCCCGGCACTGGCGCGCAAGAGCGACGACGCCAAACCCAAGAAGGAAGTGCTGTATCCGAACGCGACGCGCGTCGAGCCGAAGCTCGACCTGAGCAGCGTGAAGGATCAGAAGAACCTCAACGACGGCCTGGATGCGGTCAACGAGGGCGACAAGGCCAAGGCCGAGCAACTGCTGCAGCCGATCATCGACGGCAGCAAGAGCAAGTACGCTCAGGCGCTCGCCCTGCAGGGCATGGCCAGCCTCCACTACAACGACGGCGACACCAAGGGCGCGATCGCCGCGCTGCAGCGCTCGCTGGCGCTTGGCGTGATGCCGAATGACACCTACTTCCAGTTGATGTACATGCTGGCGCAGTTCCAGCTGGCCGACGAGCAGTACCAGGCCGCGCTGGACACGATCGCCAAGTGGCGCGCCGAAGGCAAGAAGGAAACCGCCGATTCGTACGCGCTCGAAGGCAATGCCGACTATCGGCTCGGCAAATATCCCGAGGCGATCGCCGCCATCACCAAGGCCAAGTCGCTGACCGACAAGCCGCAGCCGACCTGGGACCAGATCCTGATGGCCAGCTACGCCGAATCCGGCCAGGACGACAAGGCAGCCGCACTGGCTACCAGCCAGCTCAGTTCCAATCCGGACGACCCGAACGTGCTCAACAACGCGGTCGCCGTGCTGATGCAGGCGCACAAGTACCCCGAAGCGATCCAGATGCTGGAAAAGGCCCGCGCCGCCGGCAAGCTCGGCAAGGACACCCAGTATGTGAACCTGGCCAAGCTGTACCTGATCAGCGGCCAGGACAGTTCCGATCCTGCGCCGAACGCGCTCAAGGCCCAGCAGGTGCTTGAGGACGGTATCGGCAAGGGCGTGCTCAAACCCGACGCGGAAACCTACGTGCTGCTCGGCCAGTCCGCCGAGATCGGCAACAACATCGACAAGGCGATCGGCTATTACAACAAGGCCATCCCGCTGGCCAGCAACGGTGAGGCCGCGCTGCGCGCAGGACGCCTGCTGCTGAGCGAGAACAAGTACAGCCAGGCCAAGGGCCTGGTCCAGCAGGCGATCGACAAGGGCGTGCAGCACAAGGGTACGGCGTACATGCTGCTGGCCGAGTCCGAGCGTGGCTTGAAGAACAAGCCGGCGGCGATCGCCGCGATGAAGAAGGCCGCACAGGATCCGGAGACGGCGGCGAAGGCAAGGGACTGGCTGAAAAAGACCGGCGCCGAGTGACCGGCCGAGGCACCTGGCAGGTCGCGGGGTGGATGGACGTCCATATGATTCGCCCCGCGGCGCTATACAAATGTCATGTGCTGTTGTACCGTTGAAACCTTTCCCTGCGTCTCCCCAGCGGCATGTTCCCTTCGGATCCGTCAAGGCATCAGACGACGGCTTCGGGGCCAAGCCCTGCGGCAACGTTCTCCTTCGGTTTGATCAGCTCCAGACAGTGACAGATGGCCTCAAGTAACGAAGAAATCGGGCGCGAGCCGTTTAGTTGGAAACGCACCTGGGCATTGGCAGTTGCCATCGGGCTGCATGCGTTTGCCTTCCTGTTGATCGTGGCGCCGATGGCGCCACCGAATCAGAACCACAAGGAAAAGGAACGCATCGTCCAGGTGAACTTCATCGAGCCGCCGCCGCCGCCGCCGCCGCCGCCGCCGCCGCCGCCGGAGCCGCCGAAGCAGCCGCCGCCGAAGATCATCCAGCAGATCAAGCCGCCGCCGACCCCGCCGCCGCCGACGCCGCCGCCACCGGTGGATGAGGTTTCAGCGAACGCGACTCCGGCACCGCCACCGGCGCCGCCGGCTCCGCCTGCGCCGCCTTCGGATATCACGGCCAGTTCGGACCTGAGCTACAACAGCCGTCTTCAGCCGAAGTACCCGCCGCAGGCGATCCGTCAGCGGCATGAGGGTACGGTCGTGCTGATGATCCTGGTGGGCGTGGATGGTTCGCCGAAGGACATCAAGATCGACCGCTCCAGCGGTTACCACGAACTCGATCGTGCTGCCATGGATGCCGCACGTCGTTGGCGCTTCAATCCAACGATTCGAAATGGACAAAAAGTTGAAGGGTACGCACGCGTTCCGGTCAACTTCAATCTCAACCAGCTGTAACCGGGTCCGCCCGGTTACAGTTACAGTTCACGCTTGACTTCCTTAGGGTAGCGTTATGTTCCTACAAACTCCTGCAACGACCGATGCCGCACAAGCTTTGGGTGGCAACACCAATGCTGAAGCCATGAAGGCCATGGGCTTTGGTGATTTGATCCACAATTTTGATCCGCTCGGTTGGGTCGTCTTCGTGACCCTGGTCGTGATGTCGTTCCTGTCGTGGTACTTCATCGTCGCCAACGGCATCCGCAATGCGACGGTGAAGGCCCGCGCCGACAAGGTCATCGACGGCTTCTGGGGCAACGGCTCCACCCAGGACGCGATCCGTGAACTGGAAGCCCAGCCGCGCAGCGAGCCGTTCTCCAAGATCGCGCTCGACGCCGCCTCGGCGGTCGCCCACCACCAGCAGGCCACAGCGGCGGCCGGCACCACCGGACGTCTGGCCGAGTCGCTGAGCCGTTCCGAGTTCATCGACCGCGCCCTGCGTCAGGCCGTGGCCCGCGAGAGCATGCGCCTGGAAGGCGGCATGACCCTGCTCGCCACGGTGGGCTCGGCCGCGCCGTTCGTCGGTCTGCTCGGTACCGTGTGGGGCATCTATCATGCTTTGATCAAGATTGCCGCTTCTGGCAACGCGTCGATGAACGCGGTGGCCGGCCCGGTCGGCGAGGCGCTGATCATGACCGCGTTCGGTCTGTTCGCCGCGATCCCGGCGCTGTTCGCCTACAACTTCTTCAGCCGCTCGAACCGCGTGGTCTATGCACGCTTCGACGAATTCGCGCACGACCTGCACGACTTCTTCGCCACCGGTTCGCGCGTCGAAAGCCAGAAGTGAGGGATTGACCCATGGCAGTCAGCCTAGGTGGCAATTCCGGCGGTCCGATGTCGGAAATCAACGTCACGCCGCTGGTCGACGTGATGCTGGTTTTGCTGATCATCTTCATGATCACGGCGCCGCTGATGTCGCACTCCATCACGATCGATCTGCCGATCGCGAATCCGAAGACCAAGGATGCGGAGTTGCCGGTGGCGCCTCTGGATCTGGCGGTCAAGCAGGACGGCAGCTTGTACTTCAATGACCACCTGGTCACCGAAGCCGAGTTGCGGGCGCAGTTTGCGGTGAATGCGCAGAAGTCGCCCCAGCCGGAACTGCAGATCCGTGCGGACAAGAACACCGAGTTCAAGATCGTGAAGAAGATCATCGGCGACGCCAAGGATTCGGGCATGGTCCATGTCGGCTTCATGACCACCGACGCGCCGAAGGGGTAACGAGATGTCTTTCTCCACCAAAACCAGCGGTCCGATGTCGGAGATCAACGTCACGCCGCTGGTCGACGTGATGCTGGTGCTCTTGATCATCTTCATGATCACGGCGCCGGTGCTGGCGCACAAGATCCAGGTCGACCTGCCGCAGCCGAACCCGAACCCGACGCCGCCGACCACGCCGCTGGATCCGATCCACCTGAAGATCGACCAGGCCGGTGCGCTGTACTGGAACGACACGCCGGTCGACGAGCTGGGCCTGAAGGCACAGCTCGCGGTGATCGCCCAGCAGAGCAACCAGCCGGAAATCCAGATCGCCGCGGATGACGCGGTGGCCTACCAGTACGTGGCGCGCGTGCTGGCGGATGCGAAGAGCTACAACCTGGTCAAGATCGGTTTCACCGAGAACTTCTGACCGGGCGCTGCCGCGGCAGCACGCAGCATCGAAGACCCCCGCCCTGTGCGGGGGTTTTTGTTTGCGTGAGCGGGCCGCGGGGCAGCGCTCAGCGCAGGATCTGCAGGTAGTTGCGCACGGTGGTGGCCAGTCCTTCGTACAGCGCCTCGCCGATCAGCGCATGGCCGATGGAGACTTCGGCCAGTCCGGGAATCGCCGCCTTGAAGGTGCCCAGGTTCGCCTGGCTGAGGTCGTGTCCGGCGTTCACCGCCAGCCCGGCCTGCTGCGCGCGGCGCGCGGTGTCGGCGCACGCGGCCAGCGCCGCCGCGGGCTGGCCATCGGCGAAGGCCTCGGCGTAGGGGCCGGTGTAGATCTCGACGCGCTGCGCGCCGATCGCTGCGGCCAGCTCGAAATCCCGGCTGCCGGCGTCGACGAACAGGCTGACCCGGCAGCCCAGGTCGCACAGTTCGCTGACCAGCGGGTGCAGCTGCGCGATGTCGCGGCGCAGGTCGAAGCCGTGGTCGGAGGTGATCTGGCCGTCGCTGTCCGGCACCAGGGTCACCTGGGTCGGGCGCACCTCGCGGGCCAGCGCGATCAGTCCCGGGTAGTCGCCGCGGGCGGCGGCAAACGGGTTGCCTTCGATGTTGTACTCGACCCGCCCGCGCAGCATCGCGGCCAGTGTGCGCACGTCCTGCGGCCGCACGTGGCGCTGGTCCGGGCGCGGGTGCACGGTGATGCCGCCACAGCCGGCCTCGATGCAGGTCTGCGCGGCGCGGCAGATATCCGGTTCGTGGCCGCCGCGCGAATTGCGCAGCACGGCGATCTTGTTGAGGTTGACACTGAGCAGGGTCATGGCGGGCGGTTCTTGGTGGTGGGCGATCGGCGTGGCACGCGGGTGGCGCACGGGCCGGTCGATGGACCGGAAACACTGCGCCGATCAGTCGTCGCTGGCAAGCGTGCCGAGGCGGATCCGCCGCTCGCCGCCGCGCCACGCCAGGGCGGCGATCAGGCCATGCCCGAGCGCCAGCCGCTGCAGCTGCCAGGCGCCGGCGTCGTCGCCGTGCAGCCGCCGCAGCTGCAGCCGTCCGTCCGCGCTGGCGACGCTGAGCCGGTCCAGGCCGAACGCGAGGCCGCGCCCCAGCGCCTTCAGCACCGCCTCCTTGGCGGTCCACAGTTCGAGGAAGACGGCGCCGCGCTCGGCCTCCGGCAAGGCGGCCAGCGCCGCGGCCTCCTCGGCGCAGAAAAAACGCCGGGCGAGCTGCAGTGCGTGCGGGCGTGGGCGCAGGCATTCGAGGTCGATCCCCGGCGCGACATGGCGGCCGACCGCGACCAGGGCATGGCCGCCACTGTGCGACCAGTTGAAGCCGAGCGTCGGGTCCAGCCCGGCGGCGAGCGCGGGGCGACCGTGCTCGCCCTCGGCCAGCACCACCTGCTCTGCCGCGATGCCGAGGTAGGTGGCCAGCAGTGCGCGCAGCGGTGCCCGCCCGCGCGACTGCTGGTGGTCCAGCCGCCACACATGAATCTCGTCATCGCGCAGGTGCTCTGCTACGTTGGCAAGTGTCGGTGCGGGCGCGGCGATCATCCGCGCATGGTGCCGCCGGCACCGCCATGGCACAAGCACGGGCCGCATGGTGCCGCGCCCGTCGATCGTCTGGCCGGGAGAAGGTGACTTGATTCAGGGGTGGATGCTGCTGCTGGTGTCGCTGCTGTACGTCGGGCTGCTGTTCGTGGTGGCCTACGCGGGCGACCGTCGGCCGCTGTACCCGCGCCAGCCGCGACTGCGGCCGATCGTCTACAGCCTGGCGCTGGCGGTGTACTGCTCGTCGTGGACGTTCTACGGCGCGGTCGGCACCGCCGCACGCGACGGCCTGGCCTACCTGCCGATCTACCTCGGCCCGATCCTGCTGTTCGTGTTCGGCTTCGGCCTGCTGCGCCGGCTGGTGCAGACGGTGAGGCAGCGCAACATCACCTCGATCGCCGACTTCATCGGCGCGCGCTTCGGCAAGTCGCACGGGTTGGCCGCGCTGGTGGCGGTGATCGCGGTGGTCGCCGTGGTGCCGTACATCGCGCTGCAGTTCAAGGCGGTGGCGATGTCGTACAGCGTGCTGGGCGGGGTCAGGCACGGCATGGTGACCGCCGGCGGCGTCGACAGCGCGCTGTGGTGCGCGGTGCTGCTGGCGGTATTCGCGATCCTGTTCGGCACGCGCAGCATCGACGCCACCGAACACCACCACGGCATGATGCTGGCGATTGCGCTGGAGTCGCTGATCAAGCTGCTCGCGTTCGTGGCGCTGGCCGGCTACGCGCTGTGGCAAGGCCCCGGGCTGGCCGATACCGTGCAGCTTCCGGCTGCCCAGCTGAGCCATGGCCTGTCGCCGGGTTTCCTGGCGCAGACGATGCTGGCGTTCTGCGCGATGTTCTGCCTGCCGCGGCAGTTCCAGATCGGCATGGTCGAATGCGAGGACACCGACGACCTCACCCGTGCGCGCTGGATGGTGCCGCTGTACCTGGTCATCGTCAGCGTGGCGGTGCTGCCGATCGTGGCGGCCGGCGCACACCTGCCGCTGGTGCGCGACGGCGCCGCTGACGCCTGGGTGCTGACCCTGCCGATGGCGCACGGTGACCGCGGCATGGCGCTGCTGGCCTTCATCGGCGGTTTCTCGGCGGCAACCGGCATGGTGATCGTGGCCTCGGTGGCGCTGTCGACGATGATCAGCAACGACCTGGTGATGCCAGCGCTGCTGCGCATCCGCCCGCTGCGGCTGGAGCAGCGCAGCGACCTGTCGCAGCTGGTGCTGGGCGTGCGCCGGGTGGCGATCATCCTGCTGGCGGTGATGGCCTACGCCTACTACCGGGCCGCCGCGAACGCGGAGAACCTGGCTGCCACCGGCCTGCTCGCGTTCGCCGCGGTGGCGCAGTTCGCGCCGGCGCTGATCGCCGCGCTGTACTGGCGCGGCGCCAGCCGTCGCGGCGTGATCGTGGGCCTGGCCGGCGGCTTCGCGGTGTGGCTGTACACCTTGCTGCTGCCGGCGCTGATCCGCTCGGATGGCTGGCTGCAGCACGGTCCGTTCGGCTGGGACTGGCTGCGCCCGCAGGCGCTGTTCCACCTGAGCGGCTGGGACCCGGTGATGCACGGCACGTTCTGGTCGTTGCTGACCAACGTGGGCTGCCTGGTGTTCGTCTCGCTGCGGCTGCGGCCCAGCCTGGAGGAGCGCCTGCACGCGGCGATGTTCATGGATGCCGATCCGGCCAGCCGCGGCGGCAGCGGCGACTGGCGCGGCCGCGTGGCGGTGGCCGACCTGCGCACCATCGCCGAGCGCATCGTGGGCGAGCGCAGCAGCGTGCGCGCGTTCGAGGAATACGGACAGCGCCGCGGCAAGCCGCTGCTGGCCGGCGAGGCGGCCGACCGCGCACTGATCCAGTACACCGAGCGGCTGCTCGCCTCGGCGGTGGGCGCGGCGAACGCGCGGCGCATCCTGATCAGCGCGCTGTCCGGCAGCGGCCTGGACCTGGCCGAGTCGATGGCGTTGCTGGACGAGGCCTCGCAGGAGTTGCGCTTCAACCGCGAGCTGTTGTCCACCACGCTGGAAAACGTTTCGCAGGGGATCAGCGTGGTCGACGCGCGGATGCGCCTGGTGGCGTGGAACCGGCGCTACCTGGAACTGTTCGACTACCCCGACGGCATGGTGCACGTGGGCGTGCCGGTGGCCGAGCTGATCCGCTGGAACGCCGAGCGCGGCGAGTGCGGCCCGGGCGAGGTCGAGGCGCACGTGGCCAAGCGCATCCAGTACATGCGGGCCGGCTCGGCGCACCTGTTCCAGCGCGTGCGCCCGGACGGCACGGTGATCGAGATGCGCGGCCGCGCGCTGCCCGGCGGCGGCTACGTCACCACCTATACCGACGTCACCGCGTACAAGCACGCCGAGCAGGCGCTGATCGAGGTGAACGAGACGCTGGAGCAGCGCGTCGAGCAGCGCACTGCCGAGCTGTCCGAGGCGCTGGTCGCCACCGCGCAGGCGCGGCGCGCGGCGGAAACGGCGAACATCTCCAAGACGCGCTTCCTGGCCGCCGCCAGCCACGACCTGCTGCAGCCGCTCAACGCGGCGCGCCTGTTCACCTCGGCACTGCGCCAGCATCCCGGACTGGACCCCGAGGCTAGCGGTCTGGCCGAGCGCATCGACGCCTCGTTCCGCGCCGCCGAGGACCTGCTCGATGCATTGCTCGACGTCTCGCGGCTGGATGCCGGCAGCTACCACCCCGAGGTCGGCGCGTTCGCGCTGGCCGAGCTGTTCGATTCGCTGACGGCGCAGTTCGCGGTGGTCGCCGAACGGCGCGGGCTGCGCCTGCGCGTGGTGCCGACGCGGCTGGCGGTGCGCAGCGACCCGCAGCTGCTGCGCCGGATCCTGCAGAACTTCCTCTCCAACGCGCTGCGCTACACCAGCAAGGGCAGCGTACTGCTGGGTGCGCGGCGGGTCGGCGTGGACGAGGTGCGCATCGAGGTATGGGACTCCGGCCCCGGTATCGCGGCGGAGCAGCGCGCGCGGATCTTCGACGAGTTCCAGCGGCTGGAACAGCCTTCGCCGTGGGGCGAGAAAGGACTGGGCCTGGGCCTGTCGATCTGCGACCGCCTGGCCGGCATCCTCGGCCACCGGCTCGACCTGCATTCGCGGGTCGAGCACGGCAGCTGCTTCGCGGTGACCGTGCCGCGCAACGAGGCGGTGCCGGTGCGCCGCCAGCGCGTGCAACGCAGCGGCACCGACAAGCAGCTGCCGCTGACCGTGCTGTGCCTGGACAACGACGCGGCGATCCTCGACGGCATGCGCGCCCTGCTCAGCCGCTGGGGCGTCGACTGCCGCATCGCGCTCGACGCGGCACAGGCGCGCGACGAACTGCGCCGCGGCACGGTGGACCTGATCCTGGCCGACTATCACCTGGCCGACGATGCCGACGGCCTGCAGGTGCTGCAGCAGTTGCGCCAGACGCTGGGCGACCTGCCGCCCGTGGCGATGATCACCGCCGACGGCAGCAGCGAGCTGAAACAGCGCGCCCGCGCGCTCGGCTACCCGCTGCTGCACAAGCCGGTGCGCCCCGCCGCGCTGCGCGCGCTGCTGACGGCGCTGGTACGCAGGCAGGGGGAGCCCGCGAGTTCAGCGGATTAGCAGGCCCGATACCGCGTCGGCCCCATCCGTTTGCTGGCGCGAATTCCGCCGTGCGTTCCGCCATGGGGCAATCCGGGCTTTCCGCGGTGGCGGATTGCCTTCGCAAGCCTGCCCAGGACGGCTTCAGGCGTCGTCGTCTTCGGGCAGCGGCTGCATCGCGCCGGGTTCGACCGCCAGCTGGCTGGCGATCAGCGCGACCTGGGTGCGGTTGTTGACGCCGAGCTTGCGCATGATCGCGGTCATGTGCGCCTTGACGGTGGCTTCGGAAACGCCGAGCTCCCAGGCGATCTGCTTGTTCAGCAGGCCTTCGGCGATCATCGTCATCACGCGAAACTGCTGCGGTGTCAGCGCGGCGACCTGCGCGGCAGCGGCGGCTTCGTCGGGCCTGAGCTCGGCGTTGCCGCCGACCAGTTGTGGCGGCAGCCAGACGTCGCCGTCGAGCACGGCGCGGATCGCCGCCACGATGCTTTCGCCCGAACTCGATTTCGGGATGTACGCCGACGCACCGTGAGCCAGCGCGCGGCGTGCCACCTGCGCTTCTTCGTGGCCGGACACCACGATGGTCGGCAGGCCCGGATACTGGCCGCGGATGTGCGCCAGCGCGGAATAGCCGCGCGCGCCGGGCATGTGCAGGTCCAGCAGCAGTAGCTCGGCATCGGGGAATTGCTCGATCAGGCCGAGCAGGGCGTGCACGCTGTCGGCGGTATGCACGCGTGCCTGCGGCATGGCGGCCAGCACCGCGCGCTGCAGCGCGTCGCGGAACAGCGGGTGGTCGTCGGCGATCAGGATGTCGGGCATGGCGTTCGTCGGCAAGGCGGGAGCGCACCCCGTGCGCGATGCTTTTGCTCTGCTGTGTGGAAAAGCACAGCGCACGGCGTGCGCTCCTGCCATTTCCTCATTTGATCAATCGCTCGTCCACCAGGTTCTTCACCACGCTGGGATCGGCCAGGGTGGTGATGTCGCCGAGCTGGTCGGGCAGGTTCTCGCCGATCTTGCGCAGGATGCGGCGCATGATCTTGCCCGAGCGCGTCTTCGGCAGGCCGGGCGCCCACTGCAGGTAGTCCGGCGTGGCGATCGGGCCGATCTCCTTGCGCACCCAGGCGATCAGTTCCTTGCGCAGCTCGTCGCTGCCGGTTTCGCCGGCGACCAGGGTGACGTACGCATAGATGCCCTGGCCCTTGATCTCGTGCGGGCAGCCGACCACGGCCGCCTCGGCCACCTTCGGGTGCGCCACCAGCGCGCTCTCCACTTCGGCGGTGCCGAGGCGGTGGCCGGACACGTTGATCACGTCGTCGACGCGGCCGGTGATCCAGTAGTAGCCGTCCTCGTCGCGGCGCGCGCCGTCGCCGGAGAAGTAGTTGCCGGGGTAGGCGCTGAAGTAGGTTTCGATGAAGCGCTGGTGGTCGCCGTAGATGGTGCGCACCTGGCCGGGCCAGGAGTCGGTGATCAGCAGGTTGCCCTCGGCCACGCCTTCCTGCACGGTGCCTTCGGCGTCGATGATGGCCGGCTTCACGCCGAAGAACGGCAGGGTGGCCGAGCCGGGCTTGGTGGCGATCGCGCCGGGAAGCGGCGAGATCATGATGCCGCCAGTCTCGGTCTGCCACCAGGTGTCGACGATCGGGCAGCGCTCCTCGCCGACCACCCGGTAGTACCACTCCCACGCCTCCGGGTTGATCGGCTCGCCGACCGAGCCGAGCAGGCGCAGCGACGCGCGAGAGCACTTCTTCACCGGCGCCTCGCCCTCGCGCATCAGCGCGCGGATCGCGGTGGGCGCGGTGTAGAAGATGCTGACCTGGTGCTTGTCGATCACCTGCCAGAAGCGGCTGTGGTCGGGGTAGTTCGGCACGCCCTCGAACATCACGGTGGTGGCGCCGTTGCATAGCGGGCCGTACACCACGTAGCTGTGGCCGGTGACCCAGCCCACGTCGGCGGTGCACCAGTAGATGTCGTCCTCACGCAGGTCGAACACCTGCTCGTGGGTGTAGCTGATGAACACCAGGTAGCCGCCGGTGGAGTGCTGCACGCCCTTCGGCTTGCCGGTGGAGCCGGAGGTGTACAGCACGAACAGCGGGTGCTCGGCCTCGACCGGGGTGGGCGCGCAGTCGGCCGACTGGCCTTCCATCAGCGTGTGCCAGTAGCGGTCGCGCGGCGACTGCATGTGCACCGCGCCGCCGGTGTGGCGCACCACGATCACGGTCTCCACGCTGTTGGTGCCGGGGCGTTCCAGTGCCGCATCCACGTTGACCTTGAGCGGGATGTGCTTGCCGGCGCGCCGGCCCTCGTCGGCGGTGATCACCACCTTGGCCTGCGAATCGACGATGCGCCCGGCCAGCGAGTCGGGCGAGAAGCCGCCGAACACCACCGAATGGATCGCGCCGAGCCGCGCGCAGGCCAGCATCGCCACCGCCGCCTCGGGGATCATCGGCAGGTAGATCGCCACGCGGTCGCCCTTGACCACGCCCAGGTGCTTCAGCGTGTTGGCGAACTTGCACACCTCGGCGTGCAGCTCGCGGTAGGTGATCTTGCGCGAGTCCTTCGGGTCGTCGCCCTCGAAGATGATCGCCACCTTGTCGCCGCGCTTTTCCAGCTGGCGGTCGAGGCAGTTCGCCGAGACATTGAGCTCGCCGTCCTCGTACCAGCGGATGTGCAGGTCCTTCGGATCGAACGAGACGTCCTTGATCTTGGTCGGCGGCTTGATCCAGTCCAGGCGCTGGCCGATGCGGCCCCAGAAGCCTTCCGGGTCGCTGACCGACTCGGCGTAGAGGCGGGTGTAGTCGTCGCGGCGCAGGCGCGACGCGGCGGCAAACGAAGGGTTGACCGGATAGAGCTTGGACATGGCTGGGCTCCTGCTGGCTCGGCGTGGAAGGTGGCGAAGGGGGATACCGCGGCAGGCGTCGACGCCCGGCGGTGCGCACGCTTCGAGTGTAGCCCGATCGTCGCGAAGGTAGCGGCGCGCCGCCGGCTCGACTTTGGTCGAAGTTCGACCAAAGGCGAATAGTCGCCCGCGTCGCAGCATGGCCATGCTCGGCTCGTCATCGACCCTGGGGAGACGCACGCATGACTCAACGACACACCCATCGTTACTCCGCGCTTGCCCTGAGCATGGCTTGCGCCCTGATGCTTCCGCTGGCCGGCCACGCGCAGGCGGACACGCGCGAGCAGCAACTTGAGCAGCGTGTGGCGCAGCTCGAGCAGCAGTTGAACGAACTGAAGGCCATGATCCAGGCGCAGAAGGCCGCGCCCGCGCCGCCGGCACCCGCGCAGAACGTGGCGGCGGCCCCAGTGGCGGCGACGCCGGTGTTCAGCAGCGCGCCCGGCGTGTCGGTGGCGCTGCACGGTTTCGTCAGCGCCAGCGCGTTCAGCCAGAACAAGAGCTTCACCTACGGCAACGGTCAGAACGCGCTGTTCCCGATCCCCGGCTCGAAAGGCTCGCTCTCCGGGGTCGACGTGCGCAACACGCGCTTCTGGCTCGACTTCAAGGGCGCCAAGTTCGCCGGCAACTGGAGCGGCGGCGGGCGCATCGAGATGGACTTCTTCGGCGGCTTCAACGGCACCGGCGCGTACAGCCAGCAGCAGCCGACGCCGCGTCTGCGCCAGGCCTACATGGACCTGACCAACCCCGAGAGCGGCACCACCGTGCGCATCGGCCAGCAGTGGGACCTGATGTTCCCGGTCGACAACTCGCCGACCTCGCTGGCGCACATCGCGTTCCCGCTCGGCTTCGGTTCCGGCTACGGCGGCTGGCGCTTCCCCGGCGTGGTGGTGATGCAGGACCTCAACCACGGCAGTACCGGTGCGCAGTGGCGGCTCGACGTGGGCGCGTTCGAGGGCACCTGGAGCGGACCGGGCAACAACGTCAACTACCTCACCGCCGGCAGCGCCGGCTTCCGCCCGCAGGTGGAGGCACGCTTGCACGTGCAGGACAAGAACTGGCTGGCGTACTTCTCGGCGCACTACAGCAAGGTCGACCTGCGCGGCGTGGGCGGCACCGCGCCGACGCCGATCCAGTCCAGCGTGAAGAGCACCGGCTACGAAATCGGCGGCCAGTGGAAGCCGGGCCCGTGGACGTTCAAGGGACTGGCCTACACCGGCAACGGCCTTGGCGAGATCTTCGGCGCGATGTCGCAGTTCGGCGACATCCAGGAGAGCGGCGGCTTCGTGCAGGCGGGCTACAGCTTCACGCCGAACTGGAGCCTGTATGCGTTCTATGCCTACAGCAAACCCGACAGCAAGGACGTGATCGCCTGGATGGGCAACGGCTCGACCGGCTTGCTGCGCAACCGCCAGACCGCGCTGAGCCTGCAGTACACCGCCGGCTCGTATGACCTCAGCGCCGAATGGATGCACGACAAGCTCGACTCCACCAGCAACGGCGTGGATCGCAAGACCACCACCGGCAACCAGTTCAGCCTCAACGCGCTTTATCGCTTCTGAGGTTCATGGCGGCGTGCCCCGGCGCGCCGCCGACCCACCTCCCGCGACAGCGGGAGGATGACGAGGTGCGGCCCGGGGCAAGGGACGGTCCGCACCTTCCGACTTCTCCCCAGCGTTCCGGGCAGAGGCATCTCACACCATTCGGGAGGGGAAACATCATGGCCAGCAATGCCATTGGCGCCATCGGCAACCAGGCCGACGCCGCGCTCGACGTCAGCCACAAGCGGGTGATCCTGGCTTCCAGCCTGGGCACCGTGTTCGAGTGGTACGACTTCTACCTGTACGGCTCGCTCGCCGTGATCATCGGCCACCAGTTCTTCTCCGGCCTGAACGAGGCCAGCCAGCTGGTGTTCGCCCTGCTGGCGTTCGCCGCCGGCTTCGCGGTGCGTCCGTTCGGCGCGCTGGTGTTCGGCCGGGTCGGCGACCTGGTCGGGCGCAAGTACACCTTCCTGATCACCATCGTGATCATGGGCCTGTCCACGTTCTTCGTCGGCCTGCTGCCCAGTTACGGCTCGATCGGGGTGGCCGCACCAGTGATCCTGATCGCGCTGCGCATGCTGCAGGGCCTGGCACTCGGCGGCGAATACGGCGGCGCGGCCACCTACGTGGCCGAGCATGCGCCGCACGGCAAGCGCGGCCTGTACACCAGCTTCATCCAGATCACCGCCACCTTCGGCCTGTTCCTGTCGCTGCTGGTGATCCTGGGCTGCAAGTGGATGCTCGGCGACAAGTTCAACGACTGGGGCTGGCGCATTCCGTTCCTGCTGTCCTCGCTGCTGCTGGCGATCTCGGTGTACATCCGCTTGCAACTGGCCGAGTCGCCGGTGTTCAAGCAGATGAAGGAGGAGGGCAAGCAGTCGAAGGCGCCGCTGACCGAATCGTTCGCGCGCTGGGGCAACCTGAAGCTGGTGATCCTGGCCCTGCTCGGCGCCACCGCCGGTCAGGCCGTGGTGTGGTACTGCGGCCAGTTCTACGCGATGTACTTCCTCGGCAGCACGCTGAAGATCGACGCCACCACCACGCAGTTGCTGATCGCCGCGGCGCTGGTGATCGGCACGCCGTTCTTCGTGGTGTTCGGCTGGCTGTCGGACAAGATCGGGCGCAAGCCGGTGGTGCTGGCCGGCTGCCTGCTCGCCGCGCTGACCTACTTCCCGATCTTCAAGGGCCTCACCCACTACGGCAACCCGGCGATCGAGGCGGCCAGCGTGGCGGCACCGGTCAAGGTGCTGGCCGATCCGGCTGGCTGCAGCGTGCAGATCGACCTGATCGGCAAGAAGGTCTTCACCAGCTCCTGCGACGTGGCCAAGAGCTACCTGGCCAAGCGCGGCGTGCCGTACGAGAACGTCGCCGCGGCGCCGGGCACGGTGGCGGTCGTCTCGGTCGGCGGCCAGGACTTCCCCGCGTTCGAGGGCGGCGCCCTGGCCAAGGCCGACTTCACCGCGCAGGGCAAGGCGTTCGGCGACAGCGTCGGCAAGGCCCTAGCCGCTGCCGGTTACCCGGCCAAGGCCGACCCGGCGCAGACCAACACGCCGATGGTGATCCTGCTGCTGACCATCCTGGTGCTCTACGTGACGATGGTCTACGGACCAATCGCCGCGTGGCTGGTGGAGATGTTCCCCACCCGCATCCGCTACACCTCGATGAGCCTGCCCTACCACATCGGCAACGGCTGGTTCGGCGGCTTCCTGCCCTCGGTATCGTTCGGCATCGTCGCGGCCACCGGCAACTTCTACGCCGGCCTGTGGTATCCGGTGGTGATTGCCACGATGACCTTCGTGATCGGCATGCTGTTCGTGCGCGAGACCAAGGACGTCGACCTCAACGACTGAGTACAGTCGCCTGGAAACCAAAAACGCAGCGGCTCGTGCCGCTGCGTTTTTGTTGGCCACGGTGAACCGGACGGGTCAGGCGCGCTTGATCAGGCCGATGAGCACCAGCAGCACGATCGCGCCGATCATCGCGTAGATGATGCTGGTGACGATCGGGCTGCCGAGACTGAAGCCGATGCCGAGCATCGGCAGCAGCCAGCCAGCGAGAAACGCGCCGATGATGCCGACCACGATATTGCCGAGCAGGCCGAAGCCGAAACCGCGCACGATCAGGCCGGCCAGCCAGCCGGCGATCGCGCCGATGAGCAGAAAAATGATCAAGCCGGATGCAGTCATCGTGAATTCCCAGGTAATGCGGGGCGGCAGGATGCCATGCCGCGATGTCAGCGCAAGCGTCCTAGTTCTGCCGTGCAGCGATCGTGATTGAAGCGTGATTCTGCCGACCCGCACCATGCACGCGCAGCGGCGATCCGGAAGCAGACGCTATGCTGGCAGCCGGGCTGCGTACGATGACTACGGGAGAGCACCGATGAGTAGCGCAGCAAGTTACGTTCACGGCGCCAGCGCGCAGCCGCTGCTGGGCGACACCGTGGGTTCGCTGATCGACCGCATCGCCGTCGCATACCCCGATCGACCGGCGCTGGTGGTGCGCGCGCAGGGCGTGCGCCTGAGCTACCGGCAATTCCACACCGAAGTGGAACGCATCGCTGCCGGGCTGCTGGCGCTGGGCCTCGAACCCGGCGAGCGCATCGGCATCTGGTCGCCGAACCGCGCCGAGTGGGTGCTGCTGCAGTTCGCCGCGCCGAAGGCCGGGCTGGTGCTGGTCAACATCAATCCGGCTTACCGCACGCACGAGCTGGAGTATTCGCTGAACAAGGTGGCTTGCCGCGCGCTGGTGCTGCCGCGCCGCTTCAAGACCTCGCATTACCTGGACATCCTGACCGAACTGGCGCCGGAGCTGGCCGCCGGCGTGCCGGGAGAGTTACGCGCGGCGCGGCTGCCGGCGCTGCGCGAGGTGGTCCTGCTCGACGACGAACCGGCGCCCGGCACGCGCGGCTGGTGGCAGCTGGCGGCGCTCGGCGACGCCGCGGCGCTGGCGCGGCTGCACGAGGTGGAACGCGAACTGGGCTTCGACGATCCGGTCAATATCCAGTTCACCTCCGGCACCACCGGCGCACCGAAAGGCGCCACGCTGACCCACCACAACATCGTCAACAACGGCTGGTTCATCGGCGAGGCGATGCGCCTCACCGAGTACGACCGGCTGTGCATCCCGGTACCGTTCTACCACTGCTTCGGCATGGTGCTGGGCAACCTCGCCTGCGTCACCCACGGCGCCTGCATGGTGATCCCCGGCGAGGGCTTCGACGCGCTGGCCACGCTGGAAACCGTGGCGGAGGAAAAATGCACCGGCCTGCACGGCGTGCCCACCATGTTCATTGCCGAGCTGGAACACCCGCGCTTCGCCGAGTTCGACCTGTCGACCCTGCGCACCGGCATCATGGCTGGCTCGCCGTGCCCGATCGAGGTGATGCGGCGGGTGGTCGGCGAGATGCACCTGGCCGAGATCACCATCGCCTACGGCATGACCGAGACCAGCCCGGTGAGCTTCCAGACCGTGCCGGACGACCCGCTGGAGCGCCGCGTGGACAGCGTGGGCCGGATCCATCCGCAGCTGGAGGTGAAGCTGGTCGACGAACGTGGGCTCATCGTGCCGCGCGGCACGCCGGGCGAGCTGTGCACGCGCGGCTACTCGGTGATGCTGGGCTACTGGGAAGACGAATCGCGCACCCGCGAGGTGATCGACGCGGCACGCTGGATGCACACCGGCGACCTCGCGGTGATCGACGCAGACGGTTACTGCCGCATCGTGGGCCGGCTCAAGGACATGATCATCCGCGGCGGCGAGAACGTGTACCCGCGCGAGGTCGAGGAGTTCCTGTACGCCCACCCGAAGGTGCTCGACGTGCAGGTGTTCGGCGTGCCCGACACGAAGTTCGGCGAGCAGGTGTGCGCGTGGGTCCGTCTGCGCGAAGGTGCCGGCGCCAGCGAAGCCGAGATCCAGGACTACTGCCGCCATCACCTCGCCTACTACAAGGTGCCGCACTACGTGCGCTTCGTCGACGCCTTCCCGATGACGGTGACCGGCAAGGTGCAGAAGTACCGCATGCGCGAGGCGATGGTCGACGAGCTCGGCCTGTAGGAGCGCACCCTGTGCGCGATGCTCTTGGCTGGATTGACCTCAGAGCATCGCGCACAGGGTGCGCTCCTGCCCGCAGCGACCTTATCGAGCCAGGCGATCGTGCTTCAGCGGATCCTTGCCTTCGCGCAGCCGCTTCAGGTCGTACTCGGACAGGCTGTCCCCGCGTGCGCTGCCGGCGATGCGCGCCTGCACGAAGGCCAGCGTGGTGGCGAAGACGCCGATCAGCCCGACCAGCAGCCAGAAGCCCCAGGCGCCGGCGCCGTGGCGGGTGAAGCACAGCACGAACGCGAACACGGTGGAGACGAGCAGCAGCCAGCGCATGAAGTAAGCCCCGACAGGTGGAAGCGCACCGCCGGCAGCGGCGGACGGCCGCATCATAGCGTCGCCATGGCGCGTCCGGCGCGCGCCGGATCACGCCGCGCAAAAATGTCGCGACGGCTGAGACGTCGCCGCGCGACACTGCCGCGATGGATCGTCCCTCGCCATTGCCGGCCTCCCCGGAACAGTTCCCCGCGACGCGCCCGCTCAAGGGCCGCGGCGCCGCCTCCAATCCGGAAGGCCGCTTCGAAAGCATCCGCCACCAGGCCGAGGACGACGGCTGGCAGAGCGCGCTGCTGGACGGGGATGCACCGCGCCCGCGCACCGAGGTCACCGAGGAGCGCGCCAAGAGCGTGATCACCCGCGCAGTGGATCAGGCCGTGTACCGCAAGCGGGGCGGCGGCGGTCTCGATGTCGTGGAGCATGGCGCTCATTTCAGTCTCCCAGCAGTCGGGTCAGTTGCCGCAGCACCGAGGCGGCAGGCAATTCGAGTTCGTTCGCATGGCGCGCCAGCGCCTGCAGTTGCGGTTCGAGCAGGGCCAGCCGGTGGCTTTCGCTTTGCGCGGCCTTGCGCATGGCGATAACGGCCATGCCCTTGCCGCGCAGCCGTTCGACCAGGCCTTCGCTTTCGGCGATGCCGTAGGCGCGCGACACGGTCATCGGGTTGATTGCGTGGAAACCGGCGACCT
Organism: Rhodanobacter sp. OR92; assembly: GCF_000427545.1. NCBI lineage: Bacteria > Pseudomonadati > Pseudomonadota > Gammaproteobacteria > Lysobacterales > Rhodanobacteraceae > Rhodanobacter > Rhodanobacter sp. OR92. Next base: position 415,710 of record NZ_ATYF01000006.1, on the reverse strand, counting down.
CGCGCACCGACGGCAGCCGTTCGCCGTGCGCGAGCTGGCCGCCGGCAATCAGCCGGCGCAGCTGCTCGACGATCTGCCGATAGATTGGCTCCGGCGCGGTGGGTTGAACGGTAAGCAGAGAAGCATCCATGTGTATCAGTACAGCAATACACTTAGCCGCTGTCAGGCATGACTCCTGACAGGGCGGTGATCCATCTGGGTTGCTCAGCCGAAGCGCTGGCGCAGGCTATCCAGCCGAGCCTGGTTGTCGATGGCGATGTGGCGAAAGTCCGGACTCAGTTGCGGGTGCTGCGCCACGCGTTGCCAGAACGCGGCGGCCCAGGCAGCCGTCTGCTGCCAGTGCGACAACGTGGCGGGCAGCGGCGTCGGCGGCTGGTAATCGCGCGGTGCGATGCTGCCGTTGGCGGCGGGCCGGTACAGCATCGGCAGCATGTCGTAACTGGGTGCCAGCTGCAGCGGCAAGGCGTCGTCGAGGAAGAAACCGAGGTTGCCGAAGTGCATGTCGGTGTTGCCGATCATGCGGCCGAACCACCAACGTTGGCGGATCTGTCCGAGCGCACCGGTGTCGAGCCAGCCGCCGCGCTGCATGCGCTCGGCCGTTTCCGGCCAGCTGTCGCGAACGCCGTCGTACGCGTCGCTCCACGCCGCCAGCGAGACGAAGCCGCGCCGGCCGTGCGCACCTGCGCGGTCGAAGCGGGTCGATTCCAGGCAGAGTTGCCTTTGCGACCAGACCAGTTCGTCGCTGGCGCTGGCGTGGCCGTGCTCGCCCAGCAGTTGGTTGGCGAGGTATTCGCAGATCAGTAGGTCGGCCCAACGCCGGGCTACCGGATTGGCTTCGATCGACTCGCTGAATTTCACGATGACGTGGCGCAGTGAGCCATCACCGTCCTCGATGCAGGCAGTGAATTTCGGCTGCTCGCCGGCGGCCGAGGAACCGGCCCGTTCGCCGGCCAGCGTGGCTTGCGCCAGGGCGGCGTAGCGTTCGGCACGCTGCGGCGAGGGAATCGGATCGGGCGCAGCGCGCAGCGCCCGATCCAGCGACGAATCGCCCAGCACGAAATTGCCCGGAGCGTCCTCGCCCCGCAGTAAGAGTGCCGTGAGTACCGCGTCCTCGTTCCAGCGCAGGATGTCAGGGTCCAGGCCCAGTTCGGACGCACTGCGCTGCGCAAACAGGCGGCCGAGAAAGCCTTGCGGCCGCATGTCGTCAAGGAACCATGGCAGGCCGGGAAAGACGCCGTCGCGGAACTCGTTGCGCAGCCAGTCGACTGATTGCGCGGGGGTGATCAGACAACCCTCGCCATGCAGGGCGGTCAGCTGGGCGAACGTGCGGGGCCGGCCGTTGCTGTCGATGCGGTATAGCGGCCAACGCTCGCCCAGGCCGCGTACGTTGCGCACGGCGGCGTAGCGTGAACTGCGTGCCTGCCCGATCCGCACGATCTGATCGCCGGCCGCGGCCAGCCAGCGCGAGATGCTCGGCTGGCTGGCACCGAGTGCGTTGCCGAGTTCACGCGCGCTGGCCAGCCGACGTGCGCGCAACGCGTCGAGCAGGCGATCTGGTGCGGATAGGCGAGGAGTCATGAATGAATGGATACATGAATAGATATTTCATGTCAAATTCACTTTATTTCATGTGTTTACAAATTGTTCTGTACCAGATTGAATAAATATTTGACGAGATTTCGCTTAGTTCGAGGCCGGTAGGTACTTCGCGAACCACGCCAAAGCCCGTTGCAGCACGTCGCGCTGGTGCGCGGGATCGACGAAGTGGTGGCCTTCGTTCGGGTAGACCACCAGCGAGGTCGGCACGTTCTGCGCGCGCAGCGCGTGCCACATCTCGAACGATTGCGGCGCCGGGCATTCGGCGTCGCGATCGCCGACCACGATCAGCATCGGCGTCTTCACCTGCTTGACGAAGTTGATCGCCGAGCTCTTCGCGTACACCGCCGGGTCGTCGTAGACGCTGGCGCCGAAGAACGGCGGCATCCACTGGTCGATCAGGTTCTGGCCGTAGTAGCTCTGCCAGTTGGCGATGCCGGCGCCGGCCACCACGGCGCGGAAGCGCTGGGTCTGCGTGGGCGCGAACATGCTCATGAAGCCGCCGTAGCTCCAGCCGGTGAGGCCGAGCCGCTGGTCGTCCACCGGCAGCTTCTTCTCCACCGCGTCGACGCCGGCGAGGATGTCGCGCAGGTCGCCGTAGCCGAAATCCCTGCGGTTCGCTTGCACGAACCGCTCGCCCTGGCCGAAGCTGCCGCGCGGGTTCGGCATGAACACGAAATAGCCCAGCGCAGACAGCGGCGCGCCGCCGTAACCGACGCCGGGCCAGCGCGGGATCACCGCGCTGGACGGGCCGCCATGCACCACCACGATCATCGGGTAGCGCTTCTTCGCGTCGTAGTGGGCCGGGTACAGCAGCCAGCCCTGCACGTGGAAGCCCTCGTTGTTCCACTCCACCGATTCGGCCTTGCCCCAGGCCGGTTTCAGCGCGGCGTTGAACGCGGTCACTGCCGGCGGCGGCGCGTGACCCAGCGCGCCGGCATGCACCTCGCTGGCGGCCGTGTACGAGCTCTGCACGAAGGCCACGTGCCTGAGGTCAGCGGAGAGCGACATCGCCATCGACGCGCTGCCGTCGCCGATGCTGGCCGGCACGGTGAAATGCACGCGCTGCTGCTGCGCGCGGTCGCCGGTGACGGCGTAATCCGCCAGCTGGCTCTGGCCGTTGCTGACCTGGCTGACCAGCAGCGAGTGCGGCCCGCTCCAGCGCAGCCACGACGGCGTGACGTGGATGCCCGGCGTGAGATCGACCGGCGCACCACCGCCGGCCGGCACCGCATAGATGTCGCCACCGGTGGCGCCCTGGTCGCTCATCAGGCCGCCGATGAAGGCGATCCGCGCGGCTTCCGGCGACCAGCGCGGCAGCGCGATCTGCAGGCCGTGCAGCGAAGCGCTGGCGGTGCCGGCCGGGTCGACCAGCACGCGGGCGTCGGCGTCCGCCTGCGCGCTCTGCACGTAAAGCTTCGCGATCCACCAGTTGTTGTCGCCCGGCGGCGGCGCGGCGGTGTAGGCGATGCGCGAGCCGTCCGGCGACCAGTCGAATTCGTAGGCGTACAGCGTGGCCGGGGTCAGTTCGCGCAGCGTGCCGTTGGCCACGTCGACGCTGGCCACGCGCTGCACTTCCAGCCCGCTCACGCCGATCTCGCCGGCGGCCGGCTTGGCGGCGGCCACCGCGCTGGCGTGGCGGGTGGCGCCGGGCACGTAGAGGAAGCCGAGCGACTTGCCGTCGGCAGTCCATTGCAGCGAACGCACGTAGCCTTGCAGTGCGGCCAGCCGCGCCGGCGCGCCGCCGCCGCGCGTGTCGGCGAGATAGATGGCGTTCTGCATCGCCTTGGTGCTGGTCAGATCGACGTGGCAATTGGCAATGAAGGCGAGGCGGCGCGAATCGGGCGCCCAGGCGATGCCGGATTCGGCACAGCTGCCCGGCGTGGTGGCGGCGCTGATGCGGTGCGCATGGCGGCCGTCGGCGTCGGCCACCTCGATCGCCGGCTTGTCGTCGCGCCGGATCACCCACGCCAGCTGTTTGCCGTCCGGCGACAGCGCCACCGCCTGGATCGACTGCGCCTTGCCCAGCTCGGTCAGCACCTGTTCGATGCGCGGATCGACCGTGGGCGTGGCGGCGAAGGCATGCGGTGCCAGTGCCACAGTCAGCAGCGACAGCGGGAGGATCAGGCGCGAGCGTTTCAGCATGGGAGGATTCCGGCGCGGGAAGTCCCCACGCTACAACCCGGTGGTCACCGGCGCCAAGTGCAGGACGGCACGGCCGGCGTGGCTCAGGGGGCGACGGTGGCCGCGGCGGCCTGGTGCGCCGCGACCATCGCGGCCAGCTTGGTGCGGATCGCCGGGATCGCCGCCAACGCGGCTTTCTCGCCCTCGAGGATGGCCTGGTTCTTCTGCTCGAAATCGGTCGGGCCGATGCCGCGTAGGTCGGGACGGATCACCACGTCGGCGCGCGCACTTTCCTGTGCAGCCAATTGCCGGCCCATGATGGTGATGGACTGGCCGACGATGCCCATCATGTCCTGCGGGTTGCTGCCGTCGGGCATGGCGGAGATGTCCACCGCGATCACGAAGTCGGCGCCGAGCTGGCGCGCCGCGTCGACCGGGATCGGGCTGACCACGCCGCCGTCGACATAGTGCTTGCCGTGGATCTCGACCGGCTCGAACACGCCGGGAATGCTCGACGACGCGCGCACCGCGCGGCCGGTATTGCCGCGCACGAACACCGTGCGCGTGCCGGTTTCCAGCTCGGTGGCGACCGCGGCGAAGGGCCGCTTCAGCTGCTCGATCGGCTGCTTGTGCAGCAGCTGGTTGACGTAGTCCTGCAGTGCCTGGCCTTGCACCAGGCCGCCGGAAAACAGCCGCACGTCGCGGATCTTCGCTTCGTCCAGGCCGAACGCGGTCTGCTGCAGCGCGAACGCATCCATGCCGCTGGCGTACAGCGCGCCGACCACGCTGCCGGCGCTGGTGCCGGCGACCACGTCCGGGTGGATGCCGCTGGCCTCCAGCATCTTGATCACGCCGATGTGCGCGAAGCCCTTGGCCGCACCGCCGCCAAGGGCGAGGCCGATCTTCAGCTTCACCGGTGGCGGCGCCGCCGGTGGCGGCACCGGTTTGGTGGCATGCGTGCAGGCGCCCAGCAGGAGCGTGGCGAGCAGTGGCAGCAGGCGGCGGAGAGGCATGGGTGTCGGTGTCGGAGGTTTTTGATCCGCTCCTCCCGCTGCATGCAGGGGGAGGCTGGTGACCGAAGGGAGTCAGTCAGCCCACGGCGCCGTCGGCTTCCCGGTGGTAGTGCGTGGCCAGTTCGACCTCCTGCTTCGAACCGAGGAACACCGGCACGCGCTGGTGCAGGCCGCTCGGCTGCACTTCCATGATGCGTTGGCGCCCGGTGGTGGCGGCACCGCCGGCCTGCTCGACGATGAAGGCCATCGGGTTGGCCTCGTACATCAGGCGCAGCTTGCCGCCCTGCTTTTCGATCTTGGCGTCCAGCGGGTAATAGAACACGCCCCCGCGGGTCACGATGCGGTGCACGTCGGCCACCATCGAGGCGACCCAGCGCATGTTGAAGTCCTTGCCGCGCGGGCCTTCCTTGCCGGCCAGCAGCTCGCCGACGTAGCGCTGCATCGGCGCCTGCCAGTGGCGCTGGTTGGACATGTTGATGGCGAACTCGGCGGTCTCGGCCGGAATGCGGATGCCGCGGCGGCTGAGGATGAAACTGCCCACCTCGCGGTCCAGCGTGAACTCGTGGGTGCCGTGGCCGAAGGTGAGCACCAGCACGGTGGACGGGCCGTACACCACGTAGCCGGCGGCGAGCTGGGCGGTGCCCGGCTGCAGGAAGTGCTCGGCCTTCGGCTCGGTCACGCCGTCCGGGCAGCGCAGCACCGAGAAGATGGTGCCGACCGAGATGTTGACGTCGATGTTCGAGGAGCCGTCCAGCGGGTCGAACAGCAGCAGGTGCTGGCCCTTCGGGTAGCCGTCCGGGATCTGCTGCGGGTCTTCCATCTCCTCCGAGGCGCAGGCGGCGAGGTGGCCACCCCAGGCGTTCGCCTCCAGCAGGATCTCGTTGGAGATCACGTCCAGCTTCTTCTGCGCTTCGCCCTGGACGTTCATGCTCAGCGCGTCGCCGTTGCCGGCCATGCCCAGCACGCCGCCCAGCGCGCCCTTGCCGGTGGCCACGCCGATGCGCTTGCAGGCGCGCGCGACCACTTCGATCAGCAGCGAGAGTTCGGCGTTGATGTGGCCGGCGCGGCGTTCCTCGATCAGGAACTGGATCAGCGAGACGGGTTTCATGTCGGGTCCGTGGCAAGAGGAAGCGCCATTGTCCCGGCTCCGGCTGAACGGTGCCAGCCCGGCAGCCCGCGTGCCCGCATCCAGCCCGGCTGCTGACATCACGTTGGCAGCAAGGGGTGGGCAAGCTGTACCTCCATAGCGGAGGGATACGACATGCGCGACGTGGTTTATTTCCTGGTGTTCGACGGCTTTGCCGACTGGCAGGCCGCGCTGGCCCTGTGCGAGATCCGCCGGCCCGGCGACTGGCAGGTGCAGGCGGTGGGCTTCTCGACGGCGCCGGTGGTCTCGATGGGCGGCCTTCGCGTGCAGCCCGAGCTGTCGCTGGATCAGCTCGATCTCAAGCGGGCGGCGTTGCTGATCGTGCCCGGCGGCCACCTGTGGCAGCGCGGCGAGGGTGCCGCGGCGGTGGCGGCGATCCGCCGGCTGTACACCGCCGGGGCGCCGGTGGCCGCCATCGACAGCGGCGTGCTGGCGCTGGCCCGCAGCGGCCTGCTCGACCACTGCCGGCACACCGGCAACTGGGCCGGGCACATCGACAGCCACGTCCCGGCCTACGCCGGCGCCGAGCAGTACGACGCCGGCGTGCTGGCGGTCAGCGACGGCGGCGTGATCAGCGCCAGCCACCTCGGCAGCGTGGAGTTCGCGCGCGAGGTGATCCGCACGCTGGACCTGTACAGCCCCAGCGACCGCGAACACTGGTACCGCCTGTTCAAGCACGCCGAGCTGCCGCCGTGGTGCGTCGGCGAAGCCGTGGCGACGGCCTGAGGAGCCCACCATGAAGCCGCTACTGAAAACCGTGCTGATGGCCTATCGTCCGCTCTATCTGAATGGCCTGCTGCTGGATGGGCAGTACAAGCTGCCCAAGCCGGCCCCGACCGACGCCGCCGCGCCGCGCGCGCGCCGGCGCACCCTGCTGGCTGCACTGACCCACATCGTCTGGCACCCGCGCGGCAAAGCATGATCCCGCCCGTCGCAAGGCGTTCTTCGACTCGCCGCTGGCCTCGCCGGCAGCGGCGTGGCGAAGCCCTGCCCCGGCGCGATCGACATGGACCGCGACGAGCCGGCGGCGGCCCGTTTCCGCAGCACTGACATCACCCCATCGGCCGGGAGCACCCAGCATGGACACGACACCCCGCGTCACCTTCTTTCATGCGCTGCAGAGCCGCTCCGCCGGCACCCGTGCCCTGCTCGAGGAACTCGGTGCCGACTACGAGCTGCAGCTGCTCGACCTGAAGGCCGGCGAACAGCGCCGGTCGCAGTATCTGGCGATCAACCCGATGGGCAAGGTGCCGGCGATCCATCACGCCGGCGCGCTGGTCACCGAGCAGTCGGCGGTGTTCATCTACCTGGCCGATCTCTACCCCGCCGCGAAGCTGGCGCCGCCACTGGGTGACCCCCTGCGCGGGCCCTACCTGCGCTGGCTGGTGTTCTACGGCTCGTGCTTCGAGCCGGCGATGGTCGACAAGTCGATGCAGCGCGCACCCGCGCCGCCGTCGACCTGCGGCTACGGCGACTACGACACCATGCTGCAGACGCTGGTCGACCAGCTCGAACAAGGCCCGTACCTGCTCGGCGACACCTTCAGCGCCGCTGACGTGCTGTGGGGCACGGCGCTGAACTGGACCACCCTGTTCAAGCTGGTGCCTGAGCTGCCGGTGATCCGCGCCTATATCGACCGCGTGCTGGCGCGCCCGGCGATGCAGCGCGCCGCGGCCAAGGATGCCGAACTGCTGGCCGCCCGGGCCGGGTGACGCGATGTATCGCGTCCGGCGTGACGTTCGGCGCTGTTCGCCCGCAGGTGCCTCGGCGATGATGTACGGATGCGTCGAGCCGATCGCCTGTTCCTCATCATCCATGCCCTGCGCGGCCGGCGTACCGCGTTGCAGGCGCGCTCGCTGGCGCAGACCCTGGGCGTGTCGCTGCGCACGGTGTACCGCGACGTCGCCGACCTGCAGCTGTCCGGCGTGCCGATCGAGGGGGAGGCCGGCGTCGGCTACGTGCTGCGCAAGGGCTCGGACATCCCGCCGCTGATGTTCACCGCGAACGAGCTCGAAGCCCTGGTGGTCGGCTCGCGCTTCGTGCGCGCGTTCGCCGGCACCCGGCTGGCCGAGAGCGCGCAGTCCGCCTTGCTGAAGATCGAGGCGGTGCTGCCGCCGGAATTGCGCGAGCGCGCCGCGCGTACGCGGATCTTCGCGCCGGTGTGGCGCGACCAGTACCGCGACGATTTCGCCGCGCTGATCGACCGGCTGCATGCGGCCATCGTGGACAGCCAGGTGCTGCGGCTGGAGTATCGCGACGAGGGCGGCAAGCCCAGCACGCGCGAGGTCGAGCCGCTGTGCCTGTCGTTCTGGGGCGGCAAGTGGACGCTGGGCGCGTGGTGCCGGCTGCGCGGCGACTTCCGCAATTTCCGCCCGGACCGCATCGATACTTGCGTGCCCAGCGGCGAGGTCTTCGTCGAGACCGGCGAACGCGACCTGGCCGCCTACTTGCGCGCGGTCGGCGTGGGCAAGCTCGATCTCGGCTGAGCGGTGCGGCTGGCCCCACGTTGCCATGCCGCGGCAGGAAGGCGAGGATAGGCGTTCGCATCACGTCGCGTGATGCACGTTGACGCCGTCCCGCTGCAAGGAATCCGTGTGAACAAGCCCCTGATGATCGCGCGGCTGGCCGCGCTCGCGCTGACCTGCAGCGCCGCGCCGCTGCACGCGGCCGCCACGCCGCCGCCCGCCGCCGCCAGCGCCAGCGCCGATGCACGCTTCAAGGACATCTACCGTGCCGAGTGGGCCTGGCGCACCGGCCAGGCCGGCATCAGCACCGCCGGCGAGCCGCAGCTGAACAGCGGCCGGCTCGACCAGGTCGATGCCGCCAGCCAGCAGCGGCGGCTGGCGTATTGGCAGGGTGTGCTGAAGCGGCTCGACGGCGTCGACGTGACGCGGCTATCGCCGGCCAATCAGGTCAACTACGCGATCTATCGCGAGCAGATCGGCAACTTCGTCGCCGGGCAGAAGTTCCAGGCCTGGCAGATGCCGTTCAACAGCGACTCCGCGTTCTGGTCCGATCTCGGTTACGTGCTGGGTGGCGACCGCCTGCGCACGGCCGCCGACTACCAGCGCTACCTCGACCGGCTCGGCCAGGTCCCGGCCTACTTCGACCAGCAGATCGCGAACATGCGCGCCGGCCTCAGGCGCGGCTTCAGCGTGCCGCGTGCGGTGCTGGGCGGGCGTGACGCCTCGATCGCCGCGGTGGCCGAGCTGAAAGACCCGACCCGCAGCAGCTTCTACGAACCCTTCCGGCAACTGCCGGCCTCGATCCCGGCCGATCGTGCGCAGGCGCTGCAGGGCCAGGCGCTGCGGCAGATCCGCGACGAGGTGATCCCCGCCTACGCGAAGCTGCTGGCCTTCTTCCGCAATGAATACGTGCCGCAGGCGCGCACCACACTGGCGGCCGAGGCGTTGCCCGACGGCAAGGCGTTCTATCGCCAGCAGATCCGCGAGTACACCACGCTCGACCTGGGGCCCGACGAGATCCACCAGATCGGCCTCGACCAAGTGGCGAAGATCCACGCGCAGATGCTGCAGGTGATGCAGGACACCGGCTTCAAGGGCAGCTTCGCCGAGTTCCTCACGTTCCTGCGCACGGACCCGCAGTTCTACGCGAAGACGCCAGACGAACTGCTGATGCGCAGCGCCTGGGTGGCCAAGCAGGTGGACGGCCAGATGTCGCGCTACTTCGGCCACCTGCCGCGCGCGCACTTCACCATCAAGCCGGTGCCGGCCGACATCGCGCCGTACTACACCTCCGGCCGCGGCGGCGCCGATGCCTACCTGGTCAACACCTACGACCTGAAGTCGCGGCCGCTGTTCAACGTGCCGGCGCTGACCCTGCACGAGAGCTACCCCGGCCACGCGCTGCAGCTGGAGCTGGCCGACGAACAGCACGAGCAGCCCGCGTTCCGCCGCAACAGCTACATCTCCGCCTACGGCGAGGGCTGGGGCCTGTACTCGGAATACCTCGGCAACGAGATGGGCATCTACCACACGCCGTACGAGCGCTTCGGCTACCTCACCTACCAGATGTGGCGCGCCTGCCGGCTGGTGGTCGATACCGGCATCCATCACCTCGGCTGGACGCGCCAGCAGGCGATCGACTACCTGACCGGCAACACCGCGCTGTCCGCACGGGAGATCGCCAACGAGGTGGACCGCTACATCAGCTGGCCGGGCCAGGCGCTGTCGTACGAACTGGGCTACCTGAAGATCCGCGAGCTGCGCGCGAAGGCGGAACAGGCGCTGGGCGGAAAGTTCGACATCCGCCACTTCCACGATACCGTGCTCGCGCTCGGTTCGGTACCGCTGCCGGTGCTGGAGCAGCGCATCGACCGCTTCATCGCCGAGGGCGGTCCGGAGCCGGACTACGCGTGCGACTGCGCGAAGACGAGGGGAGCTTCGGGACATTGAGGCCAGCTGGTGGTTGGCTGGTTTTTACTGTGTTTGTGAAGTAGTATCTTAAATAACTTCACAGGGAGAGTATGCGCCATGGCTGCTCATTCGACCCGCATCGCCGAAGCCGCACCTCGCTACACGCCGCCGGACACGCTCGCCGATCCGGCGCTGCGCGCGTTCTTCAAGCTGGCCGAACACTGGAAGCTGCGCATCGCCGACCAGCGCAAACTGCTCGGCGACCCGCCGGAATCGACCTTCTACAAGTGGAAGCGCCAGCAGGGCGGTGCGCTGGGGCGCGACACGCTGGAGCGGATCAGCTACCTGCTCGGCATCTGGAAGTCGCTGCAGATCCTGTTCCCCGACCCGGCCCAGGCCGATGCCTGGCTGCACAAGCCGAACGCGGCGCCGCTGTTCGGTGGTCATTCCGCGCTGGAGCGCATGCTGTCCGGCAACGTCGCCGACCTGTACGTGGTACGCCAGTATCTGGATGCGCAGCGCGGCTGAGCGGCGCTGCGCTGTACTGTGCTGCGCGTCGCGGTGCGCGAGACGGGACAGCCACACGCTTTGCTCCTCCCCCGCTTGTCGCTTGAAGGACTTCCTTCGGTCGCAGAGGAGGGAGTTCGCTTGTTCGATACGGAATCTCGATGCCAACCGAGTTGCCACCCGTCAAACGCATCCGCTGGAACCAGGCCTACCGCATCGTGCCCAGCCGCTTTCCGCCGGTCGGGGTGTACGACCGCATCGCCGATCCGGCCGATCTTGACGCGGTGTTCGCAATCGAGGCGCTGACCAACCCGCGCCTGCGCGAGGAAGCCGGCGCGTTGAAACTGGTGCCGAAGGAGCATCGCCTCAGCGGGCCGGGCTCCACCCCGGTGATGGCCGCGTTCACCCATCTCAATCCGGAAGGCAGCCGCTTCTCCGACGGCAGCTGGGGCGTGTTCTACGCCGGGCACAGCGTCGCCACCGCGGTCGAGGAAACCGTGTACCACCGCGAGCGCTTCCTTGCCGCCACCGCCGAGCCGGCCTGCGACATCCAGATGCGCTGCTACCGCACCCATGTCGACAGCCGCCTGCACGACCTCCGCGGCGGCTGGAAGGCCGAGCACGATCCGGGCGTCTATACGGCCAGCATCAAGCTTGCCCGCGAGCTGCGCGAGCAGGGTTCCAACGGCATCGTCTACGACAGCGTGCGCGATCCGGGCGGCGAATGCCTGGCTGCATTCCAGCCTGACGTGGTGGCGCCGTGCGTGCAGGCGCAGCACCTGGTCTACCGCTGGGACGGCACGCGCATCGCGCAGGTGCTGGCGGTTTCGGAACTGGCGCGGCCGCGCCAGGCTGCGGGCACACCCGGGGAGGCGAGCCGATGAAGACCCTGCGCAACCTGCTGCTGTTCCTGCTGCTGTGGCCATTGCTGGCGATGGCACGCGACAACCGCGAGAACGATCACGCGCAGTGGAACGCGGAGATCGCCGCGTTCCAGGCCGGCGATCGCATGCATCCGCCGCCGGCCGGCGCGGTGCTGTTCATCGGCAGCTCGTCGATCCGCCTGTGGACCTCGCTGGCGGCGGATTTTCCCGGCGTGCGCACGATCAACCGCGGCTTCGGCGGCTCGGAGATCGACGACGCCACTTTCTTCGCCGAGCGCATCGTGGCGCCGTACCACCCGCGCGCGATCGTGATCTACGCCGGCGACAACGACCTGCAGGACGGCGACAGCCCGGCGCACGTGCGCGACGATTTCGCCGCCTTCGTGCGCAAGGCGCGCGCGGTCGATCCCGGCGTGCCGATCGCCTTCATCGCGATCAAGCCCAGCGTGGCGCGCAAGGCGCTGTTGCCGAAGATCCGCGAGGCGAATGCGCTGGTGCGAACCTATGCAGCGACCCAGTCGGGTGTTGCCTACCTGGACGTCTTTACGCCCATGCTGGGCAAGGACGGCCAGCCGCAGTCGCGGTGGTTCATCGCCGACGGCCTGCACATGAACCGCCAGGGTTATGCACGGTGGATCGAGCTGGTGAAACCCTGGCTGGACGCGACGCTGCGCCGATCCGCCGGCTCAGGTATCCGCGTTGGCCGCCCAGCCCACGCGGTCGCCGCGGGTGAACACGCGGTCGCCGTCCAGCACGTCGCCGGCAGCGTGCGCCGGCCGCTCGCGCAGCTTGGCGTAGATCGGCGTGAAGTCCGGCCGGGTCGCCTCGAACAGCTGCTCGAAGCTGTCGATCACGAAGTAGGTCTGCTGGTAGGTGTCGATGCGGTAGCGCGTGCTCATCACGCGTTCCAGGCCGAAGCCGATGCGGTTCGGTGACGGCGAATCCAGGCAGTAGATCGACTCGCCCTTGGAGCTGACGATGCCGGCGCCGTAGATGCGCATGCCGTCGGCGGTGTGGATCAGGCCGAACTCCACCGTGTACCAGTACAGCCGGGTCAGGTTCATCAGCGCCTCGGGGCCGATCGCGAACGCCTTCATGCCGCCGCGGCCGTAGGCCTGCATGTAGTCGGCGAACACCGGGTTGAGCAAGAGCGGCACATGGCCGAACAGGTCGTGGAACAGGTCCGGTTCGCTCAGGTAGTCGAGCTGCTCGGGTTTCCTGATCCACCAGCTGACCGGGAAGCGGCGATGCGCCAGGTGGTCGAAGAACACCTCGTCCGGCAGCAGGCCTTCCACCGCCACCAGCTCCCAGCCAGTGGCCTGGCGCAGTACCCGGGTGACGTCCTCGAACTTCGGGATGCCGCCGTTGCCCAGGCCGAAGCGCTCCACCCCGGCGAGGAACTCCCGGCAGGCGCGCCCGGGCAGCAGTTCGCGCTGGCGCTTGAACAAGGTGTCCCACACCTCGTGGTCACTCTGGCTGTAGCTGGCCCACGGCTGCTCGACCACGCCGGTGGCGTACACCGGCACGTAGCCGCGGTCGGTCTGCTGGTGTTCGACTTTGCGGGGCGTGTCCATCGGTGCGATTCCGGTGTGATCGGGCAAGCCACAGCATACGGCGGTTCGGCCGCAGCAGGGTTGTTTTGTTGCATCGCGCTGCGGAACAAATGCACTATTCTTGCTTTGAAATAGCCATTATCTGAGGTTTATTGCGCATGACGACACTCGATCGCACCGACCTGCGCATCCTCGCCGTGCTGCAGAGCGAGGGCCGCATCACCAACGCCGAACTGGCCGAGCGGGTCAGCCTGTCGCCGTCGGCCTGCCTGCGCCGGCTGCAGCGGCTGGAGGCGGACCGGGTGATCACCGGCTATGCCGCGCAGGTCGATCCGCAGGCGGTGGGGCTGGGCCTGCAGGCGTTCGTGCGGGTGCAGCTGGTGAAACACGAGAGCGCGGCGATCGAGGGCTTCGTGGAGCGCGTCAACGGCTGGGACGAGGTGGTCGCCTGCCACGCGCTGACCGGCGACATGGATTACCTGCTGCACGTCTACGTGGCCGATCTCAAGGACTTCTCGCGCTTCCTGCTCGACCATCTGCTGAACGCGGCGGGGGTGGCCGATGTCAATTCCAGCTTCGTGCTGCGCACGGTGAAGCGTTCGCCGTCGCTGCCGCTGGCGCAGCTGGAGCGCTGACGCCCCGCGTGTGCGCGAAACTGCCGCTAAACTAACCGACTGATGAGCATCGACACCACGACTACCACGACCGGGCCCGAGCGCGACCTGCTGCGCCCGCTGCGTTACCTGTGGCGGGTGCCGCTGCTGCTGCTGCACATCGTGCTGGGCATCGCGCTGTGCGCGCTGATCCTCAGCTGGAACCAGCGCGTGGTGATGAACAACGGCCGCGAGCCGTTCGCGCACCGCATGATCCGCTGGTGGTCGCTCGGTCTGCTGCGCATCTTCGGCCTGCGCTCGGTGCGCTTTGGCGAGGTGCGGCGCGACCCGGTGCTGTTCGTGGCCAACCACACCTCATGGATCGACATCGTGATGCTGCACAGCCAGCGCGCGGCCTGCTTCGTGGCCAAGGCGGAGATCGCCGGCTGGCCGCTGATCGGCTGGCTGGCCAGGAACGGCGGCACCATCTTCCATCGCCGCGGCAACAACCATTCGCTGTCCACGGTGATGCAGGCGATGGTCGAGCGGCTGCGCGAGGGCCGTTCGGTGGCGGTGTTCCCGGAAGGCGGCACCGGCTACAACGGCGTGCTGAAGATCTTCCATGCGCGCATCTTCCAGGCCGCGCTGGATGCCACGGTGCCGGTGCAGCCGGTGGCGCTGCGCTTTGCCCGCGATGGGCGACGGGTGCTCGATGCCGGTTTCCGCGAGCACGAAAGTTTCGTGCACAACATCGTGCGCATGCTGGGCGAGGCGCCGCTGGACGCCGAGGTGCATTTCCTGGCGCCGGTTCCGGCCACCCCGGAGGCACGCCGACGCATGGCCGAGCTGTCGCGCGAGCGCATCGCCGTCGCGCTGGAAGATCGCCCCGGATGAACCTGCTGCACGGAAAGGATTTCCGACCGCCCTGGCCGCTCAGCAGCGGCCACATCCAGACCATGCTGTCCTCCAGCGGCGTGCGCCGCGTGTTGCTGCCACGCGCGGCGAAGAGCGTGCTGCGCGGGGCCGAGGCGGTAGTGGTCGATGGCGGCGGCGGCGTGCGCCTCACCGGTGCGTACACCGCACAGCAAACCCGGCCGCAGTCGCGCGGCCTGGCCGTGCTGTTCCACGGCTGGGAAGGCAGCGTCGATTCCACCTACGTGCTGCAGACCGGCAGCCGCCTGCTCGCCGACGGCTGGGACATCTTCCGGCTGAACTTCCGCGACCACGGCGACAGCCATGGGCTCAACGAGGCGCTGTTCCACTCCTGCCGGCTCGACGAGGTGGTGCACGCGCTGGGCGACATCGCCGCGCGCTGGAGCGCGCGCCCGATGGCGCTGGCCGGCTTCTCGCTGGGCGGCAACTTCGCGCTGCGCGCGGCGATGCAGACCTCGCGCGTGGGCATCCCGCTCAGCTACGTGCTGGCGGTGTGCCCGATCATCGACCCCGGCGAGGGCCTGTTCTCGCTGGAGGAATCCGCGCCGTGGTTCTACCAGGCGTACTTCATGCGCAAGTGGCGGCACTCGCTGCTGGCCAAGCAGAAGGCGTTCCCGCAGCACCAGTATTTCGAGATGTCCGAACTGAAGCAGCACCTGCGCGGGCTGACCGAGTCGCTGGTGCTGCGGCATACCGACTTCAATACCTTGCAGCAGTATCTGGACGGCTATTCGGTGGCCGGCGACGCCATGCGGGCGATGCAGATTCCCGCCACCATTCTCACCGCCAGGGACGATCCGGTGATCCCGGTCAGCGGCTTCGAGAAACTCGAACTGCCGGCCAACGTCGAGCTGGACATCGCGCCGTGCGGCGGCCACTGCGGCTTCATCCGCGGCTGGGGCATGACCAGCTACACCGACGACTACATCGCCACGCGCTTCAATGCGGTGGCGGACGCGGCCGTGCCGACCGGCTGAACGCCGGCGCGATCGCCTGGAGAGCGGGTGCCCACGGACGAACGCGCACCATCACCGTGGGCAAGCCGGGGGCGGGGGCATGATCGGATCGGGGTGGATGGGGAACTTGCACGCAGCCGGCTGGCTGCGCCGGGGTCTATGGCTGGCCTGCCTGCTGCCGTGCCTCGCGGCCGGCGCCACGGAAACGGGCTTCCTGCGCTCGTTCGAGAACAGCGAGCCGGCGCCGCCGGCACCGTTGGCGGGCGCCTCCTTCAGCGTCGACGTGGCCGGCGGCCCCGGCCAGGCGGCGGCGCTGACCGCCAAGCCCGGCGTCGGCTTCAGCGGGCAGCGTTCGCTGCACTACCGCGGCAGCGCCGGCGGGCAACAGCAGGCGGAGCTGTATGCGGTGGACCTGCCGGTACGGCCGGATACGCAGCTGTCGTACCTGATCTTCCCGCTGTCGAACGCGGGCGACCTGCGCAACCCTTCCACCTACGTCGCGGTGGACCTGCTGTTCGACGACGGCAGCCGGCTGTCCACCCGCGGCGCACGCGAGCAGCACCGCATCGGCGCCGCGGCGCGCGCACAGGGCGAGGGCCGCACGCTGTATCCGGACCAGTGGAACTACCTGTCGATCGACGTGGGCGCGGTCGCCGCCGGGCGCACGATCAAGCGCATCGTGCTGATGCACGATGGTCCGGCCGCCAGCTTCGAGGGCTATCTGGACGACCTGCGCCTCGGCGCCGCGCCCGCCGATACGCGCCGGCGCCCCAGCGACTTCGTCGACACCCGTCGCGGCACCAATTCCAACGCCCGCTTCTCGCGCGGCAACGCCTTTCCCGCAGTGGCCGTGCCGCACGGCTTCAACTTCTGGACGCCGGTGACCGATGCCGGCTCGGACTGGATGTACCAGTACCAGCAGCGCAACGATGTCGACAACCGCCCGCGGCTGGAAGCGTTCGCGCTGTCGCACGAACCGAGCCCGTGGATGGGCGACCGGCAGACCTTCCAGCTGATGCCGGCCGCGGTCGCCCGCGGTGCGCCGAGCGTGAATCGCGCGGCACGCGCGCTGAGCTTCAGCCACGTGGACGAGGACGCGCACGCGCACACCTACCGCGTCGCCTTCGACAACGGCATCGTCACCGAGCTCGCGCCGACCGACCACGCCGCGATGTTCCGCTTCACCTTCGCGGGCGATCGCGCGCAGCTGGTGTTCGACAATCGCGACGACCGCGGCGGCATCGCGCTGGACCCGTCAGGGCAGAGCTTCAGCGGCTGGTCCGACGTGAAAAGCCGGCTCTCCGCCGGCGCCACCCGGCTGTTCTTCTATGGCACGCTCGACCAGCCGGTGCGCGAGAGCGGCCGGCTGCGCGGTGAAGGCCGCGACCACGTGGCCGCCTGGTTCGGCTTCGACACCACGCGGCAGAAAGTGGTGCACCTGCGCATCGCCACCTCGCTGATCAGCCTGGAACAGGCGCGGCATAACCTGGCGCTGGAGATCGCGCCCGGCGCGAGTTTCGACGACGTGCGCGATCGCGCGCAGCGGCAGTGGGACGCGCAGCTCGGCATCGTCAAGGTGCGCGGCGCCAGCCGCGACGAGCTGACCACGCTGTACTCCAACCTGTACCGGCTGTTCCTGTACCCGAACGCCGCCTACGAGAACACCGGTACGGCGGCGCAGCCGCACTGGCGCTACGCCAGCCCGTTCTCCGCGCCGGTCGGCCCGGACACGCCCACGCAGACCGGCGCGCGCGTCGTCGACGGCAAGCCCTACGTCAACAACGGCTTCTGGGACACCTACCGCACCGCGTGGCCGGCCTACGTGCTGTTCACGCCGACGCAAGCCGGCGAGATGATCGACGGCTTCGTGCAGCAGTACCGCGACGGCGGCTGGATCGCGCGCTGGTCGTCGCCCGGTTATGCCGACCTGATGGTCGGCACCAGCGCCGACGTGGCCTTCGCCGACGCGTGGCTGAAGGGCGTGCGCAACTTCGACGTGCGCGCGTTCTACCAGTCCGCGCTGAAGGACGCCACGGTGGCCAGCCCGCTCGCCGGCACCGGCCGCAAGGGGCTGCAGCGCGCGATCTTCAAAGGTTACACCTCGACCGGCGTGGAGGAAGGCCTGTCCTGGTCGATGGACGGCTATATCAACGACTTCGCGATCGGCAACCTCGCCGCCGCGCTGGCGCAGCCACCCGCAACCGACGACCCGTACGCCGCGCACTACGCCGACGATGCGGCGTATTTCCGCCAGCGTGCGCTGGGCTACGCGAACCTGTTCGATCCCGCCGTCGGCTTCTTCGTCGGCCGCGACGGTGCCGGCGACTGGCACCACGACGCCGGGGATTTCGACCCGCTGCGCTGGGGCGGCGACTACACCGAGACCGACGCCTGGAACATGGCCTTCCATGCGCCGCAGGACGGCGCCGGCCTGGCCGCGTTGTACGGCGGCCGCGCCGCGCTGGCGGCGAAGCTCGATGCGCTGTTCGCCACGCCGGGCGAGTTCCACGTCGGCAGCTACGGCGAGCCGATCCACGAGATGCTGGAGGCGCGCGACGTGCGCATGGGCCAGTACGGCCACAGCAACCAGCCCTCGCACCACATCGTCTACATGTACGACTATGCGGGCCAGCCGTGGAAGACGCAGGACAAGGTGCGCGACGTGCTGAGCCGCCTCTACGTCGGCAGCGAGATCGGCCAGGGCTACCCGGGCGACGAGGACAACGGCGAGATGTCCGCCTGGTACCTGTTCAGTGCCGCCGGCTTCTATCCGCTGCGCATGGGCACGCCGGAGTACGTGATCGGCGCGCCGTATTTCCCGCACATGGACATCGCGCTGGAGAACGGCAAGCACCTGGTGATCGACGCGCCGGGGGTGAGCGACACCAACCGCTACGTGCAGGGCCTGCGCGTCAACGGCCAGCCGTGGAACCGGCTGACCCTGCCGCATGCGCTGCTGGCGCAGGGCGCCACGCTGGCATTCACGATGGGGCCGCACCCGTCGCGCTGGGCCAGCGACGAGGACGCGCTGCCGCCGTCGATCACCGGCGAAGGCCTGCCGCAACCACTGCACGATCTCGTCGAGCAGCGGCTCGGCCGGGCCCGCGGCATCCCCGCCATCCCGGGCCTGCCGCTGCTGTTCGACAACGACTCCGCCACCGAAGTGGCATGGCCCGCCGCCACCGCCACGATCGACTGGTACTTCGGGCTGCCACGCCGGGTGAGCATGCTCACGCTGACCGCGGGCAGCACGGCCACGGCGCCGTCGGGCTGGCAGTTGCAGGGATCCGCCGACGGGCAGTACTGGTCCACCCTCGATACGCGCCGCGACGAACGCTTCGCCTGGCCGCGGCAGACCCGCGCCTTCGTCGTGCGGGAGCCGGGCGCGTACGCCTACTACCGCCTGCAGGTCGACGCGGCGACGACGGACGCGCGGCGCGCCCTGGCCGAGATCGAGCTGCTCGGCGCCACGTCCGGTCCGTAGGCAAGCCCTCATTGAAGTCGAACTGCTCGGCGTCGCCCCCAACCCGTAGGAGCCCGCCAGCGGGCGATGCTTTGATCTTGCGTATCCCGAATCCCGAATCCCGGCTCTCAACAGACGAACGTCTGGTCATCCCGGCTTTAACAGCATCGCCCGCCAGCGGGCTCCTACGCGATCCGGTCGGGGCTGCGCTGGCGCATCCAGCAGGCGATGCTCAGGCGCTCGCGCGTGGCCGGCAGCACCTCGTGCTCGAACCGCGCGGAGAGGAACAGCAGCAGCGTGCCGGCGTGCGGAAGGATGTCGCGATGGGTGCCGTCGCCCAGGTACAGCCGCAGCGCGCCGCCGTCGGCTTCCTGCCAGCCCTGGTTGAGGTAGAACACCGCCGACAGCACCCGCGCGTCGCTGTCGCGCAGGCGATCCAGGTGCCGCGCGTAGCGCGCGCCGGGCGCGTACACCGCATAGTGCGCCTCGCACTCGACCAGGCCCAGCATCAGCTCGCGGTTGAGTGCCAGGCGCAGCGCGTCGAGGCGCGCGACGAACGTCCGCTGCGGCGCACTCGCCGCCGCCGGGTCGAACCACTGCGTGCGGTCGCCGCGCAACTCCGTGGCGGTGTGCGCCGCACCGACCCGCGCCGGCGCCAGCCGCCGCGCCGCGTACAGCGCCGTGCACTCGTCGGCCAGCGCACGGGTCTGTGCCGGCGTCAGCAGCTCGGTCAGCACGCACCAGCCGTCGCCAGCCAGGGCGTCGGCGGCGGTGCGGAAGAGGCTGGCGTTGTCCATGCGCGCAGTGTAGCCAGCGCGGCTCAGGAAGTGCGTCGGCGCAGCGGCTCCAGCAGCCGGGACAGACCGTTGTGGTCGATCTCCAGCATCAACGCCAGCAACCGGCCCAGCTCGCCGTTCGGAAAGCCCTTGCGCGCGAACCAGGCCAGATACGCGCCGGGCAGGTCGGCGAGCAGCCGGCCCTGGTACTTGCCGTAGGGCATGCGCACCGTCACCAGCTTCGGCAGGTCTGCTGCATCCATCGTCGTCATTCCCGCCGTGCTGGCCCTCACGGCTTCACGAACTTCAACGTCATCCGGTCCGACTCGCCGATCGCCTTCATCTGCGCTTGCTCGCCGTCAGGCCCGGACAGATCCGGCGGCAGGCGGTGCACGTTGACGTCTTCCGGGTCGCTCGGGTTGGCATTGATCTGCGATACGCCGGCCACGCGAAAACCGGTCTTGAGGGCCAGCGCGATCAGGTAATCCTCGGGGAGACGGTGCAATGCCCCGGCGCTTTCCACGCCATCGGCGAACGGTTTGGCGCGGTGTTCGGTGACGCCGAACACGCCGCCGGGCTTGAGCACGTTGAACGCAGCTTTGAACACCGCATCGAGCGTGGCCGGACTGTGGTTGAGCCAGTCATGCGTGTTGCGGAAGGTGAGCACCATGTCGGCGGAGCGGTCAGCGCCCAGCTTCACCTGCTCCGGTGGGGCGAACGGAATGACTTTTGCGATGTGTCCGTACACCGCCGGGTCGGCCTTGAGCTTGGCGGCGAACTTCGCGGCTGATGGTGGCGCCGCTTCGATCAGGTGGCCGTGCGCGTGGAGGAACGGCGCGAGGATTTCGGTGTACCAGCCGCCGCCGGGTGCCAGTTCGATCACCGTCATGTTCGGCTTGATGCCGAAGAACTGCAGCGTCTCGAGCGGATGCCGATATTTGTCGCGGGCCCGGTTCGCGTCGGAGCGCCAGTGGCCGTTCACCGCCTGCTGCAGCGCCGTGGTGGTGCTGTCCGGCGCGCTGGCAGGAGCGGCGCTGGCGGCGACAGGGAGCAGCAGGGCCGCGAGCAGCGGGATGAGCAGCTTGCAGGTACGACGAAACATGGTTCGACCCTCCTGACGATGGGCGTTCAAGACTACGCCGAAACCGAGGGTCGGGGCCGTGCCGGAGCCGTCCTCCGCGGTAACCGTCGCGTTACTTTGCGAACAACTGCGCGCGATCGGCGAACACCTTGAACTCCAGCGCATTGCCGCAGGGGTCGAGCAGGAACATCGTGGCCTGCTCGCCCGGCTGGCCCTCGAAGCGGATAGGCGGCTCGATCACGAAGCGCGTGCCGGCCGCCCGCAACCGTTCGGCCGATGCATGCCACGCATCCATCTCTAGGAACTTTGCAAGCGCCCGGGCGGTCCACCCCATGCCTGCGCCGGGGGAAGGCTCGACCGTGAGAGAAGAGCCGGGGAAGTCCAGCCGTATGCGCGAGTCGAGTGGCCGGGTCGCGGTCCTGGTCGTGGTGATCGCCTGCCATCTTGGCCTGTGGATGCTGTTGCTGCGACCGGTCGTCTTCCATCGGGGCACGATGCCGGTCGTGGAAGACCATCCGCACGTACTCAAGCTGCGTTTTCTCCGGCTACCGCGGCCATTGCCGCACCAGGCATCGCCACGCCCGCCGACTGCACCGGCTGCGCGCGGCCATGCAACGCGGTCGGCAAGGTCGTCGAAATCGGTGGCGGTTCGGCAGGCTGTACGGATCGACGCGCAGCCCGATGAATCACACTCCTCCAGCGCGGGAAGCCAGGGCATGAGCGAGGACGATTCCGCCGGCGACGGAGGCTTTCAGAACCGGTTGCGCGATGCCCGGCACGCCCACTCCGTTCACGGAGTGCCCGGCTCCGATACTCCTTCTGCACCCGGCATCCATTTGGTCGATCCGATGAGCCAGGGTATCGGTGCAGTGATGCGCGCGGCACAACGCGCCTTCGGCATCAAGAATAGCCATTGCATCGATGTCGACGTGTGGCGCCATCTCACTCCGCAGGAGTTGAGTGCGCGACACGTCTCGCCGGATGACGTCGACAAGCTCGACGAGAAGTACGCCTGCAACAAGCCGCCGGGGCTACATTTCTAGTCTTCCGGCCAGAAGCGTGCCGCCGAGGCATGCAATCCGGCCTGGTTTTCCGGACCTCGAAGCGCCGTTCTTGGTGGGGCAGGCGATGGGCTCAATGCCCTTCGATGCCCGCCCTGTGCACCAGTGTCTCGAACGCCGCGGAGATCTGCGCGTCGGTGAAGTTGCAGTGCCCATCGCCGGTCGGGGCGAGCACAGTCAGCAACTTGCCGTTGCCCGCCGCACGCACCTGGTCAGGGTAGATGGGATGAAAGCGCGACGGGATGGTTTGATCGAAGGCGTTCCACTGCATCACCAGCGGCGCGTCGATACGGCCGGTCAAGGTGACGTTGCGTTGGGCATAGGCCATGGCAGCGGGCGAGCCGGCATAGCGATGCACCTGGCGGTTGAAGGCAGCATCGTCGCCGAAGCCGTGATAGATGGTCTTGCGGTTGTCCACCGGCATGCCGCCGGCGCGCTGTTCGAGTTCACGCAACACCATGTAGTCGAGCGCCAGCGATGGCAGCGTTTCCGGCGTTTCCTGCAGACGCTTTTCCAGCAGGCTGGCCTGCTTCGGGTGCGCCTGCAGCGCCTTGGCGAAGACAGCTGGAGGAATGAACGGTGGTGAGTCGGGAGCGGCCAGGTCCGGCAGGATGCCGGGAATCAGTGCATCGAAGGCCACCAGCGGTGTAACTACGGCACGCGACAGGAGGTCGGGTGTCGAAACGGTCACTCCGCACATGACCAGCGCACCGGTGTAGACGTGTTGGTAGCGCTCGATGCTTGCCGCGGTCTCCAGGCCACCCAGTGAGAAGCCGTAAATCCAAGTGTGGGCAGGGCGGGCGAAGGCACGAATGAAATGTCGGCGAAGACGTTCGTTGTCGACGACGGCATCATCCACAGCCCAGCCTTGCGATGCGTATTCGCTCTGTGCGACGGCATAGCCTTGCTTGAGAAAGATCGGAGTGGCTTCAGCTGCCCTCATCGGCGTCGTTTTCGGCGCACCCACGGGCTGATAGCCGTGCATCAGCATGACCAGGTCGCCGTTCCAGTTTGCCGGGATATCGATGCGGTAGGGAGCGCCCTGCAGCGTACCGGCGTGGGCGCCCGGCTCCAGGCCGGCGGCGAGCGCAGACAGAGAGCCGATTCCGATACAAGCGGCCAACATGAGCCAAACGTAGATCAGTCGAACCTTCCGTAGCGACCTTTGCATGATGACCCCTATGGTGGTGAGCGCAGGAAGTTAGTACGCGGAAAAGATCGGTATCGCCTCATCCTACAACTCAGTCCCGGTCAATCCGCCGCCACGCAGCGCCCCTGCGCCCACGCCCTTAGCGCCTCCACCTGCTCCCGCATCAACACCGACAGCGGCCGCGTCTGCTTCAGCGCATTGAGCAAGGTCGCCTGATCCGGCGGCGTGCCGCTGCCGGCGGCGTCGTACAGCGCGCTGACGATGGTCTGTTCGATTTCGGCGCCGGAGAAGCCGTCGCTGGCGGCGGCCAGCGCGGGCAGGTCGAAACTGGCGGGGTCGAGTTTGCGGCGGGCCAGATGCATGGCGAAGATCTCGCCGCGCACGTTTTCCTTCGGCAGGTCGACGAAGAAGATCTCGTCGAAGCGGCCCTTGCGCAGCAGTTCGGCGGGCAGCTCCTGCACTGCGTTGGCGGTGGCGACCGCGAACACCTTGGCCTTGCGTTCGGCCATCCAGGTCAGCAGGTAGCCGAGCACGCGGCGCGACACGCCGCCGTCATCGCCGCCGCCGGCCAGGCCTTTCTCGATCTCGTCGATCCACAGCACGCACGGCGCCAGCAGCTCGGTGCTGGCCAGCGCCTCGCGCAGGTTCTTTTCGGTCTCGCCCTGGTACTTGTCGTACAGCGTGCCGAAGTCCAGCCGCACCAGCGGCACGCCGAAGCCGCCGGCGATCGCCTTCGCCGCCAGGCTCTTGCCGCAACCCTGCACGCCGAGCAGCAGCACGCCCTTCGGCGGGTCGAGCGCGGGGTCGGGGGTGGCGGCGAGGAACACCGTGCGTCGGCGCTGCACCCATTCGCGCACGCGGCCGACTCCGGCGATGTCGGCGAAGCTGGCGGTGGCGTATTCGTAGTGCAGCAGGCCGGAGCGGTTGAGCAGGTCGAACTTCGACTGCATCAGCTCCGGCAGGTCCTGCGGGCCGAGTGCGCCGTCGTTGTAGATCAGCTTGCGCACGATGCGCCGCGCATCCGGCGCGGACAGGCCGAGCAGGTTGCGCACGATGGTGCGCGCGGCGTCGTTGTCGACCGTGACGTTGCGGCCCTGCTCGCGCTGCCAGGCCACCGCCTCGCCGCGCAGGATGCCGGCCAGTTCCTTGAGATCGGGCAGCGACAGCGGCACGCGCAGGGCCAGCGCTTCGAGTTCCTCCGGCAGCTCGACCCGGGCGCCGACCAGCACGATGGTGTGCGCCGCCGAACGCTGGCGCTGCACGATCTCGCGCAGCTGGCGCAGGCTCATCGCGTAGCGCAGCAGGCTGTGGAAGTCGAACATCAGGTAGATGCCGCGCTGCTCCTGCGCGCGGATCGCGTCCAGCGTGGCGGTGGCGTCCGGCGCCACCTCGGCGTCGGTTTGCGCGAAGTCGAGCCGGCCCAGGCCGTCGGTCAGCGTCCAGCGCCACAACGGGTGCAGCGCCTGCGCAATCACGTGGCGGAAGCACTCGATCACCCGCTGCTCGTCCACCGTCTCGATCACCAGCAGCGGCGTGGCCGCGCGGACCAGGGTGGTGAGATCGTCCAGTTCGCTCATGCAGTCCCCTCGAAAGGCTGCAGTTTAGCGGGCGGTGTGGCTTCTGGCTTCACGCGGGCCGGTATACGCTGCGGTTTCCCCGGAACGCGGAGAACCGCCATGCGCCTGCTGCTGCCGTTGCTGCTGGTCCTGTCGTCGCTGCCGGCGCTGGCCGCGCCGCCGCTGCAACGGCTGAGCCTGCCGAAGGGTTTCCACGTCGCGCTGTATGCCGACCAAGTGCCGGACGCGCGCGAGCTCGCGCTGGGCGCGAAGGGCACGGTGTTCGTTGGGTCCAACGACGCCGGCAAGGTCTATGCGCTCACCGACGCCAACGGCGATGGCGTGGCGGAACGGGTGCGGGTGATCGCCAGCGGGCTCGAGCTGCCGGTGGGCGTGGCGTTCAAGGGCGGCGACCTGTACGTGTCCGCGGTGAGCCGCATCGTCGTGCTGCGCGACATCGAGAACCACCTGGATGATCCGCCGAAACCGGCGGTGGTCACCGACAAGCTGCCGACCGAGGCCCACCACGGCTGGAAGTTCATTGCGTTCGGCCCGGACGGCAAGCTCTACGTGCCGATCGGCGCGCCGTGCAACATCTGCGACCCGGGTCCGGCGCACGGCAAGCTGATCCGCATGAACGCCGACGGCAGCGGCTGGCAGGACGTGGCCCGCGGCATCCGCAACACGGTCGGCTTCGACTGGCAGCCGGGGTCGAAGCGCCTGTGGTTCACCGACAACGGCCGCGACCTGCTGGGCGACGACCTGCCCAGCGACGAATTGAACGAGATCACCGGCCCCGGCCAGCACTTCGGCTACCCGTACTGCCACCAGGGCGACACGCTCGACCCCGAGTTCGGCCGGGGCAAACGCTGCAAGGACTATGTGCCGCCGGTGCTGAAGCTGGGCGCGCACGTGGCCGCGCTGGGCATGCGCTTCTACGAAGGCAAACAGTTTCCGGCCAGCTACCGGGGCGCGATCCTGGTCGCCGAACACGGCTCGTGGAACCGCACGAAGAAATCTGGCTACCGGGTGATGACGGTGCGCCTGCATGGCAGCAAGGTGCTCTCGTACGAGCCGCTGATCACCGGCTTCGAGCAGAACGAAAGCGCCTGGGGCCGCCCCGCCGACGTGCAGCCGCTGCCCGACGGCAGCGTGCTGGTCAGCGACGACCTGGCCGGGGCGGTGTACCGGGTGACGTACAAGCCATGAGCCCCATGGCATTCCTGCGCGAAGTGCGATTCCTGCCTGCGCAGGAATGACGATGGTGTGGGTGATGAGCGGGCGTGTGACCTTTTTCCCTTTGTCATTCCTGCGAAGGCAGGAATCGCACTTCAATGCGAGGCATAGCCATGGACAGGCGACAACCCTGCGTCTACATGCTGGCGAGCAAGAAAAACGGCGTTCTCTACATCGGCGTGACCAGCGACCTGGTCAAGCGCATCTGGCAACACAGAAACGACGTGGTGGAGGGTTATACCCATCGTTACAGCGTGCATACGCTGGTGTGGTACGAACTTCATCTCACCATGGAATCGGCGATCCTGCGCGAGAAAACGCTCAAGGCCTGGAAGCGCGACTGGAAGATGCGGTTGATCAACGAAGGCAATGCCGAGTGGCGGGACTTGTATCCGACTATCCTGCAGTTGTCGAAGTGCGATGCCTGCCTGCGCAGGCATGACGGGCGTGGAGGACGCCGCATTTTTCCGCCGTCATGCCTGCGCAGGCAGGCATCGCATTCGGCAGGCAACCTGCTATCCAACGGAGAAACCCCATGCACCTGCGCAGCGACAGTTTCGACAACGGCCAACCGATTCCCGCCGAGTTCGCCTTTGGCCAGCGCGGCGACCCGGTCGCGCTGTCGGACAACCGCAGCCCGCACCTGGCCTGGCAGAACGCGCCGGCGGCCACCCGCTCGTTCGTGCTCACCTGCATCGACCCCGACGTGCCCAGTCGCGGCGACGACGTGAACCAGCCCGGCCGCACGGTGCCCGCCGACTTGCCGCGGGTGGAGTTCGTGCACTGGCTGATGGCGAACATTCCGGCCGAGTGCGGCGAACTGGCCGCGGGCGCGTGCAGCGACGGCATCACCGCGCGCGGCAAGCGCGCACCGTTCGGGCCGCCGGGCAGCGTGCAGGGCGTCAACGACTACACCGGCTGGTTCGCCGGCGACGTCGAGATGGGCGGCGAGTACCGCGGCTACGACGGCCCGTGCCCACCGTGGAACGACGCACGGCTGCACCATTACCATTTCAAGCTGCACGCGCTCGACGTGGCCGCGCTGCCGCTGGCCGGCGGCTTCTCGCTGGCCGAGCTGCGCGCGGCGATGGCCGGCCACGTGCTGGCCGAAGCGGAGCTGGTCGGCAGCTACAGCCTGAACCCGGCGGTTGCCGGCTGAGAAATCGCGTCTGGCACGCCATGGTCGGCCGGCCCGGAACGCACGTGTCGCAAACGTCGGCATCACGTGCACGGCGCTGCCAGCGCCCTTCACACCCGCATGGCGCCGGCTGTGGGTGAATGGTTACGTGCGGTTTCCCCGCCGCCATTCCCTGCAGATGAGGATGCCTTCATGCTTCACTACGCCCTGGTTTTCCTGGTCATCGCGATCATCGCCGCCGTGCTCGGCTTCGGCGGCATTGCGGGTGCCGCCACCGGGATCGCGAAGATCCTGTTCATCATCTTCCTGATCCTGGCGATCATCGCGTTCTTCCGCCGCGCCAGTTGACGGCCGGTCGTCGCATCGCGTCTGTGCCACCATGAGTCTTCTCCGGAGCATGCAATGAACAAGCAAGTCCAGACCCCCGAACAAGCCGTCGGCGATCGCATCGACGAACGCGCCGAACGGATCAAGCAGGCCACCTCCGAGGCAGTCGCCGCCACCAAGGAAAAGGTGGATCGCGCCGCGGACCATGTCGAGGAAGGCCTGCACCACGCCACCGACAAGGTTGCCGGCGCGGCCCACAAGGCCAGCGACAAGGCCGCACGGGTCGGCGAGCGTGGCCGCGAGGTCTATGACGAAACGATGGACCGCGCCGACGCGTGGCTGGAGCAGGTACGCGACTACGTGCGCGAGAAGCCGATGCAGTCGGTCGCCATCGCGCTCGGCGCCGGCTGGCTGATCGGCCGCATCCTGCGGCGTTGAGCGACGCGGCACAGGGGCCGGGAATGCACGACGAGGGTGAGTCACCCCGCGCAGCGGCGGCGCCGGATCCGGCGCCGTCGTCGTCTGGATTGCTGGCCGAGGTCGGCCAGCTCGCGCGCGCGGTCAAGCGGCTGTTCGGCGCGCAGATGCAGCTGCTGGCGGCGGAGCTGGGCTTGGCGCGCAGCGCGATCTCGTGGCTGCTGCTGGCGGCACTGGCCGCCACCGTGGCGGGGGTCGCCCTCGGCCTGACCCTGCTCGGCTTGGTCGGCGTGCTGCTGGCGGCGTGGTTCGGCTCGTGGATCTGGGCATTGCTGGTGCTGGCGTTGCTGCAGGTGCTGTTCCTGCTTGGCTCGATCGCGCTGTTCCGCCGCTGCATGCACTGGATGAGCCTGCCAGCCACACGCAGCGAATGGAGTGCGATGATGCGCGAGACCCTGCACAAGGCCGAAGCCAGCGACGCGGCCGCGCAGGACAACGGACAGGACAGTCAGCGGGAGGAGCGGCGATGAGCGTGTTCGATCGCCTGGCGAAGGTGCAGGCCGCCCAGTTGCGCATGCGCGCGGCGCGGCACGCGTTGACCACGCCGGCGGCCGCCCTGCTGGTGCGCGGCCGCGCGCATCCGCTGACGACGGTGGGCGCGGCCGCCGGTGCCGGCTTCGTATTGGGCAGCCTCGACGTGCATCCGCTGCGGGTGCCGGGGCTGGGTCCGCTGCTCGGTGGCGGCCTGGCCGAGGTGGTGGCCCACGGCGTGCGCTTGGTCGCGGAGCTGGGCGCGATGGCGCCGGGTGCCGCCGCTGCAGCGGATGCCGAGGGCGGCGAGCCGGCATGAGCGAACCCGAACAGATGTTCCCGCCCGCGCCGGACGGAAGCGCGGCCGGGGCCGGCGCCATCGCCATCCCGGCGGAGCCGGCGACGGCAGAAGAGACGGCGGTTCGCCACGGGCTGCGCCACTTGAACGCCGCGCGCGGCATGCGCCAGCACCTGCGTGCAGTGCGCATGGTGCTGAACGCACTGCTGTTGCTGGCGCTGCTGTACACCATCACCCTGACCAAGGCCTTGCTGATTCCGCTGGTGCTGGCCGCCTTCATCGGCCTGGCGCTGAACCCGATCGTCGCCTTCGGCACGCGCTTCCGCCTGCCGCGCTGGCTCACCGCCAGCGTGCTGATGCTCGGCCTGATCGTCGGCATCGGCAGCGGCGTGGGCCTGCTGGCGCAGCCGGCGATCGGCTGGTTCCATGGCGCGCCCACGGCGATCAAGAGCTTCGTGCCGAAGCTGCGCAGCTTCACCAAGCCGCTGGAGGCGGCCAACCGCGCCACGCAGACCCTGGTCAGCAGCGGCACCAGCACCCGCGCGGCCGTGCCGCAGTCCGCGCCGGTCTCGATCAGCGCCTGGGACGTGGTGTCGACCGCGCCGAAGGTGCTGGCGGCCGTGCTCAGCGTGATGTTGCTGGTGTTCTTCTTCCTGATCTACGGCGACTCGATGCTGCGCCGGCTGGTACAGATCACCCCCGGCTTCGCCTACAAGCGACATGCAGTGACCATCGTGCGCGGGATCCAGACCGAGGTGTCGCGCTACCTGCTCACCGCGCTGCTGATCAACGCCGGCCTCGGCGCGATCACTGCCGGCATGCTGTGGCTGTACAAGGTGCCCGACCCGCTGCTGTGGGGCGCGGTGGCGATGTTCGCCAACTTCATTCCCTACGTCGGCGCGATCGTCACCACCACCGTGCTGGCGGTGGTGTGCATGCTGTACGCGAACGACGCCAGCCTCGAAGTGTTCCTGCCGGTGCTGACCTTCGCCGGCATCACCGCAGTGGAGGGCAACCTGATCACGCCGATGATCCAGGGCGCCAGCATGCGGCTCAGCCCGATCGCGATCCTGCTGTGGCTGCTGGTGTGGGGCTGGCTGTGGGGCATCCCCGGCGCCCTGCTGGCGGTGCCGATGCTGACCTGCACCAAGCTGATCACCGAACGCGTGCGCGGCTGGGAATGGTTCGCGCACATCGTGCAGCGCTAGATACGCTCGTCGCAGGGTGGACACGACCCGCCGTTCCCCATGCTCCAGCCCGCCACTTGGTCGCCGCCCTGATCATGGGGCCTGCGTCAAGCATCCTGGGTCGGCATGTCACGATTGCATTTCCTGATGCGTCCTGGTGATTGGCGGGCGGACACAACGACCGCGAAACCAGCGAACTTGAGGAGAATGCGATGAACAAAAGTGCGAGTCTCGTGATGCTCAAGGCCAAGCCCGGCCAGCGCGACGAGGTCAGGCGCGTCTGGGAAAAATATGCCCGCGACTACATCGCCGGCAGCGCGCTCAGCTTCTACTATTGCTACGACGACAACGATCCCGGCAGGATCATTGTGTTCGGACTCGGCGATCAGGCCAGCCTCCGGGGGTTCGCGCAGCAGCCCTGGTTCCCCGACTATCAGCGCGACACGCACGCGCTGCTTGCCGAGCCGGGCGAGGTCCGCAGCACGACGCCGCAGTATGTGAAAGACAACGCATGATCGGGTACGCGATGACAGACAGTGCGATCAACCTGCGCGACAAGCTCACCCGGTTCTCGGAACACTGGTCGCCCCGCGTCATTGCCGAGATGAATGACTACCAGTTCAAGCTCGCCAAGCTGCAGGGCGAGTTTGTCTGGCATGCGCACGCGGACACCGACGAAGTCTTCATCGTTCTCCAGGGCGCCATGACGCTCCAGTTCAGGGACAAGGCCATCCCGCTCGCTGCCGGGGAAATGTACGTCGTTCCCAAAGGCGTGGAGCATCGCCCCGTGGCCGAGCAGGAATGCTGCGTGATGCTGGTCGAGCCACGCGGCGTGGTCAACACCGGCGATGCAGGCGGTGCCTATACCGCGCAGAACGACGTGTGGGTGTAGCGCACCCCGCGGCTCATTTCAGCAGCGGGTATTCATGCAGGCTTCTTCGCGGAAGCGGGATCGGCCGGGGCGGCGTTCGCCGGCGGCGCGATGCCGTGCGCACGCAGCAGGGCCGAGATGTCGAAGCGCCAGAGATTGCGCGAGCCGTTCAGCGGCGACTGCAGGCGCCGTTGCAGCGAGGCCGCATCGTCGCGAGGCTTGGGGAAATGCACGTCGTCGCGGCGCTCGCTCGCTACGTAGAGCTCGCCGAACGCCGGCCCTAGCGACGGTGCGTTTTCCAGCGTGCGGCTGTTGACGTCGCCGCCGAGATGCTCGGGTTTGCCCCAGCCGCCATCCGGCTGGCGGAACACGATGTAGATGTCGGCGCTGCCCAGCGCGTCGCCCTCGTTGCCGGCGTAGAGCAGGAAGCGTCCGCGCGGGTCGACCGCGGGATCCATGCGGTTGTTCGCCAGGTCGCCCAGCGGCAGCCGCTCGGGCGTGGCATAGCCGTGATCGCGCGCCACGTAGATCTGGTACGCCTTGCCGGAATCTTCGCGGTGCGCCGAGAAATAGAGATCGCCGTTCGCCGCCAGCGACGGCTTGTAGATCATCGCGCCGTCGTTGAGCGCGCCGTCGACGTGGAGCGGCGCACTCCATCCGCCGTTCGGTTGCCGCGCGACGTGCCACAGGTTCGTGCCGGGAAAACGCCGCCCGTTCATCGTGGCCATCACCGGCGCGGCGCCCGGGCGCCGCGGCCGGTTGGAGACGAAGTACAGGCGCCCGCCGTCGGGCGACAGCGTCGGTTCGGAGTCGTGCCACCGGCCGGAGAACGCGGCCACCTGCGGCGTCGACCAGCGGCCCGCCGCGCGATGCGCGACCAGGATGGTGTCGTCGGCTTCGGCGAAGTCCGAACGCATGAAAGTACAGCGTGTTGCCGTCCGGCGTCAGCGCCACCGAGGTTTCCTGCAGGCCGGTGGAAATCACCCCGGGGCCGAGCAGTTCGCCGGTGGTTGCCGTGCGCGCGGCGGGCAGCGCGGACGAGTCTGCGTGATGACATGGTCGCTCCCGATGAGGTGCCGCTGGAATCACGGCGTGCGTCTTGCCGCCAGCCACGGCGCCAGCGACACCCGCCAGATATGGTTGCTGCCGTTGTCCCACGCGCGCATGCGCGCCAGGTCCGCGCGCGCCTGCGCGGGCGTGCGCGGGTAGGCCACCTTCGCCGTGTAGTTGCTGGTGAAGTACAGGGTGCTGGCGTCCGGGCCCAGGTGCGAACCCCACGGCTCGTAGCGGTTCACCGCATCGCCGAGGTCGACCGGCTTGCTCCAGGCATCGCCTGCGCGGAAGGCGATGTACAGGCGGTCGGGCTTGTCCTTGCCGGCGTAGTTGGCGTCGAACACGATGAACGACTGGTCCGGCGCGACCGCCGGATCGAGTTCGTGCGCCGCCGGATCGCCCAGCGCCAGCCGCTGCGGCGGCTGGTAGCGGCCGTCGCGCCAGGCGGTGCGGTAGAGGTGGAACTCGTGCGTGGTCTCGTCGCGCCGCTGGTAGTACACGTCGCCGTTGGCCGCCACGCTGGGCGCGTAGATGTTTGGCGCGTCGTTCACCACGTCGGGCAATCGCTGCGGCTGGCCCCAGCCGTCGCCGCGGCGATCGGCCCGCCACAGCTGGCCGCCACGCAGCGCCGGCCCGCCGGCCACGTCGGCGCGATTGGAGGTGTACACCAGGAACGAGCCGTCCGGCGCCATCGCCGGATCGTGGTCCTGCCATGGCCCGGAGAACGGCGCGATCTGCGGCGTCGACCAGCCGTCGCCCACGCGATGCGATTCCATGATGAAACCATTCCAGCCCGCCTGCTGGTCGAAGTAGACGGTGGCGCCGTCGGGCGCGAAGGTCAGACAGTCCACGCCGGCCGGGCCGGAGATCGCGCGGGGCGCGAAGATTTCCGGCGTGGCGGGCGTCGTGTCGGCGGCGCGGGCGCCGGCGAGGCCGGACAGGGCCAGCGCGAGGAGGCTGCGGGCGAGCAGGGGAAGTGGGCGGTGGGCCATGCATGTGCCTCGACAGGATGATGGTGCGGTCGAGTCTGCTTGGCGGTGTTGGCGCGTCGCTGCCGCTTTGTGACGAGCGGAGACTCGCTGTGACCAGCGGTTGTCAACGTAGGGCAACCGGTTCGACCTCGTCGCGTAATCGCGGCGCCCCTGACGCGTGCGCTGCCCTTGTAGGAGCGCGCTTGCGCGCGATGCTCTTGTCTGACCGGGTATCCGGCATCCTGCGTTGCCTCACCTCGCCGTGGCCCGCACCCGGGTGCGCGCCCATTGGTGCCAAGCGATCCTTGCACATGCCCATTTCGGGCAATAACATGCCCAATATGGGCAACAAAACGAACAGCAGAATCAGCGAAGCAGCGGCGCTCTACGCCAGCACCAGCTTGTCCGATGCCTTGTTCACCGCCACCCAGCAGCGCGTCCTCGCCTGCCTGTTTGGCCAGCCTGATCGCAGCTTCACCATCAGCGAACTGATCCAGACTACCGGTGCCGGCAGCGGCGCGGTGCAGCGCGAGGTCGCCCGGCTGGCCGGTAGCGGCCTGCTCGCGGTGGAACCCGTCGGCAATCAGAAGCGCTATCGCGCCGACCCAGCCTCGCCCATCCATGCCGAGCTGGTATCCATCGTGCGCAAGACCTTTGGCCTTGTTGCTCCCTTGCGCGAAACGTTGGCGCCGCTGGCTCCGCATATTCCGACCGCGTTCGTGTACGGCTCGGTGGCCAAGGGTACCGACACCGCTGCCAGCGACATCGACCTGATGCTGGTGTCGGATGCGCTGACCTATGCGGACGTCATGGCCGTCCTGCATCCGCTGATCGAACGCCTGGGGCGGGAGATCCATCCCACGCTCTACACCCGCGCCGAACTGCGCAAGCGCATCGCCGCGGGCAACAGCTTCGTGACCCGCGTGCTGGCACAGCCGCGGCTCTGGGTCATCGGTGGTGAGCATGACCTCGCCGCTTGAGAGCCTCGCCGGCACCGGCAAGCCGCTGGTGGAGGAGCCGATGGATTCGGCGGAGTTCGAAGGTCTGCTTCGCTCCGGCAGAGCGCGACTGGTCGACGCACGCAACGCATCACTCGCATTGGAAAGCCGCTTCGACCTGGCCTACAACGCTGCGCATGCACTGTGTCTGGCTGCGTTGCGCCGCGAGGGCTATCGTGCCCGTCATCGCTACATCGTGTTCCAGGTATTGCCGCATACGCTCGGTCTGGGGCCGGACATATGGCGCGTGCTGGACAAGTGCCATCACATGCGCAACGTCGCCGAGTACGAAGGGGTCCTTGATGTGGAGGAACGGATCGTGGCTGACCTGGTCGCGGCGTGTGAGAAGGTTGCGGATACACTTGCCGCGCTCCTGCAAAGGGATCATTCGTAGGTGATGGATACCGCACCATGACTGACAAACTCTACGGCGTCATCTGCGACAACACCGGCTTCCTCGTATTCCTTGACCACGCTCCTGACCCGGAAGCAGCCTGTCGCTTGGCGACGAGAGAAGGTACGCGCTGGGGCGCATTGGGGTCTTTCAAGCGTTCGCTCATGGGAGCGCCGAAAGGTGATGGCCGCTCCTGGCTGGAGCTGAGCGTTTACGACGTGACGGGCGTGCTTGAGTCTGACCTCGATCCGATTCTGGATGACGAGTCGTTGATGTGCGCCATGGACGAAGAAAACTTCGCAGCGCGCTTCGTCGCGGAGCAATTGAGCTGATGCGCCGCAGTTGCGGTCTTCAAGGCGAGGTGATGACATGCCACTGATGAGAGACTTCAAGCAGACCCTGGTGGAGCGCGTGCAACGTGAGCCGGCGTTTGCGCGCGCTGCTGGATGTGGCCGCCTCACTGTTCCTCAGTGGTGACCCGGCAACGGCGCGCGTGGTCCTGCGCGACCTGGTCAACGTCCCCGCTCGTCCGCTCGTGTGACACAAACGTGCTACATTCGCGCAAGATACAGCCGCCCCGGAGCGTTTCATGAGCACCACCACCATCCGCCTGCCCGACGAACTCAAGGCCCGCGTTGCCGAGGCGGCGAAACAGGCGGGCACGACATCGCACAATTTCATTCTGGAGGCGATCGCGGAGAAGGCCGACCTGGCCGCGCAGCATGCCGCGTTCCACGCGTTGGCGGATCAGCGCTACGCCGAGTTCCTGGAATCCGGCAAGAGCATCCCGTGGGACGAAGCGCGCGCTTACCTCAAAGGGCGCATCGCGGGAAAGGCGGTGAAGCGGCCGGTGGCCCGCAAGCTGGATCGATGACGTGACGCGTGTGAGGCTGGCGCCCGGGGTGATCAAGGATCTGGACCGCATCGTGGAGCACTTGCATCACCACGAGAGCGCGGCAGCCGAGACAAGGGCGGGGGAAATCATCAGTGCGTTCGACGTGCTTGCGGACAACCCGCTGATCGGCCGCCCGGCTGGCGACGACAAGCGCGAATTGCTGATCGGCCACGGCGCGGCGGGATACGTGGCGTTGTACTGCTACCTGCCGGTGATCGATACCGCCCTGATCCTGGCGGTGCGGGGACAGCGCGAAGGGGGATACGCAAGACCGTGAACGGAACCGAAGCCGAGAGGGTTGCAGCAGGTGCCGTTCGGCTCAGCTCCGTGGACGAGGCTTCTTGGGCGGCGGTCCCAGCTCCACAAAGGCCACGCCCACGATGGCAGCTTCCGTGATGATGGCTTCCAGTGCCGCCTTGCCCGCTTCGTTGACATACAGAACGGCCGCGGCTGTCAGCGGGTCCTTGAACACGGCCGCATCGACCGGCAGCCTGTCCTCGAAGAATTCTTCATTCACGACCGAACCGCTCGGACGCTTGGCCGAGTGAGCCTCGTCGATGCAGGGAATGACGCTGGTCACGTTGTAGAACCAGCGCGGCTCGCCCGCGCAGTCCAGCTCGAGGAATTGCCCGAAGCGCGACAGGAAGGGCTCGAGCGCAACCTTCGCCTTGTCGTTCATGACCAGGGCGCCCGGAGTCAGTGCACTGACGTCTGCCAGCGGTTTGGGCTTCTTCTTTCCCGGTTCGACGAAGACTTCGACCCTGGGCTTTCTTGACCAGGAGAGGCTGGCGCCGGAGGTGTCGAACATGCCCGACGCGACGTCCTTGTCGCTGCCAAAGACCAAAGGCGCATAGTCATTGACGGAGCCACTTTCGAGTTTCCATACTTTCACTTCCACCACCTCTGCCGTGAGGCTCGGCATCGTTCGCGTACAACAACACGACGATGTCCTTGCGCATATCGTTTGCCGCCGCGGCGCGGCTGCGGCTTGCCGTCGTAGTAGCCGTCGAGCGCTGCGCCGCCGGCGGCCACCGGCCGGTTCGAGGCGAACACCAGGTAGGAGCCGTCCGGCGCCATCGCCGGGTCGAGGTCGCGCCAGCGCCCGGAGAACGGCGCGACCCGCGGCGTCGACCAGCGGCCACCGACGCAATGCGATTCCATCAGCGTGAAGCTGTCGGTGCCGCGCATGAAGTACACCGTCGCGCCGTCGGGGGTGAACGCCGCGGCGCCGTCATCGGCGTTGCCGGCGATGACGCCGGGGGCGAAGATCGCCGGCGCCGGCGCGCCGGCAGGCGATGCGGCATGCGCGCCGCCGCTGATCAGGGCCGCGGCGGTCAGGAGCACGAACGGGGACGGCAAGCGCATGTCTGGCTCTCCTTCGCCGCGCGCCCGATCAAGCGGATGGCCGGCCGCGACGGCATGGATGTGGATGCCGCGCAGGCTGGCACGCGCGGCTCGGACCGTCGCCGATCTTGTGACGATCGGCGCTTCGAGCGTGACAAGCAGCGCGCGAACCCGCGCGGCCGGCCGGCAGGCGCTGCGGATGGATGCTGGTCCGCGCCGCGACCCCGTCGCGACCGCGCCAGGTCGAGCTAACCGGCTCGGCGCGCCCTTAGCCGCTTCGCGATGAGCGCTCCCAGCGCCTCGGCGACCGGTACCGTGGCCTTCCCGGCGAAGATCCGCACATCGATGGACGGCAGCGCCGGCAGCCCGCGCGCCCTGGGCAGATCCGGCGCGGCCAGATGGGAAGCCAGAACGCCAACCGCCAAACCGGCGCGCGCGGCAGCTTCCACCGACGCCACGCTGGAGGTGCTGGTGGTGATCTCCCAGGGCAGCCCGGCGCGATCCAGTGCGGCGAGCGCCTGCCCGCGCATGAGACAGCCTTCGGGGTAGAGCACGAGGGGAACAGCACCTTTGCCCGGCCAGTGACCCATCCACCGCAACGGCAGCCTGGCCAAGGTGGTGCCGGCGGCGTGGCCCGGCAGCCCGAGGCCGATCACCAGATCGCACCGCGTGTCGAGCTGCGCCACCAGGTCCCGCGTGGTGCCGGTCGTTATCTCGAACAGCAGGTCGGTCCGCCGCGCGCGGAGATCGGCGAGCGCCGGCATCAAGGCGTACGCGGCGATCTCGTCGGTCACGCCGAGCCGTACCACGCTGCGCGTGGTACCGTCGCGCACCGCCAGGACCGCCTCCTCGCTCAGGTGGAGCAGCCGGCTGGCGTAGCCGAGCAGGCGTTCGCCGGCAGGACTCAGGCGCACCTCGCGACTGTTGCGCGCAAACAGTGTTTCGCCCAGTTGCGCCTCCAGCCGCTGGACCTGCTGGCTGATCGCCGCCTGGCTGCGCGAAATGCGCGAAGCCGCCGCGCTGAAGGAGCCGCGCTCGGCAACGGCAACGAACGTGCGCAGCAGGTCAAGGTCGAGCGATGTCATGAATTTCTTATAGATGAGATAAGAACTATTGGATTGTCTTGATGATGCTGTCCGACTAGTGTCGCGTCAACCACGCACCCGGAGAACCAGCATCGTGACAACCGGCAACCAGACCACCGACAAGCGGGTTTGCTTTGACTTCGAAGTCGATTTCTCGAACGGCGGTGGCATACAGGGGCAGGGATTCCGCCTGGATCTCGACGGCGACGACATCGCCGATCAGGCGCTCGCCGAGTACATCATCAAGGACCTGCGCCTGTTGATGGTGGGAGCGGTCCGCATCCTGAACAAGCAGATCATCAACGAGCGGCACAAGCGGCGCGCCAGTGCCGTGGCGATCGCGCAAGGCGCGGCGCGGGGCGACCTGTTCGACCTGAGCCATCCGGTCCGGGACGGCGAAGTCGTGTTTCCCGGGCTGCCGGCGCCAAGGATCACCGAGCACATGAGCCACGAGGCCAGCCGTGGCCGCTATGCGCCCGGGGTGACCTTCCAGATCGGCCGGGTGGACATGGTCGCCAACACCGGCACCAGCATCGACGCGCCGTCCCATCGCTACCCGGGAGGAATCGACGTGGCGGGGCTTGCCCTGGCATCGGTGGCTGACGTCGACGCCGTCGTGATTCGGTTGGCGGGGATGCAGGGGCGCGCGATTGCGCGCGAGGCGATCGCCGCCACGGAAGTGCGCGGACGGGCGGTGCTTCTGGATACCGGCCAGGCGCTGCGCTGGGGGACGCCGGCCTACACCGAGGCGTCACCCTATCTGTCGCGCGACGGGGCGGAGTATCTGCGCGACAACGGCGCGCTGCTGGTCGGGATCGACGCCATCAACATCGATGACACCCAGGATGCCCAGCGGCCGGCACACTCGATCCTGCTCGCGGCAGGCATCCCGATCGTGGAAAACCTTGCACCGATGAATTCGCTGCCCTCCCGGAACCTCCGCTTCTCCGCCGCTCCGATGCGAATCGCCGGGATCGGTGCGTTCCCGGTGCGCGCGTGGGCCAGGGTACTGCCGTGATTCGGTCGCCCAACCGGCGTACGCAGCAGGTCGCGGCATCGAGCAGCCGCGGCGTTGCTGGCGGAAACCCCGGTGCTTCGTCGCCGTGATCGTGGACGCCGCTGGACAGCGCTTGTCTGCCGCTTGTCCTCCTCCCGCCGGCGCTGGTCACGGAAACGTTGCCGGTCGCCGCCCTGCCGTACAGGCTGGGTCGGCGGTCATCCGGCCGCGCATGAGGGCAGTGCGATGTGCAAGCCATATCTGTTTCGGATCGGCGCCAGGTGTGTGGCCGTGCTGTCGATGACGACCCTGAGCGTGCACGCGGCCACCGCCGTCGCGCGCGCGGGCGCGAACGAGACCAGCAGAAGCGAGGCGGCTGTGATCGCCG
Organism: Rhodanobacter sp. OR92; assembly: GCF_000427545.1. NCBI lineage: Bacteria > Pseudomonadati > Pseudomonadota > Gammaproteobacteria > Lysobacterales > Rhodanobacteraceae > Rhodanobacter > Rhodanobacter sp. OR92. The sequence continues at coordinate 376,811 of NZ_ATYF01000006.1, read as the reverse complement.
TCGACCAGCACTGGCTGGCGGCCGAGCTCGACGGCGACACGGCCTGGCTCGACGCCATGTTGCTGCCCGAGTACCGCTCGGTCGGCGCCGACGGGGTGGTGCGTGCGAAGGCCGCGATCCTGGCGCATGCGGTGAAGAACCGCGGCAACGACGCCGAGCGGCGCAAGGTGGAGGCGTGGCTGAAGGCGCATCCATCGGGCAAGGCGGTCGTGATCCACGGCGACACCGCGATCCTCACCTTCTACAACCCGCAGCTGGGCGCGGCCAACGGCGTGCGTTCGTCCGACATCTTCGTCTACGCGGGCGGCCGCTGGCATGCGCTGTACTCGCAGCACAGCACAGTCGGCGCCGGCTGAGCCCATTCCTCGATGCGGGAGCGCGGATCACCAGGCGATGGGTTCGCCGTCGCGGAAGAAGCGTCCGGTCGGCGCCGGGGTGGGCAGGCTGGTGGCCCACACCACACCGGCGGCGCCGATGCTGACCGGGCGGCCACCGGGGCCGCCGAGGTCGGTGGCGGTCCAGCCTGGGCACACCGCGTTCACTGCAATGCCGCTGCCCTCCAGCTCCGCCGCCAGCGTGCGCGTGTACGCGTTGAGCGCGGACTTGGAGGTGCGGTAGGCCACGCAGGCGCTGCCGTTCGAAGCGCTGGCGGCGCAGCCACTGGAGACGTTGACGATGCGGCCGTAGCCATGCCGGCGCATCAGCGGCAGCAGTGCGCTGCACAGCCGCCAGCTGCCGAACAGGTGGGTCTGCATCGCGTCCAGCGCCGGCGCGAGGTCGCCGGCGCTGGCCTGTGCGTCGGGGTCGTAGTAACCGCCGGCGTTGTTGACCAGCACGTCGAGCCGGCCGTAGGTGATCTCGATCCAGCGCGCCAGCGTGTCGACCTGCTCCTGTTGCGTGACGTCGAGCTGCACCGCGATCACCTCGCCGGACGCGCCGGCCAGCTGGCGCGCGGCGTGCAGGCCCTTGTCCAGGTCGCGTGCGCCGAGCAGCACGGTCATGCCGTACTCGCTGAGCTGGCGCGCCACCTCGAAGCCGAGGCCGCGGTTGGCGCCGCTGACCAGCGCCACGCGATAGACCGGCGTCGCCGCCGGCGGGCGACGGGCCGGGCGGCTCACGGCGCGTCGGCCCGGGCCACCGCGCTGCAGCGCTCGTCGCCGCAGGCCTGCCAGCCGCCGCCGAGCGCCTTGTACAAGGCGACGGCGCGGGTATTGATCGCCGCTTCGGCCTGGGCCAGGTCGTCCTCGGCGGCGAGCTGGGTGCGTTCGGCGTCCAGCAGTTCGAGGAAGCCGGTGGCGCCTTCCTGGTAGCGCACGCGGGCCAGCTCGGCGGCGCGCTTGCTCTGAGCGCCCTGCTCGATCAAATGGTCGACGCGGATGCGCTGCTGGTTGAACCCGGTGACCGCGTTGTCGATGTCCTCGATCGCTTCGAGCACGGTGCGCTGGTAGTTCGCCTGCGCCGCATCGGTGCGCGCCTCGCTGGCATGCAGGTTAGCCCGCACGCGCTGCACGTTGAGCCCGGCCCAGCTGATGCTCGGCGCCAGCGACCAGGCGCGCGTCGCCGGGCTGCCGAAGTCGTTGCTGCGCCCGGACAGGAAGCCGAGGAAGCCGCCCAGCGTGAGGTGCGGGAAGAAGTCCGCCTTGGCCACGCCGATGCGCGCGGTGGCGGCGGCGTACGCACGTTCGGCCATGCGGACGTCCGGACGGCGCGCCAGCACGTCGCCGGCGTCGCCGATCGGCAGGCTGGCGGCGATCGGGGTGAAGCTTTTCGGCGATACGTCAATGTCCAGCTCGCCGGGGCGTTCGCCGAGCAGCACGGCGAGACGGTATGCGCTGGCGCTGGCCTGCGCCTGCAGCAACGGCAGCTGCGCCTGCACCGCGGCGAGGCGGGCCTTCGCGCTGGCCACGTCCTGCTCCGCACCGGAGCCGAGCTGCTGGCGCACCTCGGTGAGGTGCACGGTCTGCTGCTGGTTGTCGATGTCGCGACGGGCGATGTCCAGCCGCAGCTGGCTGCCGCGCAATTCGAAATAGTTGCGTGCCACCTCGGCGAGCAGGCTGACCTGGGCGTCGTGCAACGCCGCCTCGCTGGCGCCGAGGTCGGCGCCGGCCGCTTCCACCGAACGGCGCACGCCGCCGAACAGGTCCAGTTCCCATGACGCGTCGAAGCCGGCCTGGTACGTGGTCGTCGTCTGCCGCTGCGTGCCGAAGCCCGGCTGCTGGCCGCGGCTGCGCGTGTAGTTCGCGTCCGTGTCGATGGTCGGCAGTTGCTCGGACTTCGCGCCGCTGAGCAGCGCGCGCGCTTCATGCAGCCGCGCCACGGCGATGCGCAGGTCGAGGTTGTTCGCCGCGGCGCGCTGGATCAGCGCATCCAGCGTGGGGTCGTTGAACTGCTTCCACCACGCGGCCTGGAATTGCGCGTTGTTTTCCTGTGCGGCATCCAGTCCCTGCAATTGCGGCGCGGCAATCTTCGCTGCGTGGTAGTCGGGACCCGCGCTGGCGCAAGCGGCCAGCAGCGTCAGGGCCGTGACCAGCAGCGCACCTCGCACCACCTTCGTCATTCCTGCGAAAGCAGGAATCCAGTGACTGTGTGTGGTAGGAGCCGAAGGCGCTGGATCCCAGCTTTCGCTGGGATGACGAGCGAAAAGGTGGCTCGCGAAAGTGTTCCGCGGCATGTCATGCACGAGTGTTTTCATCAGTGGTTCTCCAGCGCCGGCAGTGCATGCGCGGCGGCGCGTTCGGCCGCGCGCGCCTCGCGGCGCTCGACCAGGGCGCGAATGACGACGTAGAACAGCGGCGTGTAGATCAGCCCGAAGATGGTCACGCCGAGCATGCCGGCGAACACCGCCACGCCCATCGCGTGGCGCATCTCGGCGCCGGCGCCGTGCGAGGTGACCAGCGGCACCACGCCCATGATGAAGGCGAACGAGGTCATCAGGATCGGGCGCAAGCGCAGGTGGGCCGCTTCCAGCACCGCCTCGTGGCGGCTCATGCCTTCATGCTGGCGTTCGCGGGCGAACTCGACGATCAGGATCGCGTTCTTGCACGCCAATCCGACCAGCACGATCAAGCCGATCTGGGTGAAGATGTTGTTGTCGCCACCGGACAGCCACACGCCGGCGATCGCGGACAACAGCACCATCGGCACGATCAGGATCACCGCCAGCGGCAGCGACCAGCTCTCGTACAGCGACGACAGCACCAGGAACACCAGCAGCACGCACAGCGGGAATACCAGGATCGCGGTGTTGCCGGCGAGGATCTGCTGGTAGGTCAGCTCGGTCCACTCGAAGCTGACGCCGTTCGGCAGGTTGTCCTTCGCCAGCTTTTCCATCGCCGCCTGCGCCTGGCCCGAGCTGAAGCCCGGCGCCGGGCCGCCGTTGATCTCGGCGGTGGGATAGCCGTTGTAGTGCTGCACGCGATCCGGGCCGGCACCCTGTTTCACGGTGACGAACGAACCCAGCGGCACCATCTGGCCCTGCGCGTTGCGCGTCTTCAGCTGCATGATGTCTTCGGGCGTGTGGCGGAACGCCGGGTCGGCCGAGACGTTCACCTGGTAGGTGCGGCCGAAGCGGTTGAAGTCGTTGACGTAGAGCGAGCCCATGTAGGCCTGCATGGTCTGGTACACGTCGCCCAGGTTCACGCCGACGGTCTTGGCCTTCTCGCGATCCACCTCGGCGTCCACCTGCGGCACGCTGATCTGGAAGCTGGAGAACAGCCCGGCGAGTGCCGGCTCCTTGCGGCTGGCGGCGATCAGGTTCTGCGTCTGCTGGTACAGCTCGTTGAAGCCGCGGTCGCCGCGGTCCTCGATCTGCAGGCGGAAGCCGCCGATCGTGCCGAGCCCCATCACCGGCGGCGGCGGGAACACCGCGATGTAGGCGTCCTGGATCGAGGCGAACTTCTGGTTCAGCGCACCGGCGATCGCGCCGGCCGACAGCGATGCGTCACGGCGTTCCTCGAACGGCTTCAGCGTGACGAACACGATGCCGGAGTTGGTGGAGTTGGTGAAGCCGTTGATCGACAGGCCGGGGAACGCGACCGCGTGCTCCACGCCCGGCTGCTTCAGCGCGATCGCGCCCATGCGCTGGATCACGTCCTCGGAGCGATCCAGCGAGGCCGCGTCGGGCAGCTGCGCGAACGCCACCAGGTACTGCTTGTCCTGGCCCGGCACGAAGCCGGTCGGCACGTGCGAGAAGCCGAACCAGGTCAGCGCGATCAGGCCGGCATACACCACCAGCGCCAGCATGCCCTTGCCGACGATGCGCCGGACGCCGCCTACGTAGCGTTCGGAACCGCGATGAAACAGGCGGTTGAACGGGCGGAACAGCCAGCCGAACGCGCGGTCGATGCCGCGCGTGAGGCGGTCCTTCGGCGCGTCGTGACCCTTCAGCAGCACCGCGGCCAGCGCCGGGCTCAGGGTCAGCGAGTTGAACGCGGAGATCACCGTGGAGATCGCGATGGTCAGCGCGAACTGGCGGTAGAACTGGCCGGTGAGGCCGCTGACGAAGGCGGTCGGGATGAACACCGCGCACAGCACCAGTGCGGTGGCGACGATCGGCCCGGTGACTTCGTGCATCGCCTTGCGCGTGGCTTCGCGCGGCGATTGCCCGAGCTCGATGTGCCGTTCCACATTCTCCACCACCACGATCGCGTCATCGACCACGATGCCGATCGCCAGCACCAGGCCGAACAGCGACAGCGCGTTGAGCGAGAAGCCGGCCAGGTACATCACCGCGAAGGTGCCGATCAGCGATACCGGCACCGCCACCAGCGGGATGATCGAGGCGCGCCAGGTCTGCAGGAACAGGATCACCACCAGCACCACCAGCAGGATCGCCTCCAGCAGCGTGTGCGCCACCGCCTCGATCGAGCCGCGCACGAACACGGTGGGGTCGTACACGATCTGGTAGTCGACGCCCTGCGGGAACTCCTTCTTCAGCTGCGCCATGGTGGCGCGCACCTCGTCGGAGATCTGGATCGCGTTGGAGCCGGGCCGTGCGAAGATCGGCAGCGCCACCGCCGGCTTGTTGTCGAGCAGGCTGCGCAGCGCGTAGTTGTTCGAGCCCAGGTCGACCTTCGCCACGTCGCCCAGATGGGTGACGCCGCCGTTCGCGGCGGTGCGCACGATGATGTTGCGGAAATCGTCCTCGCTGACCAGCCGGCCGCGCGTGTTGATGTTGAGCTGGAACGCCGAGTTGGTGGGGCCGGGCGGCGCGTTCAGCGCGCCGGCGGCGACTTGCACGTTCTGCTCGCGGATCGCATTGATCACGTCGCCGGTGGTGAGCGAGCGCTGCGCCAGCTTCTGCGGGTCCAGCCACACGCGCATCGAGTATTCGCCGGCGCCGAAGATCTGCACGTCGCCGACGCCATCGAGCCGCCCCAGCACATCCTTCACGTGCAGCCGCGCGTAGTTCGACAGGTACAGCATGTCGTAGCGCTGATCCGGCGAGGTGAGGTGCACCACCATGGTCAGGTCGGGCGAACTCTTCTGCGTGGTCACGCCGAGCCGCTGCACTTCCTCGGGCAGCTTCGGCAGCGCCTGCGCCACGCGGTTCTGCACGTCGACCTGGGCGGTGTTCAGATCGGTGCCAAGCGCGAACGTCACGGTCAGGGTGAGTGCGCCATCGCTGGTCGCCTGCGAGGAGGTGTACAGCATGCCTTCCACGCCGTTGATCTGTTCCTCCAGCGGCGTGGCGACGGTTTCGGCGATCACCTTCGGGTTGGCGCCGGGGTAGGCAGCACGCACCACCACGGTGGGCGGCACCACTTCGGGGTATTCGCTGATCGGCAGCTTGAACACCGCGATGGCGCCGGTGATCACGAACAGCAGCGACAGCACGGCGGCCATGATCGGCCGGTCGACGAAGAATTGGGCGATGTTTTTCATGCAAAAGATCCTCGACGAAGCCGTTTCGCGGCCTCGGTCTGCTTTGCTCTTCCCCCTGCATCGCAGGGGGAGGTGGGGAGGGGGTGACGCTCTTGCTCTTGGCTTCGCCGGAGGGCTTCACCCCTCCCCAGCCCTCCCCTGCTGCACGTCCCGCAAGGGGACTTTCTTCGGCCGCAGGGGAGGGAGCGGTGTTCAGCCTTGCGGGCGACTCTGCGGAGCTGTCGTGCCGGCTTGCGCCGTGCGCGCATCGACATCCGGCGCATCGCCGCTCTCGACCAGCGCCTTGTCGGCCGCCTCCAGCCGATAACTCATCGCCACCTTCTGCGGATTCACCTCCACGCCGGGGCGCACGCGCTGCAGGCCGTTCACCACCACCACGTCGTTGGCGCCCAAGCCGCTGTCGATCACGCGCAGGCCGTGGAACAGCGCGCCGGTGTCGACCTTGCGGTACTGCACCTTGTGCTCCTTGTCGACCACGTAGACGAACTGGTTGCCGAGGTCGGTGCCGATCGCGCGGTCGTCGACCAGCACGCGCGGGCGCGCCTGGCCGCTCTGCAGCTGCACGCGGGCGTACAGGCCGGGCGTGTACAGCCCGTCGGCGTTGTCGAACACCGCGCGCAGGCGCATCGTGCCGGAGCCGCTGTGCAACTGGTTGTCGACGAAGTCGAGGCGGCCGTCATGCGGGTAGCCGGTCTCGTCGGCCAAGCCCATCGCGGCCTCGATCCGCGCGTTGCGGCCGGCCTGCTTCGCGCTGGCGCGCAGGTGGTCGAGCTTGAGCCAGCTCTGCTCGTCCACGTCGAAGTAGACGTAGACCGGGTTGACCGAGACCACGCTGGTCAGCACGTCGTTGCTGGTGACCAGGTTGCCGGGGGTCACGCGGGCATTGCTGACGCGGCCATCGATCGGCGAACGCACCCGGGTGAAATCGAGGTTCAGCCGCGCGGCGGCCAGCGCGGCGGCGGCGGCGCCCAGCTGGGCCCGCGCACTTTGCGCGGTGGTGGCCTGGCGGTCGGCTTCCTGCTGCGCGATCGCGTGCTGGGCCAGCAGCATCTCGGCGCGGCGCTGGTTGGTTTCGGCCAGGCTCAACTCGGCCTTGGCCTGTGCCTGGTTGGCGACCAGCCGGTCGACCTCGGCCTGGTACGGGCGGGCGTCGAGCTGGAACAGCACGTCGCCCTTGTGCACCAGCGCGCCTTCCTGGAAATGCACCGACTCCACGAAGCCGCCGACCCGCGGCTGCACCTGCACCGTGTTCACCGCTTCCAGCCGGCCGGTGAACTCGGCGCTGTCGCTGACCTGGCGGGTCAACGCCTGCGCCACCGTCACTTCCGGCGGCGGCCCGCCGGCGGGGCTTTGCGCGCGGCTGTCGTTGCCGTGCAGCAGCAGCCAGCTGCCGAAGGCTCCGGCTGCAACCAGGAGAACCAGCATCCATTGTTTTTTCATCTTGCACTCCCAACACCTTGTTGGCCGGGGAGGGGGAACCCGGCGAAGGGTCGAGAGAATAGGTGTACTTTCCGGTATAGAAAATCCGTTCCTTGCGCACTACACTCGTGCGCCGCAGTCACGAATCGACGAGGAATTGAAACAATGGAAGACTTTTCCGCCATTTCGACCTTCGTCCGCGTGGTCGAGGCCAAGAGTTTCGCCGCCGCCGCCAGCCAGCTCGGCATGACCCCGTCCGGGGTCAGCCGGGCCGTTTCCCGGCTGGAAGCCCAGCTCGGCGCCAGGCTGCTGTTCCGCTCCACCCGCTCCCTGCGGCTGACCGACGATGGGGCCTCGTTCCATGCACGTTGCAAGGAAATCCTTGCCGACCTGGCCGAGGCGACCGAGGCGCTGAACTTCGCCAACAGCAAGCCGACCGGCAAGCTGCGCGTGGGCATCTCGCTGTCGGTGGGCCGCGCCGCGGTGATCCCGCGGCTGACCGAGTTCGAGCAGCGCTACCCGGACATCCGGCTGGAGCTGTCGATGAGCGACTCGCCGGCGGACCTCAACGGCGAGGGCCTGGATTGCGCGATCCGCGTCGGCGAGCTGGAGGATTCCAGCCTGATCGCGCGCAAGATCGGCTACCTCAGCAACGTGGTGTGCGCCTCGCCCGAGTACCTGCGCAAGTACGGCGCGCCGCGCAGCATCGAGGATCTGAAGAGCCACCGCTGCATCAACTACGTCTACCCGAACGGCCGGCCGCGCCAGTGGCAGTTCGACACGCCGGGCGGGCAGATGAGCGTGGACATCGACGCGCACATGCTGATCAACGACGGCGAATCGGTGCTGCAGGCGGTGGCGGCCGGGCTGGGCATCACCCAGGTGCCGCGCATGCTGGCCGCGTGCCTGCTGGAGAAGGGCATGCTGGAACGGGTGATGACCGACACCCACTCCACCGGCAAGCCGGTGTGGATCGTCTACCCGCAGAAGAAGCACCTGTCGGCGCGCGTGCAGGCCTTCATCGAATGGGTGCGCGAACTGTTCGACCGCACCAACCAGCCGGGCCAGTGTGCGGTCGACGCACCGAAGACCCCGCCGAAACCGGCGCCGCGGAAGGCGCTGGTCGAAGCCGCGTAGGCGCCACCGCCGGCGCTGGTTCGCAGGGTCCGGCCGCCGCGGCTCAGCCGCCGGCCGGCACCAGCAACAGCAGCGCCACGCCGAACGCGATGCGGTAGAGCGCGAACGGCGTGAACGCGTGCGCGCGGATGTAGCCGAGCAGCCACTTCACCGCCACGAACGCCATGATCGCCGAGACCACGAAGCCGACGATCAGCGCGGTCCAGTCCTCGTGCGCCGCGCCGCCGTCCTTCATCACCTTCAGCAGCTCGTAGCCGGTGGCCGCGTACATGGTGGGAATGCCGACCAGGAAGGCGAACTCGGTCGCCGCCGCGCGGTTGCTGGTGCCGAACAGCATCGCCGCGAAGATCGTCGCGGCCGAGCGCGAAGTGCCGGGAAAGATGCCGGCGATCATCTGCGCGATGCCGACCAGGATCGCCACTTTCCAGGTCACTTCACGGCGATCCGGCTGCCGCGCGGCCAGCCGTTCGGCGGCGATCATCCACAGGCCGCCGATCACCAGCGCCCACGCCACCGGCGTCACCGTCTCCGGCAGCTTGAAGCCGAGCTTCACCGCGACCAGGCCGAGCACGGCGGTGATCAGGAAGGCCACGGTCAGCTTCAACAGGTAATCGCGGTTGCCCGGCTCGCGCCACTGCGTCAGCAGCAGCCAGATCCGCCTGCGGTAGATCAGCGTCACCGCCAGGATCGCGCCGGCCTGGATGCCGATGTTGAACAGGTCCGAGCGCGCACCCAGCCCGAACTTCTCCGCGATCAGCAGGTGCCCGGTCGAGGAGATCGGCAGGAATTCGGTGATGCCCTCGATGATGCCGAGCAGGATGACATGGAGCAGGTCGGTCACGGGCGGGTCCGTTGGCAGGGTGGAGGTGTGCCGTCGAACGGATCGCCGGCATGAAGCGGCATAGCTTACGGGTTTTGCCTTGATGCCGGATGGCCGGCAGCCGAGCAGGCGGCCGGGCCGGATGCGCACTGCAACAGTGCAAAGCGGCCGCCTCGACGGGTGCGGATGGTGCGAACTCGGGCGCGGCCGCTTCGTTGCGATGCCGCCGATGCCGTCTCGACCACGGTTTCCGCGCGTGGCACGTGGCTTGCTGAGGGACAGGGGGAGCCATCCAGGTGCATGGCCGCGACGAAACGGCGCATGGACGTCTGGACGTCCGGACGGCCATCACCCAGGCACCATCAGCGGAGGGAGTGCGGCCCATGAGACGAAGCTGGATGTCCGCGGCGGTGGTTGCGTCGGGATGGGCCGCCATCGCGCCGATGCCGGCGCGGGCCGGCGACACCCCGGCCAGCCGGTGGCTCGGCAGCGCCGGCGTGGTCAGCGACTACCTGTTCCGCGGCCTGTCGCAGACCGATCGCCGGCCTGCCGTGCAGGCCGGCGTGGAATTCGACCATGCCGGCGGCGGGTACGTCGGCGGCTGGGGCAGCAACGTGAGCTGGCTGGCCGATGCCTCGACCTCCACCGCGCCGATTTCCAGCAGCGTGGAGCTGGATCTCTACGCCGGCTGGCGCGGCGATGCCGGCGGCGGCTGGAGCTGGGATGCGGGCCTGTATCGCTACCAGTACCCGGGCAGCTATCCACGGGGGTTCACCCGGCCGCACACCACCGAGGGCTATGCCGCGCTGGCCTGGAAAAGCGTGTCGCTGAAGTACTCGTACGCGTTCACCGACCTGTTCGGCTATGCCGGCAGCAGGCACAGCGGCTACCTGGACCTGTCGTGGAGCCGGGAGTTCGCGCCGGGCTGGCTGCTCAACGCGCACGTGGGGCACCAGCACGTGGCGAACGTGCCGGGCACCTCGTACAGCGACTGGAAGCTGGGCGTGACGCGCAACTTCGGCAGCGGCTGGTCGCTGGCGTTGGGCTACTGCGACACCGACGCGCGCCGGGCTGCGTACACCAACGCGCGCGGCCACTACCTGGGTGGCGCCACGGCGGTGCTGAGCGTGGCCAGGTCGTTCTGAAAGACATTCCATCCGGAGCCATCCATGAAAATGATCACCAGCGTGATCCGCCCGTACAAGCTCGACGAGGTCCGCGACGCGCTCGCGCATGCCGGCGTGTCGGGCATCACGGTGACGGAAGTGCGCGGCTTCGGCCGCCAGAAGGGCCACACCGAGCTGTACCGCGGCGCCGAGTACGTGGTCGATTTCCTGCCCAAGCTCAAGGTCGAGGTGGTGGTGCCCGACGAACTGCTCGACGCAGTGCTGGAGGAGATCCAGCGCGCCGCGCGCACCGGCAACGTCGGCGACGGCAAGCTCTTCGTCACCGGCGTGGAGCAGGTGATCCGCATCCGCACCGGCGAGCTCGACGCCGATGCGCTCTGACCCGCACCCCGTGAGGTTTCCCATGAAAGCGTTCAAGTTCCGTCGCGGCATCGGCGCGGGCCTGCTGCTGCTCCTGGCCGCGCCGCTGCTGCACGCCACCGCGCCCGCGCCGATGGTCGACAAGGGCGACGTGGCGTGGATGCTCACTTCCACCTTGCTGGTGCTGCTGATGACGGTGCCGGGGCTGGCGCTGTTCTACGGTGGCCTGGTGCGCGCGAAGAACGTGCTGTCGGTGCTGATGCAGGTGCTGACGGTGTTCTCGCTGCTGCTGCTGCTGTGGGTGGCGTATGGCTACAGCCTCGCCTTCAGCGGCAGCGGCGCGGTGATCGGCAACTTCGCCAAGCTGTTCCTGCATGGGGTGACGAAAGACACGCTGGCGGCCACGTTCACCCCGGGCGTGTCGTTGCCCGAGTACGTGTTCGTGGCGTTCCAGGCCACCTTCGCCGGCATCACCGGCGCGCTGATCGTGGGCGCGCTGGCCGAGCGCATGCGCTTCCGCGCGGTGCTGCTGTTCGCCGCGATCTGGTTCACCTTCGCCTACCTGCCGATCGCGCACATGGTGTGGGCCGGGCCGGACGGTTTCCTGTACGCGAAGGGCGCGCTGGATTTCGCCGGCGGCACCGTGGTGCACATCAACGCCGGCGTGGCCGGCCTGGTCGGCGCCTGGTTGGTCGGGCCGCGGCTGGGCTTCGGCCGCGAACCGATGAAGCCGCACAACGTGACCTTCACCATGATCGGCGCGGCGCTGTTGTGGGTGGGCTGGTTCGGCTTCAACGCCGGCTCCAACCTGGAGGCGAACGCCGGCGCGGCGCTGGCCTTCCTCAACACCTTGCTGGCCACCGCGGCGGCGGTGCTGGCGTGGCTGGCGATCGAGGCGGTGCGGCGCGGCCACGCCTCGATGGTGGGCGGTGCTTCCGGCGCGGTGGCCGGCCTGGTCGGCATCACCCCGGCCTGCGGCACGGTGGGGCCGCTGGGCGCGATCGTGATCGGTGCGCTGGCCAGCGTGTGCTGCGTGTGGGGCGTGACCGGGCTGAAGAAGCTGCTGCACGCCGACGACGCGCTGGACGTGTTCGGCGTGCACGGCGTCGGCGGCATCGTCGGCGCGCTGCTGACCGGCGTGTTCACCGCGCCGGCGCTGGGCGGCACCGGCGCGGCGGACTATTCGGTCATCCACCAGCTCGGCGTGCAGGCGCTGGGCGTGGCCATCACCGTGCTGTGGAGCGGGGCGGTGTCGGTGCTGGGCTATCTGGTGGTGAAGGTGGTGTTTGGCCTGCGCGTGCCGTATGACGCCGAGCGGGAGGGGCTGGACATTACCTCGCACGGCGAAAGCGCCTACGATGGCTGAGCCGGGTGGCCGGGCCACGGCCGGATGTTCCATGATGGTGCAATGCGTTTTATCGACTGCACCAGCATGAAACCTTCCGACTGCCCCGAAGCACCCCGGAAGCCCGCCACCCCTTGCGGCGCAACGGGTTCGCTCGCTGGCACGCGCCTTGCTCCATCCGCCTCATCCCGCTCATCCATCCACGTCGAGGTTGTTCCATGTCCACCGCCCACCACGTGCTCGACCTGATCCAGGAACACGAGGTCGAATTCGTCGACTTCCGTTTTGCCGACATGCTCGGCGTGCACCACCACGTCACCTTCCCGGCCCACGCGATCGACGAGTCGACGTTCGAGGACGGCAAGATGTTCGACGGCTCCTCGATCACCGGCTGGAAGGGCATCAACGAGTCGGACATGATCCTGCTGCCCGACCCGGACACCGCCCACCTCGATCCGTTCAGCTCGCACACCCAGCTGATCCTGCATTGCGACGTGCTGGAGCCGAGCACCATGCAGGCCTATGGCCGCGACCCGCGCTCGATCGCCAAGCGCGGCGAGGCGTACCTGAAATCCACCGGCATCGCCGACACCGCGTTCTTCGGTCCGGAGCCGGAGTTCTTCATCTTCGACTCGGTGCGCTGGCAGAACGACCCGGGCCGGGTGTTCTACGAGATCGGTTCCGAGGAAGCGGCGTGGTCGTCGCGCTACAAGTACGACGGCAACAACAGCGGCCATCGCCCGGGCGTGAAGGGCGGCTACTTCCCGGTCAGCCCGGTCGACTCGCTGGGCGACCTGCGCGCCGACATGTGCAAGGTGCTGGAGTCGCTGGGCCAGAAGGTCGAGGTGCACCACCATGAAGTGGCGAACGCCGGCCAGTGCGAGATCGGCGTGAAGTTCAACACGCTGGTGAAGAAGGCCGACGAGCTGCTGACGATGAAGTACGTCATCAAGAACGTGGCGCACCAGAACGGCAAGACCGTCACCTTCATGCCGAAGCCGCTGGTCGGCGACAACGGCTCGGGCATGCACGTGCACCAGTCGCTGGCCAAGAACGGCGAGAACCTGTTCGCCGGCGACCTCTACGGCGGCCTCAGCCAGACCGCGCTGTGGTACATCGGCGGCATCTTCAAGCACGCCCGCGCGATCAACGCGTTCGCCAACTCCACCACCAACAGCTACAAGCGCCTGGTGCCGGGCTTCGAGGCGCCGGTGATGCTGGCCTACTCGGCGCGGAATCGTTCCGCGAGCTGCCGCATCCCGTACGTGGCCAGCCCGAAGGGCCGGCGCATCGAGGTGCGCTTCCCCGACCCGATGAACTCCGGCTACCTGGTGTTCACCGCGCTGATGATGGCCGGCCTCGACGGCATCATCAACAAGATCGACCCGGGCGCGCCGGCCGACAAGGACCTGTACGACCTGCCGCCGGAAGAGGAGAAGAACATCCCGCAGGTCTGCTCCAGCCTCGACGCCGCGCTGGAAGCGCTGGACAAGGACCGCGACTTCCTGAAAGCCGGCGGCGTGTTCACCGACGACTTCATCGATGCCTACATCGAGGTGAAGATGAAGGAAGTGACCAAGTACCGCGCCAGCACGCACCCGCTGGAGTTCCAGATGTACTACTCGCTCTGAGCCGGCCCATCATGTGATGCGGACAACGGGCGCTTTGGCGCCCGTTGTCGTTTCGGCGGTGCCGCCAAGCTCGATGCGCTTGCTATTGAAACCCACCGCCTCGAATCCATCTACCAACCGAATTTGCGATCGTTCGGTTGTGGCTGCGTGTGGGACCCGCGGTCAGCGGTCGCTGCGGTGAAGATCATTCATCGACGGCATCGACCCAGCCGTGGGCGACGATCAGATCCTTGATTTCTTTCGGTGTGTGCCTGGAAGACAGGCATGCACGAATGATCCGAGCCACGATGGCGCCGTCCATCATGTCGTGCTGTCTGAAAACACCGGACTCCACGGCTCTCACCAGCTTGGCGGCTTCTTCCAGCCGGCAGGTGCTGTACTTGACGTAGTTGGTCTGTTTCACGAACGGATGGTCGCCTGCGTACAGCAGACAGGCGGGGTCGTAATAGGCGTTCTGACGAACCGTGCTGAGGCTGACGAGCAAACACTTGAGTGGCTCGCCAAAGAGGTCTCAAAGCAGCACGAACAAATGACGCAGATCGGGTCGATCAATCGACCCGGACGGTATAAGCACCGTCGCGCGCTTGGTCGCGAAAAACATCAGATCGTGGCGAACAGACGATCCACGATCGCCGCCTCGGCCAGACGCTCCTGGGCTTCATTCGCCTGCTGCATGTTCCGGCCCAACGCGAGAAAGACATCGCGCGGCGGGATTGGGTTCATGGAACCCTTGGGGTCGGTCCATTCTCCACACATCGTGTGGGTGAGATCGCGAATCTCGTACTTGCCAAGCTGGCCGAAACGATCCCAGGTGTCGGTCAAAACCTCGATGTCGGCATCGCTGAGTGCACCCAATGAGTCACGATTCAGCGGCCCGTGTTTGGCCGAGCCGACCTCGTAACCGGCCCTGCCGGTGACCCAATGAGACCAATCGTTGGTATCCGAGCATTCGCCGTTGATGAGCTCCAACGTCCGCGACAACACTGGGCCGTGCGGCATCGAAACCATGCGGTCGCCGGAAATCGGCTCGTCGTAGCGATCCATGGATTCGCGGTCAGCTAGGTACAGAAGCTTCATGAGCTTCAGTACCGGCATGCTGCCGTGGCCCTTCTCGAGGAAGAACGCGGCCATCTGGGAAACTTTCTTTTCGTTGAACATGGCTTTGGCCTTCATCTGCCCCGGGAATCGGCGTTGCGATGTTCGCCAGACTTTTGCTTGTCGGGAATGGCTGGGTAACGGCGCCATCCAACTGATACGGATCAAAGGTAGTGGCTGAAGAGTCGGTGGCCGCGTGAGCCGCGGAAATGTCTGACTGATCAAGAAAAAAGGTACCACAAGCGAGCGGCCGAGAAGTCAAGATGGGCAGGGATGGTTGGGGCGCGTTCACGGCCCGGCACTTGGGCGCCGGCCACGTGCGGTGGTCGATCGGCGGTGCGCTCCGGTGCTCCTTCTCCGCGAAGGCGGGGGTGATGCCGAGCCCCGGCGTGCAATTCAGAACGTCACCTGCGTGTACAGGCCGATGACGAAAGCATCGGGGATGCCGCCGGTGCCGCCGGGGTGCATCACGTACTGCAGATTGGGGCGCAGGATGAGCCAGGGAGTGAGCTTGGCGCCGTAGTCGATCTCGGCGACGCTTTCGTAGCGCTGGATGCCGATGCTGCCGGGCGCCACCAGATCGCGGTCGCGCTGGTAGCGGGTCAGCCGCGGGTTGGTGCGGCCGCTGGCGACCATGAGCGAGACCACGTCGTCGTCGCGGCCGGGGAAGGTGCCCTGGTAGTGGCCACCGACGATCCAGAAGTAGCGGTACTTCGCGGTCGACGCATCGCCCACGCCGCCCATCGCGCCCAAGGTGAGCCCGCGTTTCGTGTCGGGCCCTTCACGGTAGACCATCTTGTCGACGATGAAGTAGCCGCCCGAGCGGCCATTGTGCTGCATGAAGCCGGCGCCGGTGAGGCCGGCCGACTGGCCATTGACGTCGGTGTAGACGTCCGGCGTGCCGACGGTGTTGTAGTACGCGCCGAGCTTGAGATCGGCGGGCAGCTGCCCGCTGCCGTAGCCGTTGGACCAGCCCACCTCGACCGGCAGGAACACGCCGTGATGCTTGAGGCTGAGGTTCCAGCCCTGGTCCTTGTTGCCGGCGTTGGGATTGTTGAGATAGGCGCCGACGGTGGCGTAGAAGTCCGGCGTGGCATGCCACTTCACGTGGCCGCCCCATTGCGCGGTGGGGTAGTTGTGCGCGCCGCTGTTGGTGGTCATCGCGTTGGCGTGGCCGCAGATGATGCCGTTCTGGAAATTGCAGAACGCAGGCAGTCGCGCGAAGTCGTCGCCCGCCGGCGACCAGCCCAACTCCATGAAGACCCGGTGGTCGAGGAAATCCTGTTGCCAGTTCAATGCGGCCAGGCGGAAGTTCTGTCCCGCGCCGTAGAGCTCCTGCACCGAGAACTGGTTGCCAATCGCGTCGGCCGACAGGCTGCGGCCGTCGCGCTCGGTGACGGTGAACTGGATCTTCGCGTCGGGCACGCCCCACAGCTTGTCGAGGTCGAAGTCCGCGCCGAGGTCGAGCTGCTGGGTGTAGCGCGCGGTCTGGCGATGGCCGCCGGAGAGGTTGCCCGCGCTCTCGGTGGTCCAGTGCGCGCGCAGGGTGGTGCCGTCGCCCTGCAGCTGCGTGCGCGTGCCGCCCCAGTCGCCGGTCAGCGTGGGTTGCCCAAGCCAGCCGCCGGCCTGCTGTGCCAGGGCCGGCAACGTGCACAGCCACAACGTGCTGCCGAGCGCCAGGCCGGGGATCGTGCAGGGTGGATGGCGCATGAGGGTCAGGCCGGGCCGGAGGAAGTCCGGCGCCGCTTGCGCCGGCGCCACAGAACAATGATGGCGAGGATCAGCACCACCACCACGACCATCGCCAGCAGGACCAGCGCGGCCAGGTGCGATGGCGCGCCGCCGGCGCGCAGGTTGGCGACCCGCGTCGCCGTGATCCGTGCGGCGGGGTTGCCGTAGCGCAGCGTCAGGTAATTGCCCAGGGTGGCGATCTGCTGGTCGCTCAGATCGCCCGCGAAGCCCGGCATGTGCACGCCGGAGTCGCCGGTCTGCCAGCGGATGCCTTCGAGGATCACCAGCACCAAGTTGCCGCTGGCGATGCGGCCGGTGGCGGTGTTGTGGAACAGCGGCGGCAGGCCGCCGTCGAAGCTGCCCTCGCCGCCGGCCTGGTGGCAGCTGGCGCAGTGGGCGTCGTACAACTGCTCGCCGCTCCACTGCTCCGCGTCGGCGGGCGGGGCGATGCCGCGCTGGTCGGCCATCCCGTCGAACGCGGCGCCCCAGCCGCCGACGGCGCGGGTGTCGGCCGGGTCGTGGCGTGCGGGTACCGTCTTCAGGTAGCTGGCGATCGCCTGCAGGTCGGCGGGTTCGAAGTGTTGCAGGCTGTGCTCGACCGCCTCGGCCATCGGTCCGGCGGCCTGCGCCTTGCCGCGGGCGTGGCCGAGCTGCAGGTAGTCGACCAGGTCCTGTTCGCTCCAGCCGCCGATGCCGCTGTTCGCGTCCGCGGTGATGTTCGGCGCCAACCAGCTGCCGACCATGCCGCCGGCCAGCTCGCGCGACGACCGCTCGGCCATCAGCAGGTTGCGCGGCGTGTGGCAGGTGCTGCAGTGGGCCAGCCCGCGCACCAGGTAGGCGCCGCGGTTCCATTTGGCGTCTTTGGCCGGATCGGGCGTGAACGGCTTGCGGTCGAGGAACAGCAGGTTCCACCCTGCCATCGACAGGCGGAGGTTGAACGGGAACGGCAGCCGGGTCAGTGCCGGCCTGTTGTCCACCGGCGCCACGCCGTGCATGAAGTACGCGTACAGCGCACGCACGTCGTCGTCGGTGACCTGCGCATACGACGTGTACGGCATCGCCGGATACAGGTGGGCGCCGTCGGCGCGAATACCCTTGCGCAGGGCGTCGCGGAACTGCGGCTCGGTGTAGCGGCCGATGCCGGCGGTGGTCGACGGCGTGATGTTGGTGCTGATGATGTTGCCGACCGGCGTGGGCACCGTCAGCCCGCCCGCATACGGCTTGCCGCCGGGTGCGGTATGGCAGGCCACGCAGTCGCCGGCGGTGGCCAGGTACTGGCCGCGTTGCAGCAGGGTGGCGTCCGTCGTGTCGGCGGCATGGGCCGACGCAGTGACGAGCAGGGCGAGCAGCAGCCGGCCGCAGGTCGAAACGTTCATGCGAGGCCCGCCTCGCGCCCGCTGTCCGCCGTGGTGGTGCGCGATGCCTTCGCCGGCAGAATGTGTTCGGCGGTGCGCAGCGCCAGTGCCACGCCGGTGAGCGTGGAGTTCATCGTCGCCGCAGTGGGCATCACGCCGGTGCTGCAGATGAACAGGTTCTCGTGGTCGTGCGTGCGGCCGAACGCATCGACCACCGAGCTCGACGGGTCGTTGCCCATGCTCATCGTGCCGGTGATGTGCTGGTTGTTGGCGAAGTTGCCCTCGGCGCTGTAGCGCAGGCCGGTGCCGCCCATCAGTTCGGCGATGCGGGCGAAGTCGGCCTTGGATACTTCCGCGGCGCGGCGAGTGTAGTCGTCGATCGCGTAGTGCGCCTCCGGTTTCGGGATGCCCATGGCGTCCTTTTCCGCGCTGAGCGTGATGCGGTTGTCGGGGTTGGGCAGCACCTCCAGCACGTTCTTCACGTTGACCTGGCGCGCGGCGCGCCAGCGCAGCTGCTTGGCGAATTCCGCGCCGTACACGCCCTCCTTGATCAGGTCATTGGTGACGGCGAGCACCTGCGAGATGTTGGTGAAGTCCAGCCGGTACGGCGCGTGCTGCGAGCGGAACGCGCCGTCGCGCAGGGTGTTGATCGAGCTGGGGCTCTGCGGGCCGCGGCCCAGCCACAGTTCCTCGTCGGCGTAGAAGGTGAGCGAGGTGCTGGGGTGGTCCATCAGGTGGCGGCCGACCATGCCGGAGCTGTTGGCCAGCCCGTTCGGGTACTTGTCGCTGGCCGACAGCAGCAGCAGCTTCGGGCTCTCGATGCCGTTCGCGGCGAGGATGAAGGTGGCGCCGGTGACGCGGTGTTCGCTCTTGTCCGGCGCGTAGTAGTGCACCGCCGCGATGCGCCCCTTGGCGTCGTGCTCGATGCGGTAGACCACCGCATTGGGCACGACCTTGGCGCCGGCGGCCTCGGCCGCCTCCACCGCGTTGATGCCGAGGTATTGCGCGTTGACCGGGCAGATCGGCTGGCAGCTGTTGTTGCCCACGCAGGCGGGGCGGCCGTCGTAGCCGCGGCTGTTGCGCGCCACGGTGTTGGCGACCACCGGGTAGACCGGGGCCAGGCGTTCGCGGAAGCGGCGCATCGACCACGGCTCGGCCACCGGTTCCATCGGGAACGGATGCTGGCGCGGCGAGCCGGTGTTGTCGGCGCCGGCCACGCCGAGGATCTCCTCCGCCTCCTGGTACCACGGATCGAGTTCCTCGTAGGTGAGCGGCCAGTCCACGCCGACGCCGTAGAGGCTCTTGATGCGCACGTCGTTCGGCACCAGCCGCCATGCCTGCGCGGCCCAGTGCCAGGTGGTGCCGCCCACCGCGCGAATGTACTCGGCCGGGTAGGGATACGGCCCGGCCTGCTTCAGGTAGCCGTTGTCCTCGGGCACGTAGATCGGATGCGGCGCCCACGGCGAGGGCGGGTACGGCGCCATCCAGTTGCCCTTGATCGGCGAGTTGCGGAACGCGGCGACCACGCGGGCGCGCTCCAGCCGCGGCCCCGCCTCCAGGATCAGCACCGAGGCGCCTTGCTGCGCCAGCCGGCGCGCCGCCAGCGAGCCGATGATGCCCGAGCCGATCACCACGATGTCAGCCGACAGCTGTCCGGACATCGGATTGCACTCCTCAGGTGTTGGGCTTGACGGACCAGCTGCCGTACGCGCCGTACGCGAAGGTGGGCGGCTTCAGCACGTCGGCCACGATCACCGCGTTGAGCGCGGTCTCGTAGGCGACGCAGCGCGCGCCTTCGCCGCTGCCCACCACGCCGAGCGCCCAGGCGCCGAGGATCTGCCGCGGCAACGGCGCCAGCGGCGAATGCTCGCCATCCAGCATGCCTTGCAGCTGTTGCGGATCGATGTGGCGTTCGTTGAGCAGGGCCAGGAGCGCCTGCACGTCGGCCGGAAAGTTCGGGTGCGCGGCGGCGAGGGCGTCGTAGAGGCGGGTGGCCTGCGCGGCATCCAGCGCCTGCCGGCCGACCAGGATCGCGGAGAGCGCGGTGAACGCGCCGAGGTCGGCGCGCGGCGCGGGCTGCGCCAGCGCCCAGGGAATCAGCGAGGCGGTGTACGCGGTGAGCAGGCCCGCCAGCAGGCGGCGACGCGAGGGGTCGACGGGGCCGTTGCGGCGCGCGGCGACGCTGTCGGGTTCTTCCGGCGCCATTGACCCTCCCCCCTTGCGGATTGCCGTGCAGCTGGCGACTGGGACCGCTGCCAAGGCGGGGCCGACCTTACTCTGGTTACGGTGCAAGGCGACGTGAAGATTCGAGATGGTTGGGGGAATGTGGCGGAACGCATTGCTGCAAGAAATAACGGGATGCCGTCGACAGGCGTGGAGAGTGCCGAACCCTCGACGGGTGTCGACCGCATTCGATGGCTATTCAGTGGGCGCAGCGGCCGATGAAGAAGAAAAGACCATCCCGCAGGTGTGCTCCAGCCTCGACGCCGCGCTGGAAGCGCCGGACAAGGATCGTGACTTCCTCAAGACCGGCGGCGTGTTCACGGACGCCTGCATCGAGGTGACGATGAAGGCGGCCACCACGTGCCGCGCCAACACGCATCTGCCGGAGTTCCGGATGTATTGCCCGCCCCCGATCGCGGAGACATCGGGGGATTGAAAATGATGGGCGCTGCGGCACCCATCGTCTTTGGCGGTCGCGCGATAGGCGCCCCGTGGACCGGGGCGGCGGCCGGTCGCGTGTCTGCGTGCTGAATCGGCGCGAGGCCTTGCGCGGCGCCTAGACGGGTCGTTGAAAGTCGATTTGCACGGCGAGGCCGGGTTCGCCATCGCCCAGGCTTACCGTGATCTCGTGCAGCTGGGCGACTGCGGTCACGAGCGCGAGTCCGAGGCCGCTCCCGGGCGTGCTTCGAGAGGAGTCCAGGCGGACGAAGCGTTGCAGTACGCGTTCGCGCTCGTGCTTCGGGATGCCTGGTCCCGTGTCGCGAACAATCGCCCGGGCACATCCGGGCATCGGCAGCAACGACAGAAATACGGGTGTGTGGGGCGGGGTGTGATGCAGCGCGTTTTCGACCAGGTTGGCGAACATCTGCGTCAACAGCATCGCATCGCCGCGCACAATCGCGCCCGGATGGATTCGGGCATGAAGACTGCGGCCCTGATCCTCGAATACGGGTGCGAAGTCGCCGACCAGCACGCCAAGCAAGCCCGAGAGATCAACATCAGTGAAGTTTTCCTGCTGCTTCTGGTTCTCGATTTGCGCGATCCTGAGCAAAGCCGCAAAGGTAGCCAGCACATGGTCGACGTCGGCCAGGGCCGTCGTGCAGGATTCCCGGTAGCCTTCGACGCTGGTGACCTGAAGCGTCGTGGCTTCAAGCTTGTGGCGCAAGTGCGTCAAAGGTGTACGCAGATCGTGGGCGATATCGTTGGAGACCTGGCGCATGCCCTCCATCAGTGACTGAAGTCGGGCCAGCATTCGGTTCAGCGAGCGGGCGAGGCGGTCGAATTCGTCGTCGCGATCCGTTACCACGATTCGCGTGCCCAGATCGCCCTTGACGATGTTCGATGCGGCCTGAGTGATCGTCTCGACCTTGCTCAGGTAACTTCTGGCCGTAAGCACGCCACCGGCCAGTGCCAGCACCACGGCCGCGAGCCCGGCCCAGATGAAGGACTGCAACAGGAGTTCATTCAGTTGGTCCGCCTGCAACGTCCCGTGGGCCACCGCCAGGATGTTGCCGTCCTCGAGACGGGACGAATTGATCAGAAGGTGGCCGGGCACGGAGTGCTTGCTATCGATATGGCGAAGTTCGTGCAACCTGGTCCAACCGAGTGACGGCGGCATCTTTGCCAGACTGCCCGCGATGCGATCGCCACGGGGGGAAAACAGTCCGTAGAAGAACGTTCCCTTTTGCGCATGAGCAACGGCTTTGTTGATCGAGGCCACGCGAATGCTGCCGGGCACGGCGGTCATTTCGCTCGATTCGTCGCTGATTTCCTGACGGAGTTGTGCGGTGACATAGCCGCTTACGGAAACCCAGGTAATCGCAAACAGCACGAGTGCCGCGAAGGCGAACGATGCGGCTTGCAGAACGCCGAGTCGAAATGCGGCGCTGTGCAACAGCCGGGAGATCTGCTCCTTGGTGCGGATGTTCACGATTCAGTGTCTGTCCGGCAAGCGCAGTATGTAACCTGCGCCCCGCACCGTATCAATGAGTTCGCCGCCGGGGAAGCCGCGGTCGATCTTGGCGCGAAGCCGGCTCATGTGCGTCTCCACGACGCTGGTCCGTGGATCGAATTGATATTCCCACACGTTTTCGAGCAGCATTGCGCGGGTGACGATGTGGCCGGCATGACGCATGAGGTATTCGAGCAGGCGGATTTCACGCGCCTGCAGGTCGATGACATGACCGCCCCGGCAGGCCTCGCGCTTGAGCAGATCCAGTTCGAGATCGGCCACGCGCAGCAGCGTCTCCGAAGGCGCCGCCATTTGCATCCGCCTTGCCAGCGAACTGACGCGAGCCGCCAGTTCGCTGAATGCGAAGGGTTTCGAAAGATAGTCGTCGGCGCCGGCGTCGATGCCTTCGACGCGCTGATCCACGTCGCCCAACGCCGTCAGCATCAAGACCGGCGTAACCACGCGCGCCGACCGCAACGCTCTCACCAGGCTCATGCCGTCAAGTCCCGGCAACATGCGATCGATGACGAGTACGTCGTGTTCCTGCGATGAGGCGCGCTGCAATCCTTCCCGGCCGTCCATCGTCTGTTCGACCACATGGCCAAGTTTCGTCAGCTCCCTGGTGATATAGGCCTGGGTCTCGGCGTCGTCTTCGATCAGCAGGATGTTCATGAGGCGATTGCTTCGCTGCGTCGGGCAGGACTATCCAAAGTGCGCTCAAGGGCCAGCCGGTGCGGAAGCCGACTCCGATCAAACCGGCACGGCATGTGGAAGGACCGCCACACGCCCGTGGACCGGCCCGTTGAAGTTGGCGCGGTCCACGGTGGCTGGCGCGGCCGGATACCGGCATGTCGTCCCGGATCCGATCAGAACTCGAAGCGCACACCTGCCATGTAGGTTATCCCATAGAACTCGCGCTGGATCGGGCGGTCCGGAGTGCCCTGATAGAATGCATGGGGCGTATCGAGCAGGTTCTTGGCGTAGAAATAGATCGACCAGTCTGCCGGAAACTCGTAGCTGGCGCTGAAGTCCATCGATGTGCGGCGTGCGTTGTAGATGTCGCTGGTGCGATCGGTGCCGATGCCGAACAGGTCGGACGATACCGAATACGCCGCCAGGTTCAGCGAGAGACCAGCGCGCTTGTAGAAGATCGAGGCGTTCCAGGTGTTCTTCGATGTCGACGGGAGCAGCGAATACTCGCCGGGACGGATCTGGATGCGCGAATTGACCCAAGTGTAGTTGGCGCTGGCACCCAGGCCATCGAGCCAGCCCGGCAGGTTGCGGAACTGTTGAACCCAGTTCAGCTCCAGGCCGCGCGCGTATGCGGAGCCGATGTTTTCGAACGTGAAGATATGGAACGGCTGCGGACTGCCCGGGTACAGGTTGTTGTTCGGCAGTGTCTGGGTCGTCTCGATCGGGATGATGTAGTTGGAGATTTCCTTGTCGAACACCCCGGCGGACATGATGCCGCCGCCGTCCAGGTAGTGCTCGATGCTGAAATCGAAGCTGTTGGCCGTCGCTGGTTTCAGCGACGGGTTGCCGGTGGTGACGATGCCCGAGCCCACGTCGATCGCCAGCGCCGGGTTGGCCTGGTTGAAGCCCGGGCGGCCAATGGTCGACGAATAAGCCGCGCGCAGGATCGTGTCGGGCGCCAGTTCATAGCGAAACTGGAGGCTTGGGAAGAAATTGTCGTAGTTGTGCTTGATGTTGATCGGATACGCGAATGGATTGCCGGAGGCGTCCATGCCGGCGGAGAATGCGCCGCTTCGATCGTGCGTCTGTTCGAAACGAACGCCGGCGAGTATGCCGAGGTTGCCGTAGCTGCCCGTGTATTCACCGTAGGCCGCGGAAATGTCCTCATGCGCGTCGAGGTACTGCTGCTGAGCGCTCAATACATCGCCGGCCTCGATCGTGCCTTGGCCAAAGATGCCCCGCAAGACGCCGGGGGCGATATCCACGCCGTTCTGATAGAGCTCGTCGTAGTAGGTTTCGTTGGAACCGCTTGAGACGGCGGTCAATGGCAGGGCAGTGGGATTGAGCGTGTACGGTTGTGCCGTCGTCCGTTTATGCCGCTGGCGCACGCTCAGGCCGAACCGCAGGTTTTGATCCGTCAGGCTCCCCCAATTCACCGGCGTATCGGAATTGATGGCGTACGACATTTCACGGTCGAAGTTGTACGCCGTGCTGTTGCTGAGGCTGGTCAGTGCGTAGTTGGCCGGATCGAGGTAGCCCGGCGCGTTCGAGAGCGTGTAGACGGGAACGTGGCCGGGACCCGTCGGGCCGTACGTGATTTGCCCCGCTGGCGTGGAAGGGGAGTTGTACGTGAACGTGGAGTTGTAGTCGAAGGGCTTCTTGTACGTGCCCTCGACGTAGGCGACGTGATAGTCCACGGTCGTGTCGCCCAGGATGTTCTTGCCGCCCAGCATGTAGAGTCGCTCGGTGGACGTTTCCTGCTCGTCGCG
The DNA here is from genome assembly GCF_000427545.1 of Rhodanobacter sp. OR92. Lineage (NCBI taxonomy): Bacteria > Pseudomonadati > Pseudomonadota > Gammaproteobacteria > Lysobacterales > Rhodanobacteraceae > Rhodanobacter > Rhodanobacter sp. OR92. The sequence goes on along the minus strand of NZ_ATYF01000006.1, from coordinate 352,272 downwards.
CAGCGATTTGGTGATCGCGCCCGGGAAAGAGAGGGTGTCTTGCAGCGTTCCGTTCGACAGCACCGTGGTGTTGCCGTCAGGCAGGATGTCCATGAACTGGCGCTTGTATCTTTCCGTGTAGCCCGCATCGAAGGCACGGAAGTACCAGTCGTTGTCGTCATCGGGCTGATAGTCGATATCCATCGCGTAGCCGTGGCGCCGGCGGTGCAGCTCGTAATCGCGCTGCTCGATATCGTTCACCGCCTGGTACGGATGCGCCGAATCGTTGAAATAGGCGGGCTCGACGTCATCGATGCCGCGTGAATCGCTGTGGCCCGATGCCGTCAGGACGATCGAGAAGGGACCGAATCGGCCACCTCCCACCAGCGAGAATTCGCTGATCGGCGTGCCGCGCAGCGGCTCGTAACCGCCGCCCGCGCTGCCCTCGAAAAACGCGCCCTGCTCATCGGGGGCCCGTTTCGGCAGCACTTCGATCGTGCCGCCGAGGGCCTCCGCATCCTGGCTCGGCAGGTTCGACTTCGTCACCTTGACGGCGCCGATGAAGCCCACCGGGATGGAATCCAGGGCCACGCCGCGATAACCGCCGAACGGCGAGGCATTGTTGGTGGGAAGAAGCCGGACACCAGCGTAGGTGGTGCTGTTCAGATCGGCGTCGAACCCGCGGATGTTGACATAGCGACCTTCGCCCTCGTCGGTTTCCAGCGAGATGCCGGGAATGCGGCGAACGGCTTCGGCGGCACTCACATCGGGCAGCGCCCGGATTTGTTCCTCGGTACGAATATTGATCAGGTTGGGCGCGTTTTCCTGCGTCTTGCGGGCAATGTCATCGGACGTGCGCGGGGCTACGACACTGACTCCCTGCAGGTCTTTTACTGCCTGCTTGGACTTCTGCCTGTGCTGGCGATCGGCGCCACTTGCGTTGGCAGTGTCGCTCGCTGTCGATCCGTCATGCGCCGGGGCCGGCGTATCCGACGCCGTAGCCGCAAAAGCAAACACATCCGTCGGCGCGCTCAGTGCCCCGAGACACGAGAGGATGGTGCAACTAAGCAGGGCAACGCGTAATTTTGAACGGTGCATCGAGCTGGCCTCAATCGGGGACAAACCATCCGTTCCACCGCGCGGAGCGTGGTGGGGCTGGGGAGTGGGAAGTCCCTCGAAGCTAGGCGGGGGCTGTGACAGACAAGTTGCTGCGCACTTACCGATCCGTAAGCTGCCGATGCGTGGTCCTTCTGGCTAGACTCGCCACCTGCGTGTCAGTCAACTTGCGTAGCTGAGGATGATCAATTGAAGACAATGGCATGGGTTCTGACCCTCGCGTGCATGGTCGCGGCTCCGTCATGGGCTGCTGCGCCACCGTCGGGTAACTACCGGGTTACGCATCAGTACGCGCTGGGAGGATCGGGTGGCTGGGACTATTTGACGCTCGACCCTTCCACCAATCGTCTCTTCGTCGCTCGCGACAATCGCGTCATGGTTGTCGACACGAAAAGCGGCAAGGTGGTCAAGGAGATCCCGGGGATGAAACACGCACATGGCGTTGCGCTGGTGCCGGATCTGCAGCGTGCCTACGTCACCAACGGGGGCGCGAACGATGTCAGCGTCGTGGATCTCAAGACACTCGCCGTGGCAGGCAGCATTCCCGTTGGCGGAAAAGATCCCGACGCCATCATTTACGACAGCGCGACGTCGCATGTCCTGGCGATGAACGGGGACAGCAACAGCATAAGCGTGATCGATCCCAGGCTCGGCAAAGAGCTGCAGACCATCGCCCTTGCGGGCAACCCCGAATTCGCCACAAGCGATGGGCATGGAAACGTGTACGTCAATCTCGAGGACAAGGGCGAGCTGGCGCATATCGATACAAGGGCCAATGCCGTAAAGCAGACCTGGTCCCTGTCGCCATGCGAAGGTCCGACCGGCCTCGCACTGGACGCGGTGAACCAGCGGCTGTTTTCCGTGTGCGCGAACGGATGGCTGATCGTCATGGATGCCGGCTCCGGACATCAGGTCGCCAGGCTGCCGATCGGCAAGGCCCCCGATGCGGTCGCCTACGATGCTCGGACCCACACGGTTTTCAGTTCGAGCCGGGAAGGCGTGCTGGACGTGATCCACCAGGTGGACAAAGACCACTACTCTTCCGCAAAGGCCGTCCCGACGCTGAAAAGCGCGCGTACCTTGGCGCTTGACCCCGCATCGCACGAGATTTTCCTGGTGGGCGCGAAGAGTGCGGTAAAGGGCAAGCCGGTAAGCGGATTCACGATGCTTGTTGTGGATCCGCATTGATCGACAAGTTTGCCGCATGACCGTTCTGCCCACCTGCCGGCCGTCACACGGTCGCTTCACGGATGGGGGCTGGCGTCCGGTGCGGGTCCGGGCAAGGAATGCCGGGTGACCTGGCGCGCGAACCAGGGCATCCTTGGCGTCGTGTCCCAAGAAAAAGTTTGAACGAGGCTGGCCGTTGCCCGCGCGAGCTTGGCGAGAATCGTACCGGCGCTCTTGTACCGGACGAAAGGCCTGGGATCGGCGTTGCGCCGGTCGACGTACTCGCGAATGGATTGCTCCAGACCAGCCACGCGGGTGCGTGTGCTGCGCCTGATCCTTTGCTCGCTGATCTTGCCGGGAGAACGTTCGACCCGATTGAGCCAAGGGGCACAGGCGGAGATGAAGTGCGCATGGAATCGCAGGCGCCTTGCGGATCGCCAGCCGTGCCAGCAGCTCCGCGCGCTCCGCGTCGGTCACCACCAGCTCCGTTCATTTCCCAATCTGGTGCTACTTGTTCTTGAGACACCCCGCCAAGGAGCTTGCTGGTCCAAGTGCCGTACGCGCCGCAGGCGAAAGTAGGCGGCCTCGGTAGATCGGCCACGCGAGGGGTCGGGCTGTTCGGAAAAACCATGCCGCCGGCGGTACAAGAAAGGTGAAGGCCCGAGGCGGCCAGAGGCAAGGTGCGGACAGCGTGCCTTGCCGCAAGAAATGGCAGAAGGCTTTCCCTCATCGGAACCCGCGGGGCACCCGCAACCATGGGCGCCCGCGTCTCCCGTCCGGGCCTGTGGACGGATTGCGTGCCGTCGTCTCCAGGGCGATGATCGCAGCCGGACGACGTGTGTGACCGCTGGTCATCCGGCCATGTTGATGTTGCGAGGTTCAAGCCCAATCCGGGCATGCCGCCCGTCCTGGACGAGCCGGCATATTCAATCTGACGAGATCCGAGGAGAACGTCGTGGACAAGTTGATCAGCGTAGTGGCACGCCATCCTGATGGCGCAGCTTTTCATCATCTCCGGCTGGCAGAAGCTGACCGGGTTCAGCGGCACGGAAGGCTATTTGGCCTCGATGGGCATCCCCATGGTCGGCCTGGTGACGCCCCTGGTGATCCTGATTGAACTGGGCGGCGGGCTGGCCCTGCTGTTCGGTTTCAAGACCCGTTGGGTGGCGGCCGTGATCGCGTTGTTCAGCGTGGGCTCGGCGCTGGTCGCGCACACGCATTTTGCCGACCAGGCGCAGGCGATCAATTTCATGAAGAACCTCTCGATCGCCGGCGGCCTGCTGTGGTTCGTCAGGAATGGCGGCGGTACGGCCAGCGTCGACGCACAGATCGGAAGCAAGTAGGGCGCAAGCCGGAAGAGCACGATGATCGTCGCCTGGCCTTCGCCGGGCGGCGGTCATCCGGTTTCCGGAGGCTCGCCCGCCCGTCGGTGAACGCTTTCCCGGAAAGCCCGGTGGGTCTGCGGTTTCACGAACAGTGCCACGACCTCCGGGTGGAGCCGGCGAATCCGCAGGCTGATCGGCCGCGGCTGGCGGGCATGCCGGATGCCCCGGTAGAGCGACACGCCCGCACCGAGCGCGAACACCAGCAGCGCCACGATGAAGCTCCAGAAATACAGCTCGCGACCGTAGCCCACAGCGGATGCTCCGGGTCGGCCCGGCGTTGCGAGCGGCGCATGCCTTACAGCAGCAGGACCTCGTTGCCGGTGTCGACGAAGGAATGCACTGCCTCGCTGAGCATGGCCGAACTGCCGGTCCGTGCCGCCGCCACGGTCTTGGTGGTGGCGACCAGCAGGTTGCCGACCAGGGCGGCATGCACGGTCAGGCGCGTGGACGGAGTCCCCGCCGTGGCGGATCCGGCCATGCGCCCGCCGCGGTTTCGCTCAGCCCTCGCGAGGCAGCACGATCAGCACGCGCTCGATGAACAGGTGCAGTTCCTTCATGTAGTTGCCGAGGAATTCGGTGGTCGATTCGTCGCTGACCGTGCCATCCTCGGCGATCAGCCCCGGCCTGAACTGGATGTATGCCTCCATGGTGTTCATCAGCGGCGAGTTGCAGAAGCACAGCACGCCGCGCAACTGCTGCTGGGCGACCGCGGTGCCGATCGCGCCGGGCGAGGTGCCGATCACGCCGGACGGCTTGCGCGCGAACGAGTTCTTGCCCCACGGCCGGCTGGCCCAGTCGATCGCGTTCTTCAGCGCGCCGGGAATCGAGCGGTTGTACTCCGGGGTGACGAACAGCACCGCATCGACCTCGGCGATGGCCTGCTTGAACGCGCGTGCCACCGGCGGGTAGTCGGCGTCGTAGTCGTAGCTGTACAGCGGCAGCTCGCGGATCGGGATCTCCACCAGCTGCAGCCCCGGTGGTGCGAGCCGCACGAGCGCCTTGGCCAGCAGGCGGTTGATCGAGCCCTTGGCGAGGCTGCCGACGAGATAGCCGACTTTGTAGGTCTTCATGGGGGTTCCTCGGAAGTGGGTGGTGTTGCCGCGGAAGTGCGGATGGGCCTTTCAGTGGCCGGTCGAATCGCTGCGGCGGGCGGTCTCGAACAGGAACCAGGTGCGCCGTTCGGTCTCGTCGATCCAGTTCTCGATCAGGCTGGCGGTGGCGATGTCGCGGCGCTTGTCGCAGACTTCATGGGCTTCGCGCAGGCGCGCGGCCAGCGCCAGGTTGTCCTCGCGCAGTTCGGCCAGCATGTCCGCCGGCTCGACGTATTCGGCGTCGTTGTCGTCGACCCGCTGCAGCCGTGCGATGTGGCCGATCGAGCGCAGCGTGGTGCCGCCGAGCTTGCGCACGCGCTCGGCGATCGGGTCGGTCATCGCGAACAGCTGGTCGCCCTGCTCGTCGAGCATCAGGTGGTAGTCGCGGAAATGCGGCCCACTCATGTGCCAGTGGAAGTTCTTGGTCTTGAGGTACAGCGCGAACACGTCGGCCAGGATCGCGTTCATCGCGCCGGCCACATCGCGGGTGGCCCTGGCATCGAGGTCGGTGGGTGTGACCAGCGGCGCACGCTGCTTGCGCAGCAGGGATGCCCGGTCGGTGACGGGTTTCTTCTTCATGGCGGGATCCTTGGGTGAAACGGCCGAGGAACGGGGTTCGATGCGGATGGGTGTCAGTAACCGACGGTGAAGCGTTGCCGCGAATGCCTGGGTGTCTCCAGTTCGTCGGCCATGGCGATCGCGAAGTCTTCCATCGAGATCCAGCTGCGGCCATTCGCGTCGGTGAGCAGGCGGTCGCCGCCGAGGCGGAATGTCCCGGTGCGGTCGCCGGGAGCGAACTCGGCGGAGGGCGACAGGAAGGTCCAGTCCAGCTGCGGTTCCTTGCGCAGCATGTCGAGGAAGCGGCGCCCGGCTTCCGCCTCCGGTTTGTACGCCGCCGGGAAGTCCGGTGCGTCGATCAGTGCCTGGCCGGGCGCGACTTCCAGGCTGCCGGCCCCACCCACCACTGCCAGCCGCTGCGCACCGGCCTGCTTCACCGCGGCGATCAGTGCCGCCGCATCGGTGCTGGCGAATTTCATCGCGCTAACCACGGCGTCGTGGCCTTCCAGCAGCGGCGCCAGTTGTGCCGGCTGGTTCGCGTCGGCGTTCTTCAGCACCAGCCGTGGTTGGGCGGCCACCATCGCGGCATTGCGGGCGATACCGGTGACGTGGTGGCCGCGCCGGAGCAACTCTGCCAGCAGACGCGAGCCGACGCGCCCACTGACCCCGATCAAGGCGATGTGCATGACATGGCTCCCGCTTGCATGGTTGTCGATATGTGCTCCGGAGCCGCGATCATCCGGAGCGGAGTTCGTTGCCCAGCGCAGTGCGCCAGACGCCGGTGAAGATCAGCGAGGACCGGCAGTACGCCGCGGATGACCAGCCCGCCGCTGCCCGGGCCGGGCTTGCTCTGGATGCTGTTTGCGGTTGCCATGCGGATGGTCCTGCTCGTGATGGTTCGTGCCGGCGGTCTAGAACGGGTAGCTGCGTGGGACGTGCTGCACCGAGATCCAGTGGGCCGCGGTGAACTCGTCGATGATCCACTCGCCGCCGAAACGCCCGATGCCGGAATTCTTCTCGCCGCCGAACGGCACATGCGGTTCGTCGTTCACCGACATGTCGTTGACGTGAGTCATGCCCGCCTCGATGCGCTGGGCGAAGCGCACGCCGCGATCGATGTCGCCGCAGAACACCGCGCTGGACAGGCCGTAACCGGTGGCGTTGGCCAGCCGCAGCGCGTCGGCCTCGTCCTTCGCGCGCACGATCGGCACGATGGGGCCGAACGATTCGTCGCGGAACAGCGAGCTGTCCGCCGGGACGTCGGTGAATACGTGCGGCGGCAGCAGCTGCCCATCGGCCTCGCCGCCCAGCAACTCGGTGGCGCCCTGCTGTTTGGCCAGCGCGATCTTCTCGACGATGCCGCGCAGCTGGGCGGCGTCGATGATCGGGCCGATCGCGGTGGCGATGTCATTCGGGTCGCCCACCTGCAGCGTCCGCGTGCGCGCCACGAAGCGCTCGACGAACGCATCATGCAGCTGCGCGTCGACGATGATGCGGTTGACGCTCATGCAGATCTGGCCTTGGTGCAGGAAGCGGCCGAACACCGCGGCGCGCGCGGCCTGTTCCACATCGGCGTCGCCCAGCACCACGAACGGGCTGTTGCCGCCCAGTTCCAGCGCCACCCGCTTCAGGTGCGTGCCGCTGCTGGCGAGGCGGCCGATGCCCTGGCCCACGGCGGTTGAGCCGGTGAAGGAGATCAGCCGGGGCTGCGGGTGTGCCACGAAGTAATCGCCGATCTCGCTGCCCGCGCCCACGATGACGTTGAGCACGCCGGGCGGCAGGCCGGCCTCCTCGAAGATCTTCGCCAGCAGCAGGCCGCCGCTGACCGGAGTGTCGCTGGCCGGCTTGACCACCACCGCGTTGCCCAGCGCCAGCGCCGGTGCCAGCGAGCGCTGGGTCAGATGCAGCGGGAAATTCCACGGACTGATGATGCCGATCACGCCCAGTGCGCGACGGTAGACCCGGTTCTCCTTGCCGGGAATGTCCGAGGCCAGGATGCGGCCGGCCACGCGGTACGGGAACGAGGCGGCCTCCAGCGTGACCGCCCGCGCGCTGTCGCATTCGATGTTTGCCTTCAGCCGGGTCGAGCCGGCTTCGCGGATCAGCCACGACAGGATCTCCTCGCGGCGCTCGTCGAAGACGCGCACGGCGTTGTGCATTACGAGCGCACGCTCGGCCGGCGCGGTGGCGGCCCAGGCGGCCTGCGCCGCGCCGGCCGCCAAGTAGGCATCGTCCACGTCCTGCGTGGCGGCCAGCGGAATCGTGACCAAGGTGTCGCCGGTGTAGGGATCGATGTCGGTGTTGTGGCGGGTGGATCGGCCGCTGCGCCAGGTTCCGGCGATCGGCAGGGCTTCGAACCCCTCGAAATTTTTTGGTGATGCCGGCATGGCGGCCACGGCTTTCTCCTCAACCCGAGGTTGTGGGGCATTGGCAACCTGCCCGCTGAGAGGCCGGCAGATGGCCTTCCATATGGTTGGATGTTGCACTGACGATCACGGCAGACTAACGCGGAGCATGTAACCAATACGTGCATGAAACTGGGGCCCGCGGGCACGCTCGAAGGCCGGCCTCCGCGGCGTGCGTGCCGCCGATCGAGAAACCCGCGGCCATGGCGGGCCTTGCCGTCGGCGCGGCTCGTTCACCACCACTCACGGGACATGCCATGAATACGCGTATGCCGACGGTTTTCCTCGGGCACGGCAATCCGATGAACGCCCTGCACGACAACGACTGGAGCCGAAGTTGGGCGGCGCTCGGCCAGCGCCTGCCGCGGCCGCGTGCGGTGCTGTCGGTGTCGGCGCACTGGTACCTGCCGGGCACCGCGGTCACCGCAATGGCGGCGCCGCGCACCATCCACGATTTCGGCGGCTTCCCGCGCGAGCTGTTCGAGGTGCAATATCCTGCGCCCGGTGATCTCGATCTGGTGCGTCGCGTGCGCGAACTGCTGCAGCCGCTGGACGTGCGCGCGGATCTTGCGTGGGGGCTGGACCACGGCACCTGGTCGGTGCTGCGTCATGTGTTTCCCGCCGCCGACGTGCCGGTGGTGCAGCTTTCGATCGACGAGTCGCAGCCGCCGGCGTTCCATTACGGGCTGGGCCGGCTGCTGCGGCCGTTGCGCGACGAGGGCATCCTGCTGATCGGCAGCGGCGACGTGGTGCACAACCTGCACAGCTACGCCTGGGGCCGGCATCCGGTCGAGCCGTTCGCCTGGGCGCTGCGTTTCGAGTCGCGGGTGCGCGAACTGATGCTGCGGGGCGACCACGAGTCGCTGGTGAACTACGAGTCGCTGGGTGCGGACGCGGAGCTGTCGGTGCCCACGCCGGAGCACTACCTGCCGCTGCTGTACGTGCTCGGCGCCAGCGGCGAAGGCGACGCGGCGACGTTCCCGGTCGAGGGCATGGACGGCGGCTCGATCTCGATGCTGTCGGTGCAGTTCGGCTGAGCGCCGGCGGAGCCCGCGGCCCCCGTTGACGGGTCACGTCGCGTTCCAGTCTTCAGTGGCTCGTCGCAGTCGCCGGTCCGCGATAGACGCGCCCGCTCTTCATCACGAAATCCACCCTGGCGGTGACGCCGATGTCGGCCAGCGGGTCGCCCGGCATGGCCACGATGTCGGCGTGCTTGCCGGCCGCGAGTACGCCGATGTCGTCCTGGCCGAGCAGTTCCGCCGCGACGCTGGTGGCGGCTTTCAGCGTGCGCAGCGGCGTGAGGCCCGCCGCCACCATTGCCTGGAATTCGAGGATGCCGTGGCTGAAGGGGAACATGCCGCAGTCGGTGCCGTAGGCGATTTTCACCTCGCTCTGTGCGAGCAGCCGCTGCGATGCGACGATCGAGCCGCTGTCGCGGCTGAACTTCCACACCGCCTGGCACGGCAAGGTGTGCTCGTGCAGGGCGTGCAGGTCTTCCTGGGTCATCTGCATCGTCGGTACCAGCCAGGCACCGGCCTGCTGCGCCATCGCCAGTGCCTCGGCGTCGATCAGATAGGCGTGTTCCAGGCTGCGGGCGCCGGCGCGGATGGCCTGCCGGCAACCGTCGGCGGCGCCGGTGTGCACCGCCACCGGCATGCCCAGTTGCCGCGCGGTGGCGGCCAGCAGGTTCATTTCGTCGTCGAACCACGTCACCCGGGCCGGGTCGTCGCCGGGGCTGAAGTAGCCGCCGGTGTTGGTGGTCTTGATCCAGTCGCTGCCGAAGGTGTGCTCGCGGCGCACCAGCGCCTTGATCGCGCCCGCGTCGTCGGCGAGGGCGGAGACGGGGATGTCCCAGCGCGGCCCGTAGAACCCGCGCAGGTCGCCGTGCCCGGCCGACGAGCTGATGATGTGCGCGGCGACGATCAGCCGCGGCCCCTCGACGAGGCCGGCGGCGAGTGCGTTGCGCAGGTCCACGGTGGGGAAGTCCGGATCGACGCAGCCCATGTCGCGCAGGGTGGTGAAACCGTAGCGCATGTACTCGCGGGCGATGCTCAGCCCCTTCAGCGCCTTGGTTGCGGACGAGGCCAGCGTCTGCTGCGCCAGGTCGGCGGCATCCATGGTCAGGTGGACGTGGCAGTCGATGAAGCCGGGGCTGACGGTGCGCTCCGACAGGTCGATCGTCTGCGCATCGGGCGGCCGGCGTACCGTGGGTCCGATCGCCGCGATGCGGTCCTCTTCCACGAGGATCTCGAGCGGACCGCTCAGGCGTGCGGAGACGCCATCGAACATCCGGCCGCACTGCAAGACGCAGGTTCCCATGTCAGTTCCTTGCGCCGTGGTGCCGGCGCTGCCAAGGCTCAGGGCGCCGCCAGCCACGCCCGCGCGGCCACCATCAGCGTTTCCACGCCGGTCTGCAGGGTCGGGTGCAGCACCGGCAGGAAGCGCGGGTTGTGGTTGGTCGGGATCTCGTTGAGCCGGTTCGCCGCCTTCGCTTTCGCATAGGTGTCGGGGTCGGTGCCGCCGACGAACCAGAACACCGACGGCACCTGCCACTCGGCGCCGAACGAGCCAAAGTCCTCGCTGGCCGAGGTCGGGCCGGTTTCGCGGATGCGCTCGGCGGGAAAGTGACGGTGGAAGGCCTCGACCACGCGCGTGGTCGCCACGTCGTCGTTGGTGACCAGCGAATAGTTGTCCAGCGGCGTGATCTCCGGCGGCTTCGGCGCGCCGGAGGCCGCCGCCTCGGCGTTGACGATGCGGGTGATCGCGGCGAGTACGCGTGCGCGCACGCCCTCGTCGAAGGTGCGCACGTTGAGCTTGATGACGGCCTCGTCGGGAATCACGTTTTCCTTGGTGCCGGCCTGCAGCGAGCCGATCGTGAGCACCGCCGCCTCGGTCGGCGCCAGCTCGCGGGCGACGATGGTCTGCAGCCGCAGCACCGTCGCCGCCGCCATCACCACCGGATCGATGCTGGCTTGCGGCATCGAGCCGTGCGCGCCGCGCCCGAACAGACGGATCTGCAGGCTGTCGGCGGCCGAGGTGATCACCCCCTTGCGCCCGCCGACGGCGCCGGCCGGGCCCACCATGACATGCTGCCCCAGCACCACGTCAGGCTTGGGGAAGCGCTTGAACAGCCCGTCGTCGATCATCGCCTGAGCGCCTTCGGCCGTCTCTTCCGCCGGCTGGAACACTGGCATCAGCGTGCCCCGCCAGCTGTCGCGGGTCTGCGCCAGCAGCGTCGCGGCGCCGACCAGCCAGGCGACGTGCATGTCGTGGCCGCAGGCGTGCATCACCGGCACCGTGTTGCCATCGTGGTCGGTCGCGGTGACCTTGCTGGCGTACGGCGCGCCGGTCGCTTCCTCGACCGGCAGCGCGTCCATGTCGGCGCGCAGCATCACGGTGGGGCCGTCGCCGTTGCGCAGCAGGCCGACCACGCCGGTCTTGCCGACGCCGGTGGTCACGTCGTAGCCGGCCGCGCGCAGGTGGTCGGCGGCCAGGCCGGCGGTGCGGGTCTCCTGCATCGAGAGTTCGGGGTGCGCGTGGATGTCGGTGTACAGCGCTTCGAGTCGCGGCAGCAGCGCCTGGAGATTTCCCGGCAATGGTTCGGTGGAGGGCATGGTCTTCTCGTTCGTGGTGGTGGGCGTTTCGGGTGCCGGCCGCACGCTGTCACTGCTGCCGCGCGATCACCCGGCCGATGCTGTGCGCCAGCGTGTCGAAGTCGCCCTGGTACAGGTAGCCGTTGACGAAGAAGCTGGGCGTGCCGTTGGCGCCGCTGCGCACGCCGCCCATGAAGTCGCGCCGAATGGACGCATCGATGTCGGGGTTGCGCAGCGTGGCGGCGATCGTCGCCTCGTCCAGGCCCAGCGCGCGCACGCCGGCCTCCAGCCCGGCGCCGCCGGACGAAGCCCAGTCCGGCTGGTGCTCGTAGAGCCAGTCGTGCATCGCCCAGAAGCGGCCCTCGACCGCCGCCGCCTCGGCCAGCTCGGCGGCGAGCATCGCGTAGGGGTGCGCCTGGGCTAGCGGGAAGTGGCGGAACACGAAGCGCAGGTTGCCGGCGTAGCGGTGCTGCAGCTGCTTCACCAGCGGGTAGGCGCTGCCGCAGGCCGGACACTGGAAATCGCCGTATTCCAGCAGCGTCACCACGGCGTGGCCGTTGCCCTGGACATGGTCGTGCGCGGCGACCGGCGCGGCCAAGATCGAGTCCTCGTGCAGCATCAGGAGGCCTCCCGCGCGAGGTTCACGGGCAGCGCCTTCTGCACGTTGTTCGAGGGCAGCGCCTCCAGCGCGTTGACGATGCCGGCCGCCCCCGGGTTCACGCCGATCGGCGACAGGTGACTCCAGCGGATCATGCCGTCGCCGTCGATCACGAACAGCGCGCGCTGCGCCAGGCCGAGCTGCGCGTCGTACACGCCGTAGGCGCGCGCCACCTTGCCCTTCGGCTCGAAGTCGGACAGCAGCGGGAAGCGATACCTGCGCTCGCGCGCCAGCGCGGCGTGGCTCCACACGCCGTCCACCGAGATCGCCAGCAGCTGTGCGTTGAACCGGGCGAACTCGTCCAGCAGCTCGTTGTACAGCGCCAGCTGGTCGCTGCACACCGGGCTCCAGTCGGCGGGGTAGAACGCCAGCACCACGTTGCGGCCGCGGAACTCCTTCAGCGCCACGCTCTGGTCGGGGCTGGCATGCAGGGTGAAGGCCGGTGCGCGGGTGCCGGCGGCGAGGATGGTCATGGCGGACTCGATGGTCGGGTCGATGGGTTATCCGCGCGCCTCGCGGGCGCGTTCTTCCTGCACGGTGAGCACCGCCTCCGGCGTGCTCTGCAGCCGCACCAGCGGGATCGGCTCGCCGCTGAGGTCGGAGCAGCCGTAGCTGCCCTCGGCGATCTTCTGCAGCGCGCGCTCGATGTTCGCCAGGCGGCGGTCGTCCACGTCGTGCAGCGCCTGCTCGATTTCGTGCCGCGACGAAGCCTGCGCGGCGTCCTCGTCTTCGGCGGCCTCGTCGCCGTGCTCGAGCTGGAAGTCGCGTTCGCCGGCCAGCCCATCCTGCTCGCTGCCCAGCAGCCGCCTGCGCAACGCGACCAGGCGCTGGCGCTGCTGCTCGATGAAGGTCCGGCTCAGGCCGGCCTGCGGTTCGGACGACATGGGATGCTCCTGCCCGCGGTGTCTGCTCGCGCGTCTGCGCACAGTGGAATCAGCCGGGTGAATGCGCTGTAAAAATCGTCCGGCGGATCGCCGCCAGTTCCGGCGCAGCCGCTTCAGCGGGCGGCTTTCCGGCGGCGAACGGCAGTGCCTGCGGCTGGCCCGGGTGATCCTGTGCCGGCACGTGGCCCAGGGCCAATTTGCACCAAGACGAGACATTGCCCATGATGGTGCAATGAGCGAGCAGGCGTGGCGGACATGGGCAGAGCAGATGGCGACCGGGCTGGCCCTGGTCGACGCGCAGCTGCGCCTGCGCTGGCTCAACCCCGCCCTGGTCGAGTGCCTGGGGCTGGCTTTCCGCCACGCGGTGGGGCAGCCGCTTGGGCTGCTGCTGGACGATGCGGACGAAGGCATGGCGCGGGCGGCGAAGGTGCGGGCGGAGCAGCGGCCGGCGCAGTGGCGCGCCGTGGCGCTGGCCGCGGCCGACGACCGCGAGCTCAGCGCGGACATCGCGCTGCAGCCGTTCGGCGACGGCCTGCTGCTGGAAGTGCACGTGCTGGCCGAGCCGCCGTCGTCCGCTTCGCCGCTGTCGGCCACCCTGCGCGGCTTCGCGCACGAGGTGAAGAACCCGCTGGCCGGCCTGCGCGGCGCCGCGCAGCTGCTGCAGCGGCGGGTCGAGGGCGAGGACCTGCAGGCGCTGGCCGGCATGATCATCGCCGAGGCCGACCGGCTCGGCGCACTGGCCAACCGCCTGCTGCATCACGACGGCGCGGCGCAACTCGGCCCGGTCAACATCCATCGCCTGCTGGAACGGCTCGCCGACCTGCTGCTGGCCGAGCCTGCGCCGCCGCAACTGCATCACGACTACGACCCCAGCGTGCCGGACCTGCACGGCGACGCCGACCGCCTGCACCAGCTGCTGCTGAACCTGGCGCGCAACGCGCTGGAAGCCGGCGCACGCACGCTCACCCTGCGCACGCGGGTCGAGCACGGCGTACGCGTGGGCGAACGGATGCTGCGCATGGCGCTGCGGGTGGACCTGATCGACGACGGCGCCGGCGTGCCCCCCACGTTGCGCGACACGCTGTTCCAGCCGCTGGTCTCCGGCCGCGCCGACGGCAGCGGCCTCGGCCTGGCGTTGGCGCGCGAGATCGCCCACGAGCACAGCGGCGAGCTGCGCCACACCAGCCGCCCCGGCCACACCGTGTTCTCGCTGTACCTGCCGCTGGAGCGCACGCATGACTGATCGAGCCAAATCACCGGCAGGAGCGCAGCCTGCGCTCCTGCAAGAAATCTGGATCGCCGACGACGACCGCGGCGTGCGCTTCGTGCTGGCCGAGGCGTTGCGCGACGCCGGGCTCGCGGTGCGCGAGTTCGACGCGGTGGCCGGCGTGCGCGCGGCGCTGCGCGAGGCGCGTCCCGCGCTGCTGCTGACCGACGTGCGCATGCCGGGCGAGGACGGTCTGAACCTGCTCGGCGAGCTGCAGGCGCAGGGCATCGGCCCGGTGATCGTGATGAGCGCGTATACCGACGTGGCCACCGCCGCCGCGGCGTATCGCCTGGGTGCGGTCGACTACCTGGCCAAGCCGTTCGACCTCGACCAGGCGGTGGCCGCGGTGCAGCGCGCGCTGGCCAGCGTGGCTGCGCCGACGCCGGTCGCCGGCGCGGCGCTCGCGCCGACCCATGCGCTGCTCGGCGAGAGCGCGCCGATGCGCGAGGTGTTCCGGCTGATCGGCCGCGTCGCCGCCAGCGACCTCAACGTGCTGATCACCGGGGAGACCGGCACCGGCAAGGAACTGGTGGCGCGCGCGCTGCACGAGGAAAGCGCGCGCCGCGGCCAGCCCTTCGTGGCGCTGAACACCGCGGCGATTCCCAGCGAGCTGCTGGAGAGCGAGCTGTTCGGCCACGAGGCCGGCGCGTTCACCGGCGCCACCCGCCGCGTGGCCGGGCGCTTCGAGCAGGCCGAGGGCGGCACGCTGTTCCTCGACGAGATCGGCGACATGCCGCTGATCCTGCAGACGCGCCTGCTGCGCGTGCTGGCCGGCGGCGAGTTCTACCGGGTCGGCGGGCGCGAGCTGATCCGCTGCAACGTGCGCATCGTCGCGGCCACCCACCAGGATCTGGCCGCGCGTGTCGCCGCCGGCGCGTTCCGCGCCGACCTGATGCACCGGCTCGACGTGGTGCGCATCGAGCTGCCGCCGCTGCGCGCCCGCCGTGCCGACATTCCGCTGCTGGCCCGGCACTTCCTCGCCGCCACCGCGCAGGAGCTGAAGCTGCCGCCGAAGCGTTTCTCCAAGCCCGCGTTGAAACTGGTCGCCCAGCGCGACTATCCCGGCAACGTGCGCGAACTGGAAAACCTGTGCCGGCGGCTGGCGGTAATCGCGCCCGGCAGCGAGATCCTGCCGGCCGACCTCGGCAGCAGCGCCGATACGACGCGCGGCGGCGAATGGACCGACGCGCTGCGCGAGTGGGCGGTGCAGGCGCTGGCCGATGGCGAGGCGGACATCCACGCGCGCGCCCGCGCGGCGCTCGACCAGACCCTGCTGCAGGCCGCGCTGCAGGTGCACGAGGGGCATCGGCAGAACGCCGCGCAGGCACTCGGCGTGGGCCGCAACACGCTGACCCGCAAGCTCGGCGCGTCGCGCACGCGGCGAGGCTAGCGTCCCCGATCTGCCGGTCCATCGTCGGGGAGCGGTTTCGGGGAGCCGGCGGGCGGTACCCGCCGTGGCGTTACGGGTCTGGATGCGTGCGGGTAGGCACGCAGCCCAGCGTGATGAGTAGCTGGTGTGTTTCGCCATCATCAGGCAGTGCAAGTGCAGCATCGGCATCCAGCATCTGGCCGTCCATGTCGATGTGCGCCACGCCGCGGCAGACCCGCGTCGGATTCTCCACGCGGATCACGTAGCGGCTGACGCGAGTCCGACGATGGAGGTAAGTCAGTTCGAACCCCGGCCAGTCTCGGGGCATGCAGGGATCGATGCGCAGCCGGTCGCCTTTCAGATGGAAGCCGAGCAACGCCTCCAGCCCGGCGCGGTACAGCCAGCCGGCCGAACCGGTGTACCAGGTCCAGCCGCCGCGGCCGGTGTGCGGGGCGACCGAATAGACGTCGGCGCAGGCAACATAGGGTTCGACCTGGTAGCGCGCCTCCGCGGCGGGGCGGTCGCCGTGGCGGATCGGGTTGAGCAGGTCGAACAGGGCGCCGGCGCGGTCGCCGTCGCCGAGGCCAGCCCAGGCGAAGATCGACCACACCGCGCCGTGCGTGTACTGGCCGCCGTTCTCGCGCACGCCGGGCGGGTAGCCCTTGATGTAGCCGGGGTTCTCGCGGCCGCGGTCGAACGGCGGGGTGAACAGGCGGGCGATGCGATGGTCGTGGTCGACCAGCAGGCGATCGACCGAGTCCATCGCCTGCGCCGCATGCGCGCGATCGCCGATGCCGGCCAGCACGCTCCACGATTGCGCGATGGTGTCGATGCGGCACTCGTCGCTTTCGTGCGAGCCGAGCGGTGCGCCGTCGTCGTAGTAGCCGCGGCGATACCACTGGCCGTCCCACGCCCGCTCCAGTGCGGCACGCAGCTCGTCGGCATGGTCGCGCCAGCGCTGCGCGCGCGCCTTCTCGCCGCGTCGCTCGGCGTACGGCGCCAGCGCGGCGATCGTGGCGAGCAGGAACCAGCCCAGCCAGCTGCTCTCGCCGCGCCCCGCGGCGCCGACCGCGTTCATGCCGTCGTTCCAGTCGCCGGTACCGATCAGCGGCAGGCCGTGCGCGCCGCGGGTGAGGCTGCTGTCGATCGCGAGCGCGCAGTGCCCGTACACGCTGGCTTGCCGGTCGGAGTGCCCGGGCTGGAAGAACGCGTCGGTGGCGCCGTCGGGAATCGGCTGGCCGGCGAGGAACGGCAGCACCTCGTCCAGCACTTCAGCGTCGCCGCTCACCTCGACGTAGTGCGCGGCGACATACGCCAGCCACAGGCGGTCGTCGCTGACCCTGGTGCGGATGCCCTGGCCGCCCGGCGGCAGCCACCAGTGCTGCACGTCGCCCTCGACGAACTGGCGGCCGGCCGCACGCAGCAGGTGTTCGCGGGCGAGATCGGGGCGGCTCACGCACAGCGCCATCACGTCCTGCAGCTGGTCGCGGAAACCGTAGGCGCCGCTGGCCTGGTAGTAGGCGGTGCGCGCCCACAGCCGGCAACTGGTGACCTGGTACAGCAGCCAGTCGTTGAGCAGGAGGTCCAGCACACGATCGGGCGTGCGCACCTGCACGGCATCGAGCAGGCCGTTCCACTGCGCGGCGACGTCGGCGAGCACGCCATCGATATCCGCCGTGCGATATTTCCCGATTAACGCTTGCGCGGCGGCTTCGTCGGCGGCGTCGCCGAGCAGGAAGCGCAGGTCGAGTTGCGTGCCCGGCGGCAGTTCGATGCGTACCTGCAGCGCACCGCAAGGCTCCAGCCCGGCGCCGAGGCGGCCGGACAGCGGCGTGCCGTCGCGCAGCGCCAGCGGCTGCGCGACCGTGCCGAGCGGCCCCAGGAATTCGTGGCGGTCGCCGCTCATCGAATGCGCGGGCCCGGCCAGGTCGATGAACGCCACGCGGTCGCCGAAGTCGGGCCGCCAGCGGTTGCGCGCGAACAATGCGCCGGTGCGTTCGTCGCGCGAGGTGGCCACGAACGGCGCGGGCGTGCTGCCGTTCGCGCCCAGCGCCCACTCCACATAGCCAGTCACCGACAGCCGTCGCGTGCGCGGCGAGCGATTGCACAGGCGCAGGCGCGACAGCTTGAGCGGGTCGTCCGTCGGCACGCACTGCAGCAGCTCCAGCTCGATGCCGTGCGCGTCGTTCTCGAAGCGCGTCCAGCCCTTGCCGTGGGTGGCCGCGTAGTGCGCGCCGGCCACGCGGATCGGCAGCGCGCACGCGCTCCACAGCACGCCGCTGTCCTCGTCGCGCAGGTACAGCACGTCGTGCGGGCGGTCGCTGACCGGGTCGTTCGGCCACGGCGTCAGCGGATTCTGCTGGCTGTTGAGCGACCACGCGTACCCGCCGCCTTCGGCCGACAGCATGCAGCCGAACACGGGGTTGGCGATCACGTTGACCCATGGCGCCGGCGTGGGATGCGTTTCGTCGAAGTCGATCCGGTAGGCGCGGCCGCCGTCGACGAAACCGCCGTGGCCGTTGGCGAATTCCGGCGCATCGGCGTTGGCGGTGACGGCCGCTGCCATGGCGGTCGCGCGGATCGGCGCGGGTGCGGCGCGGGCGGCTGGCGATCCGGCCGCGGCCTGCGCGGGCGGCGCCTCGTCCAGCACCACGCGCGCCGCCGTCAGCAGGCCGCTGCGCAAATCCGCGCCGATCGCGTCGTCGCGCAACGCGAACAGCTCGGCCTTGGGCAGCGGGGCGTCGGTTTTCAGGCGCGCCTGCTGCGCACCCACCAGCGAATCGAGCGCGGCCTGCCGCGCCTCGCCGGCGGCCTGCAGCAGCACCACGTCGACGGCGAATTGCTGACGGCGCCAATGCTGCTGCGCCTGCAGCACCTCGCTCACGCGCGTCAGGTCGTCGCTCTCGCCGAGGCGCAGCAGGAGGATCGGCCGGTCGCCGGAGATGCCGGCGGACCACAGCACCGGCGCGCCGCCGTGGCCGCGTACGAGCACGTCGGGCGCCGCGCGCTGGCATGGATCGTTGCACAGCAGCGCGCTCATCCAGCGCGCGAAGCGTGCCGCCTGCGCGGCGCCGATGCCGAGCTGCGCGTATTCGGCTTCGGCCTGTCGTGCCGCGCCGTCGAACAGCCGCGCGGCGGCGGCCGGATCGCCGAGTTGCGCGGTCAGGGCGATGGCGCCGTCGCGCGAATCGGCCAGTCGGGTCCACAGCAGCAGCGTCACGCTGCTGTCCGGCGCCAGCGTGAAGCGCCGGCGCAGGGCGAACACCGGGTCGAGCACGCAACCGACGGTGTGCGACAACGCGGCGCCCGGCTGCATCGCCTGTGCGTCGCGCAGCGTGTGCAGGCGGCCGAGGAAGCGTGCGCGGTCGGTTTCGAATTCGCCGGCATCGCCGCCATCCTCCCCGACGACCTGCAGCGCCTGCGCGGCCCACACTTCGGCTTCGCTGCCGTCGCGCCGCCGCCGCGTGGCCAGCAGCATGCGGTGCGCCTCGTCCCATGCGGTCTGCACGAACATCTTGGAGAACGCCGGGTGCGTGTTGTCGGCGCCGACCGGGCCGAGCACCAGCTCGGCGTACGAAGTCAGCGACAGCGTACGCGTGCGGTCGCCGTGGTTGCTCAGGGTGAGCCGGCGCAGCTCGACGTCGGCCTCGGCCGCCACCGCAACTTCCAGCACGCTGTGCACGCTGTGGTGGCGCCGGCTGAAACGGGCGCAGCTCGGCTCGAATGCGACCGCGTCGTCCGGCCTGTGCGTGCCGTACGGCTGCCGGCTGGCCGACCAGGTTTCACCGCCGTCCTCGTCGCGCAACAGCAGGTAGCTGCCCCAGCCGTCGCCGACCGGGTCCTCGCGCCAGCGCGTCACCGCCAGGCCGCGCCAGCGGCTGAAGCCGGCGCCGTTCGCATCCAGCATCACGCTGTAGCGACCGTTGGACAGCAGGCAGCGCTGCTCCGCATCGATGCTGCGGGGGGAAGGCGATGACATGGCGACTCCTGTCGACGGCGGCAAAAAAACCAGCATGCGCCGGCCACGGCATGCGCGGCGTCAACCTGCGCTTCACCACGTCGCGGAGTACGATGCCCGCGATATCGGCCGGCGATTGGCCGTCGCAGCATCTTTCGTTTGCATGCTGCGGTCACCGCGAAAGACCACGACGAGATCCATGCCCGCCCAACCCCCCAGCCATCCGTCCGCAGCGGACCCGCTGCTGCAACACCTGCAGGACAAGGCGTTCGCCTACTTCCGGTGCGAGACGAACCTGGCGAATGGTCTGGTGGCGGACAAGACCGCAACCGATTGGCCGGCCAGCATCGCCGCCACCGGGCTGGCGCTGAGCTGCTACCCGGTGGCGGTCGAACGCGGCCTGCTGAGCCGCGATGCCGCGATCAAGCGCACCCTGGCCACGCTGCGCTTCTTCCGCGACAGCCCGCAGGGCACCGAACCCGACGCCAGCGGCTACCGCGGCTTCTACTACCACTTCCTCGACATGCAGACCGGCCGGCGCGCGTGGAAGTGCGAACTGTCCACGGTGGACAGCGCCTTCCTGTTCGCCGGCATGCTGACCGCCGCGGCGTACTTCGACGGCGACAGCGCCGGGCAGAAGGAGATCCGCGACACCGCGAACTTCCTCTACCAGCGCGCGGAGTGGCCGTGGGCGCAGGCCGCGGACGGCACCATCGGCCACGGCTGGCACCCGGAGAGCGGCTTCATCCCGCATCGCTGGCAGGGCTACGACGAGGGGCTGCTGCTGTACGTGCTGGCGCTCGGCTCGCCCACCCACGCGCTGCCGCCCGCGGCCTACGCGGCGTGGTCGTCCACCTACGAGTGGAAGCATTGCTACGACGTCGACTACCTGTACTGCGGCCCGCTGTTCACCCACCAGCTGTCGCAGGCATGGATCGATTTCCGCGGCATCCAGGACGCGTTCATGCGCGACAAGGGCATCGACTACTTCGAGAACAGCCGCCGCGCCACCCAGGTGCAGCAGCGCTACGCGATCGACAACCCGCTCGGCTTCAACGGCTACAGCGAGCATTGCTGGGGCATCACCGCCTGCGACGGCCCCGGCCCGGCCACGCGCAGGATCGACGGCATCGAACGCCGCTTCGAGGACTACGTCGGCCGCGGCGTGCCGTACGGCTTCGACGACGGCACGCTGGCGCCGTGGGCGGTGGCGGCCTCGCTGCCGTTCGCGCCGGAGATCGTGCTGCCGACGGTGCACCACTTCATCCACACGCTGCAGCTGCACGACGCGCATCCCTACGGCTTCAAGGCCAGCTTCAACCAGACCTGGACCGACACGTCCGGCCGGGCGCCGGGCGGCTGGGTCTCGCCGTATTTCTTCGGCCTCAACCTCGGCCCGATCGTGCTGATGGTGGAGAACCATCGCAGCGGCCTGCCGTGGCAACTGATGCGCGGTTGCCGCGCCATCGTCGATGGCCTGCGCCGCGCCGGCTTCGACGGCGGCTGGCTGGATGCCGGCCAGCAGCAAGCATGAACACGACAACCTTTCCCGTTACGGAGTGAACACGATGGAACTTGGCATGGTGGGTCTCGGGCGCATGGGCGCGAACATGGCCGAACGCCTGGTGAAGGGCGGCCACAAAGTCGCGGGTTTCGACCCCAGCGCCGACGCGCGCCAGGCCGCGGCGGCGCACGGCATCGCGCCGGCGACCTCGCTGGCGGCACTGGTCGCGGCCCTGCCCGCACCGCGCGTGCTGTGGCTGATGGTGCCGGCCGGCAAGATCACCGACGACACCGTCGACGCGCTGCTGCCGCTGCTGGCCAAGGGCGACACCGTGATCGATGGCGGCAATTCCAACTACAAGGACACGCTGCGCCGCGCGCAACGGTATGCCGAGCACGGCCTGGGCTACGTCGACTGCGGCACCAGCGGCGGCGTGTGGGGCCTCAAGGAGGGCTACAGCATGATGATCGGCGGCGACGAAAAAGCCGTCGAGGCGCTGCGGCCGATCTTCGAGACGCTGGCGCCGGCGAAGGACCAGGGCTGGGGCCACGTCGGCCCGGCCGGCGCCGGCCATTACACCAAGATGGTCCACAACGGCATCGAGTACGGCATGATGCAGGCCTACGCCGAAGGCTTCTCGATCCTCAAGCACAAGCAGGAGTTCGGCCTCGACCTGCACCAGGTCGGCGAGATCTGGCGCACCGGCAGCGTGGTGCGCTCGTGGCTGCTCGACCTGGCCACTGACGCGCTCGGCAAGAACCCGAACCTGGACGGCATCGCGCCCTACGTGGTCGATTCCGGCGAAGGCCGCTGGACCGTGAACGCCGCGCTGGAACTCAACGTCTCCGCCCCGGTGATCACGCTGTCGCTGATGGAGCGCTTCCGCTCGCGCGACAGTGACTCGTTCGCCGACAAGTTGCTGGCATCGCTGCGCAACGAGTTCGGCGGGCACGCGATCAAGAAGGAGTAGCGCGTTCCGCATCACTCCCCGCTGCCCCCGTAGGAGCCCGCTCGCGGGCGATGCCCTTGCGCCCCCCACGCCTGTGCCCGAACGGCTGACTTCCCCCACCGTTCGCACCGGCAGGCACGTCGTATCCTCACCTCGTCATGCCGCCGAAGGCAGGCCGTTCGCGCCGCATCTCCGCTCCTCGTCATGCCTGCGAAGGCAGGCATCGCACTTCATCCATCATGTCTGCGGCAGAGCCTGCAGGCAGAGCAAGAGCTGTCGCGCGCCTACGAGTCGTCTTCCTCTTGCGCTTCCCCGTGTAGGAGCGCGCTCGCGCGCGATGCTCTTGCCACTTCCACTCACATTCCCCGAACGGTCCGCCCCCCGCCGATGACATCGACAAGCCTCACACTCCACTTCGTCATGCCTGCGCAGGCAGGCATCGCACTTCATCCATCATGTCTGCGACGGAGCCTGCAGGCAGAGCAAGAGCTATCGTGCGCCTTTGGCGCCCGAGTTACTTTCTCTTTGCGTGCTCACGCGCACGCAGGATGCGTGCGCGAACAGCGAAGCTGGCCCGAAGGGCGTAGGGCAGGATGCCCGGAGTAAAGAGAAAGTAACCCAAGAGAAAGAGCACCCCGCTCGGCGCTTGCCGGGCATCGGGAAACTGCTCCCTGCGTTGCCTCAACTCGGGCATCCATGCCCTCGCCTGGCCCGCACTCGGTGCGCAACCGCTGCGCGGTTGCGAGAGCGAAAAGCTCTTGTTCCGGTTTTTGCCGCTCTCGCCTACCGATCTACAGCAAACCGCCTTGCGCCGGCGCGTAGCTCAACCGACCGTCGACGATATGCGCCGGCGAGGTGTACGGGTGCACCGTGCTGTGCACGGCGTCGAGGATGTGGATGACCTCGATGCCGCGCAGCTTGAACACATCGGCAACGATCGAGCGATGGCAGCGCCACCACACCGCCTCGGCGCACATCATCGCGGTGCGCTTGCCGGTGGCCAGCGCCAGCAGTTCGGCCAGGCCTTCGGCAAACTCCGCGGTGGCCGTGTAATCCGCGTAGCCCTGGAACGAGGCGTTGCGCCACGCGGTGTTCGGCGAGCCCGGCTGCACCTTGCGGCGGCCGCCCAACTTGGGCATCCAGCGGTAGGCGATGCCGTGCGCGGGCAGCGTGGCGGCCAGCGCGTCGCTGGCGAAATGTGGATGGCGGCGCGAACCGGGGAAGCGCCGCACGTCGGCGACCGCCTCGATCCGGTATTCGGATAGCAGGCCGAGGAACTCCTCAAGAGTGCGGGTGGAGTGGCCGATCGTCCAGATCGTGCCAGGGTCGGCGGGCATCTCAGTCGATCTTGTGCAGCGCCGCGCCCTTGTGCATAGCGACGTGGTCGGTCTTGTCGCTCCGGATCTCGTACTGCGGATCGGCCTCGCTGCAGTGGCGCGTGTGGCCCTTGTAGTCGGTGTCGCGCGTGTGCACCGCGATGATCCGGCCGGTGACAAATCCTGCCTCCGAATTCCAGCGCATGTGGTCGCCGATCTTGAAGGGATGATTTGTCATGGTGGCTTTCGCGGCAGCAGATCCAGAACTATTGGAGCGGGCTGTTTGCTCAGTTCAGGTGGGGCTGGGGTAGTTGCATGAGTTCTAGTTGGATCATGCTCTGACGCCTGAGTTAAGCGACGCCGGAGGCGCCCGCCTTGAACGAATTGTCAGTTTTTTTGCGTGCTGGCAACAACTGCAATGCACCGTGGAACATTGAGTTGCTCGGGCGGAACCGAAAGCTTGGCGATACGCTGAAGCAACTGTGGTGAGCTGTGAAACCACTCGGAGCCTTTGGTGCCTGGTTTGAATCTAGCTAAATGCGCGAACTCAATGTGCAACTGGCGCTCCAGTACCTCGGCCTCCCTGGTGGGAAAGTTACCAGACTCAAACGGCTTGAGTCCGAGAACCTGAACCGGCTCATGGTTGGAAGTCTGGATTTGCGCAAGGCGCCGACGAACCGCAGACTCCAATGTGAATTGCGACGTGATGGCAAGCACGCCGATCTTGACTGCCACTACTGGGTCGCCGACGCCAAGGAAATAAACAACGCCATGACAAGCCCACCACTTTTGTGTGGATGGTGAGGCCAACTCTGGTTCTTTTGGCGCGCGCACTATATTCCCCCAAAATCTAACGAGGTTGTAGAAAAAGTACCCTGGCGCGGATTCGCATGATTTCAGGGGGTACTTGAACCCTTCCCGGCAGGCTGCGCGTCGATTGTAGAGCGTTCTGTGAAGTCGCTTTTCCCCGGCTTGGCGACCAACTTGTCCAGAAGTGGTTTTTCTACAACCTCAACGCTGGAGTTAAGCGGCGGCGAAAGCCGTCCGCTTGGATGATTGGTTATGCGATTACTGCATGTGGTCGGTATTGTTCTCTAACTGAACAACTCTCGATGCCGCAGCCTGTATCGCTGAGTTAGCGCCTATTAGGCTAAATCGTACGACCTTAAACTGACCGCTTTTCATTGGCAGAGCAATGCCTAACGTAGTGCTGGTAGATATACCGTTACTGAGATCGTTTGAATTCTCAATTGTGCTGTAGTACGTGTCACCGAACTTGGTACAGGTTATTGTTGACTGGAGCGCGCCAGCATCTGTGTTTATAAGAATCGCACTTTTGGAACCCGGATCACACGTGGTGTGGGCCGAGACATAGTACATACAGCGATTGACCGATGCAGAGCATATAAAGCCGAAGGTAGATCCTGATTCGTTGACCGTGAAGGCTTCGGTCAAAGTGGAACTTCCGCGCAAATCCGCTTGCCAGTCAGCGTATTGGGTTTTTTGGGCGTGTGTAACGAAGGGAAAAGCCGCCGCGAGTGTCGTGGCTAACATGAAGAATGTGCGTAGCATGATTCCCCCCTTCCGCATAACACTTAGTAGGCCCCACATCGAGGCATATACACCGGATATTCAGCTTTCGACCATCGGTCGTCAAGCAAGTGAAACTTGCGTGGGTTCAATGCGTTGGCCGTTGGCGTGGGGCATGTCCACATGATGTTGCCGCGTCGCATATCTCACGGATCGCGGTGCCATGTCTTATCACCGACAATCCGCGGTGATAAAAGTCGCCGTTCCGGCTTGCCTGCAGGGTTTGGTAGCAACAGGCATTTAACCGAGTCGCAGCAACTTCCGCACCGCCGGCAGATTGCGCCGGCTGATCTCAGGGTTGAGTTCGCTACCGTCGAGGCGCGCCAGCACGCGGCCGTCGGCGAGGGTCTTGAGGCCGAGCAGGCGCGGCGGCGGCACCAGGCAGTTGCGGTGCAATCGAATCAGCTGGTCGGGGTAGGCTTCCTCCAGCTGGCGAAGCGAATCCTCGATCAGCAGCTCGCCGCGGCGATGCTGCACGACCACGTATTTTTCCTCGGCGAGCAGGCAGATCACTTCGTCCAGTGCGATGCGTACCTGCTCGCCGCGCAGGCGGCCGTACAGGTAGGCGGCCGGTTCGCGCGGGGCGTCGGCGAGGCGGCGTTGCGCGCGCTGCAGCGCCTCGCGCAGGCGGTCGAGCCGCACCGGTTTCAGCAGGTAGTCGGCCGCGCCCAGCTCGAACGCCTTCAGCGCATGCGCCTCGTAGGCGGTGCAGAAGATCACCTGCGGCCGCGTGCGGCCGGCCAGGCGCTGCGCCAGCGCCACGCCATCGATCCCGGGCATGTTGATGTCCAGCAGCAGCGCGTCCGGCTGCAGTTCGCCGAGCGCGGCCAGCGCGGCTTCGCCGTCGCCGACGTTGCCGACGACTTCCACGCCGGCGCAGTCGCCGAGCAGCGCGGCCAGGCGCGCGCGTGCCAGCGGCTCGTCGTCGACCACCAGCACGCGCATCAGCTTTTTCCTCCGGGCAGCTGCAGCAGCACCACGAAGCGCTCGCCCTGCGCGCCGGCCTGCACCTTCGCCTGCGGCCCGTAGCGGTAGGCGACGCGCCGGCGCACGCTGTCCAGGCCATGGCCGTTGCCGGCGGCGGGCGGGGTGGCCGGCAGCGGGTTGATGATCTCGATGCGCACGCCGCGGCCGTCGCGCTGGCCGCGCAGGATCACCTCGCCACCTTCGCGCAACGGCTGGATGCCGTGGCGCACCGCGTTCTCCACCAGCGGCTGCAGCAGCAGGCGCGGCAGCGGGAAATCGGCGGGCAGCTCATCCAGCTCGCGGCGCACGCGCAGGCGTTCGCCCAGGCGCAGCTGCTCGATCGCCAGGTAGCGCTCGACCAGCGCCAGCTCCTCGCCCAGCGTGCCGTCGGCGCTGTCGTGCTGGCCCAGCGCGGCGCGGAACAGTTCGGAGAGGTCCTCCACCGTGCGCTCGGCGGCATCGGGGTCGACCCGGATCAGCGCCGCCACGGTGTTCATGCTGTTGAACAGGAAGTGCGGGCGGATGCGCGCCTGCAGTGCCTCGACCTGGGCGCGGGTGACCGCCGCCAGCCGCGCCTGCCACTGCGCCAGCACGTAGAAATAGCGCAGCATCGCGGCGCCGAGCAGGGCGGCGATCAGCACGTTGTCGCGCACGAATACGGGCAGGCTGCCGCGCACCAGATGCATCTGCAGTGCGCCGTCGAACCAGTGCGCCACGATGCTGGCGAGCAGCACCAGCAGCAGGATCAGCAGCCACACGCCGACATACGGCAGGTGTCCTGGCAGGCGCTGCAGCCACGGCCGCAGCCCGCACAGCACCACCGCCGCCACCATCCCCAGCAGGGTCACGAACAGCATGCCGACGCTGTAGGCCGACCAGTCGCGCGGATCGTCGCGCGCCAGCCACATCACGGTCACCGTCAGCGCGCCCACCACCAGCAGCGCGAACAGCGCCGGCAGCTGGCAGAAATCCGGCAGCGGACTGTGTTCGGTGCGGCCGCGCGCGGCGCGGCGGGAGGTTGGTTCGCGCATGCGGCAAGTATGCCGCAGCGCGGTCGCGCTTACGCCAGCCGCTGGCCCAGCCAGCGGCGCAGGTCGTCGATCTCCTCGGCGCAGACCGCGTGGGCCATCGGGTAGGTGTGCCAGTCCACCGGATAGCCCAGCGCCTGCAGCGCATCGCGCGAGGCGGTGCCGCGCGGCAGCGCGACCACCGGGTCGGCGCTGCCGTGGCCCTGGAAGATCGGCGTGGCCGCGTTTGCGGCGCTGCGCTCGGCGGCGAGCGTGGCGGAGATGGGCAGGTAGGTCGACAGCGCGATGATGCCGGCCAGCTTTTCCGCATGGCGCAGCCCCGCGGACAGCGCGATCGCGCCGCCCTGCGAGAAGCCGGCGAGGACGATCCGCTCGCTTGGCACGCCGCGCGCGTGCTCGCGTTCGATCAGCGTCCCGACGGCGGCGATCGAGGCGCGGATGCCGGCCTCGTCCTGTGGCGCGCGCGCGTCGAAGCCGATGATGTCGTACCACGCACGCATCGACATGCCGTTGTTGATCGTCACCGGTCGCACCGGCGCATGCGGAAACACGAAGCGCAGCGCCGGCCACGCCGGGTCCACCAGCTCCGGCACGATCGGCGCGAAGTCGTGGCCGTCGGCACCGAGGCCGTGCAGCCAGATGATGCTGTAGCGGGGCGAGGTGCCGGTTTCGTGTTCGACGGTGGGGAGGGTCATGGTAGGAATCGACGGCGGAAGGCGGATGCCATCGTAGCAGTCTCGATCCCCTGCCTCGATGCGTAGGAGCCCGCTGGCGGGCGATGCTCTTTCCCCTGAGGCATCAGAGCAAAGGCATCGCCCGCCAGCGGGCTCCTACTGGGCGTAGAGGATTGGGAGGACAGGAGTCGATGCTGACACGCGATGTGTTTTGCTGATATCCACGGCAGTCTGCACGCATGCCTGCTTTTCCACCCATTGGTCGCCATGCCTTGCGCCAGGGCCGCGTGTCCATTCCTGGCCAGATGTATTTGCTGACGACGGTGACCCGCCATCGCGAGTGTCTCTTTGCGGATCTGGCCCGCGCACGGGTGGCCAGCCGGGTCATCCATGCGGCGTCGACCTGGGCGGATGCCCGCCTGCTCGCCTGGGTGCTGATGCCCGACCATTGGCATGGCTTGTTGCAGCTCGGCGATGAGCCGCTGGGCCGGGTCATGAATCGATTCAAGGGCTGCGCGTCGCGCGCGTTGCATGAGTCGTGCGGGCTGGATGGACCGCCGTGGGATCGCAGCTTTCATGATCACGCGTTGCGGGCCGATGAGGAAGTCAGGGCGGTTGCGCGATACATCGTCGCCAATCCGGTGCGTGCCGGCCTGGTCGACAGCGTGCTTGCCTATCCCTACTGGGATGCCGTCTGGCTCGACGGCGATGCATCGCCACTCTTGTAGGAGCCCGCTGGCGGGCGATGTTTTTGTTCTGATCTTAGCGACATCAGAGCAAAGGCATCGCCCGCCAGCGGGCTCCTACGACGGAGTGGGTGATTTATTTTTCAACGTCCAGCCCCAGCTCGTGCGCGAAGAACGTCAGCCCGATCGCGGTGTCGCCGACGCGCTGGCTGAACGGGGCGCCGATGCCGTGGCCGGCGTTCATGCGGGTCAGCAGCAGGATCGGCCGCGTCGACGAGCTGGCGTTCTGCAGCGCGGCGGCGAACTTGCGCGATTGCCACGGCGCCACCCGCGGATCGTTTTCGCCGGTGGTGAGCAGCACTGCCGGGTAGCCGGTGTTCGGGCGCACGTGCTGCAGCGGCGAGTAGGCCAGGGTGGCCTTGAACTGCGCCGGGTCGGCGATGCTGCCGTACTCGGGGATGTTGTACGGGCCGTTGGCGAAGTCGGTCTCGTGGCGCAGCATGTCGTAGATGCCCACGCGCGCCACCACGGCGCGGTAGTCGGCCGGGTGCTGCACGATCTGCGTGCCCATCAGCAGGCCGCCGTTGCTGCCGCCGAGGATGCCGAGGTGCGCGCGGTCGGTCCAGCGCGCATGGATCAGCGCCAGCGCGGCGGCGTGGAAGTCGTCGAACACGTTCTGCTTGTCGAGCTGCTGCCCCTGCGCGTGCCAGCGCTGTCCGTTCTCGTTGCCGCCGCGGATGTTGGCGTAGGCGAGTACGCCGCCGCGCTCCAGCCAGGCCAGGTTCGGGCCGATGAAGCCGGGCTTGATCGGGATGTCGAAGCCGCCGTAGCTGTAGAGGATGGCGGGCCGCTTGCCGTTCGCCGTGGTGCCGCGCAGCGACAGCACGGTCACCGGGATCTTCGTGCCGTCCTTCGAGGTGCCTTCGATGCGTCGTGCGACCACCTTCGAATAGTCGGCGGCAGGCTTGACCTCGAACACGGTCTTCAGCGCGCCACTGCGGCCGTCGTACTCGGCCCAGCGCGTGGGCGTGCTCCAGCCGCCGTAGCTCACCAGTGCCTTGTTGCTGCCGGATTCGGAGGCGATCTCGCCGATGCCGATGCCATGTTCCGGCAGCGGCAGCCGGCGCACGAAGATCGCGCCGGCGTCGTACTGCTCGACCCACCAGTCGGGGCCCCGGCTGCGCACCACCAGGAAGCCGTCGCCAAGCGGGGCGATCTGCTGGATCGCGCCTTCGCGCTCGGCCAGCACCGGCGCTGCCTTGCCGTTGTCGCCGATGGCCACGACCTTGCCGCGCGGCGCATCGCGGAACGCGGCAACGTACAGACGTCCATTCACCCAGGCCGCGGTGCGCACGTTGGCGCCGCGATCGAGCACGCGGATGAAGCGATCTCCGTGCTGCAGGAACACTTCGGCCGGGCCGCCGTCGCCGTCGTAGGCGAGCACGGCGGCCTGCGCGCTGGCCGGCGCATTCACCAGCACGTACTCGGCGGTTTTCGAGTAGCCCTTGCCGAACACCACGCGATCCGTCGTGGCGGCCTGGCCCAGCGTGTGATGCACCAGGGTGGCGTGGAACTGTTCCACTTCCTGCCCCGCCGCCGGCGGCGCGAAGCGCACGTAGCTGAAGCCGCGCTCGTCGGCATCCCAGGCCAGGCCTTGCGGCGTGGTGCCTCCGCCGGCCCAGGGCAGGGTGTCGGGCAGGGTCTTGCCGCTGGCCACCTCGAGCACGCGGATGGTGGTCAGCTCGCTGCCGCCCTCGGCGCTGCCGTAGGCGAGGTAGCGCCCGCGCGGCGAGGGCCAGTAGGCGGTGATCGCGGTGCCGGCGCCGCCGTGGTCGGCGTTCGGATCCACCAGCACCTTCGCCGTGCCGTCCGGCCACGCCTGCGCGATCAGCACCGGCTGCGGCTGCGGCGGGGTCTGCTGCAGATAGAACAAGGTGCCGCCGGCCAGCGTGGGGCCGGAGCGCGTGGTCGAGGTGATCGCCAGCTGCTGCACCCGCACGGTGAGCGCCTTGCCCTGCGGCATCGCCGCCAGGGTCGCCTCGGTGTACGCGTTCTGCGCGGCTATCCACCGCCGCACCGCCGGGTCGTCCGGGTTTTCCAGCCAGCGGTACGGGTCTGCCACGCTGACGCCGTGGAAGGTGCCGGACGCGGCCTGCTGCGGCGTGGGCGGCGGCAGCGGCTGCGGCTCGCCGATCAGCGCCAGCTCGCGCGGCGGCTTCGTCGACGGATTCACGGGCGGCAGCTGGGCGGCGGCAGCGGCGCCGGCGGCGAGCAGCAGGGCGGCGGCGAAGGACGCAAGGCGCATGGCGAGGGTTCCATGGGAAGACGTGGCAGCAAGCAGGGTAGCAACGCGCCGCCGCCGCTGCAGCCGCCGGCCGCTGACTTTCGGCAGGGGTGGCCGCGGATCGCCGCTGCGCTCGGTTATGCTGGCTTTTTTGCCCGGGAAGAATCCATGCGCCGATTGCTGCTGGCCGCCCTTGTCGCCTTCACCGTCGCGCCGCTGGCCGCGCTCGCCACGCCGGCATCGACGCCGCTGGACCTGGACACCGTGATGGCCAACCCGGACTGGATCGGCCAGGCGGTGGAGTCGCCGTACTGGAGCGTGGACGGGCGCAGCGTGTACTACGCGCTGAAGCGCGATGGCAGCCCGCTGCGCGACCTGTACCGGGTCGACCCGGCTACCGGGCAAGGCGCGAAGCTGGACCCGGTCGCGCTGGCGCAGGCCGACGGCCCGGCGGTGTTCGATCGCGCGCACCGGCATGCCGCCTTCATCCTGCACGGCGACGTGTTCGTGGTGGACCTGGCCAGTGGCCGGCGCCAGCAGGTCACCCGCACGCCGCAGGACGAATCCGCGCCGCGCTTTTCCGCCGACGGCCGCGCGCTGCAGTTCCGCGACGGCAACGACTGGTACAGCCACGACCTGGCCAGCGGCGTCACCGCGCCCGCGGCAGTGCTGAAGTTCGCCGACGACCCGCAGGCGAAGCAGCCTGACGCGCTGGGCGAGCGGCAGCTGGAATTGTTCAAGACGCTGCGCCGGCTCAAGGCCGACAAGCAGGCGAAGCGCGACGAGGAGCAGGCGCTGGCCGCCGCCGACCCGGGCCGCGCGCCGCTGCCGTTCTTCCTCGGCGACAAGATCACCCCGGTCGACAGCGAACTGTCGCCGGACGGCCGCTGGCTGCTGCTGGTCACCGCGCCGAAAGGCTACGAAGCCGGCAAGGCGCCGACGCTCGCCCACTACGTCACCGACTCCGGCTACCTCGAACCGCAGGAGGCGCGCGTGTACGTGGGCCGCAACGACCCGGCGCCGCAGTCGCTGCTGCTGCTCGACCTGGCCAACCACCAGTCATACCCGCTGGCCACCGACCCGCTGCCCGGCATCCACGACGATCCGCTGAAGGACTTGCGCGCACGCGCCGTCGCCGCGCTGCAGAAAGCCGGCAAGGCCGAGCAGGCCAAGGCGCTGAAGGCGCCGGAACGGCGCGCCGTGCGCATCGTCGGCAGTGCCGACGACGGCGGTGGCGGCGGCATCGCATGGAGCGACGACGGCCGCCAGCTCGCCATCCAGCTGCGCGCGATCGACAACAAGGACCGCTGGATCGCCAGCGTGGATTTCGCCAGGCACGCGCTGGTGCCGCAGCAGCGGTTGACCGACCCGGCGTGGATCAACTGGAACTTCAACGATTTCGGCTGGCTGAAGGACGGCCGCACGCTGTGGTACCTGAGCGAGCAGACCGGCTGGTCGCAGCTCTACGTCAAGCCGCTCGACGGCAAGGCGAAAGCGCTCACCACCGGCCGGTTCGAGGTGAGCCACCCGCAGCTCAGCGCGGACGGCCAGTGGTTCTACCTGCGCACGAACCGGGTTGCGCCCTACAGCTACGACGTCTACCGCGTGCCGTCCGCCGGCGGCGAGCTGGCGCGCGTGACGCACTACCAGGGCATGGACGACTTCGCGCTGTCACCCGACGGCACGCAGCTCGCCGTGCTGCATTCCGCGCCCTACGTGCTGCCGCAATTGGCCGTCCAGCCGTCCGCCGGCGGCACGCCGCGCGAGCTGACCAGCACCATGAAGGCGGCGTTCAGCGCGCACGACTGGATCGCGCCGAAGATCGTCGAGGTGCCGTCCTCGCACGGCGCGGGCGGCATCTGGGCGAAGTACTACGGCCCGGCCGACGAGGGTGCGTCGCCGAAGCCGGCGGTGATCTTCGTGCACGGTGCCGGCTACCTGCAGAACGTCACGTTGTCGTGGTCGCACTATTTCCGCGAGCAGATGTTCCACAACCTGCTGGTGAGCCAAGGTTATGTGGTGCTGGACATGGACTACCGCGCCTCCGAAGGCTACGGCCGCGCCTGGCGCACCGCGATCTACCGCCAGATGGGCCACCCGGAACTGGAAGACCTGCTCGACGGCAAGGCGTGGCTGGTCAAGAACCATCACGTCGATCCGCGCCGCGTGGGCATCTACGGCGGCAGCTACGGCGGCTTCATGACCGAGATGGCGCTGCTGCGCGCGCCGGGCGAGTTCGCCGCCGGCGCCGCGCTGCGCCCGGTCAGCGACTGGACACTGTACAACCACGAGTACACCGCCAACATCCTCAACGATCCGCAGCTCGATCCCGACGCGTTCAAGGCCAGCTCGCCGATCGAATACGCCGACCAGTTGCAGGATCCGCTGCTGATCGAACACGGCCTGATCGACGACAACGTGCTGGCCGAGGACTCGATCCGCCTGTACCAGCGCTTCATCGAGCTGCACAAGAAGAACTTCTGGATCTCGCTGTACCCGCTGGAACGCCACGGCTTCGTGCACGCCGATTCGTGGTACGACGAGTACCGGCGCATCGACGAGCTGTTCGGGACGTACGTGAAGCCGGTGAAGTAGGCGGCAGCGCGTGGCGGGGCGCCACTCGGCATGGGGGCGCGCCCGCGGCGACACGCGTGGGGCTCTTGACCGGTTGAACCCTGCCAGCCGAAAGTACTTCGGCTGGCAGCACGTGGCCTGAGCGTTCGGCGGCATGCCGGGACGAGGTCTCTGCCGAGGGGGAAACATGCGCAAGTTGCTGTGGATACTCGTGGCGTGCGGCCTGCTGCTGGCCGCTTGCGCCAAGCCGTTGCCGCCGGAGAAGCTGGCGTATGCCGGGCAGTGGCGGTCGACGACGATGTCGCTGCTGATCACCACCGGCGGCAACGTGAACTACCGGCGGGTGGACGGCGGCATGAGCAAGTCCGTCAACGGCCCGCTGCAGGCGTTCGAGGGCGACAACTTCGTGGTGGGCATCGGCCCGGTCAGGACCACCTTCGTGGTCTCGATGCCGCCGCACCAAGACGGCAGCGCGTGGAAGATGACGGTGGACGGGGTGGAGCTGACCCGGGTGCCGCGGGGCGAGTAAGCCCGGAAAAACGGTCGCAACGGGATCGTGCGGATCCCGTTGCGACCGGGGGACCGGCAGCACTGCAAGATCGCGGTAGGACGGCCTTGCAAGCTCGGGGGAGCGAGTGCTGCTGCCGGGTTACTTGGCGACCAGGGTGCCGGTCATGCCGGGGTGGAACTTGCAGAAGAACGCGAACGAACCGGCCTTGGCCGTGGTGCGCACGGTGGCGCCCGGTTTCAGGTCGATGTCGAAGCTGCCGTCGCGCGCGGTGGCGCTGTGTTCGAAGATGTCGTGATTGACCCATTCGATGACGTCACCGGCGCGCACGCCGGTGGGCATCGGGCCGAACATCATCTTGTCGAGCACGATCACGTGCACCGTCTTTGCCTGTGCCGTGGCCGGGGCGGCCGCGAACGCCGGCGCGGCGGCCACGCCCAGGCTCAGCAGGCCGAGGAACAGAAGCGTGCTGCGGAACATGACGTGCTCCTTACTTCAGGCTGGCAGCCAGGTGCTCGGCGTGCATCTCGTGCTCGTGGAACAGCTTCGAGCCGGTTTCCAGCAGCGACTTCAGCTCGGCGTTCTGCGTGGACGGGATCAGCGTGCCGTCGAGCGCGGCCAGCACGGCCTTGTGGAAGGCCACTTCGTTCTCGGCATAGGCCTTGTCATAGGCCGCGCCGCTCAGCGCGGCCAGCTTGGTCTGCTCGGCGGCGGCGCCCTTGGCCAGTGACTGGCTGGTGCCGTTGTCGGCCGGCGTGACGCCGAGCTTCTTGGCCAGTGCCAGCGCCTGGTCGTTCACGGCGGCGTGGTCGCGGGCCATTTCCTTGGCGAACTCGACTACCGCCTGGTTGTGCGACTTGCTCAGCGCCTGCTTGGCGGCGGTGACGTCGATCGCGCCGGCGGTGTAGGCGATGTGGGCGATCTGCGCGTCGTTGATGGCCGGCGCCGGGGTGGCGGCGTGCACGCCGGCGAGCGAGCCGAGGCCGAGCGCGACGACGAGGGCGAACAGGGATTTGTTCATGAGCGGTGTCTCCTTGGGATGGATGAAGGGCGAGCGAAGCTTGCCGGTGCCCATGAGATGCAGCAGCGGCGCACAGGTTCCGGCGGGTGCGCGGAGTGCAGCGGGAACCTCGGCCGCGGCGCCTGCGTCGGATCGGCTGTCACCCCAGCGAAACCTCTCCCATGCTCGAACTCGATCAATCCATCGCTTCCACCGCCGCGCCGATGCCGGTCGCGGAAACCCCCCGCCCCACCCGTGCCGAGGCGGAAGCCGCCGTGCGCACGCTGATCCGCTGGGCCGGCGACGAGCCCGCGCGCGAGGGCCTGCTGGCCACCCCGGCGCGGGTGGTGCGCGCCTACGAGGAATGGTTCGCCGGCTACCGGCAGGATCCGGCCGGCCTGCTCAGCCGTACCTTCAGCGAGGTCGGCGGCTACGACGAACTGGTGCTGCTGCGCGACATCCCGCTGCAGTCCACCTGCGAGCACCACCTGGCGGCGATCCGCGGCGTGGTGCACATCGCCTACCTGCCGGATCGGCGCGTGGTCGGCATCTCCAAGCTGGCGCGGCTGGTCGAGGCGTTCGGCCGGCGCCTGCAGATCCAGGAGCGGCTGACCGTGGAGATCGCCGATACCCTGGCGCAGGTGCTGCATCCGCGCGGCGTGGCGGTGGTGGTCGAGGCCAGCCACGAATGCCTGTCTTCCCGCGGGGTCCGTTTGCACGGGGTGTCGATGCAGACCCGGCGCCTGGTCGGCGAATTCGCGCAGGAACCGCGGCGCGGCGAGATCCTGGCCACGCTGGCCGGCTGACCCGGGAACCTCGGGCCACCCCGCTGCATCGGATCAGGTGTAAAAGGAGAAAGCCATGTCAGCCCATGCCCATGTTGCATCCGTCGACTACGCCGCGCTGGACGACCACGCGCTGGTGGCGCAGGTTCGCGCCGGCCATCGCGAGGCGTTCCGCCACATCATGCAGCGCTGCAACCAGCGGTTGTTCCGCGTGGCGCGCGCCGTGCTCGGCGAGGAGTCGGAAGCGGAAGACGTGCTGCAGGAATCGTATATGCGTGCCTATCACAAGCTGGATTCGTTCCGTGGCGACTCGACCTTGCTGACCTGGCTGACCAGCATCGTGCTGAACGAGGCGCGCGGCCGGTTGCGCAAGCGCCACACCATGGTCGGCCTGGAGCAGGTCGACGCGGCGGTGGAGGATACCCACCAGATCATCCAGTTCCCCTCGAAGTTCGGCAGCGAGGATCCGGCGGTATCAGCTGCGCGCACGCAGATCCGCCACCTGCTCGAACACGCCATCGACAAGCTGCCGGAGGCGTTCCGCACCGTCTACATGATGCGCGAGGTGGAGGAATGCTCGGTGGAGGAAACCGCCAGCCTGCTGGCGATCAAGCCGGAGACGGTGAAGACCCGCCTGCACCGCGCGCGCCGGCTGCTGCGCACGTCGCTGCAGGGCACTTTGGCCGAGACCATGAGTGGGGCGTTCCCGTTCATGGGCCAGCGCTGCGCCCGCGTCACCGACGCGGTGATGGCGCGGCTGGAGACCGAACAATCGGCCTGACCCGTGCAGCGGCGCAGGGCGGGCAGCGCCCGCCCTGCGCCGCCGCCCATGGCGATGTGATCAGCGTGGTGCGGCGGCGGGCGGGGTGATCCGCTGCAGCCGCTCGGCCAGCGTGGCGCGCGACAGTTCGCCGATGTGCATGTCGCGCAGGCGGCCGTCGGCGTCGAGGAACAAGGTGGTCGGGTAGCCGCGGGCGTTGTAGTGGTTCGACAGGTCCAGATTGCCGTCGATCAGCACGTCGTCCAGCGCGAGGCGCTGCACCTGCATGAACTGCTTCACCGCGGCTGCCGATTCGCCCTGGTCAGCGAACACGAAGCGGATCTGCGGCATCGTCCGCTGCGCCTCGGCCAGCACCGGCATCTCGCGCCGGCACGGGCCGCACCAGGTGGCCCACAGGTTGATCACGCTGGGCTGGCCGCGCAGCGTTTGCAGTGATACCTCGCGGCCGTCCAGGTCGCGCAGCGCCAGGGCCGGCAAACCGGGATGGCTGGCCGCGGTCAGCTTGTACGCGAGCAGTCCGGCGAAGGCCCAGGCCGCGATGCCGACCGCCACGCCGGCGGCCAGCGGCCGGCGCAGCGGCGGCCGGCGCCAGCCGATCAGCGTCGCTGCCGCCAGCAGCCCAAGCGCGCCGGCGATCGGGTCGAAGCCCTGGTCGCGGATGTTCAGCATGCTCAGCGGCTGCTGCACGTACTGCGGCCACCAGCCGACGACGTAGGCGATGCGCGCGGTCAGCAGACCGACGCCGAGTGCCAGATACAACGCATTGCCGGCGTCGGCGTAACCGCGTCGGGCCAGGAAGCCGGCCACGGCGAGTGCGGCGACGACGCCGAACAGCAGTGCCAGCAGCGCCGACGAGAGTGCCAGCGGTCCGATATTCACGTGCTTCCGTCCTTGCCGGTGAGGGCTCGCGCCGATGGCGACGAGTGCGTGCAAGCGGGAACCTTACCCGGTATCGCGTGGCCGGGCGGCGCAGGCCGCGTCAGTCCGCCCGGCGCAAGCCGGCTGCCTCGCGCGCCAGTCGCTCGATGCCGGCCCAGTCGCCGGCGGCGAGCCGGTCGGCGGGAGTGAGCCAGGAGCCGCCCACGCACAGCACGTTCGGCAGGGCGAGGAAATCCGGCGCGCTGCTCAGGCCGATGCCGCCGGTGGGGCAGAAGCGGATCTGCGGCAGCGGGCTGGCCCAGGCGCCGAGCAGCTTGTGGCCGCCGGCCGGCACGGCGGGGAAGAACTTCAGGTGGCGATAGCCGCGTTCGAGCAGGGCCATCGCCTCGCTGGCGGTGGCCACGCCGGGCAGCAGCGGCAGTTCGCTGTCGTCGGCGGCGTCGAGCAGGCGCGGCGAGGTGCCGGGCGAGACGGCGAAGCGGGCGCCGGCCTGCCGCGCCGCCTGCAGGTCGCGCGCGCTCAGCGCGGTGCCGCAGCCGACCACGGCGCCTTCCACCTCGGCGGCGATCGCGCGGATCGCCTCCAGTGCCGCCGGCGTGCGCAGGGTGACCTCGATGGTCGGAATGCCGCCGGCGACCAGCGCGCGCGCCATCGGCACCGCGGCCTTCGCGTCGTCGATGATCACCACCGGAATCACCGGCGCCAGCCGCATGAGGGTTCCGACTTGCTGCTGCTTGTGTTCGATCGAACTCACGTCTGGCTCCTGGGGTTTGGCCCCTCCCCCTGCAGCGCAGGGGGAGGTTGGGAGGGGGTTGCTCAGGCTGGCGTGGAAGTGAAGATCAAGAGCGAACCCCACCCCAACCCTCCCCTGCAAGGCAGGGGAAGGAGCAAGGCTACAGCACGCCGGCGCCGAGGTCGGCGTTGGCGGCGGCCTGGCGGAACAAGCCGAACAGTTCGCGGCCCATGCCGCTGTGCTCGCCGGACAGGTCGGCGACGTGCGGCAGGCGGGCATCCAGCTCATGCGCCTCCAGCAGGACGTCCAGACGTCCATTCGCCGCGTCCAGGCGGATCATGTCGCCGTCGCGGATCTTGGCGAGGTTGCCGCCGGCCACCGCTTCCGGGGTCACGTGGATCGCCGCCGGCACGCGGCCGGAGGCGCCGGACATGCGGCCGTCGGTGAGCAGGGCGATGCGGTGGCCGCGGTCCTGCAGCAGCGCCAGCGTGGGGGTGAGCTTGTGCAGTTCGGGCATGCCGTTCGCGCGCGGGCCCTGGAAGCGCACCACCGCCACGAAGTCGCGGTTGAGCTGGCCGCGCTTGAACGCGCCGGCGACCTCGTCCTGATCGTCGAACACGATCGCCGGCGCCTCGATCAGCAGGCGGTCGTCCGGCACCGAGGAGACCTTGATCACCGCGCGGCCGAGATTGCCGTCGAGCATGCGCAGGCCGCCGTCGGGGCGGAACGGTTCGTCCACGCCGCGCAGCACGCCGCGGTTGCCGCTCTGCTTCGCCACCGGCTGCCAGTGCAGCGCACCGCCCGCGTCGAGCGCCGGCACCTGCGCATAGCCGTCCAGGCCGGTGCCGAAGATGGTCTGCACGTCGGCGTGCAGCAGGCCGGCGCCGAGCAACTGGTCGATCAGGAAGGCCATGCCGCCGGCGTCGTGGAACTGGTTCACGTCGGCGTAGCCGTTCGGGTACACGCGCGCCAGCAGCGGGATCACGCCGGACAGTGCGTCGAAGTCGTCCCAGCGCAACTGGATGCCGGCCGCGTGCGCGATCGCGACCAGGTGCAGCAGGTGGTTGGTGGAGCCGCCGGTGGCGTGCAGGCCGATCACGCCGTTGATGATCGCGCGCTCGTCGATGATGTGGCCGAGCGGCAGGGACGCGTCGCCCAGCGCGCTGTGGGCGGCGACGCGGCGCACCACCTCGGCGGTGAGCGCGTCGCGCAGCGGGGTGTCCGGCGCGGTGAAGCTGGCGCCGGGCAGGTGCAGGCCCATGATCTCCATCAGCATCTGGTTGGAGTTGGCGGTGCCGTAGAAGGTGCAGGTGCCGGGTGCGTGGTACGAGGCCGCCTCCGCTTCCAGCAGCTCGGCCTTGCTCGCCTTGCCGTCGGCGAACGCCTGGCGCACCTTCGACTTCTGCTCGTTCGGGATGCCGCTGGGCATCGGCCCCGACGGCACGAACGCGCCCGCCAGGTGGCCGAAGCTCAGCGCGCCGATCAAGAGGCCCGGCACGATCTTGTCGCAGATGCCGAGGAACAGCGCGCCGTCGAACATGTCGTGCGACAGCGCCACCGCGGTGGCCAGCGCCACCACGTCGCGCGAGAACAGCGACAGCTGCATGCCGGGGCGACCCTGGGTGATGCCGTCGCACATCGCCGGCACGCCGCCGGCGACCTGCGCAGTGAAGCCGGCGTCGCGCGCGACCTGGCGGATCAGCGCGGGATAGCGCTCGTACGGCTGGTGCGCCGACAGCATGTCGTTGTAGGCGGTGACGATGGCCAGGTTGGCGCGCCGGCCGCTGCGCAGCGCCGCCTTGTCCTCGCTGCCGCAGGCGGCGAAGCCGTGCGCCAGGTTGCCGCAGGACAGGTGCTCGCGCTGCGGCCCGCTGCGGTCGACCGCGTCGATCCGCCGGAGGTAGGCCGCGCGCGTGTCGCGGCTGCGCTGGCGCAGGCGTTCGGTGACTTCGGCGACGACGGGGTGCAGCGTGGTCATGATTTCTTACCTTGTCTGTAGGAGCGCACGCTGTCCGCAAGGGACTTCCTGCGGTCGTGCGCGATGCTCTGGTTGGCGGTTCCCCGGGCGGGCATCGCCTGCCGTTCGCGCACAGGGCGTGCTCCTGCGGGCGATGCCGTTGGTGGTGGTCACGGACACCAGTACACCGCCACCGGCACGCGCGGCTGGGCCAGTACCGCGCGCACCGGGTAGTCCCGTGCGGCGCCGAGGCCGAGCCGCGCGTCGGCGAGCAGGTCGCGCTTCTTCTCGCCGGCCACCAGCAGGTACAACGCGCGCGTTTGCAGCAGGGTCGGCAGGGTCAGCGTGATGCGCGGCTCGCCGGCGCCGGGCGCGTGCATCGGCAGCACGCGCGCCGTGCCGTCCAGGTCCAGCGCCTCGGCCAGGTGGTCGCCGCCGGGGAAGAACGAGGCGGTGTGGCCGTCCTCGCCCATGCCCAGCACCACCGCGTCGAACGGCAACGGCAACGCCTCGATGCGCGCGTTGGCGGCAGCCAGGCCAGCCTCGGGGCTGGCGTCGCCGGTGTACAGCGGCACGAAGCGCGCCGCGGCGGCGGCATGCAGCAGCAGCCGCGATTTCACCAGCCGCGCGTTCGAACGCTCGTCGGTGTCCGCGACCCAGCGTTCGTCGACCAGGGTCACCTGCACCCGGGCCCAGTCGAGCTGCTCATGCGACAGGCGCTCGAAGAAATCCTTCGGCGTGCTGCCGCCGGAAACCGCCAGCACGGCGTGGCCGCGTTCGGCCAGCCCGCGGCGCAGGCGTTCGGCGACGCGCTCGGCCAGCGCCGTGGCCTGCGCGCGGCAATCGGTGAAACTGTGCGTGGTGACGTTCAGGTGAGTAGTCATGGCGGCGGTCGCGACGGGCACGCGGGCGTGGCCGGGCGTAGCGTGGGGAAGGGACTGCCAGTCTGCCGCGGGCCGGTGCAGCGGCAGGTGAACCGGATCATTCACTGTCTTCGTTCCAGGTGCGGCCGTCGCGCTCGATCAGCGCCACCGCGGCGCTCGGGCCCCAGCTGCCGGCGGCGTACGGCCGCGGCGGCTCGCCGCTGTCGGCCCAGGCGGCGAGGATCGGGCCGGCCCAGCGCCACGCCGCCTCCACTTCGTCGCGGCGCATGAACAAGGTGGGGTTGCCGCGCACCACGTCCAGCAGCAGGCGCTCGTACGCGTCGGGCTGCTGCACGCCGAACGCCTGGGCGAAGCTCATGTCCAGCGGCACGTGGCGCAGGCGCAGGCCGCCGGGGCCGGGATGCTTGATGGTCAGCCACAGCTTCACCCCCTCGTCCGGCTGCAGCCGCAGCACCAGCCGGTTCTGCGACAAGGTGCCGGCGTCGGGGTTGAAGATCGAATGCGGCACCGGCTTGAAGGTCACCGCGATCTCCGACACCCGGCTCGGCAGCCGCTTGCCGGTGCGCAGGTAGAACGGCACGCCGGCCCAGCGCCAGTTGGCGATCTCCGCCTTCAGGGCGACGAAGGTCTCGGTGTTCGACTTGCTGTTGCCCAGTTCCTCCGGGTAGCCCGGCACGCCAGCGCCCTCGGCCACGCCGGCGCGGTACTGGCCGCGCACGGTGAGCTGGGCGGCGTTGCTGTCGTCGATGGCTTTCAGCGAATGCAGCACCTTCAGCTTCTCGTCGCGCACCGCGTCGGGCGCCAGCGAGGACGGCGGCTCCATCGCCACCATGCACAGCAGCTGCAGCATGTGGTTCTGCACCATGTCGCGCAGCGCGCCGGCACGGTCGTAGTAGGCGCCGCGATGGCCGACGCCGAGGGTTTCGGCCACGGTGATCTGCACGTGGTCGATGTGCCCGGCGTTCCACAGCGGCTCGAACAGCGCGTTGCCGAAGCGCAGCACCAGGAGGTTCTGCACGGTCTCCTTGCCGAGGTAGTGGTCGATGCGGAAGGTCTGCGATTCGCTGAACACCTTGCCGACCGCGTCGTTGATCTGGTTCGCGCTGGCCAGGTCGCGACCGATCGGTTTTTCCAGCACCACGCGCGAGGCGCCCTGGTTGAGCCCGTGCTGGCCCAGCCGGGTGCAGATGTCGACGAACAGTTCCGGCGAGGTGGACAGGTAGAACACGCGCACGTGCTCGGGCTGGGCGCCGATGAACGCGGTGAAGTCGTTCCAGCCCTCGTCCTTGCGCGCGTCCAGCGGACGGTAGAACACCTGCTGCAGGAACACGTCGAGCTGCGCCGCCGCGCACACCCCGATCAGCGCCTCGCGCAGCTGCGCGCGGTAGCCGGCGTCGTCCAGCGCTTCGCGGGCGATGCCAACGATGCGGCTGCTGGCCGGGATCTGGCCGTCGAGGAAGCGGTGGAACAAGGCCGGCAGCAGCTTGCGTACGGCGAGGTCGCCGGTGCCGCCGAAGATCACCAGGTCGAACGGTTCGACCGATTGGGGGGAAGCAGTCACGCGGGTCACCTCGACTCGATGCCGGATGGCGGGCGGAAGGCCTGGCGGCGCGATCGCCCGGATTTCCGTCGATGGTACCAGTGAAATACCAGATCGACCACGGGTCTGCATACGAATTCATGCGATGAGGGTGGGCGTGATACGGGCTTGCAGCCAGTGGTTCGCTATTGGTATCGTTCGCGACATGGAAGCCGCCCTCGCCCATGAATACCGCCGGATCTGCCACGACCCGGCCACGCACCAGCCGCTGGCCTACCTGCGGCTGCGCCAGGCGATCCGCAACATCATCGGGCACCGCGACATCGAGCCGGGCCAGGCGCTGCCCAGCGAGCGCGACCTGTCGCAGACGTTGAAGCTGTCGCGGGTGACCGTGCGCAAGGCGATCGCCGGCCTGGTCGAGGAGGGCCTGCTGACCCAGCGCCACGGCGCCGGCACCTTCATCGCCGAGCGCATCGTCAAGCCGATGTCGCGGCTGACCAGCTTCACCGAGGATCTGCGCGAGCGCGGGCTGTCGCCGCGTTCGGAGTTCTTCGAGCGCGGCATCGGCGAGGTGACGCCGGAAGAATCGATGGCGCTGAACCTGTCGCCCGGCTCGCTGGTGGTGCGCCTGCACCGCGTGCGCTACGGCCAGGACGAGCCGCTGGCGATCGAGCGCAGCGTGGTGCCGGCCAGCGTGTTGCCGGACCCGCACCTGGTGCGCGATTCGCTGTACGAGGCACTGGAAAAACTCAACGCCCGCCCGCGTCGCGCGCTGCAGCGGCTGCGTGCGGTGTCGCTGAACGCGCAGCAGGCGCGGCTGCTGCACGTCAGCGTGGGCAGTGCCGGGCTGAACATCGAGCGGCGCAGCTTCCTCGACGACGGCCGCGTGGTCGAGTTCACCTGCTCCTGGTACCGCGGCGACATCTACGACTTCGTCGCCGAACTGCAGACCGATTGAAGGAACGCCATGGACGCCCGCGACACCCTGATGTACCAGGAGGCGCACGAGTCGGCCGATGTAGTCGCGCGCCAGTTCGCCGCCAACGAGGCGGTGGTCGGCGCGCTGGCGCAGTCGCTGCGTGCGCAGCCGCCGCGTTTCATCGTCACCTGTGCACGCGGCAGCTCCGACCATGCCGCGGCGTATGCGAAGTACGTGTTCGAGACCCAGCTCGGCATCGTCACCGCGTCGGCGTCGCCGTCGGTGACCTCGGTTTACGCGGCCGAGCAGCAGTGGCAGGGCGCGCTGTTCATCGCGATCTCGCAGTCGGGCAAGAGCCCCGACCTGCTGCGCAATGCGCAGGCGGCGAAGCTCGCCGGCGCGCGCGTGGTGGCGCTGGTGAACGTGGAGGATTCGCCGCTGGCGGCGCTGGCCGACACGGTGATCCCGCTGCACGCCGGGCCGGAGCGCAGCGTGGCGGCGACCAAGAGCTATCTTGCCGCGCTGGCCGCGGTGCTGCACCTGTGTGCGCGCTGGCGCGGCGACGGGGAACTGGGCGCCGCACTGCGCGCCTTGCCGGATGCGCTGCGCGCCGGCTGGGACGCCGACTGGTCGGCGCTGGTCGACGGCCTGGCCGCTGCGCACAACCTGTTCGTGGTCGGTCGCGGCTACGGCCTCGGCATCGCGCTGGAGGCGGCGCTGAAGTTCAAGGAAACCTGCGGCCTGCACGCCGAGGCGTTCAGCGCGGCCGAGGTGAGGCACGGCCCGATGGCGCTGGTCGGCCCCGACTTCCCGGTGCTGTGCTTCGCCCAGGACGACGACACGCTGGACAGCACGCTGGCGGTGGCGCGCGAGTTCCGCGGCCGCGGCGCGCAGGTGTTCGTGGCCGCGCCCGGCGT
Source organism: Rhodanobacter sp. OR92 (assembly GCF_000427545.1). Taxonomy (NCBI): domain Bacteria; kingdom Pseudomonadati; phylum Pseudomonadota; class Gammaproteobacteria; order Lysobacterales; family Rhodanobacteraceae; genus Rhodanobacter; species Rhodanobacter sp. OR92. The sequence continues at coordinate 308,368 of NZ_ATYF01000006.1, read as the reverse complement.
GCACGGTGCCGGCACGCTGGCGGTGGCCGGCGGCCTGCCGGCGCTGTGCACGCCGCTGCTGGTCATCCAGAGTTTCTACCGCGCCGCCAGCGCACTGGCGCTGCGCCGTGGCTTCAACCCCGACGTGCCGCCGCATCTCAACAAGGTCACCGAGACGGTCTGACCATGCAGGAGCGCACCCTGTGCGCGGTGCTCTTCGTTACGTTGCACAAAAGCAGCGTGCACAAGGTGCGCGCCTACACGTCGGCCTGTGAGTATTCGCCATGATCCAATCGCTTGCCAATGCCCGCGTACTCACCCCCGACGGCTGGCGCGACGACCTCGTCGTGCTGCTGGAGGGCGAGCGCATCGCCGACCTGCTGCCGCCATCCGATCCGCGCGTGCGTGATGCGCAACAGCACGATCTTGGCGGCGCGATGCTGGTGCCCGGCTTCATCGACGTGCAGGTCAATGGCGGCGGTGGCGTGCTGTTCAACGAGGCGCCCACGGTGGAAACATTGCGTCGGATCGGCGCCGCGCATCGGCGCTTCGGCACCACCGGCTTCCTGCCGACCCTGATCAGCGACCGCGTGGAGGTGATGCGCGCAGCGCTGGCCGCGGTGGAGCAGGCGCTGGCCGAAGGCGTGCCGGGCGTGCTCGGCATCCATCTGGAAGGCCCCTACCTGGCGCCGGCGCGCAAGGGCGTGCACGACGCAAAGTATTTCCACGCGCCGAACCGCGACGAGTTGGCGCTGCTGTGCGCACCGCACCGCGGCGTGCGTCTGCTCACGCTGGCGCCGGACCAGGTGCCGACGGCCAGCATCGGTGCGCTGGTTGACGCCGGGGTGATCGTCTGCGCCGGACATACCGCAGCCGACTACGCCACCACCCGTGCCGCGCTCGCGGCCGGCGTGCGCGGCTTCACCCACCTGTTCAACGCGATGACCCCGTTCGGCAGCCGCGAGCCCGGCGTGGTCGGCGCCGCGCTGGAGGATGCCGACAGCTGGTGCGGCATCATCGTCGACGGCCACCACGTGCACCCGGCCAGCCTGCGCGTGGCGCTCGCCGCCAAGCCGCGCGGCAAGCTGCTGCTGGTCACCGACGCGATGCCGCCGGTCGGTGCGGATCGTCCCGACTACGTGCTGAATGGCGAAACGATCATCGTGAAAGACGGCATCTGCCAGACCGCGCAAGGCGTGCTGGCCGGCTCCGCGCTGGACATGGCCAGCGCCGTGCGCAACGGCGTGGAAATGCTCGGCCTGCCGCTGGACGAGGCCGTGCGCATGGCCAGCAGCTACGCGGCCGATTTCCTCGGGCTCGGCGCCAGCCATGGCCGCATTGCGGCGGGCTGCCGCGCCGACCTGGTGGCGCTGGATGACGACTACCGCGTGCGGTGGCGCTGGGTTGGCGGCGTGGGAGAGTGAGGCCGGAGCGTTCGCGCGTGCCGGAACGATGATTGCCTCGCCATGCGCGAGCACGCTCAACCCACGCCAACCCCCTGTTCGGCGAGGGCCAGCCGCAGCGGTTCGAGTTGTTTGGCGTAGCGGCGCCACTGGCCCAGGTTGCGGGAATGCACCGGCTCGCGCACCTGCACGCTGCTTGGCGTGGCCACCGGGGCCGGGTTGCGCTCGGGATGCAGGCAGGCTTCTTCCATCGCCAGCCCGCAATGGTGCAGCACGCGGCGCATGGTCGCCTCGGGCTCGTTCACCAGGGCGGCATAGGAAACCTCGAGCATGGCCCCGGGCATGCTGGCCCGCCAGTGGTTCGTCAGGCGTACATACTGGCCGTAGTAATGGGCGAGCGCCTGCTGGTCGTAGCAGTAGGGCGAAGCCTTGCCGAACATGACCTTCAGGTTGGAATAGCACACGTCCATCGGCTCACGCGCCAGGTGCAGGATGGGCGCACGGGGCAGCGCCCGGCGTATGAACGGCAGCATCCGCACGTTGATCGGCAACTTGTCGATGTAGAAGCGATGCCCGTGGGCACGCCATTGGGTCTGCTGCAGGTAGCGCGCGCCGAGTTCCGCAAAATCCATCCCCGCGCTGCGCTCGATGGCCTTCTGCATGCCTTGCGCGCTTCGTGGCGCAACATCGGCCATCCAGTGAAGCTGGTGCTGGAAGTCCGGGATCTCCCCGGCGGAAATCACCTGCGAATGACTGGACAGCATCTGGTCCAGCAGGGTCGATCCCGATCGGGGCATGCCGACGATGAAGATCGGCATGGGGCCGGCAAACTCCGCCGCGGCGTCGGTTACTGCCGCCGCGAGGGACTCCGGAATGCCGACCAGTGCGTCGGTCAGTGCCGCTTCGGCCTGCGCATCGTAGGGGTTGATGTCGTGCATGAGGGCATTGCTGCGTGCCAGTGCCGACCACGCCTCGTCGTGGCGCCCGCAGTCGTCGTGCACCTTGAAGATCGCGGATTCGAACTCGGCGCGGGCGAACTTGTCGCGCGCATCGGTGCTTGCTGCGGAGATTCGTCCGAGCGATTCCCGGAAAAGCTCCAGATGGTTGGCTTCCGGTGTCTGCCGGCGCAGGTTCGCCAGGATCACCGCGGCATCGCCGTAGCGCGGCCAGCGTCGCAGACAGGCCAGCAGCACCGCCTCGGCTTCGGCAAGCCTGCCCAGGAACTGGTACAGCATGGCATCCAGGTAATACTCGCTGCTCGTCTCGACGCCAAGGGCCACGGCCCGATCCATCAGCGCCCGCGCCACCGGGATCTCGCCGAGTGCCCAGCGCAGGTGGGCCTGCTCGCTGAGCACTTCCGCCGGCGGGTTTGGCGCGCGTGCCAGGTGCGCGAGACAGGCGCGCGCACCCTGGATCTCGCCGTTCGTGGACAGACGCCATGCCAGTTGCGCGATCAGGCTGGCGTCGTTTGGCAGCAACGGGATGGCCTGCAGCAGATGCCGGGTTGCGGCACGCATCCTGCCCCGACGGAGAATCACGTCGGCCAGTGCCATGTGGATGGACACGTCGTGCGGCTCGTGCTGCGCGAGCGACTCGAGTGCGGCCTGCGCCGCATCCCATTGCCCGGCATCCATGGCTTGCTGGGCCTGGCGGCGAAGACGGTCAGCTGTCATCGGGATGTCCACGATGGGGATGGGGAGCGGGTAATCGCGCACGTCTTGGCTCGACCAATGCAGCAAGGCATGGCCTGTCGGGCGGCAGCCTGGACGACGCTGCCGCGCCCCATGGAAACCCGCCAGGGCCGGCGGTGCCGGGCATGCCTGCCACCTGCGTACAAGGCGGGCTCACGCAAGGCCATGGATCTGACGCGGCGCTCGCTCGAGCGCGAGTCGCAAGGGTTCCAGCGGTCCTGCATAACGCTGCCACTCGCCGAGGGTGCGCTGATGGATCGGTTCGCGCACCTGGGCGCTGCTTGGCGTAGCCACCGGGGCCATGTTGCGTTCGGGATGCAGGCAGCCCTCTTCGACCGCCAGTCCGCAGTGCTCCAGCACCCGGCGCAGGGTCGCTGCCGGCTCGCTGACCAGTGACGCGTAGGGAACGTCGAGCATCGCCCCGGGCATGCGCGTGTGCCAGTGATTGGTCAGTCGCACGTACTGTCCGTGGTAGTGGGCCAGCGTCTGCATGTCGTAGCTGTAGGCGGAGGCGGGGCCGAGCATGGCCTTGAAGTTGGAGAAGCACACGCCCATCGGTTCGCGGACCATGTGCAGGATCGGCGCATGCGGCAGCGCGCGGCTTATGAGATGCACCATGCGGACGTTGATCGGCAACTTGTCGATGTAGAACCGGCGCCCCTGCGCACGCCATTGCGTCTGCTGCAGGTAGCGGGCGCCCAGTTCCGCGAAGTCGATGCCCACGCTGCGCCGCTGTGCGGTCAGCATGCCTTGAACGCCACCCGGGGGAACGTCCGTCATCCAGCGCAGCTGTCGGCGGAAGTCGTTGATCTCGCCGGCCGAAACCACTTGCGAGTGGCTGGAGAGCATGCGGTCGAGCAGGGTCGTGCCGGATCGGGGCAGGCCGACGATGAAGATCGGCATGGCGTCGCCGGGGGGCGGGGCCGGCCTGGCGGGCTTCACCGCGAGGGCCTCGGATGCGTGGATGATCGCATCGGTCACGGCCGTCTCGCCTGCCGCGTCGTAGGGGTGCAGCGCGTGCATGATGGCATTGCTGCGCGCCAGCGCCTGCCATGCCTCGTCCGGGCAGCCGAGGTCGTCCAGCTCCTTGAAAAGCGCCGACTCGAATCCGGCACGGCTGGCCAGGATTCCCGCGGCATTGCTGTCTTGCGGCATCCGCCGAAGCCGCTCGCGCAACAACCCGAGGTCGTTGGCTTCCGGCGTTTGCCTGCGCACGTTCGCCAGCGCCACCGCCGCGTCGCCGAAATCCGGCCATCGCCGCAAGCACGTTTCAAGCATGCCGCGGGCCTGGGCGATGTTCCCGGTGAACTGCGACAGCATCGCGTGCAGGTAGCAGGCATCGGGTGTTTCGACCCCCGCTGCGCTTGCGCACTCCATCAGGGCCATCGCCGCGGGTATCTCACCCAGCATCCAGCGCAATTGCGCCTGCTCGGCCAGCAGCGGAGCCGGTGGATCGGGTGCCCGCTCGAGGCGGTCGAGACAGCTCCGTGCGGCGACGATTTCGCCATGGAAGTACAGCCGCCGTATCGTCTGCACGAGCAGGGGAACGTTGCCGGCGGGAAGCCGGGCGATCTGCAGGAGCTGGCGGGTCGACGCCTGCAACTGGCCGCGCCCGAGCAGCAGGTTGGCCAGTTCCATGCGGGCGGGGGCATCGTCGGGCACTCGCTCGAGCAGCGTTTCCAGGGTGATCTGCGCGGCGTCCGTCAGGCCGGCGTCCAGGTACTGTCTGGCGCGGCGGCGGAGGCGGCTTTCCGCGGCGGAGATGTCATCGGCGGTCATCGGGAGTGGCGGCCCTGGCGGGGTGGCGGCAGCGCTTCCGCACCGTGGCGCCGGTCGGCGGTGCGGGCGGGCGTCGTCACGATGGCTGCGCCTGGCCGGGAAACTCGTCCAGCGCCTGGCGCAGCGGTTGCAGTTGCGCGGCGTAGTTCTTCCAGTGGTCGAGGCTGCGGGTATGGATGGCCTCGCGCACCTGGCCGCTGCTCGGCGTGGCCACCGGCGAGGTATTGAGCTCCGGCTGCAGGCAGCCTTCCTCCAGTGCCAGCCCGCAATGCTCGAGCACGCCTCGCAAGGTGTTCCCGGGATCGCGCACCAGGGCGGCGTAGGGAACGTCGAGCATGGCGTGCGGAAGCCGGGCATGCCAGTGCCGGGTCAGGCGCGCATATTGCCCGTGGTAATGGGCCAGCGCCGGCAGGTCGTAGCTGTACGGCGAGACGTTGCCGAACATCGCCTTGAAGTTGGAGAAGCAGGTGTCGATCGGATCGCGCACCAGGTGCAGGATCGGCGCCCGCGGCAAGGCCCGACGGATGAACGCGACCATCCGGAAGTTGGCGGGCAGCTTGTCGATGTAGTACGTGCGCCCCTGGGCGCGCCACTGCGTCTGCCGCAGGTAGCGTGCGCCCAGCCCGGCGTAATCGATATCCGCACTGCGCCGGATGACTTCCAGCAGTTCGCGCGACCCGGCCGGAGCCACGTCGGTGACCCAGTGCAGTTGGCGCCAGAAGTCGATGATCTCGCCAGCGGAGGCGATCTGCGAATGGCGGGACAGCATCCGATCGAGCAGGGTCGTGCCCGAGCGCGGCATGCCGACGATGAAGATGGGCGTGGGGCCCTCGAACGCTGAGGCCGACGTCGCCTGGGACCTGTCGTCCGGCGTGGGCATGCCCATCAGCGCGTCGGTGACGGCGGCCTCGGCGTCGGCGTCGTACGGATTGAGCTCGTGCATGATGGCGTTGCACCGCGCCAGCGCGGGCCACGCCTCTGCGTAGCGCTGGAGATCGTCCAGTATCTTGAATTGCGCGTACTCGAACTCGGCACGGACGAACCGCGCGGCGGGATCCGGGTCGTCGGCGGGAAGGCGGCGCAGCTGCGCCTGCACGTGGCCCAGCGGATGGCTTTCCGGCCGCTGCCTGCGCAGGTTCACCAGCGCCATCACCGCGTCGCCGAATTGCGGCCAGCGCTCCAGGCAGCCTTCCAGTACGGTGCTGGCGCGGTCGATGTCGCCGCTGAACTGAAGCAGCATGGCGTACAGATGCAGTTCGCCTGGCGCATCGGCGCCGGCCGCGAGGGCTTTCTCGATCAGCGTCTTCGCCGCGGCGATCTCGCCGAGGCCGAAGCGCAGATGTGCCTGCGCGACCAGCAGCTCAGGGGGCGGGGCGGGGGCCCGGGCGAGGAGATCGAGGCAGCTGCGGGCGGCAGGAACTTCGCCAAAGGCGATCAGGCGTTTCGCCACGCCGACGATCAGCGGGCCATTCCGTGGCAGCCGGGCCGCGACCCGCAGCATCTGTGCGCTCGCTTCACGCAACCGGCCGCGCCTGAACAGGACATCGGCCAGCTCGACCATTACCGCAGCGTCGTGCGGCAGCTGTCGGGCAAGCGACTCCAGGACAGCCTGCGCAGCGCCCCATTGTCGGCCGTCGATGTGCTGCCGGGCGAGCATGCGCAGGCGGTTTTCCGCCGTGCCGGTGTCCTGAGGATTCATTCGGGCATAGTAACTTCAGGGGCGGGAAAACGTGCGCTCCACCGCGGTGTTCCACGTGCCTTGCCGAGGTCGCGCCCGCGCTGGCCGGGTCCCGCCGGATCGTCGTGGACGCGCGCCGCCGTGGCCACCTCAAAGAAAAAGCCACCGGCCGGAGCCGGTGGCTTTCAAGACGCGAATCAGCTCGTACGATCAGTAGTCGTAGGTTACCGACAGGCGAACCGTGCGCGGCGGCTGGAAGAAGATGCCGTCGCCGTAGCTGTTGTTGATGTTGAGGGTATTGGTGGTCCGGTTGTACGAGCTGTTGCCGGCCGGATCGGTCTGCACGGCCCTCTGCTGGTCCAGCGCGTTGAAGATGTCCAGATTGATCCCGAGCTTGTTGTCGGCAAACGCCGGCGCGTAGTGGATGCCGAGGTTGAGCTGCTCGGTCCACGGCGTATGGCCGAGGGTACCCGCCGGGTAGCGCACGCCATTGCACCAGTGATAGTTGCCGCTGCCGTAGTTGTTGTAACCGGACGGATCGCCCGGCTTGCCCGGGCCATAGTAGGCCTTGCCCGAACCACCCACGCCGTAGTAACCGAGGCACTCCTTCGGATAGCCGGACTGCGCCAGCAGCGTCGCGGACACCAGCCACTCCGGGGTGATCTGGTAGGCGCCGCGGATGCGCAGCTGGTGCTTGCGGACGTTGGCGAGCTCGCCGTTCGCGCCGTCCATGAGCTGCCAGGAATCCCAGTCTTCGGTCTTGGACACGTCGGCCTGGCCGAAGTCGGAGCGCACCTGGCCCTCGGTGTTGCCGAAGCCGCGGGTGTAGGTGTAGTCCACGCGCGCCTGCCACTTGCCGTCGAACGGATGCTCCAGGTACAGGTTCAGCGAGCCGGTCTTGCGCTTCACGCCCTGCTGGTAACCCCAATCCTTCTGGCTCATCGTGACGAGAAGGTCGGGATGGGTGCTGTCGCTCGACTTCACCAGAATGTCGTTGGTCAGGCCCGGGTTGATCAGGCGGCAGTAGCTGGCACCGTACAGTGAATCGTAGTAGGCGCCGCCCAATGCGGCCGGGTCCACGCCTTGGGCCACCATCTTGTTGCCGATCCGGCCCGGCGAGCACTCGTCGTCGATGGCGGTCTTCAGGTCGCGCCACATCGCCTTGGCGCCGTAGGTCCAGCTGTCGTTGAGCTTCTTGTCGAAACCGACGATGAACTCATCCAGGTACTCGGCCTTCAGGTTGCGCGCGGTGACCTGCTGCGGGTCCTTGGGCAGACCCTTCTCGCCATCCGGCGAAGTCGTCGCCGGGTCGTCCAGCGTCGCCAGGCCGGTCGGGATGCCGTTGGCGTCGATGCCGGTGTAGCTGTAGTTGGTGGTGAGGAAGGTCGAGATGTTTGCCGCGCGTTCGGCCGCATTATCCGGCAGCGCAAGGTAGTAGCGACCCGCGTTGCCGTAGATCTTGAACGAGGAGTCGCCGTTCACGTCCCAGCTGGCGCCGATGCGCGGTTCCCACTGGTTCTTCTCGTCGACGAACGCCTTGCCCACATCGTTGTAGTTGGTGAAGTGGTCATTGCGCACGCCGATGTCCAGCAGCAGGTTCGGCAGCACCTGCCAGCTGTCCTGCAGGTAGTAGGCCTTCTGGGTCATCGTCATGCTGGTCTGCCAGCCGATCTCGCGCTTCTGCACGACGCCGCCGGTGAGGTAGCGCCAGTAGTAGTTGATCGACGGGTTGAACGGGTTCTGCTGGTTCGGGCCCTGGTTGCGGGCCTTGTAGGTCATGTTGTCGATGCCGACGGCAAGGTCGTGGTCACCCAGCCGGTAATCGAAGTCGACGCGCAAACCATGGGTACCGTTGGTTGCGTTGTTCGCGGACCAGCTGGTGTTGGTCTGGTTGTTGGTGATGCCGTTCGGCCCCGTGCCCGGCGGCAGGTAGGCCGGGTTCTGGTTGTAGGGGCGGGAAATGAACGGCAGCGGGCTGGTGTTGCCATAGATCGTCGGGTTCTGGAAATTCGCCTTGCCGTACAGGATGCTCAGCGTGGCCGCGTCGGTGATGTAGCTGGTGAAATGGCCAAGGTAGAACTGGGCGTTATCCTTGGTCACGTCGTTGTTGGCGACGAAGGCACCCGACTTCAGCGTGTTGTAATCGAACGCGTAGGTGGTTCCGGCGCCGTTGCGGGAACGGTTGTTCAGCGCGGTCAGCTCGAGGATGTTGCTGTCGGTGATATTCCAGTCCAACTTGCCGTAGAACTTGGTGTCCTTGTCGTTGTTGTACTGCACCTTCTGGTTGGACGCGATTTCCACGTTGTTGGACTGCGTCTCGGAGGTCTCGGCCGCCAGGAACATGAACAGCTTGTCCTGAATCAGCGGGCCACCGACGTAAGCGGAGTAGATCGTCTGCCACTGCTTGTTGTCGTTGCGGTACTGGTGCAGCGTGCCCGCCAGGGCCGGGTTTTCCAGCGCGTAGTTGACCTGGCTGGTCGACGCCGGGACGGTCGGGTGGCCGTAATAGTTGTTGACCGGGGTCCCTTCGAGGAACCTCGGCTCCCAGGCCACCTGAGCGCCGAAATGCCACTCGTTGGTGCCGCGCCTGCCGAGCTGGTTGATCACGCCACCGTCGGAGCGGCCGTACTTGGCGTTGTAGCCGCCGGTGAGCGTTTCCTGCTGGTCGATCGCGCCGTAGGGCAGCTGGAAGCCGCCCAGGTTCTTGTACGGCTCGCCGGTGTTGTAGCCGTTCACGTAGTACGCATTTTCAGTCACGCTCGAGCCGCCGAACGAGACCAGCGAGTGCCCGCCCGGGCCGTTGAAGAAGTTGCTGCCACTGGTGGTGCCTGGCGCCAGCAGGGCGATGGACTCCGCGTTGCGGCTGACCGGCAGCTTGCGCAGGTCGGCGGCGGTGATGACCGTGCTGGAACTCACGCTGGAGACGTCGATGGCCGGCAGCGCATTGGCCGAGACGGTGACCGCGCTCAGCGAGGTCGTTTCGGCGCTGAAGGTGACGGCCGTGCCGGCGCCGGGCGCCAGGGACACCTTGCGCGAGTCGACGACCGCGCCATCCTTCTTCAGCGAGACCGTATAGGTACCCACCGGCACGTTGCTGATCTGGAAACGCCCGGAGCTATCGACAGCAACCTCGCGCGTCAGGCCCGAAGCGTTGGTGGCGCTGACGGTTTCGCCCGCGGCCGCCGGAGCCTGGCCGAAGATCGAGCCCGTGGTGGACTGGGCCATGGCGACGCCGCCGAGACTCATGCTCAGGGCTACGGCCAGAGCGGTGTGGCGCCACCTCGGATTATGTATTTTGTTGTGCCTGCTCATTGGTAATGATTTCCCCAGAGTGAAAGGCCCATGAGGGCCGGGTGATGCAACGCAATTGATTCATCCCAAAACAGCAGGCCGGGCATATGTCGTCGACTGCCGCCAAGTGGCCAGCCAAACCTGCCAAGGCCCGTAGCCATGCCGTTTGGGCGACCTGCCTTCTGAACATAAGGCGATGTAAATACTGCAGTCAACAAAATCTTTATGATTAATCGCCAATTAGCAAGAAGTTACGTTTCGCTATTATTTTTCCGAAAGAATCTACGGTTATCGTTTCTCGATTTCAGCTATTTGCCGGTGCGTCGCGAAGCTGTAGATGGGTACCGGAACAATCGGGTGCGGCAGGGCGGACCAGCCGTTAACGCGGCGATCCGATTGCATGTGCTCCCCGGTCGGCGCTAGAGTCGCGCCGTTCAGGTGTCCCGACGGCGCATGGCCGGAGGGATGAAACGGGAAGCCGGTGCGTGGTGTGCGAACACACTGCAAGGCCGGCGCTGCCCCCGCAACGGTAAGCGAGATCACCGGCGGCGAACGCCACTGTGCATGGCACGGGAAGGCGCCGCTCGGGGCATGCAGGTCACCGCATGCCACTCGCCAGCCCGGAGACCGGCCCGAACGCTTCCTGGTGGCTCGCGGTGGGCGAGGCCGAACCACGTGTCGGTCGTTGCCGCCTGCCCGTCGTTCCGTCTTCCTCCCTCGCTTGCCGCCAGCTCATTGAACCCATGAGCCGTGCGCGGGTGCACGGCGTAGAGGAACGAACATGAAGAAGACCCTGCTGGCCGCGGCACTGCTCGGCGGTACGCTGGCCGCCCACGCGGCCGACCAGAACGCGGCGTCGGCGCTGGCGCCGGTGATCGTCACCGCCACGCGCACCGCGATTACCGCCGACGAGGCGCTGTCGTCGGTGACGGTGATCACCCGCGCCGACATCGAGCGGCTGCAGCCGTTGTCGGTGCCGGACCTGCTGGCCGGGCTGCCCGGGCTGAGCTTCGCCAACAGCGGCGGCTACGGCCAGCAGACCTCGCTGTTCCTGCGCGGTACCAACTCCACCCACACCCTGCTGCTGGTCGACGGCGTGCGGGTGGCCTCGGTCAGCGCCGGGCTGGCGGCGTTCGAGCAGATTCCGGTGGAGCAGATCGAGCGCATCGAGGTGGTGCGCGGCCCGCGTTCCAGCCTGTACGGCGCCGACGCGATCGGCGGGGTGATCCAGATCTTCACCCGGCGTGGTACGCCGGGCGGCGGCCTGCAACCCTCGTTCAGCGTGACCACCGGCAGCAACCGCCTGCTGCGCGGCCAGGCTGGACTGTCCGGCGGCGATGGGCACGCCTGGTACAACCTCGGCGTCGGCGCCCAGTACACCCGTGGCATCAACGCGTGCCGCATCGGCGCGGCCGAAGCGTTCGCCGGCTGCTTCACCGACGAGCCGGACCGCGACGCCTTCCGCAACAAGAACCTCAGCGCCAGTGGCGGCTATCGCTGGGACAATGGCGCCGAGCTCACCGGCACCTGGCTGCGCAGCCTCGGCGAGATCCATTTCGACGGCAGCTACCAGAACCGCAGCCGCACCCTGCAGCAGGTTGCCGGCAGCAGCTTCAGCTTCAATCCGCTCCCGGCGTGGAAGACCACGCTGAGCGTGGGCCAGAACCTGGACCGCTACGACAACTACGAGAACCGGGACTTCGTCGGCTACATCTACTCGCGGCGCAACCAGGCGGCGTGGCAGAACGACCTCAGCATGGCCGACAACCAGCTGCTGACCTTGGGTGTCGACTGGCAGGGCGAGCACATCGACAGCGACACCGGCTTCCTCGCCAGCCGCCGCAACAACACCGGCGGCTACGTGCAGTACCAGGGCACGTTCGGCCGCCACCAGGTGCAGCTGTCGGCGCGGCGCGACCACAACGGCCAGTTCGGCGACCACAACACCGGCGCCGCGGCGTGGGGCTACCACTTCGATCATGGCCTGCGCCTGTCGGCCAGCTACGGCAGCGCGTTCCATGCGCCGACCTTCAACGACCTGTACTACCCGTACGGCAGCGGCAACCCGCAGCTGAAGCCGGAGCAATCGCGCAGCGCCGAACTGGGCCTGAGCCAGCAGCAGGATGCGTGGAACTGGGCGCTGAACGCCTACCAGACCCGCATCGACCAGCTGATCGCGCTGGACGCCAACTACTTCCCGTCCAACATCAGCAAGGCGCGCATCCGCGGCGTGGAAGGCCAGCTCGGCGCGACCCTCGCCGGCTGGCAGCTGCAGGGCTACCTGACCTGGCTGCAGCCGCGCAACGACGACGGCGGCGCCAACGACGGCAAGTGGCTGCCGCGCCGGCCCGGGCGCACCGCGCGACTGGACCTGGACCGGCGCTATGGTGCGTTCGGCGTGGGCGCCAGCGTCAACGCGGCCGGACGCAGCTACGACGACGCGGCCAACCGCCACCCGCTGGGCGGCTACGCCACCACCGACCTGCGCGCCAGCTGGCACTTTGCGCCGGACTGGCAGCTCGAAGCGCGGCTGGCCAATGTGTTCGACCGCCACTACGAGACCGTGTGGTACTTCAACCAGGCCGGCCGCGGTGCGTTCCTGACCTTGCGCTACAGCCCGGCGCGCTGACCCCGCCGCGACGCCGGCAGGAGCCCGGTGGCGGGTTCCTGCCGGCGGGTGGACTTCAGGCACATGCGCCAGGAGCGCGGCAGCTGGCATAAAGCGGGCATGAATGGAACTCTCGTCATGCCGCGGGTCGTGTTGCTGGCCCTCACGCCACGCCGCTGCGCCAGGGAGGCTGTCTGAATATCTTCGCACCGCTGGTCCGCCGCCCGGTCGGCACCTCGTTGCTCGCGATCGGCCTGATGCTGGGCGGCTTGTGGGCGTACCTGCTGCTCGGCGTGGCGGCGTTCCCGTCGATCGAGTTTCCCGGCGTGGCGGTGTTCGCGCAGATGCCCGGCGCCAGCGCGCAGACCATGGCCTCCACCGTGGTCGCGCCGCTGGAACGCCATCTCGGGCGCATCCCCGGGGTGCGCATGATGGCCTCCAGCGCCAGCGAGGGCGGCGCGCAGATCCAGGTCATCTTCAACATGGACCGCGGCGCCGACAAGGCTGCGCGCGACGTGCAGGCGGCGATCAACGCGGCCGCGCCGGACCTGCCGCCCGGGCTGCCCAGCCCGCCCGGCTACGTCAAGTTCGACACCTCGCAGATTCCGGTACTGCTGGTCTCGCTGACCTCCTCCAGCCTGCCGCCGGACCAGCTGTACGATCTCGCCGACACCTTGCTGAAGCCGGCGGTGGCGCAGATCGCCGGCGTGGCCCAGGTGCAGGTGGGCGGCGGCACGCCGCATGCGGTGCGCATCGTGCTGGACACCCGCGCGCTGGTGGGCATGGGCGTCACCGCCAACGACGTGGCCAATGCGCTGCGCGCGGCCAACGTCAGCTCGCCGCAGGGCACGCTCAGCAACGGCGTCACGCGCATGACGGTGAGCGCCAGCGACGCGCTGCACACGGTGCCGGACTTCGCCGCGCTGGTGGTCGCCAGCCGCAACGGCGTGCCGGTGCGCCTGGCCGACGTGGCGACGATCAGCGGCGGCCAGGAAAACAAGTACGCCGCGGCGTGGTTCAACGGCCAGCGTGCGGTGGTGATGCAGATCAACAAGCGGCCGGAGGCGAACGCGGTGGCCACCGTGCAAGCGGTCCGCGCACGCCTGCCCGAGCTGCGTGGCCTGCTGCCGGCCGACGCCACCATCACCCCGATCTTCGACTTCACCCCGACCACGCTGTCGGCGCTGCACGAGGTGCAGGTAGCGCTGCTGATGGGCATCGTGATGGTGGCGCTGGTGATGCTGGTGTTCCTGCGCCGGCTGCGGCCCACCGTGATCGCGATGCTCAGCGTGCCGCTGTCGCTGGCCGGCGCGTTCGTGGCGATGTGGATGCTCGGCTTCACCCTGAACATCTTCTCGCTGGTGGCGCTGGTGCTGTGCGTGGGCTTCGTGGTGGACGACGCGATCGTGGTGATCGAGAACATCGTGCGTCACATGGAACGCGGCGAGCCGCCACTGCAGGCGGCGCTCAAGGGCGTGCGCGAGATCGGTTTCACCGTGCTCTCGATCACGCTGTCGCTGATCGCCGTGTTCGGGCCGATGGTGTTCGGCAACAACATGTTCACCATGCTGATGCGCGAGTTCTCGGTGACCCTGATCGCCACCATCGTGATCTCCGCACTGGTCTCGCTCACGCTGACCCCGGCGTTGTGCGGCGCCTGGCTGGCGCACGAGCCCTCCGGCGCGCGCACAGCGGGGCGGCTGGAGCGGCTGGCCGAGCGTTTCGACAGCGGCATGCTGCGCATCTACGAGCGCGCGCTGGACTGGGCGATGCGGCACCGCCGGATCATGCGCTGGCAGCCGATCATCCTGCTGGTGCTTACCATCGGCCTGGCGGTGGTGGTGGTGATGACCGCCGGCGGCGGCCTGATGCCGAAGGAGGACACCGGCCTGCTGCAGGCGAGCATCACCGCCGACGCCAACGTCTCGCCGCTGCTGCTGTCCCGGCGCACGCAGGAGGTGGCGGCGAAGGTCAAGGCCGACCCGGCGGTGCGCGACGTCTCTGCCTTCCTCGGCGGCAACAACGGCGGCGGCGCGGTCGGCAACCAGGCCAGCCTGTTCGTCGACCTGAAGCCGCCGGGCGACCGGCCCGGCGACCGCCACGTCAGCTCCCAGGCGGTGGTCGACCGGCTGGACAAGGTCTTCAAGAACGTGCCGGACCTGGACGTGTCGCTCTCGGTCAACCAGTTCATCGGCGGTGGCGGCGGCGCGGGCGGCGGCCGGGGGCAGTATGCGTTCCAGCTCGACAGCGTGGACGGCGTGCCGCTGCAGCAGCCCACGCTGAAGCTGGCGCGGGTGATGCGCGGCATGAAACAGTTCCGCAACGTCAGCACCAGCTTCGACAGCATCGGCAAGCAGCAGATGCTGCAGGTGGACCGCAACGCCGCCGCGCGGCTGCACGTGAGCGTGGCCCAGGTCGACACGGCGCTGGCCAACGCGTTCGGGCAGACCCCGGTTTCCACCATCTATTCGGACATCAACCAGTACCGCGTGGTGATCACCGCCGAGAGTGCCGAGTCGCTGAGCCCGGCCACCCTGCTCAATACCTACGTGCGCAACACGCAGGGAAAGATGATTCCGCTGTCCGCGCTGGCACAGATCCGGCCGCACATCGCGCCGGTCAGCATCAGCCACTTCGACCAGCTCGAATCGGCCGCGATCAATTACAACCTGGCCAAGGGCGTCACCCAGGCCGAGGGCCTGAAGCTGGTGGAGCAGGCGATGTTCGCCGCGCAGCTGCCGCCCGGTGTGCACAAGAAGTACAGCGGCGACAACAAGAACCTGGTCGACGCGATGAACAACGCGCTGATCATGCTGCTGGCGGTGATCCTGGTGATGTACGTGGTGCTCGGCATCCTGTACGAGAGCCTGATCCACCCGCTGACCATCCTTTCCACCCTGCCGGCCGCCGGCATGGGCGCGTTCCTGGCGATGCTGGTGACGCATACCCAGCTGACCCTGATGTCGGTGATCGCGGTGCTGATGCTGATCGGCATCGTCAAGAAGAACGCGATCCTGATGGTCGACTTTGCGCTGGTCGCCGAGCGCGACCACGGCATGTCGCCGCCGGAGGCGATCCGCGAGGCGGCGCTGGTGCGCTTCCGCCCGATCACCATGACCACCCTGGTGGCGATGGGCGCGGCGCTGCCGCTGGCGGTCGGTTTCGGCTACGGCTCGGAGATGCGCCAGCCGCTCGGCATCGCCATCCTCGGCGGCCTGTTCGTGTCGCAGCTGCTGACCTTGCTGAGCACCCCGGCGATCTACCTGTGGCAACACGACCACCGCGAGCGCAAGGCGGCGCGGCGGCAGCTGCGCGCCGAGATCCGGCGCCAGCGCCTGGTGCAGCAGCAGATGCCGGCCTTGCCGAAATAGCCGCCACTACCCCTGCCTTCCGGCAGGGTGTGGACTTCAGGCACATACGCCGCGGGGCGCCGAAAGGCATAAAGTGGGCATGCACGGACTGCCCACCCCTTCCCCGACCTCCCCACGCCCGCCGCGCGCGCGGGCGGAAGCGCCATGAACATCTTCGCCCCGTTGATCCGCCGACCGGTCGGCACCTCGCTGCTCGCGCTCGGCCTGATGCTGGCCGGGCTGTGGGCGTACCTGCTGCTCGGCGTGGCGGCGCTGCCGTCGCTGGATTTCCCCGGCGTGTACGTGGTGGCCAGCCAGCCCGGCGCCAGCGCGCAGACCATGGCCAACACCGTGCTGGCGCCGCTGGAGCGGCACCTGGGGCGCATTCCCGGCGTCGACGAGATGTACGGCAACGCCAGCGAGGGCCAGGCCTCGGTGATGGTGCGCTTCACCTTCGACCGCACCGCAGACAGCGCCGCGCGCGACGTGCAGGCGGCGATCAACGCGGCCGCGGTCGACCTGCCCAGCGGCATGCCGTCGCCACCGCAGTACTTCAAGTTCGACACCGCGCAGATCCCGATCCTGTTCCTCACGCTGACCTCGACCGGGCTGCCGCAGGACCAGCTGTTCGACCTGGCCGACACCATGCTGAAGCCGGCGGTGGCGCAGATCGACGGCGTGGCCCAGGTGCAGGTGTTCGGCGGCACCCCGCATGCGGTGCGCATCGAGCTGGACAACGGTGCGCTGGCGGCCAAGGGCCTCACCACCAACGACGTGGCCAACGCGCTGCGCGCGGCCAACGTCACCTCGCCGCAGGGCACGCTGAGCGACGGCCGCACGCAGATGACGGTGAGCGCCAGCGACAGCCTGCAGACGCCGACCGAGTTCGCCCGCCTGCTGATCTCGGCGAAGAACGGCACGCCGGTGCGGCTGTCCGACGTGGCGAAGGTCTACAGCGGCCAGCAGGACGAGTACCAGGCGGCCTGGTTCAACGACGCGCGCGCGGTCGGCCTGCAGATCAGCAAGCGGCCGGAGGCGAATGCAGTGGCCACGGTGGAGGCGATCCGCGCGCGATTGCCGCAGCTGCGCGCTTCGCTGCCGCAGAACGTGACGATGACGCCGGTGTTCGACCTCACCCAGACCACCAAGTCGGCGCTGCACGAGGTGCAGGTGGCGCTGCTGATCTCGATTGCGATGGTGGTGCTGGTGATGCTGGTGTTCCTGCGCCGGCTGCGGCCCACGCTGATCGCCACGCTGAGCGTGCCGCTGTCGCTGGCCGGCGCGTTCGTGGTGATGTGGGCGCTGGGCTACACGCTCAACACGCTGTCGTTGGTGGCGCTGGTGCTGTGCATCGGCTTCGTGGTGGACGACGCGATCGTGGTGATCGAGAACATCGTGCGCCACATGGAGCGCGGCGAGCCGCCGATGCAGGCCGCGCTCACCGGCGTGCGCGAGATCGGCTTCACGGTGATCTCGATCACCTTGTCGCTGGTGGCGGTGTTCGCGCCGCTCCTGTTCGGCAACAACATGCTGATCATGCTGCTGCGCGAGTTCTCGGTGACGCTGACCGCGGCGGTGGTGATCTCGGCGCTGGTCTCGCTCACGCTGACCCCGGCGCTGTGCGCGTGGATGCTGACCCACGAGCCGGAGCGCAGCAGGCCGCCCGGGCGGATCGAGCAGGCGGTGGAGAACTTCGACCGCAAGCTGCTGCACGTCTACCAGCGTGCGCTGGACTGGGCGATGCACCATCGCCGGATCATGCGCTGGCAGCCGCTCACGCTGCTGGTGCTGACCTTCGTGCTCGGTTTCGCGGTGGCCAAGACCGCCGGCGGCACCTTCATGCCCGACGAGGACACCGGCCAGCTGCAGGTGGACATCAGCGCCGACGCCAACATCTCGCCGGCCGAACTGACCGCGCGTGCGCTGGCGGTGGCCAAGATCATGCAGGCCGACCCCGCCGTGCTCGACCAGCTCACCATGCTCGGCCGCGACGGTGGCGGTGGCGGCGCGGTGGGCAACAACGCGCAGATGTTCGTCGACCTCAAGCCGCGCGGCAGCGGGCCGGGCCAGCGCCGCGAAGGCATCAAGCAGGTGGTCGAGCGGCTGTCCAAGCAGTACGACAAGCTGGCCAACGTGAAGGTCTCGGTCAGCGCCGCGCAGTTCCTCGGCGGCGGCGGCAGCGGCGACAAGGGCGGCCAATACGAATTCCAGCTGGTCAGCAGCAACGGCGGCGACCTGCAGCCGTGGACGCTGAAGATGGTGCGGCAGCTGCGCGGCATGCAGCAGTTCCGCGACGTCAGCAGCAGCTTCGACCAGGTCGGCAAGCAGCAGCTGCTGCGGATCGACCGCGAGGCGGCCGCTCGCCTGCACGTGGGCGTCGGCACCATCGACTCGGCGCTGTACAACGCGTTCGGCCAGCGCCAGGTCTCGCAGATCTATTCCGACATCAACCAGTACGCGGTGGTGCTCAGCACCGGCGCGGCCGAGCGGGTGAGCCCGGAGTCGCTGCTGGACGTGCGCGTGCGCAACGAGCAGGGGCGGATGATTCCGCTGTCGGCGCTGGCGACGATCGAGCCGAACATGAGTCCGCTGCGCGTGCGCCACCACAACCAGCTGGAGGCGGCCACGATCAGCTACAACCTGGCCAAGGACGTCACCCAGGACGTCGGCGTGAAGCTGGTCGAGCAGGCCGCCTACGCCGCGCGCCTGCCGGCCGGCATGCGGGTGGATTTCACCGGCGCCAACCAGCGCCTGAAGCAGGCCCAGTCCAACGGCATGGTGCTGCTGCTCGGCTCGATCCTGGCGATGTACATCGTGCTGGGCATCCTCTATGAAAGCCTTGGCCATCCGCTGACCATCCTGTCCACCCTGCCGGCGGCCGGCGCCGGTGCGTTCCTGGCGATGCTGGTGACGCAGACGCAGATCTCGATGATGGCGATCATCGCGATCCTGATGCTGATCGGCATCGTCAAGAAGAACGCGATCCTGATGGTCGACTTCGCGCTGGTCGCCGAACGCGAGCGGGGATTGCCCGCACCCGAGGCGATCCGCGAGGCGGCACTGGTGCGCTTTCGCCCGATCACCATGACCACCCTGGTGGCGATGGGCGCGGCGCTGCCGCTGGCGATCGGCTTCGGCATCGGCTCGGAAATGCGCCAGCCGCTCGGCATCGCCATCGTCGGCGGTTTGCTGGTGTCGCAGTTGCTGACCCTGCTGAGCACGCCGGCGATCTACCTGTGGAATTACGACCGCAAGATCCGCAAGGCGGCGCGCAGGGAGCGCAAGGCGGAGAAGAAACGCTTGAAGACGTTGGGCAAGGTGCAGACGGCGTCCTGACCCGGCGCCGCCACGGAACGTCAACTCGCTCCCGTCGCCCGGCGCCGCGCCGGGGATTTCATGCCGGCGCCGCCCCGGGCCGCGCCGCGCCGATGCTGCGCAGCGCCGGGCTGGTCATGCAGGCGAGGGCGATCGCGCTCAGTGTCAGTCCCGCCGCGGTGAACAAGGTCGCCAGTGAGACCACCTTCAACAGGCTGCCGGCGATCGCGGCCGCCAGCGGGCCCAGCCCCATGAAGGCGAACATCAGCACGCTCATGGTACGGCCCATCATCTCCGGGGCCACGCGGTGCTGGATCCAGCTGATGATGGCAATCTGCGCGATACCGGCGAGCACGCCGGTGCAGGCCAGCAGCATGGCACCGGCGAAGGTCGAGTGCACCAGCGCCAGCGTGGCTAGCGCCAGCCCGGCGAGGCTGTCGATGCCCAGCACCATCAGGCCGAGCCGGCCGCGTACCAGCTTCGCCGCGACGCCGGAGAGGACGCTGCCCAGCAGCATGCCGCCACCGTTGGCGGTCATCAGGATGCCCAGCGACGCAGCACCCAGGTCCAGCCGGGTATCGGCCAGCACCGGCAGGCCGACCTGGATCGGGCCACCCACGAACACCGATACCACGGCGGCATAGAGGATGAATGCGCGCAGCGGCAGGTCGGCCCAGATGTTGCGGATGCCGCTGGCGACGTTCGCCAGCACGCTGCCGACTGGGGCCTTCGGGTGGTGGTCGCTGTGGATGCGGATCAGCAGCAGCGAGCCGAGCGAGAACAGGAAGCTCACCGCATCGATGCCGAACGCGAGTCCGAGCCCGGCGGCATCGGCCACACCGTTGCCGTGGCTACCGTGCACGCCGACGCTGATCAGCAGGCCGGCGATCGCCGGGCCGACGATCATGCTCAGCTGGCGCGTGCCCATGAACAGCGCGTTGGCCGGCTGCAGCTGCTGCGGCGGGATCAGCTGCGGCAGGATCGCCGAACCCGCCGGGTAGGCAAACGCAGTGGACAGGCCGATGCCCAGCGCGAGAGCGTAGACCGTCCACATCTGGATCGCCCCGGCCAGCACCAGCACGGCGAGCAGGCTGACCAGCAGCGCGTTGACCGCGCGCGCGCCGAGCAGCACCCGCCGCGGCGACATGCGATCCACCACCGCACCACCGATCAGCATGAACAGCGCCCGCGGCAGCGCCATCGCGGCCAGCACCAGGCCGAGCGCGGCCGGGTCGCCGGTGAGTTTCAGCACCAGCCACGGCAACGCCACCAGGGTGAACTGGTCGCCGATCGCCGAGATCGTGCTGCCGCCGAACAGCAAAGTGAAGTTGTGGTTGGCGAACAGCGATGATCGAGCTGTTGTAGGCATCGAACGTCCCTCGATGATGGATTGGCAGTGCGCCGGCGCAGCGCAGCGGCAGGCCTGGCGTGCGTTTTCGCGGATCGTACAGGGCAATCAATCGTGGAAGTGGTGGCGCTGGGCATGCCACCAGCGACCCCAGAACACGCCGATCACTACGGAAATGCCGCCGAACACGACTGCCGGCACGCGCGCATCGCCGAGGTCGGTGCGTACGAGCGGGCTGACGATCGAGTAGACCGTGCTTGCCGCCAGCAGCACGAAGCCCGACCACCAGGCGAACAGCATGCGTCGATAGATGCCAAGGGCGACGCCGAGCATCGCGATGGAGCCCGCCCCGGCGACCATGCGCAGCGTATCGTTCGCATAGTGTGTGATCACGGCTCCGTCAGGGCCGCCGCGATAGATCTGGATGCCGCTGATCGCCGACATGATGCCCAGGAGCCCGAACAGGGTGAACAGCCCGGTCAGCGTGTAGATGAATACGGGTGTCTTGCCACTCGCCGCCTGGCCGGCAAGGCCTGCACCCTGGCCCGGCGTGGCGGTGTCCGGCAGTACTTGCAGAGCGGTGCGCATGACATGGGTGAGCCAGGCGGCGTCGTTCCGTGAAAACCATTGACCCAGCGCCGTCAGCCCGACGCCGAAGCCCATCATCCCGACGGCCGCCAGCGGGAACATGGCGGCTTTCGGCGATGCCACGGCGGCCGCCGAGCCGGCCACCGCGAACAATGCAAGCATGCCAAGCCAGAACGCCATGAACACCTTCACCAATAGCATCATGGTGAAACGGCCGCGCAGCACCACCTTGCCCTGCCGTTGCTCGAACCTGCCGATGAAGAACGGCTTGAACGAGTTGCCGACCATCGGAATGACCCGCTGCAACGACACGCGGTTTTCCTTCACCGTGCCAGCCGCGCATTCCTGCGTGGCGAACGGAAACGACCACCGGCGCGTCGCGGCTCGCAGTCGCTCCACGGATTCGTTCATGCCGAACGCGCTCACGAATTCGACGGGCTCGGAACCCGTCCAGACGTTCTTGATCCAGCGGAACATGCCACCCCCTCACGACAGGCTCGCGTTTGCCCATCATCGCAGATCGCCCGGTTCGCCATGAAGTCGAGCGGTATCCGGGCATGCCTGCGCGGACAGGCGGCACGTCACGAGCATGGCTCGGCACGACTTGCTAAGGTTGAGCCCTTTCCACCAAAGGGACCGCCCATGCATCTGCGTCCGGCTGCCTTGCTCGCCCCGCTCGTCCTGCTGACCGCGCTGGCTTCGCCGCCGCTGCTCGCGGCCGAACTGGCCATTCCGCCGATCCAGTACCACCAGCGCACCTTGCCGAACGGCTTGCAGGTGCTCAGCGTGGAGGATCACGCCAGCCCGAACGTGGCGGTGCAGGTGTGGTACCACGTCGGCTCGAAGGACGACCCGCAGGGGCGCTCCGGCTTCGCGCATCTGTTCGAGCACCTGATGTTCAAGAGCACCAAGCACATGCACGCCGAGCAGTTCGACCGGCTCACCGAGGACGTCGGCGGCGCCAACAACGCGTCCACCGGCGACGACGTCACCAACTACTTCGAGGTGGTGCCGAGCAACCACCTGCAGACCCTGCTGTGGGCCGAGGCCGAGCGGCTGTCCAACCTCAACGTGGACGAGGCGAATTTCAAGTCCGAGCGCGCGGTGGTGGAGGAGGAATACCGCCAGAGCGTGCTGGCCAACCCGTACGGCAAGCTGTTCAACGCGATCGACCCGCACTCGTACACCGTGCATCCGTACAAGCGCCCCACCATCGGCAGCATCGAGGACCTGGAGGCGGCCTCGCTGCCGGACGTGATCGCGTTCCACCAGACCTTCTACCGACCGGACAACGCCACCCTGATCGTCGCCGGCGACTTCGACCCGAAGCAGCTCGACGCCTGGGTCGACCAGTATTTCGGCTGGATCCCGAAACCGGCCGCGCCGATCCCGCAGGTCACCGCGCAGGAACCGAAGCGCAAGAAGAACCTGCGCTACACCGTCACCAGCGAAACCGCGCCGCTGCCCGCGGTGGCGCTCACCTGGCTGCTGCCGCCGGCGTCCGACACGGCCGACCGCATCCCGCTGCAGGTCGCCGCCGCGCTGCTTTCGCAGGGCGATTCCTCGCGGTTGTACCAGTCGCTGGTGTATCGCCACCAGGTTGCCCAGCGGGTCGGTGCCGATGCCGACGGCCGGGTCGGCCCGGGCCTGTTCACCGCCTACGCGATCCTCGCCAGCGGCCACCAGCCGGCCGAGGCGGAGAAGCTGCTGCACGAGGAGATCATCTGGCTGGCGACCCAGCCGATTCCCGCCGCCGAGCTGGACAAGGTGAAGACCCAGCTGCTGACCAGCGAGTTGAAGCAGCGGCAGACCGCGCAGGGCCTGGCCTTCGCGCTGGGCCAGGCGACGCTGATCGACGGCAATCCGGAACACGTCAACACCGACCTGGCCGCGCTGCAGAAAGTCAGCGAGCAGGACGTGCACCGCGTGCTGCAGAAATACGTCACCGGCGCCCACAGCGTCACTATCGACTACCTGCCGCAGCCCGCCGGGGCGGCGACGACCTCGGGAGCAGCGAAATGAGCCGCCGCAAGAACGCCTGTCGTCTGGCCGTCTTTACGGCCATCGCGATCGCCGCCGGCAACGTGGCGGCCGCCGAGTTTCCCGCCACGCCGCCTGCGCCGGGCCCCGCGCCGCAGCTGACCGTGCCGACACCGTCGACGCAAACCCTGGCGAACGGCCTGCAGGTGGTCAGCGTGCACCGCGCCGGCCTGCCGCTGGTCACCGCGCAGCTGGTGTTGCGCAGCGGCGGCGAGATGGACCCGCCGGCGCTGGCCGGCCTGGCCGACCTCACCGCGAGCCTGCTGACCAAGGGCGCCGCCGGCCAGAGCGCGCCGCAGATCGCCGCCGCCGCCGAGGCGTTGGGCGGTTCGCTGGATGCCGATGCCGGCTGGGACGAAAGTGCGGTCGGCATCACCGTGACTACGCCGAAGTTGCCGCAGGCGCTGGGCCTGCTCGCCGAAGTGGTGCGCCAGCCGGATTTCAGCGCGGCCGAGCTGAAACGGGCGCAGGCGCAGGCGATCGACGACCTGCGCCTGCTGCTGAGCCGGCCTACCGCGCTGGCCTCGCTGGCGGCCAGCCGTGGCGTGTTCGGCGATGGCGCCTACGGCCATTCGCGCGGCGGCACGCCGGCCTCGATCGCGCGGATCGGCCGCGCCGACGTGCAGCGACTGCACGCGGCGCTGTACCGGCCGGACAATGCGATCCTGATCCTCGCCGGCGACATCACCCCGGCGCAGGCGCAACAGCTGGCGCAGGCCAGCTTCGGCGATTGGCCGAAGCCGGCCACGCCGCTGCCTGCGCGCGCGGCAGGCAAGGCCGCCAGCCGCGTGCCGGCGATCGTGCTGATCGACCAGCGCGGCGCCGGGCAGGCCGGCGTGGTGGCGGCACATGCGGCGCCGTCGCGCGGCGATGACGGCTACTACGTAGGCACGCTCGCCAACGCGGTGCTCGGCGGCTCGTACTCGGCGCGCCTGAACGAGGAGATCCGCATCAAGCGCGGCCTGTCCTATGGCGCCAACAGCCGGCTGCAGCCGTTGCGCGACGCCGGCCTGTGGCTGGCCTCGGCGCAGACCAAGAACCCGTCCGCGGCGCAGGTGGTCGAATTGATGCTGGGCGAGTTCAGGCGGCTGGGCGACACGCGGGTTTCCGCCGACGAGCTGGCCGCGCGCAAGGCCACCCTGATCGGCGGCTACGGCCGCAGCCTGGAAACCACCACCGGGCTGGCCGAACAGGTCGGCGAGCTGGCCGTGTATGGCGTGCCGCTGGACCAGATCGGCCGGTACGTCGCCAAGGTGCAGGCGGTGACGCCGAAGCAGATCGAGAAGTACGCGGACAAGCATCTGAATGCCGGCGCCAGCACGGTGGTGGTGGTCGGCGACGCCGCGCAGTTCGCCGCGGACGTCCGCAAGGCGCATCCGGAGGCCGCGCTGCTGGAATCGACCGCGCTGGACCTGGACAGCCCGACCCTGCAGCCGGTGGTCGGCAAGTAGTTTTTCTCCAGCGCGGGCGGCACCCGAACCCCGGCCATCGTGCCGGGGTTTTTACATCGCGCGGGCAACAATCCGTTGCCGAAATCGCACCAAAGGAAAGCTGCGCCGGGCGTCGGCCATTTGTAGACTATGCGGTACATAAAAAGAAACCTGCCGCGAGGTTGCCCCATGTCCCTTCGTCCCCTCATCCGCAGCGCGCTCGCGCTCGCCCTGGTCACCGCCGCGCTGCCTGCGACGGCCGCCCACTTCGAGCTGCAGGCCGGCCGCAGCTATTCGAACAGCCACGGCGCGAACACCGCCTTCGTCGAGGCCGTGTTCGCGCCGCAGCCGCTGGGCCAGACCCGCTTCACTTGGGCGCCGGATGTCTCGCTCGGCTGGATCGACGGCCGCCACGTGGCGACCGACGACAGCCGCTACACCAATCGCGACTCGGTGGCGTTGCTGGCCGCCGGCGCGCGTTTCCACTTCGGCGAGGCCGGCGACTGGTACCAGCCGCTGTTTTTCAGCGAACAGCTCGCCGTCACCAACCACGCCACCCACGCACTCTCCAGCCACTACCAGTTCGTCAGCACGCTGGGCTGGCAGGCGAAGCATTTCAGCGTGGCGCTGCGGCATGTCTCCAATGGCGGGCTGCACCGCCCGAACACCGGCGAGACGATGGCGCTGGTCGGCGTCGCGTTCGATCTCTGAGGTCGCGGCGGACGGCTCCGTGCGGAGCCGTTCGTCGGTGCCAATGCGTGCCGGCGGCTTCAGTGGCCGCCGGAGACGCTGCGCGCCTTCGGCGTGAACGGCGGCTTGGCCAGCCAGATCACCAGCACCAGCGCGAGGAAGATCCAGCCCAGCGCGTGGAACACCTCGTTGAACGAGATCTGGTAGGCCTGCTGGGTGATGATGTCGTTGAGCACGCCGGCGGCAGCCTGCTGGTCGCCCTGGCCGAGCTGATGCATCGCGGCCTGCGTGGTCGGACTGTAGGCGGTGATGTGCTCGGTCAGCTGTTCGTGGTGGGTCACCGCGCGGCGCTCCCACAGCAAGGTGGTGAGCGAGGCGGAGAAGCTGCCGCCCAGCGTGCGCAGGAAGGTGGCCAGGCCGGAGCCGGAGGCGATCTCGTTCTGCTGCAGGTCCGACAGCAGGATGGTCAGCACCGGCATGAAGAACAGCGCCACGCCCAGGCCCTGCCACAGCTGCACCATCGCCACGTGGTAGAAGTCGATGCCGATGAAGAAATCCGAGCGCATGAAGCAGGTCAGGCCCATCACCACGAACGCCGCCGCCGCCAGCAGCCGCAGATCCATGCGCGGCCCGTACTTGCCGACGACGAAGGTCAGCAGCACCGGGATGATGCCCAGCGGTGCGCTGGCGTAGCCGGCCCAGATCGAGGTGTAGCCGAGGTTGCGCTGCAGCCACAGCGGCACCATCAGTGCGATCGCGAAGAACGCCGCGTAACCGAGGATCAGCGCGATCGTGCCGACGGTGAAGTTGCGGTGGCGGAACAGTTTCAGGTCGACGATCGGGTCCTTGTCGGTCAGCTCCCAGATCAGGAACACCGCGATGCCGATTGCCGCGACGATGCTGGTGACGATGATGAAGGTGGAGTTGAACCAGTCCTCGTCGTTGCCCTTGTCCAACACGATCTGCAGCGCGCCCACGCCGATGATCAGGCTGATCAGGCCGACGTAGTCGATCTTCGGCCGCTCGGTCTTCTCCACCTTCCCGCGCAGCTGGTCGGCCACCACCATGCTGGCGAAGATGCCGATCGGCACGTTGATGAAGAAGATCCACGGCCATGAATAGTTGTCGGTGATCCAGCCGCCGAGGATCGGGCCGGCGATCGGCGCCACCACCGTCACCATCGCCAGCAGCGCCAGCGCCATGCCGCGCTTGGCCGGCGGATAGATGCCGATCAGCAGGCTCTGCGTGATCGGGTACATCGGCCCGGCCACCGCGCCCTGCAGCGCGCGGAACAGGATCAGCATGCCCATGCTCTGCGACACGCCGCACAGGAACGAGGCCAGCGCGAACAGCAGCGTGCAGGCGGTGAACAGCCGCACCTCGCCGAAGCGGCGGCTGAGGAAGCCGGTCAGCGGCAGCGCGATCGCCATGCTCACCGCGAACGAGGTGATCACCCAGGTGCTCTGGTTGCTGCTCACGCCGAGGTTGCCGGCGATGGTCGGCAGCGACACGTTGGCGATGGTGGTGTCCAGCACCTGCATGAAGGTGGCCAGCGACAGGCCGATCGTGCTGAGCGCCAGGTTGGGTGGGCGGAATTCGGTGGTCATCGGGATCGGCCGGAGGTGGAAGATCTGCTCCTCCCCCTGCAACGCAGGGGGAGGTCGGGAGGGGGTTGCTCTTCGCCTGAAAGATCAAGAGCACCCCACCCCAACCCTCCCCTGCGCAGCAGGGGAGGGAGCTGCTGGAATTACTTGGTGCGGGCCATGTTGGCGTGGACGATCTGCGTGATCGCCGCGTCGGCTTTGGCCAGTTGCTGCCGATAGACGTCGGTGCTGAAGGCGGGCTTGCTCGGCGAGCGCTGCGACAGCATCGGGCCGCTGCGGTCGTGCAGGCTCACGTCCACGTCCAGCGACATGCCGATGCGCAGCGGGTGCTGGTCGAGCTGGGCCGGATCGTCGAACACGATGCGCACCGGGATGCGCTGCACGATCTTGATCCAGTTGCCGGTGGCGTTCTGCGCCGGCAGCAGCGAGAACGCGCTGCCGGTGCCGACGCCCAGGCTCTGTACCTTGCCCTTGTATTCCACCGCGCCGCCGTAGACGTCGGACCTGATCGTCACCGGCTGGCCGATGCGCATGTCGGTGAGCTGGGTCTCCTTGAAGTTCGCATCCACCCACACGCCATGCAGCGGCACCACCGCCATCAGCGCGGCGCCCGGCTGCACGCGCTGGCCGACCTGCACCGAGCGTTTGGCCACATAGCCATCCACCGGCGCGATCAGGGTGGCGCGCACGTCGTCGAGGAAGGCGGCGCGCAGGCGGGCCGAGGCGGCCTGCACGTCCGGGTGCGAGGCGACCACGGTGTCGTCGACCAGCACCTTGCTGGTCTGGTACTGCTGCTGCGCCGCGGTCAGCGCGCTCTCGGCGCTGGTCAGCGCGTCGCTGGCATGCGCCAGCTCCTCGGCCGAGATCGCGCCGGACTTGGCCAGCGCCACGCGCCGGTGGTAGTCCGCGCGCGCCTTGTCCACCGCAGTCTGGCGCGCGGCCACGTCGGCGCGGGCACCGCTGACGCTGGAGTACAGCCCGCGCACCTTGCGCACGGTGTTGGCCAGGTTGGCCTTCGCCTCGGCCAGCGCCACGTCGGCATCGCTGGGGTCGAGCCGCACCAGCACGTCGCCGGCGTGCACCCGGTCGCCGTCATCGGCGCCGATGCTGACCACGGTGCCGGGCACCTGCGGGGTGATCTGCACCACGTTGCCGTTGACGTAGGCGTCGTCGGTGCCTTCGTACCAGCGCCCGTCGAGGAAATACCACAGCGCCCAGCCGATCACGGCGAGCAGCACCACGACGGCGAGTAGGCGCAGCAGCGGGCCGCGCGGGTTCTTCCGTGCGGGCGGGGCGAGCGGAGCGGGCCCGGGCGCGGTTGGATTCTGGCTGGACATGGGGCTGCCTCAGGAATGTGACGGGGTGGGAGACGGGGTGTCGGCCTGCGGTTGGAAACCGCCGCCGAGGGCCTGGATCAGCTGCACCGACAGATCGATCTGCTGCGCCGCGAGCGCGGCGCTGCCGCGTTCGGCGGCGAGCAGCTGCTGGCGCACGCTGAGCGCTTCCAGGTAGCTGCCGATGCCGGCCCGGTAGCGTTGTTCGGCAAGCTCCCAGGCCTGTTGCGCGGCATCCTGCGCGCGTTGCTGCGCGGCAATCTGCGTCTGCAGCGAGTCGCGCGCGGACAGCTCGTCGGCGACCTGGTTGAGCGCGCCGACCAGGGTCTGGTTGTACTGCGCCACGGCGAGGTCGTATTGCGCATCCTTGCCGGACAGGTTCGCGCGCCGGCGGCCGCCGTCGAAGATCGGCAGGCTGAGCGATGGCCCGACCTGGTAGAACCGTCCGGCCAGGCTGAACGGGTTGGCGCCGCCCATGCTGACCACGCCGGCCATCGCGCCGATGCTGATGTTCGGCAGGAAAGTGGTCTTCGCCGCCTTGATGTCCTTGCCCGCCGCCTCGACGCGCCAGCGCGCGGCGACCAGGTCGGCGCGGTGGCCGAGCAGGTCCAGCGGCAGATTGGACGGCACTGCCAGCACGCCCGGCTGCAGCAATCGCGGCCGGGCGATCTGCAGCCCGCGGTCGGGGCCCTTGCCCAGCAGCACCGACAACGACGAGCGCGCGGCGTCGACCGCGCGGCTGGCCAGCGCCACCTGCTGCTCGGCGCTGGCCACCTCGGCGTCGCCCTGCTTCAGCGCGATCTGGTTGTCGATGCCGGCGGCGACGCGCTGGCGGGTCAGCTCGCGCGACTGCTGCGCGCGCTGCAGCTCGCCGGCGGTCAGGTCCTGCTGGGTGAACGCGTAGCCGAGCTGCGCATAGGCGCGGGCCAGGTTGCCGGAAAGTTCGATGCGTGCGGCGCGGGCGTCGACCTCGGCGGCGCGCGCCTGGCCCACGGCCGCTTCCCACGCGGCGCGCTTGCCGCCCCACAGGTCCAGGTCCCACTGAAAGCTGGCGTAGCCGTACTTGGCCAGCGCGAAGTGCGCCTTG
Source organism: Rhodanobacter sp. OR92 (assembly GCF_000427545.1). NCBI lineage: Bacteria > Pseudomonadati > Pseudomonadota > Gammaproteobacteria > Lysobacterales > Rhodanobacteraceae > Rhodanobacter > Rhodanobacter sp. OR92. The sequence continues at coordinate 279,153 of NZ_ATYF01000006.1, read as the reverse complement.
TCGCCGAGCAGCGCGGCCGGCGGCCGGGCGCCGGCGATCGCGGCGCCGCCATTCACGCTGGGCCCGCGTGCGGCACCGGCGATGCCCGCCGCGGCCTGCGCCGCGCGGGCGCGGGCGTCGGCGACGCCGAGGCCGGGGTTGTCCTGCAGCGCCTCGGCGATCAGCGCGTCGAGCTGCGGGTCGCCCAGCCCGCGCCACCAGTCGGTGGTCGGCCACGCGGCCGCGGACAGGTGGGCCAGGCTGCGTCCGGCCTTCAGCGCAGCCGGATCGATCGGCGTGCCGTCGGGGTGCAGGCCGCCGCTGCTGGCGCAGGCGGCCAGCGCAAGGGTCAGGGCGGCCGCAGCCGCAAGTCGATGCAGACGCATGGGAAGGTCCAGGGTGGAAAGGGTCAGTGCTTGTCGCGCAGCGCGTGCAGCACGCGCTCCAGGTAATCGTGCAGCCGCGCCTGCTCGGCTTCGTCCAGCGAGCGCTGGGCTGCCCTGAGCACGCGATCGTTGCAGTCGGTCAGCTCCTGCCACAGCGTGGTGCCGGCCGCGGTCAGCTCGATCCGCAGGGCGCGGCGATCCTGCTCATGCCGGCAGCGGCGCAGGTAGCCCTTGCCCTCGAGATGGTCGAGCTGGCGGGTCATCGCGCCGCCGTCCAGTTCGACCGAACGGGCCAACTCGCTGGCCGACATCGGGCCGAGCCGGGCCAGCCGCTTGAGGATCAGGAACTGGGTGAAGCTCAGGTTCAGGCCCTTCGCCGCCAGTTCGGCTTCCATCGCGCGCACGATCTCGGCGCGGACGAGCCCGAGCAGGATGCCGAGACTTTCCCGGGGGGTGGCGAAAGCTAGCGATTCGGAGTTCATGGCCGCGCATTCTATTGCCTCAAGTATATTTGTCAAGGCAAATATATGCTGAATTGCATTTGCTTCGGCAAGAGGTCAGGCGGCGCGCATCCGCTGGGCCTGCAGCTCGTCGTGCACCAGCGCGCGCAGCGCCGGATCGCGGAGGGTGAACAGCTCGAACACGCCCAGCGCCTGCAGGGTCGGCAGTTGCGCCAGCAGGCGGGGTTCGGCGTCGCGGCGCACCGATTCGGGGGTGGCCGGATCCAGCATCAACTGCGCGTGCACCACGAAGTCGGTGAGCGCGTCGCTGCGTGGGGCGTGCAGCGGGGCGGGGACGGGGACGGGGAGTAACGACATGTCATCTCCTGCATGGATGGACACAAGGACGTCTGCGCGTGGCGCGCCGTGACAGGCTGTTGCCGCACGGGCTGGCGTGGCGAGCGGGGCGGCAGGCCGCAGACCGGGTGGGGCCGCACCGCCGGCGTCACGGTCACGTGCGGGCACATGACTTGGGGGACAGGCGACGGTAGGTCGCTGCCGCTAGCATGGGAAGGCAGTCCCCACTGCTGGTACTCCCACTACCACCCGGGCATGCCCATGCGCACCTCCCTGCAACGCACCGAGCTGAAGGCTTTCCTGCGCGCGCGCCGCGCCGCGCTCGTCCCCGAGGCGGTCGGCCTGCCGCGCGGGCCGCGCCGGCTGACGCCGGGGCTGCGTCGCGAGGAGGTGGCGGCGTTGGCCCAGGTCGGCGTCAGCTGGTACACGTGGCTGGAGCAGGGCCGCGCGATCAACGTGTCGGCCGCGGCGCTGACGCGGATCGCGCGTGCGCTGGCGCTGTCGCCGACCGACGAAGCCTACCTGTTCGCGCTGATGGGGCTGACCCGCACCGACGTGCCGGAGCACCACTTCAGCCTGCCGCCGGTCATGCGCGAGGTGCTGGACCTGTACCAGGCGCCGGCCTTCGTGCTGGACACGGTGTTCAACCTGCTGGCGTGGAACCGCATGGCCGAATGCCTGTACGACTTCGGCGAATTCGGCGGGCCGTTCGCCGACAACCACCTGTGGAACGCGTTCATGAACCCGGCGCGGCGGCGGCTGTACCCGGATTTCGAGAACGGCGCACTGAACCTGCTCGGCATGTTCCGCATGAACCAGGCGGCGCATCCGGAAGACCTGCGCTTCCACCAGCTGATCGAGGCGCTGAATGTGGCCAGCGCGGAGTTCGTCGCGCTGTGGCAGCGCTGCCACACCGCGCCGCTGAGCGCGATCACGGTGCCGTTCTTCCATCCCGAGTTCGGCGACCTCAGCATCCACTCGATGCGCCTGCCGATCCGCGACGGCGACCACGTCGACCGCGCCACCGCGTTTTTCTTCGCGCCGGCGAATGCCGAAACCGCCGCGAGTTTCGCCCGCGTCGCCCGCCGCCTTGCCGCGCAGCAGGCCGCACCGGCACAGGCCTGAGCGTCGCGCCGCCGGCGTGGCGGCGTGACGCTCAGCCCGCGTCGTGGCCGGGCAGGTGGCGGCCGCCGCCGCGGGACAACCAGGCGTAGTACAGCAGCGGAATCACCAGCAGGGTCAGCACGGTCGATACCAGCACGCCGAACACCAGCGACACCGCCAGGCCCTGGAAGATCGGGTCGCCGAGGATGAAGAACGCGCCGAGCATCGCCGCCAGCGCGGTGAGGATGATCGGCTTGGCGCGCACCGCGCCGGCTTCGACCACCGCCTCTTCCAGGCTCAGCCCCGCCGCCAGCGAGTGGTTGATGAAGTCCACCAGCAGGATCGAGTTGCGCACGATGATGCCGGCCAGCGCGATCATGCCGATCATCGAGGTGGCGGTGAACTGCGCGCCGAACAGCCAGTGGCCCGGCATCACGCCGATCACGGTCAGCGGGATCGGCGCCATGATGATCAGCGGCACCAGGTAGCTGCGGAACTGCCCGACCACCAGCAGGTAGATCAGCAGCAGGCCCATCGAGTAGGCGATGCCCATGTCGCGGAACGTCTCCAGGGTGATCTCCCACTCGCCGCTCCAGCGCACCGAGAAGCCGCTGTCGCCGGTCGGCGGCCCGGTGAACTCCTGCGCCAGCTGATGGCCGTGCAGGCGCGTCTGGCCGATCTTGCCGACCAGCCGGAACATGCCGTAGACCGGGCTGTCCTCGCTGCCGGCGTCGTCGCCGGTGACGAAGGCGTAGGGCAGCAAGTCCTTGTGGTAGACCGCGTCGGCCCACGGCCGGGTGACCACCTTCACCACCTCGGAGATCGGCACCAACTGGCCCGCGGCGGAGCGCACGCGCAGCGTGAGCACGCTGTCCAGCGAGCCCAGCGCGGCCGACGGCAGCCGCAGCACGATCGGCACCGCGTACTTGGCGTTCTCGTCCGCCACGTAGCTGGCCGGCATGCCGCCCAGGCTGGCGCGCAGCGCGTCGACGATGTCGGCCTGGCTGATGCCCAGCGCGGCCGCGCGCGCGCGGTCGATCTCGACCAGCCGACGCGTCGCCTGCGGGTTCTCCGTGCTCAGGTTGACGTCGACGATGCCCGGCGTGCGCTCGAACAATTGCGCCAGCGCCAGCGCCACCCCGCGCTGGTCGCGGTAGTCCGGCCCGTAGACCTCGGCCACGATCGGCGCCATCACCGGCGGCCCGGGCGGCACCTCGGCCACCACCAGTCGGGCGTGGAAGCGCTGCGCCACCGCCGCCAGCGCCGGGCGCGCCGCCAGCGCGATCTGGTGGCTCTGCCGCTGGCGCTCGCCCTTATCGACCAGGTTGACCTGGATGTCGCCCTGGTACGGCTGGTTGCGCAGGTAGTACTGGCGCACCAGGCCGTTGAAGTTCATCGGCGCCGAGGTGCCGGCGTAGAGCTGGTAATCCTTCACCTCCGGCACGCCGTCCAGCACGCGGCCGAGCTCGACCAGCACGCGCTGGGTCTGCTCCAGGGTCGAGCCCTCGGGCATGTTCAGCACCACCTGGAACTCGGACTTGTTGTCGAATGGCAGCATCTTCAGCACCACCAGCTTGACCCCGGCCAGGCCGGCGGCCAGCAGCACCAGCACGGTCATGCCGAGGAACAGCCGGCGCCGGTTGCGCGCCGCCTTCGGGTGGCCGAGGAACGGGCGCATCACGCGGGTGAACAGGTTCTGCAGGAAGCCGTCGATGCGCGAGTGCTCCGCCGCGCCGGCCGCTGGCGCGTGGCGGCGCAGCAGCTGGTAGGCCAGCCACGGCGTGACCACGAAGGCCACCGCCAGCGAGATCAGCATGCCGACCGAGGCGTTGATCGGGATCGGCCGCATGTACGGCCCCATCAGCCCGCCGACGAAGGCCATCGGCAGCAGCGCGGCGATCACCGTGAAGGTGGCCAGGATGGTCGGCCCGCCCACTTCGTCCACCGCGGCGGGAATCGCCTGCAGCAGGCTCTTGTCGCCGCGCGCCATGTGCCGGTGGATGTTCTCCACCACCACGATCGCGTCGTCGACCAGGATGCCGATCGAGAAGATCAGCGCGAACAGCGACACCCGGTTGATGGTGAAGCCGATCGCCCACGAGGCGAACAGGGTCGCCGCCAGCGTCACCACCACGGCGGTGCCGACCACCACCGCCTCGCGCCAGCCCAGTGCCAGCAGCACCAGCAGCACCACCGCCAGCGCGGCCAGGCCCAGGTGCAGCAGCAGCTCGTCGGCCTTGTCGTTGGCGGTCTGCCCGTAGTCGCGGGTCACCGTGGCGTGCACGCCGTCGGGGATGTCCACCCCGCGCAAGGCGTCCAGCCGTTCGCGGATGGTGCCGGCGATGGTGTGGGCGTTGCTGCCGGCCTTCTTGGCGATCGCCAGGGTCACCGCGGGGGCCAACCCGGCGAGCGGCCCAGTGCGGCCCGGCGGCGTGCCGAACGAGGCCAGCCGCGTCACGTGGTCGCTGCCCGCCACCACGCGGGCCACGTCCGACAGGTAGAGCGGACGGCCGTCGGCCAGGCCGATCACCAGCTGCGCGACCTCGTCCGCGTTCATCAGCAAGCTGCCGGCCTTGACCGGCAGGTCGCGGTTGCCGCCGATCTCGCTGCCGGCGTCGACCGCCACGTTGGCCGCCTTCAGCGTGCGCACCAGGTCGGCGACACTGAGCTGGTGGGTGGCCAGCTTCGCCGGGTCGAGCTCGACCATCACCGCCCGCTCCGGCGCGCCGATGGTGTAGACGTCGCGCGTGCCGGGCACCCGCTTGAGCTCGGTCTCCAGCGTGTGCGCCACCTTGGCCAGCTGCTCGGGCGTGGCCTCCGGGCGGTCGGACCACAGGGTCACCGCCATCATCGGCACGTCGTCGATCCCGTACGGCTTCACCAGCGGCTGGCCGACGCCGAGCCCGGCCGGCACCCAGTCGGCGTTGGAGTACAGCTTGTTGTACAGGTCGACCAGCGCCTGCTGGCGCGGCACGCCGACGTCGAACTCCACCGTCACCACCGCCATGCCGGCGCGGCTCATCGAGTAGACGTGCTTGACGCCCTTGATCTCGGCGACCTTCTGCTCCAGCGGAAAACTCACCAGATTCTCGACGCTCTGCACGCTGGCGCCCGGATACGGCACCAGCACGTTGGCCATGGTCACCTCGATCTGCGGGTCTTCCTCCTTGGGCGTGATGACCGCCGCGGCGATGCCCAGCAGCAGCCCGGCCAGCGCCAGCAGGGGCGTGATCTGCGAGGCCTGGAACGCGCGCGCGATGCGCCCGGAGATACCCAGTCGGACCGGCTCAGTCATGGGTGGACGCGCCGCTGGAGGACTGGCCGGCGGCGTGCCGCGCGACCAGCCAGGCTCGGGCCGCCTGCGGGTCGCGGGCCACGCGCTCGCCATCGTCGAGCCCGGCCAGGATCTCGACCTGCTCGCCGTCGTGCTCGCCGATGCGCAGCTGGCGCAGGCTCACCCCGCGCGCGTCGATCACGTAGGCGCCGACCAGTTCGCCGCGGCGGACCAGCGCCGAGGCGGGCAGCAGCAGGCGCTTCGCCGCGCCGGTGGCGAACGCCACCTTCACCGTCATGCCCGGATACAGGCCGCCGCTGTCCGCCGGCAGCGGCAGGCGCACGTTGAACGTGTGGGTCTGCGGGTCGGCGTAGGGAAACACCTCGACCGCGCCGGCCGGAATGCGCCGCTCGCCGCTCAGCACCTGCGCCGAGTGGAACTGGCGGATCGCCTCGACCGCGCTCTGCGGCACCTGCACGTTGACCCGCAGCTGGTCCAGCGCCTGCAGCTGGATCAGCGGCTGCGGCGACGGCGGCCCGGCCTGTACCGCCTCGCCCACGTGCACGAAGCGGCGCGTGATGATGCCGGCGAACGGCGCGCGCAGCACGGTGTAGTCCAGCTGCTGGCCGACATTCGCCAGCTGCGCGCGCGCGGCATCGCGCGCCGCCCGGGCCGCATCGCGCGCGGCGCGCTGCTGGTCCATCTGCGCGGCGGACACGTAGCCTTTCGCGTAGACCGCCGCGATGCGCTCGAACGACGCCTGCGCATCCTTGTAGGTCGCCTCGGCCGAAGCCAACTGCGCCTGCGCGGCCTGGCGCGCGGACTGCTGCTCCACGTCGCTGAAGCGCACCAGCACCTCGCCCTTGGCCACCACGTCGTTGACGTCGTGCGGCAGTTCGCGCACGCGCGCATTGGTCTGCGCGGTGATCGTCACCTGCTGCACGGCCTCGACCACGCCGTCCCAGAGCTGCTGCCGCCGCGCGTCCTCCGCGCGCACGACGATCGCCGCCAGGGCCGGCGGTTTCGCCGCGCCGGCGCCGGCGGATGGCTTGCCGCCGCAGCCGGCGAGCAGGCCAAGTGCGAGCAGCGCAACGGGCAGCAGGCGGTGTCGGTGCATGCTCATGCGGCCTCGTCGATCATCCGCATCGTCGCGCCTTCGACCTCCTGCGCGATCGCGGCCAGCGAGGCATCCTGCGAGAGCATGCCGAGCATCGGCACCGGCTTGATCATGCCGATGCGCGTGCGGCCGTGTTCGGTGTACACCGAGATGCGGCAGGGCAGCGCCATGTTCATGCGCAGGTCGGTAGCCAGCACGCTGGCGGCGTGGCGCGGGCTGCACACCTCGAACACCTTGCACTGCTCGGCGAACGCGAAGCCCTTGCTGCGCAAGGTGGCGCCCAGGTCATGCACGTGCAGCACGCCGAACTGGTGGCGTTTGACCGCGGCGTCGAGATCGCCGACCGCGTCCTCGAACGATTTTGCCGATTCCACAATGTAGTACATGGTGCCTGCCTCACTCGCGCGCGGCGCGTTCACGACTTGACCGCGCAGGCCGGCTTCAGGCCGAGCTTGCGCAGGACGGTGGCCAGCGGGCAGAAGCCGCTGAAGGCGGACTGGAACAGGTTCAGTCCGACAAAGGCGGTCAGCCACAACCAGCCGGGCGACACGAAGTGGGCGAGGCCCAGGCTGATCAGGATCACCGCGCCGGCGAAGGCCCGTACCGCGTTTTCGATGGTCATGTTGTTCTCCTGCAGTGGATGGAGGGTGGCGCGGCGCGTCGGCCCTTCATGGGGGCAGCCTCGCTGCGGGCGGTCATGGAGCCGGCGTCTCGTCGGCCTTGACGTCCGGTTTCAGGCGGTCGATGCCGAACGCCTCCATGATGGTTTTCTCGTAGATCGGGTCGGCCTGGCCCTTGCGCATCTTGCGCAGGAAGTACTTCTCGTAGGCGACCTTGGCCAGGTGCACCCATTTGCCGGTCATCGCCTTGGTCACGTTGCGCGGCGGAATCTGCGGCAGGGCGATGAAGGCGAAGCCGCGGTCGCCCATGTCGGCCAGGCACATCGCGTTCCAGGTGGCGCGCGCGTGCGGCGGCCGGCCGGCGATGGCGTCGCGCAGGTTGTGCGCGATGGCGGTGACCATCGACTCGATCATCAGCCCGGTCTTGGGCGCGCCGGTGGGTACCGGCGTGACTTCCACCGGCGGAATCGCCACGCACACGCCGGCGGCGTAGACGTTGGGGTAGCTCGGGTTGCGCTGGAATTCGTCGATCAGCACGAAGCCGCCCGGGTTGACCAGGCCTTCGACCTCCTTCACCGCGTCGACGCCGGCGAACGAGGGCAGCAGCATCGAGAAGGCAAACGGCAGCTCGTGCTGCTGCTGCAGCTGGCCGCGTTCGTCCAGCTGCTCGACATGCATCTTGCCGGATTCGACCGAGGTCACCCGCGCATTGGTGATCCACTTGATGTGGCGCTGGCGCAGTTCCGATTCGAGCAACCCCTTGGAGTCGCCGATGCCGCCCAGGCCCATGTGGCCGATGTACGGTTCGGCGCTGACGTAGGTCATCGGCACCCGGTCGCGCAGCTTGCGCTGGCGCAGGTCGGTGTCCACGATCATGGCGAACTCGTAGGCGGGGCCGAAACAGCTGGCGCCCTGCGCCGCGCCGATCACGATCGGCCCCGGATGCTTCAGGAACTCCTGGTAGGCCAGCCAGGCGCGGTGCGCGTGCGGGCCGGTGCAGATCGACTGCGTGAACCCGTCCGGCCCGCTGCCCGGCACCCGTTCGAACGCCAGGCGCGGCCCGGTGGTGATCACCAGGTAGTCGTAGTCGAGCGTGCGCCCGTCGCCCAGCTCGATCCGGTTATCCGCCGGGCGCACCTTGCTGGCGCTGGCGTCGATGAAATGGATGTCGCGCCGGGCCAGCGGCTGGGCGACGTCCACCCGGATCTCGTCCTGCTTGCGCCAACCCACCGCCACCCAGGGGTTGGACGGCGTGAAGTTGAACTGCGGCCCTTCGCCGACCACGGTGATCGCGTGTTCGCTGCCCACGGTGTCGCGGATCTCGTAGGCCGCCGACATGCCGCCCAGGCCTGCTCCAAGGATGATGATGTTTGCCATGGCTCGACACTCCTCTGGGATGTGTGGAAACGGGACTGCTCATCTCGGCTGAAGCCAGTTGCCACGGTAGGCGCTGGTGCGGTGCGGCGGCTTGACCAGGGTCAACATCCGCTAATAGAAAAATCTACATTAGATATAGCTTATTTAGATGGCTGTGCTAAAGTCAAGCCCTGACATCCCGCGGACCGACCTGCCCGGAGGCGCAGCCATGCCGTTACCGAACCATGCGGACCTGGGCGCCATGCGTGCCTGCGCCGACGATGCGTCGCGGCTGCTCAAGGCGCTCGGCAACGCCCAGCGCCTGCGCGTGTTGTGCCTGCTGGTCGACCACGAAATGTCGGTGGGGCAGATCAATGAGCAGTTGCCCGACCTGGCCCAGTCCGCGCTCTCGCAGCACCTGGCCAGGCTGCGCGAGGAAGGCCTGGTGAGCACGCGGCGCGAGTCGCAGACCATCTGGTACGCGCTCGCGCCGGGGCCGGCCGAACGGATCATCGACGCGCTGTATGGCATCTATTGCGCGCCTGCGGAAAAATCGCGCACACGGAAGTCGCGGGCCTGAGCCGCGCGCGGCCGCGCTTCGATCACCCAACGGGGGAGCCTCCATGCCACAGCCCGACGTGACGGCGTTCTTCCACGCCGCCAGCCACACCTTCAGCTACGTGGTGGCGGACCCGGCCACGCGCCGCGCCGCGGTGATCGACGCGGTGCTCGACTACGACGCGGCGTCCGGGCGCAGCGGGCACCCGTCGGCCGACGCGCTGGTGGCGTTCGTGCAGGCGCAGGGGCTGGCGGTCGACTGGATCATCGAGACGCACGTGCACGCCGACCACCTGTCGGCGGCGCCGTACGTGCAGGCGCAGCTTGGCGGCCGGATCGGCATCGGCGAGCACGTGCGCGCGGTGCAGGCGACCTTCGGCGAGCTGTTCAACGCCGGCGCCGGCTTCGCCCGCGACGGCAGCCAGTTCGACCACCTGTTCGCCGACGGCGAGCGCTACCTGGTCGGCGGCATCGAGGCGCAGGCGCTGCACACGCCCGGCCATACGCCGGCGTGCATGACGCACGTGATCGGCGATGCGGCATTCGTCGGCGACACCCTGTTCATGCCCGACTACGGCACCGCGCGCTGCGACTTTCCCGGCGGCGACGCGGCGACGCTGTACCGCTCGATCCGGCGCCTCTTCGAGCTGCCGGACCGCATGCGGATCTTCCTCTGCCACGACTACAAGGCGCCCGGCCGCGAGACGTTCGCGCACCAGACCACGGTGGCGGCCGAGCGCACCGGCAATGTCCACGTGCACGACGGCATCGGCGAGGCCGAGTTCGTCACCCTGCGCCGCGCGCGCGACGCCACGCTGGCCGTGCCGCCGCTGCTGCTGCCGGCAGTGCAGGTGAACATGCGCGCGGGCCGGCTGCCGCCGGCCGAGGACAACGGCGTGCATTACCTGAAAATCCCGCTGGATGCGTTCTGAGCAACGGCCACGCTGCGGCACAATGGCGGTTTGCCGCGGCCGGAGTGAGGGATGATCTACGTACTGCTCAGCGTGGCGTGCAGCGTGCTGGTGTCGGTGCTGCTGAAGCTGGCGCGGCGCTTCGACGTCGACGTGGGCCAGGCGATCGCCTGGAACTACGTAGTCGCCGCTGCGCTCACCGCGTGGCTGCTGCAGCCGTCGCTGGCCACGCTGTGCGCGCCGGGCGTGCCGAGGCTGGCACTGGCCGCACTGGGCATCCTGCTGCCCACGATCTTCCTGGCGCTGGCCGCGTCCGTGCGCCATGCCGGCATCGTGCGCAGCGACGCGGCGCAGCGCCTGTCGTTGCTGCTGTCGCTGCTGGCTGCGTTCGTGCTGTTCGGCGAACGGCTCACCGCATTCAAGGCGCTGGGCATCGCGCTGGGCCTGCTCGCCCTGCTGGGCATGGTCTGGCGCAGCGGGCACGGCACGGTGACGCGCGGCACGGCGGGGTGGCTGTATCCGTTGGCGGTATTCGCCGGCTTCGGCGTGATCGACATCCTGTTCAAGCGCGTGGCCCAGGCCGGCGTGCCGCTGGGCGCCTCGCTGCAGGCGATGTTCGCGCTGGCCCTGCTGGTCGCCTTCGCGCTGCAGCTGTGGCGGCGCGCGCGGGGGCAGGCCCGCTTCACCGCGCGCAGCGCGCTGGCCGGCGCGCTGCTCGGCCTGGCCAACTTCGGCAACATCCTGTTCTACCTGCGCGGCCACCGCGCGCTGCCGCAGCACCCGGCGCTGGTCTTCGCCAGCATGAACCTCGGCGTGGTCGCGCTGGGCGCGCTGGTCGGCCTGCTGCTGTTCCGCGAGCGGCTGAGCCGGCTCAACCTCGCTGGGGTGGGGCTGGCGTTGCTGGCGATCGGGGTGATCGCGCACGGTTGAGCAGTGACTTCTGGGCTATGAAATCGCGCGGCCGCGGTGCCTATGCTGTGACGCTTCGGGGCGGTGGTGCCCCAGCTATCGGGGATTCCGGCCGTGCGCAAACTCCCTTTCGTCGTTGCGTTATCGGTGCTGTGGCTGAGTTCGGCCGCGGTCGCCGCCCCGGACAAGAAGGACGACAAGGCCCGACCGGAAAAGCCTGACGCAACCCTGGTCGAGCCGCAGTCGTCGGCCAGCGAGGGTTCGGTGTCGGTCGAGGGCCATCGCGTCGACTACAAGGCGGTGGCCGGCACGCTGGTGCTGCACGGCACGGGCGACAAGGAAGACGAGCCGCAGGTCAGCATGTTCTACGTCGCCTACTTCAAGAAAGGCGCGGCGGCGACCAAGCGGCCGATCACCTTCATCTACAACGGCGGCCCCGGTTCGGCCACGGTGTGGCTGCACATGGGCGCGTTCGGCCCGAAGCGCGTGGTCACCAGCGACGACAGCCACACGCCGGCGGCGCCGTACGGGCTGGTCAACAACGACTACAGCTTGCTCGACGCCTCCGACCTGGTGTTCATCGATGCGCCCGGCGCCGGTTTCAGCCGGCTGATCGCCGCCGACACGGACAAGTCCAAGCGCGACGAGCAGATGAAGGAGCGCAAGAAGGCGACCTACGGCGTCGACGGCGACGGGCATGCGTTCGCCCAGTTCGTCACCCGCTTCCTGTCGAAGTACGACCGCTGGAACTCGCCGAAGTACCTGTTCGGCGAAAGCTACGGCACCACCCGCTCGGCAGTGCTGGCCAACATCCTGGAGAACGAGGACAGCGTCGACCTGAACGGGGTGATCCTGCTCTCGCAGATCCTCAGCTTCGACACCAGCATCGACGGGCCGGAGTTCAACCCGGGCATCGACCTGCCGTACGAGCTGGCGCTGCCGACCTTCGCCGCCACCGCGTTCTACCACCACAAGCTGCCGCAGCAGCCGGCCGCGCTGGAGCCGTTCCTGCGCGAGGTGGAGCAGTACGCGCTGGGCGATTACGCGCAGGCGCTGATGGCCGGCTCACGCCTGGACGACGCGCGCAGGCAGGCGGTGGCGCAGAAACTGCACGAGTACACCGGCCTGCCGGTGGCCTACCTGCTGAAGGCGAACCTGCGCGTGACCGGCGGCATGTTCGAGCACGAACTGCAGACCGACGGTGACATCACCACCGGCCGGCTGGACAGCCGCTTCGCGGGGCCGTCGATCGACCCGCTGAGCAAGGATTCCGAGTACGACCCGCAGTCCTCGGCGATCAGCTCGGCCTACGTGGCCGCGTTCAACGACTACGTGCGGCGCGACCTCAAGTTCGGCCAGGGCCGGCAGTACCGGCTGTTCGCCGACATCGACCACTGGGACTTCTCGCACAAGGCGCCCGGCGTGCACGGCGAGGCGCTGCAGTCGTCGACCAACGTGATGCCGGACCTGGCCATGGCGATGAAGACCAACCCCAACCTCAAGGTCTATCTGCACGGCGGCTACTACGACCTGGCCACGCCGTACTTCGCCGCCGACTACGAGATGCACCACCTGCCGATCCCGGCCAGCCTGGAGGCCAACATCAGCTATGCGTGGTATCCGTCCGGGCACATGGTGTACGCGCACGAGACCTCGCTGAAGCTGCTGCACGACAACGTCGGGCGCTTCATCGGGCAGACCGACAACGTCAAGTAGCCGGCTTGCGCCTGGCGCCGCGCCCGGACGGCGCGCTGTGCCGCGGCGCAGTGGAGCCGCGCACCACCAGTTCCGGGCTGAAGCCTTCGTTGCGGCTGTCGATCGGCTCGCCGTTGGCCTCGCGCTGCAGGTCGCCGATCAGCCGCTGCGCGGCGTGCCGCGCGATGTCCTCGGTGGCCTGGCGCGCGGTGGTCAACGCGGGCCAGGACTGCTTGGAGAACGGGCTGTCCTCGAAGCCGGCGATCGACAGTTCGTACGGCACGTTGATGCCGTCCGAGTGCGCGGCGGCGAGCACGCCGGCGGCGATCTCGTCGTTCGAGCCGAAGATCGCGCTGGGGCGGTCCTTCAGCGCCAGCAGTTTGCGCGCGCCGCGGAAGCCGTCGTCGAAGGTGTAGTCGCCGGGCACGATCAGCTTGCGGTCGAGCGCGATGCCGTAGTCCTTCAGCGCGTCGGCGTAGCCCTGGTAGCGTTCCTGGCTGGAGCGGTGTTCGCGGCCGCCCCACAGGAAGCCGATGCGCTGGTGGCCGAGCTGGATCAGGTGCTCGGTGATCGCATAGGCCGCGTCGCGGTCGTCGACGTAGACGCAGGGCGAGCCGTCGGCGGGGTCCTCGCGTGCGGAGATGATGCGGATGAACGGCACCTTGGCCGCGCTCAGCGCGTGGATCAGCGCCGGCTGCTCGGACATCGGCGGCGCCAGCACCAGCCCGGCCAGGCGCGAGCGATGCACCAGCTCGCGCAGTTCCTCGGCCAGCTTCGGCGAGGACGAGTCGCACGGATGGATCTGCAGGCCGAAGCCGCTCGAACGGCACGCCGCCAGCACGCCGCGCTGCAGGTTGATGATGTAGTGCGCGTTCGGGTTGTCGTAGACCAGGCCGATCGCGTAGGCGCGCGTGCTGCGCAGGCTGCGCGCGGACGGGTCGGGCTGGTAGCCGAGCGCGTCGATCTCGCGCTGCACCTTCTCGCGCGTGCGCGCGTGCACCGACGGTTCGTTGTTGATCACCCGCGAGACGGTCTTCAGCGAGACGCCGGCCCGTTCCGCGACATCCTTGATGGTGGCGCTGCGCACCCGCTGAACCTCGTGTATCGAAAGGAATGGTCGCCGGTCGCGCCATCGTGCCGGCAGCGCCGCACGCGTCGGTGCGGCGGCGTGAGCATCCTAGCCTAGAGCCTGGGCCGTAGCGAATCCATGTGCTGGCCGACCCGGTGGCCGGCCAGTCCGTAGTACAGGATGTACAGGTAGCACGGCACCATCAGCAGGGCGAAGGCGAGCTGGAAATCGACGTGCTGCTTCAGGTGCACGAACAGCTGCGGCACCACCGCACCGCCGGCGATCGCCATGATCAGCAGCGCCGAGCCGCGCTCGGTCAGGCTGCCCAGGCCCTTGATCGCCAGCGGGAAGATCGCCGGCCACATCATCGCGTTGGCGAAGCCGAGCGCGGCGACGAAGCCGACCGAGACGTAGCCGCGGCTGAGGTAGGCGCCGATCGAGAACAGCACGCCGAGCACCGCCGAGATCGCCAGGTAGCGCTGCTGCGAGACGAAGCGCGGGATCAGCAGCAGGCCGACGACATAGCCGATCAACATGCCGCTGAGGGTGAACGCGGTGAAGAACTTGGTCTGGTCGAGCGGCAGATGGAAGCTGGCGCCATACGTGCCGATCGCATCGCCGGCCATCACCTCGACGCCGACATAGAGGAACAGGCACAGCACGCCCAGCCACAGGTGCGGGACCTGCAGAATGCCGGTGTGCGCCGCGCCGGCGCGGACGGGGGTGCTATTCGCCGTGGTCGCCTCGATGTCCGGCAGCGAGGAGCGCGCAATCCAGATCGCCAGCAGCGCGAGGATGCCGGCCATCACCAGGTACGGCGCGTGGATCTTCGCGGCAAATTCGTTGAGCAGCAGTTCACGTGCGGTCGGGTCGGCCGCCTTCACCTTCGCATCGAGATCGCCGATACCGTTCAGCACGAGCGTGCCGATCAGCAACGGCGCCAGGATGCCGGCGACCTTGTTGCAGATGCCCATGAACGCGATGCGTTGCGCCGCGCTGTCGATCGGCCCGAGGATGCTGATGTACGGGTTCGAGGCGGTCTGCAGCAGCGACAGCCCGGCGCCGATCACGAACAACCCGGTCAGCGCGCCGGCGAACTCGCGCCAGCTGACGAACTGGCCGAACAGCACCGCGCCGATCGCCATCACGAACAGGCCCAGCGCCATGCCTTTCTTCATGCCGGTGCGGCGCAGGATCAGCGACGCGGGCAGCGAGAACACCAGGTACGACACGTAGAACGCCGACGGCACCAGGAACGCGTAGACGTCCTCGACCTGGAACGCCAGCTTGACGAAGGTAATCAGCGGCCCGTTGAGCCAGGTGACGAAGCCGAAGATGAAGAACAGCAGGCCGATGATCAGCATCGGGCCGAGGTGGGTGCGGTCGGACGGCGCCGCCGCCAGCGTGGTTGCCATGGATGGTGCTCCCCGGAGTCGCCGTGCCGCCCGGCCGGATGGCCGGGGCAGGCAGGAATGTCTCCTTAATTGCCGAAAAGTGCAACGTTGTCAATCCGTCGTCTGGATCGGCCCCCGGCAGGTGGTCGTGGCCGCACCGTTTGGACGGCCATCGCGAGCTGCCCCTGTGGCGGTGCAGCAGGCCGCTGCCTCGTGGCGAAATTACATGCATATGCACTGCAAAAGGCCATTTGTACGATCTCATGACGAGCGGCTGCGGAGTGCCATGACAGCTATGCTGCGTCGCCACATCGAATCTCCGGAAAATTTTTGCCCGCCCGGTTGACAACGTTGTCATTTCGACAGCAGACTCCGCCCGAATCAGGCCGTACCCGGCGCGCGTCCGCGCAGTCGGGTCGGGGAGTCACCGGCCACGGGAGAACGCAGTGGGGGAAGTCGCGAACCAGCGTCATGCGGCGGCGGCGGCGGCGACGGCCGTGGCCGACGCGTCGGCAGCGAACGGGGTCGGTGCGCCAGGGCCGGGTCCGCAGCAGCCGTTCCTGGCTGCCGACGTCGGCGGCACGCATGCGCGCATCGGCCTGGTCGTCGGCAACACGAACGGCCCGTGCCCGGTCAGCGTGCTGCACTACCACCGCTACAGCTGCGCCGAGTGGCCCGGGCTCACCGCGATGCTGCGGGACTTCGTCGCGCAGCTGGCGAACACGCCGCACGCGGCGCTGCGCAGCCAGCTGCACCATGGCGCGGTGGCCTGCGCCGGCTACGTGCTGGACGACGCGATCGTCAACGGCAACCTGCCGTGGCCGGTGTCGATCCGCGAGATCCGCGACGGCCTCGGCATCCGGCGGCTGGCGGTGATCAACGATTTCGAGGCGCTCGCCTACGCCACCCAGTTCATCGCCACCGACGAGACCCGGCCGATCATCGAGACCGCGCAGCCGGCGGCCAGCGGGCCGGTGTTGGTGATGGGGCCGGGCACCGGGCTGGGTTCGGCGGTGCTGCTGCCGGGCCACCCGCGCGCGCAGGTGCTGGCCACCGAGGCGGGCCAGGTATCGCTGGCGCCGGGCAACGAACGCGAGATCGAGATCCTGCGCCTGTTCCGCCGCGAGCGTGCGCACGTGTCGTTCGAGGATGCGCTGTCCGGCCCCGGTCTGCTGAAACTCTACGGCGCGCTGTGCGAACTGCGCGGCAGCCCCTTGCGCCTGCTGACCCCGGCCGAAGTCACCATGGCCGCACTGGCCGGCAGCGATGGCGCCGCGGTGGAGGCGCTGGAGGTGTTCTGCGGCCTGCTCGGCAGCTTCGTCGGCGACCTGGTGCTGCTGTACGGCGCCCGCGGCGGGGTCTACCTGGCCGGCGGCATCCTGCCGCAGATCCAGCCGTTCCTGCTGGCCAGCCGCTTCGCCGAACGCTACTTCAACAAGGGCGTGATGCGCGCCTACCTGCAACAGGTTCCCGTACGACTGATCGAGCACGGCCAGCTTGGTGTCATTGGCGCCGCAGGCTGGTTTCTGGATGAGCGTTCAGGAGAGTGAGATGAACGCCATCCGGCGACACGGCGCCAAGCCAAACCACTACACAACGTCCGCGACCGTCGTCATGCCGGTCTTGATTCAAGCCAGCCTCTGAGGGGAGGAGATCATGAACTACCGCAAGACATTGCTAGCCGCGAGCATCGTCGCCAGCCTGTGTGCATCCGGCGTGCTGTACGCCCAGGACGCCGCGCAGGGCGGCCCCGCCAGCCAGAGTCGCGCCGACAAGGCCAAGGCGAAGGAGCTTGCCACCGTCACCGTCGTCGGCATCCGCGACAGCGAGGCCGAATCGCTGGCGCTGAAGAAGGATGCCGCCTCGCACGTCGAGGTGGTCACCGCCGAAGACATCGGCAAGCTGCCGGCCAAGAACGTGGCCGACACGCTGCAGCGCCTGCCCGGCGTCAACATCAGTTCGTCCAGCGCCAGCGAGGGCGGCTTCGACGAGAGCGACCGCGTCAGCCTGCGCGGCACCGCGCCCAGCCTCACCCAGACCCTGGTCAACGGGCACAGCGTGGGCACCGGCGACTGGTTCGTGCTGAGCCAGGTGCAGACCGTGGGGCGCAGCGTCAGCTACACCCTGCTGCCATCGGAGATCGTCAGCCAGGTGGTGGTGCACAAGACTTCCGAGGCCCGCATCGTCGAAGGCGGCAGCGCCGGCTCGGTCGACATCATCACCCGCAAGCCGCTGGAGTTCGCCAAGCCGGTCACTGCCGAGGCGTCGATCGGCGGCGTGTACTCGGACCTGCCCGGCGACACCAAGCCGCAGTTCAGCGGCCTGTTCAACTGGAAGAACGACGCCAACACCGTCGGCGTGCTGGTGCAGGCCTTCTACGAGAAGCGCAGCCTGCAGCGCAACGGCCAGGAGATCGTGGGCGGCTACAACCAGATCGGCGCCAACGACCCGATCGCCGTCGCCCATCCGGACCTGGCCGGCGTCTACTACCCCAACCTCACCGGCGCGGCGCTGTTCACCCAGCAGCGCGAGCGCAAGGGCGGCGTGATCGACTTCGAGATCAAGCCCACCGACAACCTCACGCTGGACCTGAGCGGTTTCTACTCCAAGCTCAAGGCCGACAACTACAACCGCAACTACCTGATGTGGGCCAGCCAGTTCGTGCCCTCGGGTGCGGGCCTGCAGCCGGGCTACACGGTCAGCAACAACGTGCTGACCAACGCGGTGTTCGCCCCGGTGGCCGGCAGCACCACGCCGTACGGCGTGTACGACCAGATCTCGCGTCCCGGCGCCTCGTCCGAGTCCAAGTACCTCACGCTGGGCGCCGACTGGCGCGTCACCGACCACTTCGACCTGAAGGGCCAGATCGGCACCACCCGCGGCAGCGGCGCCAGCCCGACCCAGGACGTGATCGAGCTGGGCACCGCCGTGGGCGCGGGCGCCAACTGGATGATGCGCGGCATCGGCCAGCCGACCAACTGGAACCTGGGCGGCGACAACAGCTCGCCGTCGGGCATCTACCCGCAGGCCGGCTGGATCTTCGGCGGCCAGCGCATCAAGGTGAAGGACAAGGAGGACTGGGCGCAGTTCGACGGCGAACTCAGCTTCGACGGCGGCGCGCTCACCTCGCTGCAGTTCGGCGGCCGCTACGCCAAGCACGAGCGCAGCAACCCGTTCGAGGTGGCGCAGGGGCCGAACTGGGCCTCCGACTGGCAGAACCCGGCCGCCTATCCGACCAGCCACCAGAACTACCCCGGCGACTTCGGCAGCTCGCTCGGCGGCAGCTTCCCGTCCGGCATCTGGTACTACACGCCGGGCCAGCTGGCGCAGATCGATGCGCAGTTCGCCAACCGCGACCCGGTCAGCCGCTTCTACTTCAACGACATCTACAAGGTGCAGGAGAAGGATTCGGCCGCCTACGTGCAGCTGAACTGGGAGTCGGGCATCGCCAGCGGCAACGTCGGCGTGCGCTACGTGAAGACCGACGAGACCATCGGCTACACCAGTACCGCACCGGACGCGGAAGCCAGCAGCGTCACCGGCCCGATCACCGGCTCGGCGTTCGGCGACTACTACTGGAACGTCTACAAGCACAGCTACGGCAAGCTGCTGCCCAGCGCCAACCTGAAGTTCGACATCAACGACCAGTGGGTGGCACGCTTCGCCGCCTCGCAGACGATGACCCGTCCGGACTACTCCGCGCTGGCCGGCTCGGTGTCGGCCGACGACCTGACCCACACCGGCAGCGGCGGCAACCCCAAGCTGAAGCCGCTGATCTCGACCAACTTCGATGCGGCGGTGGAGTGGTACTTCGCACCGCGCGGCCTGCTGTCGGCCGGCGTGTACGCGATGAACCTGAAGGACTACGTCAGCTTCGGCAACCAGGTGCGCAGCTTCAAGGACCTGCAGGCCACCCAGAACGCCGGCCACGACGTCTACTCGGACTACCTGATCAGCGTGCCGACCAACGTCAACGGCAAGGTGCGCGGCGTGGAGCTGAACTACATCCAGCCGATCGGCGACAACTTCGGCGTGCAGGCCAACTACACCTACGCCGACGGTCATGCCACCGGCGACAAGCCGCTGCAGGGCACCTCGAAGAACACCTACAACGTGTCGGGCTACTTCGAGAACCAGCGCTTCAACGCCCGCATCAGCTACACCTACCGCTCGCAGTTCTACGCCGGCGTGAGCCGCACCGACACCTACTTCCAGCAGGGCATCGGCAACCTCGCCGCCTCGTTCGGCGTGAACATCACCGACTGGATGGCGCTGTCGCTGGACGCGATGAACCTCAACAAGCCGAAGCTGAAGTACTACACGCAGAACGCGGCCTACGGCAAACAGCCGTACGCGTTCTACGACAACGGCCGGCAGTACTACCTCAACCTGCGCTTCAAGCTCTGACGCCGAAGTTCGACCCCGGGCCACGGACGGCCCGCTCCTCCCCAACCGGGCCCGGACCGTGCGTTGCCGGGCCCGCTTTTTTGCTAGCGTGTTCCACTTGCCGCGACGGAGACCGCCGATGACCCGCCGTTTGATCCTGTTCGGCTGCGCGATTCTGGCGCTGGGCGGCGCCGGCTTCGTCCGTGCTGCCGCGCCGCCGGTGCCTGCGCTGTTGCCGCTGCCGGCGCAGCTGCACGTCGACGCCGGCCGCTTCACCGTCGATGCGCGCACGCCGATCGTGCTGGCCGACGATGCCGCCTCGACCCGGCGCACCGGCGCGTGGCTGGCCGGCCTGCTCGCGCACACCCGCGGCCTGCCGCTGCCGCTGCAACGCGGCGCGGCGACCACTGCACGCGCGATCGTGCTGCAACGCGATCCTGCTGCGCCGGTGGCGGACCGCGAGGGCTATGCGCTGGATATCACGCCGCAAGGCATCCGGGTCAGCGCGCGCGACGACGCCGGCCTGTTCTACGGCGCGGTAACCCTGTGGCAACTGCTCACGCCCGATGCGCAGCAGGGCGCGGTCGAGCTGCCGGCGCTGTCGATCCGCGACCAGCCGCGCTTCGCCTGGCGCGGGCTGATGCTGGATTCGGTGCGGCACTTCCAGAGCGTCGCCGAGATCGAGCGGTTGCTGGAGCAGATGGCCCAGCACAAGCTCAACACCTTCCACTGGCACCTCACCGACGACCAGGGCTGGCGCATCCAGATCAAGCGCTACCCCGAGCTCACCCGCATCGGCGCGTGGCGCACCTCGCCTGATGCCGGGCACGACGGCCAGCCGAGCCGCTACGGCGGCTACTACACCCAGGCGCAGATTCGCCGCATCGTCGCCTACGCCGCCGCGCGCCACATCACCGTGGTGCCGGAGATCGACATGCCGGGCCACGCGCAGGCTGCGGTGGCCGCGTATCCGCGGTTCGGCGTCACCGGCGCCCGTCCGCCGGTATCGGTCGACTGGGGTATCAACCCGTACCTGTACAACGTCGACGACGCCACCTTCACCTTCATCGAGAACGTGCTCGACGAAGTGATGGCGCTGTTCCCCTCGACCTACATCCACGTCGGTGGCGACGAGGCGATCAAGGACCAGTGGCAGGCCGCGCCGGCGGTGCAGGCGAAGATGCGCGCGCTCGGTATCGCCAGCGAAGACGCGCTGCAAGGCTGGTTCATCGGCCGCATCGGCCAGTACCTCGACAAGCATGGCCGCAAGCTGGTCGGCTGGGACGAGATCCTCGATGGCGACAACCTGCCGGCTGATGCCACCGTGATGTCCTGGCGCGGTACCGACGGCGCGATCAAGGCGGCGATGATGGGCCACGACGTGGTGCTGTCGCCCGCCCCGCAGCTGTATTTCGATCACGTGCAGGGCGACCTCGCTGACGAGTACGCCGGCCGCCTCGGCGTGGAATCGCTGCAGAGCGTGTACGCCTTCCCGACCGTGCCGGCCGTGCTGGGCGCGGCGCAGGCGAAGCACGTGCTGGGCGTGCAGGCCAACGTGTGGACCGAGCACATGCCCGCGTTCGCCCACGTGGAGCACGCCGTGTTCCCGCGGCTGGATGCGCTCAGCGAGGTGGCCTGGTCGCCAGCGACCGCGCTGAACTGGCCGGGCTTCCTCGCCCGTCTGCCGGTGCAGCTCGGGCGCTACCGCGCGCAGCACGTCAACGTGGCCGACAGCGCCTTCGCCGTGGAGATCGTCACCGAGCGCAACGTGGCGCTGGCCACCGGCCGCGCCACGGTGGCGCTGGCCAACCAGGCCGGCTTCGGCGTGATCCGCTACACCCTGGACGGCAGCGCGCCCACGGCCGACTCGCCGCGCTACGACGCGCCGCTGGTGCTGCAGCTGCCGGTCACCGTGCGGGCCGCCAGCTTCGCCGCCGACGGCAGCGCGCTGGCCGCCCCGCGCGAGCGCGTGCTCGATCGCGCCGGCCTGCTCGGCCTGCCCGGCGGCCTGCTGGCGAACTGCCCCGGCAGCGACTTCCGCCTGCGCCTGCAGCCCATGCCCGACGCGCCGAGCACCCAGCCGGTGTACGCGGTGAACGTGTTCGACGGCTGCCAGCTGTTCCCCGCCACGCGGATGGACGAGGTCGCCGCGATCCGCGTCGACGCGGTGCGGCTGCCGCGCAACTTCGCCCTGGCGCACGAGGCGAAGCTGGTGGTGTCGCGCCCGCGCGCCACGCCGTTCGGCGAGCTGGTGGTGCATGCCGACAGCTGCGCTGGCGTGGTGCTGGCCAGCATGCCGCTGCCCGATCCCGCCCGCGGCGCGCGCCGCTTCACGCTGCAGGCCGAGCTGCCGGCGCAGCAGGGTGAACGCGCGCTGTGCCTGATCTACACCGCGCCCACCGACGGGCCGCTGTACGCGATCGACCGCGTGGCGCTGGAGCCGTGAGTCGCGCCGTGCAGGCGGGCTCGGCTTGCTCCCTCCCCTGCTTGCAGGGGAGGGCCGGGGAGGGGTTCGCTTTTGATCTTTCCGGCGACCCCGAGCAACCCCCTCCCTGCCTCCCCCTTGCAGGGGGAGGTGTTCCCGCTCTTTTGTGCCTACTCGCTGCATGAAACGCCTCGCCTCGCTCGACGCCCTGCGCGGCTGCACCGTGGCGGCGATGCTGCTGGTCAACGATCCCGGCGACTGGGGGCACGTCTACTGGCCGCTGGAGCACGCCGCGTGGCACGGCTGCACGCCGACCGATCTGGTGTTTCCGTTCTTCCTGTTCGTGGTCGGTGTATCGGTGGCGCTGGCGATCCTGCCGCGGCTGGAGCAGGGCGCGGCGCCGTCCGCGCTGACCCGTGCCGCCACGTGGCGCGCACTGCGCATCCTCGCGCTCGGCGTGGCGATCAACCTGCTGGCGGCGTGGCTGTTGCCACAGGCGCACCTGCGCTTCCCCGGCGTGCTGCAGCGGATCGCGCTGTGCTTCGCCGGCGTGGCGCTGTTCGCCATCCATACCAAACCACGTGCGCAGTGGTGGGCGATCGCGGTGTTGCTGCTCGGCTACTGGGGACTGCTGCTGCTCGGCGGTTCGCTGGAGCCGTGGACCAACCTCGTCAGCCGCGTCGACAGCGCGGTGTTCGGCGGCTTCGTCTACCTGATCGACCCGGCGAGCGGCCGCGGCCACGACCCGGAAGGCCTGCTCGGCACCTTGCCGTCACTGGCCAGCACTCTGCTCGGCCTACACGCGGGTTGCTGGCTGCGCCGCGAAAAGCTCCGCGCGCTGCTGCTGGCCGGCATCGCCTGCCTGCTGCTCGGCGCGTTGTGGTCGCCGTGGCTGCCGTTCAACAAGAACCTGTGGACGCCCTCGTTCGTGCTGTGGACCACCGGCTGGGCCACACTGGCGCTGCTTGCCTTCCACGTACTGATCGACCGGCACGGCTGGCCCGCGCTGGGCCGCCGCTTCGGCGTCAACGCGATCGCCGCCTACGCCGGCTCCGAACTGATGCAGATCGCGCTGCCTGCGCTGGGCTGGCAGCAATCGCTCTACCAGCACGGGTTCGCCGGCTGGATGACGCCGCGCTTCGGCCCGTACCTGCCATCGCTGGCGTTCGCGCTGGCCTTCGTGGCGCTGTGGTGGCTGATCGTGTGGGCGATGGACCGGCGCGGCGTCTACCTCAAGCTTTAGGTGCATTGCGCTGACAGCGCGACAAGCTCGTGCTTCGTATAAAACGCGCGCGTGTCAGGTGCCGCCATACGTTACAAGCACGAAATCTTCCTATGGACGGCCATCGCCAGCGCGAGAACAATCGCCGTCGCCCGTCGCCGGCGGCAGTGCGAAGACGCAGCCCCGAGCGACCGATCGTATCGCCAGGGAGCGGATGGGTTTGTCACAGGGACTGTTTCGCCAGGAAGTCATCGACGCCCAACGCGGCGACTGGCTGGGATCGATCATCGTCGCCGCGCCATTGTCGCGCTGGTGGCTAAACCAATCGGGAGTTCCCCCGGCTCTGCCGGGGAGGCAGTAGAAGTTTGACGTTTACTGGAGTCCATCGGTGAAACTCCAATTCGTGAGCCGCCAAGCACACGAGAGGATAATCACCGATGGACGAGTACGAGAGCTTAAACCACACGCAATGGGAGTGCCTGCACCACGTGGTGTTCATACCGAAGTGTCGTCGTCGTACGTTATACGTCGAGCTTCGGAAGTAGCTGGGATAAGTGTTTCGCCGATTGGCCGAGCAGAAGGAGAGCCGGGTCGAAGAAGGCTATTTGATGTCGGATTACGTGCATATGATGCTGCGCATTCCGCCGAAGCATGCGGTGTCGCAGGTGGTGGGTTTCATCAAGGGAAAGAGCAATCCATCTGGCGCGAGTGTATGGGGAGCGCAAGCGCAACTTCGTGGGGCAGAGCTTTTGGGCGCGAGGATATCTCGTCTCGACTGTGGGTCGAGACGAGCAGGTGATCCGGGCGTACATCCGCAATCAAGAGGCAGAGGATCGACGGTTGGAGCAGCTTCAACTACTGAGATAGGCCAGCCGCCGTAAGGTGGCCATACCAGAGGGGCCGCGTCAGCGACCCCGCCCAAGCCGCTTTGAGCGGCTCACATAACTAAAGCCCCCGGCTTTGCCGGGGGATACTTACTTGGTTCTAATAGGCTAGCGGGGCCCGAGGGTACTCCTCGGGCTCTTTGTTGGAGTGCGCCGAGATGAGATTACGTCCCAACGAACTGGATAGGTACGCCTTCGTCATTGGCTTGATATTGACGATGGCAGTAGGTATGGCGTCCGGATGGGTGCGGAGTAGTGGTCATGAGTTGCTGGAGGCATTCGTGTATGTGGGGGCAACCATAGGCGCCTTCATGCTTTATCCGGAGCGAGTCAGGATCACCTCGACGGGTGGCATGTTGGGTGCAGCCGGAGTTGTGCTCGGCGGTTTTTTCTTTTTTTTGATCTACAGGCATGTGCGGCTTGAATACGCTTCTTCCGAGGCTTTGTTTGGTTTCCTGGCGCTAAGCGCGCTGGCGATTCCGGTTTTTGAAGAGAAGGTCGTCAGGCAAATCATGCTCGATGGTGCGCGGAAGCGGATTGGGCCTTACGCAGGATCTTTGCTTTGCTCGTTACTTTTTGCGTGGTCGCACCATGGTGCGAGGCTGGTCTTTCTTGTAGCCTTTTTTATATCTTTGGTACTTTGCGCAATGGCCCTGAAAGGGGTGGATACGATCCAGCGATCCATGTTTCATGGCGCCTATAATTTATCGCTGTTGGCTTTCGAGGCTTTCTATAAATGAGGGATGCATCGAACACCTGGTGCGGGCAGGTCAGTGGTGAGCATCATGGCCAGGCTGAAGTAGGGCGTTGCGCTTCGGAGCTGATCTCGCCGCTTAACTAAACGAGGGTTGCTATGAATCGCATGGTTGCTGGGTTGTCACTTGTGCCGGTGGGGCTGCTGTTAACGGTGCTTGGCCTGCTTTTCTCCAACGACTTGGGACGATACAAATATGTGCTGCTGTCAGGTGCGGTGTTCGTGTTGCTCTGCTCGATATTGCTGATACTCCTGAGTCTGATCAGGAAATCGTGATGGGATA
The DNA here is from genome assembly GCF_000427545.1 of Rhodanobacter sp. OR92. NCBI lineage: Bacteria > Pseudomonadati > Pseudomonadota > Gammaproteobacteria > Lysobacterales > Rhodanobacteraceae > Rhodanobacter > Rhodanobacter sp. OR92. The sequence goes on along the minus strand of NZ_ATYF01000006.1, from coordinate 254,030 downwards.
CAGAGGGCGCAGCAGGCTTTGCAAGGAGTGGCTCGGGCCATGTGCTGTCCAAGGCTTCCGGGATAGGTGAAGTGGATATGTTGCGGTCATCCAGCGGACCGTCAGGGGGGGGTTATGAATGTTCGAAGGGCCGATGCCATTGCCATGGCGCTCGTGGCAATGAGCCTCATCCTCGTCATGTTTTGCCCGGACGAATCCGGCACCTTGAAGCAGGTGTGCCTGGTAGGCGCGATCGCGCTTCCATTCCTGGCCGTGGCCGTGAGTGTCATTGCTCGAACGAAGTAGATGGCCCGGCGCCGTGCCTCAGCGCGCCGCCGCTCGAACCGGTGGCGGTGCCGGCGGATGTCGCAGCAGGGCGTGTTTCGCCAGCTGCAGGTCGGCGGCGGGGAGTTCGGTCAGGGGCACGAGTCTGCCGGCGACCAGTGCGGCGATCGGCGCGCCGTCGCGGTACAGCATGCGGGCGCCGGGCAGTGCCGGCACCTTGTCGCCAGCCAGCACGGTGCCGACCAGGTTGAGCGGGTCGCTGCCGCTGAGGCAGACCAGTTCGCCGTCGTCCGCGCGCGCGCGTGCCGCGCGCAGCGGCGCGATGGCCTCGGGCAGGGCGAACTGCTCGCCGACCAGGCCTTCGACGAAGCGTCCGCCGCGGATCTCGCCGCGCGCTTCCAGCCGGTGGTACACGCGCAGCAGTTCGCGCCACGGCGGCAGCCACGGCGCCTCGCGTTCCAGCAGTCTCCAGAACACCACGCCGTAGCGGCGCAGCAAGGTGCGGGCGATGTGTTCGATGGCCTCGGGTGCGGCGACCTTGCCGTCGCCCGCCGTGGTGACGCGCGCCAGTGCCCAGCGCCCTGCATCCTCGATGCCGCTGAGCTGGTGCCGGCGCAACCGCCGATGCCGCCCGCCGTCGCGCTTCGCCGCCGGCAGCAGCAGGGCGCGCAGGCCGGCGAAGCTGTCGGCGCTGACGCGGCCGGTGGCGACCAGTTCGCCCAGAGCGTCCTCCAGTTCGGTGCGCAACAGCCGGGTGGTGTCCAGCAGCTCGTCGAAGAACAGCGCGCCGCGTTCTTGCAGCGCGTCGGCGACGGCTTGCGCGCGCGACGACAGCAGGATCTGCTGCGGGTCGTCGGCAGCGACGGACGTCCAGGCGGCCATGTCGCGCCGTGGCAGCAGCACGATCGGCGTGCCGCGCACCGGGCCGCCGCCACCGCCGCTGCCGGTGCGCAGGCGGCTCCAGACGATGCGTCCGGCGCGGCACAGCTCGTCCAGCCAGTTGATCGAGTAATCCGCGATGCGCGCCGGCAGGATCTCCGCTTCCCAGGCGCCGGCGGCCGCCTCGTAGCCTTCCAGCTGCGCCAGCGTGGCGGCCAACGCGTCAGGCCCGCTCAGCTTCGTGGCCGAAGATACGTGTTGCCAGTCGAACAGAAAGCGCATCAGCGCGCGCCGACTCACCGGCTCGATCTCGCGGCGCAGCCGGCCGATGGTGTAGCGGTGGATGCGCGCCAGCAGATGTCGCTCGCACCATTCGGTGTCGACGGCGTCGGCGCTGAAGCGGCCCTGCATCACGTAGCCTTCGGACTGCAGGCGCAGCAGCGCCGGTTCGACCTCGCCTGCCTCGACGGCCAGCGAGGCGGCCAGGGTCTTCGTGGTGACCGGGCCAAGTCCGCCGAGGCGATGGCGCACCAGCTCCTGCAGCGCGCCATCGCGCGTCCATGGCTGCGCGGCGTACTCGGCCGGTGCGGCGATCGGCGGCTGCATCGCGGCGGCGGGATGCAGCGCCTGCCACAGCGGCAACTGCTCGGCCGTGGTCCAGACGTCGCCGAGCCGGGTCGCGCGCTTCGCCTTCGCCAGCGCCTGCAGCCGTTCCTGCCAGCCGCTGTTGGCGGCGGTTTCCTCGGCGGTGACGAAGCCCAGCAGGGTCAGCGCCTCGTGCATCTCGTCGGCGTCGCGCACCTGCGGCCACGCCTCTTCGCGCACCGCGGCGATCGCGTCGGGATCGAGCCGGCCGAGGTCGTCGGCGCTGTCGGCGTTCCAGCGGCGCGTCTGCACGGCCTGGGTGCGGCGTTCCTCCAGCGGCGCGTCGTCGAGGAAGGCGTACGGCGCGGCGTTCAGCACCTCGGCGGCGAGCGGGCTGGGCGCGCTGAGGTCGCGCGCCACGATGGCGATCTCGCCGGCTTCGAGCCGGCGCAGGATGGCCAGCAGGCCGTCCACGTCCATCGCCTCGCGCAGGCAGTCGTGCAGGGTCTGGTTGACCAGAGGGTGGTCGGGCACCTCGCGTTCGCCCACGATGTTTTCCAGGCAGGCGACCTGGTCGGGGAACACCGCGGCGAGCAGGTCCTCGCTCTTCATCCGCTGCAGCGGCGGCGGAGTCTTCTTGCCGCCGGTGAAGCGCGGCAGCGCCAGCGCGGTCACCGCGTTCCAGCGCCAGCGCGCGGGGAACAGCGGCGCGTCGAGCAGGGCCTGCACCAGCACGTGCTCGGCGGTATTGGAGTGCAGGTAGTGCGCCACTTCCTCCAGCGGGAAGCTGTGGCTGGTGGACAGCGACAGCACGATCGCGTCCTCGGTGGCCGCCGCCTGCAGCTCGAAGTTGAACTGACGGCAGAAGCGCTTGCGCAGCGCCAGCCCCCAGGCGCGGTTGATGCGGCTGCCCCACGGCGTGTGGACCACCAGCTGGGTGCCGCCGGACTCGTCGAAGAAGCGCTCCAGCACCAGCGTGTGCTGGCTCGGCAGCACGCCGAGCGCGGCCTTCGCGCGGGCGAGGTAGTCGACGAGTTGCTGCGCGGCGGCTTCGCTGAGACCGAGTTGATCATGCAGCCAGGCGAGCGCACCCGATACGCCGCCGGCGTCGAGCTGTGCGGACAGTTCCTCGCGCAGACGCGACACCCCGAACGACAATTCGTCGCTGCGCCCCGGCGCCTCGCCCAGCCAGAACGGGATGCTCGGCGGCGCGCCGTGCGCGTCCTCCACGCGCAGCCGGTCGCGTTCGACGCGCTGGATGCGGTAGCTGGCGTTGCCGAGCTGGAAGATGTCGCCGGCCATACTCTCGACCGCGAAATCCTCGTTCACGGTGCCCACGATGATCGCCTGCGGTTCCAGCACCACCTTGTAGTCGGCGGTGTCGGGAATGGTGCCGCCGGAGGTCAGCGCGGTGAGCCGCGCGCTGCGCCGCGGGCGCAGCTGGCGGTTCACCGCGTCGCGGTGGATGTAGGCCGCGCGCAGCCCCTGCCGTGTGGTGAAGCCTTCGGCCAGCATGCGCACCACCGCGTCGAAATCGGCGCGCGCGAGCTCGCGGTACGGATACGCGCGGCGTACCAGTGCGTACAGCGCGTCCTCGTCCCATTCGGTGCAGGCCACTTCGGCGACGATCTGCTGCGCCAGCACGTCGAGCGGCTGCGGCGGCATCACCAGCGCGTCCAGCTCGCCGCGGCGCACGCAGTCGAGCAGGGCGGTGCATTCGATCAGGTCGTCGCGGGTGGCCGGGAACAGCCGCGCCTTCGGCGTGCCGTCGATGCTGTGGCCGGAGCGGCCGGCGCGCTGCAGGAACGCGGCGATCGAGCGCGGCGAGCCGAGCTGGCAGACCAGGTCGACCTCGCCGATGTCGATGCCCAGCTCCAGCGACGCGGTGGCCACCAGCACCTTGAGCTCGCCGCGCTTCAGCCGCTGCTCGGCGTCCAGCCGCAGCTCCTTGGCCAGGCTGCCGTGGTGCGCCGCCACGTGCTCCTTGCCCAGCCGCTCGGACAGGTGCCGCGCGGCGCGTTCGGCCATCCGCCGCGTGTTGACGAAGACCAGGGTGGTGCGATGCGCGCGCACCAGCTGGGCGAGGCGGTCGTAGACCGCCTCCCAGGCGTCGTTAGACATCACCGCTTCGAGCGGGACGGGCGGCACTTCGATGGCGAGGTCGCGGGGGCGGGTATGGCCCACGTCGATGATGGTGACCGGGTTCCCTCCCCTGCTTGCCCCAAAGGGACTTCCTTCGGTCGCAGGGGAGGGTTGGGGTGGGGTGCTCTTGCTCTTGAGCTTGAGATCAAGGTCAAGATCAAGAGCCTCACCCCCTCCCAGCCTCCCCCTGCCAGCAGGGAGAGGGGCAAGAGCGGCGAGCGTGGCGTATTCACCGGCCCCCACGAGAAAGTCGGCGACTTTCTCGATCGGCTTCTGTGTTGCCGACAGCCCGATGCGCAACAGGCGCCGCTGGCACAGCGACTGCAGCCGCTCCAGCGACAGCGCCAGGTGCGAGCCGCGCTTGCTGCCGGCGATGGCATGGATCTCGTCGACGATCACCGTGCGCACGCTCGCCAGCATGGAACGCCCCGAGGCCGAGCCCAGCAGCACGTACAGCGATTCGGGCGTGGTCACCAGGATGTGCGGCGGCTGCTTGCGCAGCAGGTTGCGCTCGACCTGCGGGGTGTCGCCGGTGCGCACCGCGGTGCGGATCGCCACGTCGGGCAGGCCGAGTTTCTCGAGTTCCGCGCGGATGCTTTCCAGCGGTGCTTCCAGGTTCACGTGGATATCGTTCGACAGCGCCTTCAGCGGCGACACGTAGAGCACCGTGGTGGCATCGGCCAGCGTGCCGCCGTGCGCCACGCCCTCGCGCACCAGTTCGTCGATCGCGGCGAGGAAGGCGGTCAGCGTCTTGCCCGAGCCGGTCGGCGCGGCGACCAGGGTGTGCCGGCCGGCGCGGATCGACGGCCACGCGGCGGCCTGCGCCGCGGTGGGCGCGGCGAACGCGCCGCGGAACCAGGCGGCGACGGCAGGATGGAAATCGGCGAGCGGGGACGACATGGTGCTCCGAAAGATGGGTACCATCGGCACTGCACGCAAGCGCGAAGCGCCGATTCGTGACGTCAGTGGCTTGCGCTGAAAACGTTACGTTAGCACTCTGCGCGGTGCCGTCAGCCGCCTTCCTTCTTCGCCCGAGGTCGCCCATGTCCCGTCGTCCGCGCCGTCTGTCCGCCTGTGCCTTCGCCCTGGCCGTGGTGGCCACTGCCACTGCGGCCGGAGAGCCGCCGGCGCGACCCTGGATGAACGCTTCGCTGTCCCCCGATGCGCGCGCGGCGCTGGTGGTGCAGGCGATGAGCCAGGACGAGAAGTTCCAGCTGATCACCACCGCCTATGGCAGCGCCTCCGACGGCAAGCCGGCGCCGGCCTGCGCGCTGGGCTCGGCGGCTTGCGCGCCGGCGCTTTCGCGGCTGGGCCTGCCGGCACTGCAGGAGACCGACGCCGGGCTGGGCGTGGCGCGCCCGCTCAACGCGCACAGCCGCGACGTCGCCACGGCCTTGCCCTCCGGCCTGGCCACGGCGGCCAGCTGGGACCCGGCGGTGGCCGAGGCCGGCGGCGCGATGATCGGCCGCGAGGCGCACCGCAAGGGCTTCAACGTGCTGCTGGCCGGCGGCGTCAACCTGCTGCGCGATCCGCGCAACGGCCGCAACTTCGAGTACGCCGGCGAGGACCCGCTGCTCGCCGGCGTCATGGCCGGCCACGCGGTGCGCGGGATCCAGTCGCAGCACGTGGTGTCCACGATCAAGCACTATGCCGTCAACGACCTGGAAACCGGCCGCAACACGATGAACGCGAAGCTCGACCGGGTCGCCGCGCGCGAATCGGACCTGCGTGCGTTCGAGATCGCGCTGGGCATCGGTGCGCCGGGCTCGGTGATGTGCGCGTACAACCGCGTCAACGGCACCTACGCCTGCGAGAACGCATGGCTGCTCGACCAGGTGCTCAAGCGCGACTGGGGCTACCAAGGTTTCGTGATGTCCGACTGGGGCGCGGTGCACAGCGCGGCGAAGTCGGCGCTGGCCGGGCTGGACCAGGAATCGGCCGGCGAGACGTTCGACCCGCAGGTGTTCTTCGCCGCGCCGCTGCGTGAGGCGATCGCCAAGGGCGAGGTGCCGCAGGCGCGGCTGGACGACATGGTGCGGCGCATCCTGCGCAGCCTATTCGCGGTCGGCGCGATCGACCACCCCGCCAAGGCGGCGCCGATCGACTACGCCGCCGACGCGAAGGTGTCGCAGCACGCCGCCGAGGCCGGCGCGGTGCTGCTGCGCAATCAGGACAATCTGCTGCCGTTGGCACGCACGCTGGCCTCGGTGGCGGTGATCGGCGCGCACGCGGACCGGGGCGTGCTGGCCGGCGGCGGCTCGTCGGCGGTGACCGCCCAAGGCGGCAATGCGGTGCCGGGGCTGGCGCCGACCGTGTGGCCGGGCCCGGTGATGTACCACCCGTCCGCGCCGCTGGCGGCGATCGCCCGCCGCGTCGGTGGCAAGGCCAGCTACGCCAGCGGCGAGGACATCGCGGCCGCGGCGAAGCTGGCCGCCTCGTCCGCGGTGGCGGTGGTGTTCGTGCAGCAGTGGGCGGCCGAGTCGTTCGACCGCCCAAGCATGGCGCTGAACGGCCACCAGGATGCGCTGGTCGCCGCCGTCGCCAAGGCCAACCCACGCACCGTGGTGGTGCTGGAGAACAACGGCCCGGTGGCGATGCCATGGCTGGCGCAGACCGCGGCGGTGCTGGAGGCCTGGTACCCCGGCAACGCCGGCGGCGAGGCGATCGCGCGGCTGCTGTTCGGCGAAGTGGCCCCGTCCGGCCGGCTGCCGCTCAGCTGGCCGCGCGACGCGTCGCAGCTGCCGCGCCCGGCCATCGCCGGCGCCGGCCTGGCCGCGATCGGCCTGCCGCCGCAGGGCAAGCCCGCCGATACGGTGGACTACGACATCGAGGGTGCCGACGTCGGCTACCGCTGGTTCCAGCGCCGCGGCAGCGAGCCGCTGTTCCCGTTCGGCTATGGGCTGGGCTACACCACCTTCGGCTACGGCCCGCTGACCGTCACCACCGATGCGGCCGGCGCGGTGACGGCCTCATTCGCGGTCACCAACACCGGATCGCGCGCCGGCGCCGACGTGCCGCAGCTCTACGTGCAGTTGCCCGGCGAGCAGGTGTCGCGGCTGGTCGGCTGGCAGAAGCTGGCGCTGCGGCCGGGCGAGACGAAGCGGGTCCGCCTGGCGCTGCCGGCCGTGCGCTTCGCGCGCTACGACGACCGGGGCCACGGCTGGCGCGTCGCCGCCGGGACGTACCGACTGCTGCTCGGCCGCTCGTCCGCGCAGATCGAACAGCGGGCGGAACTGCGGCTGCCGGCGGTCTTTCCCGCCGGTGCGCAGCGCTGACCCGATCACACTTCCCTTTCACGCGGAAGTCCGCTGTATGACAATACGGCGGCGACGCGTGCCGGCGTGGACCGGCCGCGGCGTCCTCCCTCCGCCATTCAAGGACCGACCATGCACGTCGCCACTTCGTTGCGTCTCGCCGTACTCGCCGCCAGCATCGCCGCCGCGCTGCCGCTGGGCGCCGCCATGGCGCAGCAGGCCGCGCCGGCCAAGCCGCAGCCGGCCAAGACCACCGAACTGCAGACGGTGAACGTCACCGCCTCCAAGCGGGTGGAGAACATGCAGAAGGTGCCGATGGCGCTGACCGTGCTGACGCCGGACAAGCTGGCGGCGTTCGGCCAGTCCGGCGACACCGTGCTGCAGCTCGCCTCGCGCGCGCCCAGCGTATACGCCGAGACCTCCTACGGCCGCGAGTTCCCGCGCTTCTATATCCGCGGCCTGGGCAACAGCGACTTCGACCTCAACGCCTCGCAGCCGGTGTCGATGGTGTACGACGACATCGTGCAGGAGAACCCGATCCTGAAGGGCTTCCCGCTGTTCGACCTGGCCCAGGTCGAAGTGCTGCGCGGCCCGCAGGGCACGCTGTTCGGGCGCAACTCGCCGGCCGGCGTGATCAAGTTCGAGTCGGTGCGCCCGAGCCAGGAAACCAGCGGTTACGCGCGCGTCTCCTATGGCTCGCTCGGCACCGCGAATGCCGAGGCCGCGCTGGGCGGTTCGCTGGGCGGGCACTGGTCCGGCCGCGTCTCCGCGCTGGCGCAGCACCGCGACGACTGGATCGACAACACCTACACCGGCCAGAAGGACGCGCTGGGCGGCTACGACGACCGCGCCGTGCGCTTGCAGGCGCTGTACGAGGACGGCGGCTTCAGCGCGCTGATCAACGGCCACGCGCGCTGGCTGGACGGCAGCGCGATGGTCAACCGCGCCAATGCGATCGAGCTGGGCAGCCCCAGCTTCGTGCCCGGCTTCGACCGCGACAAGGTGGCGCAGGACGGCCGCAACAAGCAGCACCTGTTCAGCTGGGGCAGCAACCTGCATCTGGCATGGAACCTGGGCGACCTGACCTTCACCTCGATCACCGGGCTGGAACGCGCCACCACCTACAGCCTCGGCGACGTCGACGGCGGCTACGGCGCAGTGTTCCACCCGCCGATGGGCCCGGGCTTCATCCCGTTCCCGGTCGAGACCGCCGACGCGCTGCCGCACGACCGCCAGATCACCCAGGAATTCCGCCTCGCCAGCAATGGCCGGGACAAGCTCAACTGGCAGGTCGGCGCCTACTGGTTCGACGAAGACATCGCGATCAGCAACTTCGACTACGCGACCTTCAACGACCACGCGCTGGACGGCTATGCCATGCAGACCCAGCGCACCAAGGCGTGGGCGCTGTTCGGCTCGGCCAACTACCAGCTCGCCGACGACTTCGAGCTGCGCGCCGGCGCGCGCTGGTCGCACGACTCGCGCGACTTCAAGGTGGACCGCGTGCTCTCGCCGATCGGCGGCGGCCCGCTGCAATTGACCGCGCAGCCGCACGACGCGCGCTGGAGCGGCGACCTCACCGGCACCTGGACGCTGAACCCGAACGTCAACGTGTACGCGCGCGTCGCCAACGGCTTCCGCGCGCCCAGCGTGCAGGGCCGCGTGCTGTTCGCCGACTTCATCTCGCAAGCCAAGCCCGAGACGATCACCAGCTACGAGCTGGGCGTGAAGACCACTGGCATGGACAACCACGTGCGCTTCAACGCTGACGTGTACGGCTACAACATGCACAACCAGCAGCTCACCGCAGTGGGCGGCGACATCAACGTCACCCGCCTGATCAACGCGAAGAAGACCGAAGGCTACGGCGCCGAGTTCGACCTGGAGGCCTACCTCACGCCGAACTTCGTGCTCACCGCCGGCGGCAGCTACAACTTCACCCAGCTGCAGGACCCGGGCCTGGCGGTGGCCGTGTGCGGCTCCGGCTGCACCGTGCTCGACCCGCTCAACGCCGCCGGCAATGCGCTGGTCGACGGCAACACCCTGCCGAACGCGCCGAAGTGGATCGGCACGCTCACCGCGCGCTACGGCATCCCCTACGGCGAGAGCGGCGAGTTCTTCGTCTACACCGACTGGAACTACCGCAGCGAAGTGAACTTCTTCCTGTACGACTCGGCCGAGTTCAGGGGCAAGCCGCTGCTCGAGGGCGGCGTGCGGCTCGGCTACAACTGGGACTACGGTCGCCGCGAGGTCGCCCTGTACGGCCGCAACATCACCGACAAGCGGGCGATCACCGGCGCGATCGACTTCAACAACCGCACCGCCTTCGTCAACGACCCGCGCATCATCGGCGTGGAGTTCCGCGCCGAGCTGTAAACCGTATCCCGCCGCGCCGGTGCCCGGCGCGGCGGCGCATCGCACCGCCCGCGCCGTGGCCCGCGCCCGCCATGCAAGCGGCGCGCGGCCATGCCAAGATGCAGGTCGGCCGCTGCCCGCGAGGATGCCGAGGGGAGTCCGCGGGGGGCGCCCGATGCAAGGGATTGAACACATGCGTACATGGTGCGAAGGGGCCATCCGCCGCTGCGGCATGCTGCTGCTGGCCGGCCTGGGGTTGGCGGGAATGTCGGCGGCACGCGCGGCCAGCCTCGATCCGGCGATGCTGCCGAAGATCCAGGCGGCCACCTTCGAGGTGGTGCAGGCCAAGCCGGCCGGCGACCCGCTGAGCTACGAGCGGCCGCTGCCGCTGGAGCAGCTGCCCTACCAGGAGCGTACCGACAAGTACTATTCGATCGGTACCGCGTTCGCGATCGGCCACAACCGCTACGTCACCGCCGGCCACGTGCTGCTGGCCGGCGCGGACAGCCTGTGGGGGCCGCCCGAACTGCGCGACGCCGCCGGCCGGGTGTACCCGATCGGCAAGATCGAGAAGTTCTCGCTGGGCAAGGATTTCGTGGTGTTCACGCTGGCGCAGCCGCCGGCAGGCGACGCGGCGCTGGCGATCGAGACCAGCCCGGCGCTCAACCAGGTGGTCTACGCGGTGGGCAACGCGCTGGGCACCGGTGTGGTGATCCGCGATGGCCTGTACACCTCCGACACGCCGGAACAGGAGAACGGTGCCTGGAAGTGGATGCGCTTCTCCGCCGCCGCCTCGCCCGGCAACAGCGGCGGCCCGCTGCTGGACAAGGACGGCAAGCTGATCGGCGTGGTGCTGATGAAGTCGGCCAACGAGAACCTCAACTACGCGCTGCCGATCCACGAGGTGCTGGACGCACCGGCCGGCCGGGCCGTCATGGAGTCGCGCCTCGCCTACCAGCTCGACCTGTTCGACACGATCCAGAACGGCCAGCTCAAGGCGCAGTTCGCGCTGCCCGCCGGCCTGGGCGATTTCTACCGCGAATTCCAGTCGCGCATGGACGCCAACAGCGACGCGCAGCTGAAGGCGCTGCTGGCCAAGGAGTCCGCCAACCTGTTCCCGAACGGCGCGGGCTCGGCACGCCTGCTGCACCAGCAGACGCAACTGAACGGCTTTCCCACCCTGATCGTGCGTGGCAGCGACGGCGAATGGCGGCGTGTCGGCGAGCAGACGCAGTATTTCGCGCTGGACGGCAACGGCTACGTGGCGACCGGCGGGGTTGCCCGCAACGGGCTGGTCCGTCTGCGCCGGCCCGACGGGATGGCCGCGGCGACGTTCTACGGCGACGCGAAGTCGCGCATGGACCTGCTGGCGCGCACCGGCATGTTCCAGCGCGCGGTCGCCGGCGAAAAGGTGAAGATCACCTCGCTGGGCAAGCCTGTCCGCGAATCGACCCACGTCGACCGCTGGCAGCGATCCTGGCGCATCGGCGTGTGGCCGCTGCCCTACGCAAACGCCTTCGTGGTGACGTATTCGCTGCCGGTGCCGGACGGCAGCGTGATGCTGGTGCGCTTCACGCCGCCCTCCCACGAGCACGACACGATGCTCGACCTGGACGAGATCAGCAGCTTTGTCCACGTCACCTACCAGGGCACCCTGGCGCAGTGGAAGGACTTCCTCGGCAACCCGGCACTGCAGCCGGCCGCGCTCAGGAACATCCGCATCGGCTTCGACTATGACCGTCGTTTCAGCTATGCCTCGCAACGGGTGGCGTTCTCTTACCCGTCCTCGCTGCAGCCGGTCAAGCCGGACAACCTGCTGTGGCTCGGTTTCCGCTTCTTCCTGGACGGCGGCAAGCCGGTGTGGGACGTCGGCGACGTGGACATCTGGAAGGACTCGGCCTCCGACGACCACAACAACGTCAATGTCCAGCGCTACGTCGCGCCGCCGCCCGGGCTGGACGACGACCTGAGCAGCCGCTGGCGCAAGCTGTCGGAGCGGCAGTATCCCTACAATGCCGTGGCGCGCTACGAGAACGACCTGATGATGATCAACGCCGTGGTCGCCCCGGCCGGGCCGCCGTCCACGGTGCTGTACACCGCCTTCTACGGCACCGCGGGCACCCAGCCCCAAGCCGACATGAAAGGCAAGCTCGACCTGCTGACGAAGGACATGCGGGTCACGGAACATTGATGCCAGTCCCGGCCCGGCGCATGCGGCGGCGCCGGGCCACCAAAACGGACGCGGAACCACCCATGCGCGCGGCACTGCAGAACCGTCCTGCGGACGGCACCGAACACACGTCCTGGCTCGCCATGGCCGACGGCCAGCCGCTGTTCCTGCGCGACTGGCCGCTGGCCCGGTCGCGCGGCGCGGTGCTGCTGGTGCACGGGCTGGGCGAGCACGGCGGCCGCTACGAGCGCCTGGCGCAGTGGTTCAACCAGCGCGGCTACGCCGTGCGCGGCTACGACCAGCGCGGCCACGGCCAGACCCCGGGCCGGCGCGGCGGCCTGCGCCACGGCGACGACCTGCTGGAAGACCTCGCCACCGTCTACCACGACTACGCCAACGGCCTGCCGTATCCGCCGCTGCTGCTCGGCCACAGCATGGGTGGGCTGGTTGCCCTGCGCGCGGTGCTGGACGGCCGCGTCGCACCGCCGGCGCTGGTGCTGTCCTCGCCGGCGCTGCGCAGTTGGGAATCGCCGCGGATGATCGCGCTGGCGCGCCTGCTCGCCCGCCTCGCGCCGAGCTTGCCGCTGCGCAGCGGGCTGGATTTCGACCAGCTCTCGCACGACCGCCAGGTGGTCGCCGACTATCGTCGCGACCCGCTGCGGCACGGCTGGATCACGCCGCGGCTGGCCGACTTCATCTTCCGCGACGGCGCCCGCTGCATCGCCGACGCCGCCACGCTTGCGCTGCCGACCCTGCTGCTGGTGGCCGACAGCGACGGCCTGGTCGATCCCGCCGGCAGCCGCGCGTTCGCGCGCAAGGCCGCCTCCAGCGGGCGGCTGACCACCCGCTTCTTCTCCACGCTGTATCACGAGCTGTTCAACGAGGCCGAGCCAGGGCGCGGCCAGGTGCTGATGCAGCTGGGCGACTGGCTGGGCCGGCAGGACGTGTCGACGCCGCGTTGAACGCCGCCCCGCCGCAAGACGCGCGCCCGATCCACGCCTTCAAGGCGCCATGAATTGCGGCGATACTCCCATGCAAACCTACAGGGGGAAGGTTTCATGTCGCGTCGATCGTACGAGTGCCTTTCGCGCCGGGTCTTGTCCCGCGTCCTGATCAGCTTGCTGCTGGGCCTGCTGCTGGCGGCCTGCCATCGCGGACCCGACCACGGCAAGCCGGTCCTGCAGGGCGCGCCGGCCGGCAGCGCTTCCGCGCCGGCGCCGGCAAGAACGGAGTTCGCGCTGGTCTCGGCCAGTTCGCAGGCCAGCGATTCGCGCACCGCGCTGACCTTGCGCTTCAACGCCACGCTGGCCTCGGCGCAGGCGTTCGACACGCTGATCGCGGTGACCGGCCCGAACGGCGAAGCGGTCAGCGGCAGCTGGAGCCTCGACAACGACGGCAAGACGCTGAGCTTCCCGTTCGTGCAGGCGAATACGCGCTATGCGGTGCAGCTGAAGGCCGGCCTGCTTGCTGCCGACGGCCGCACCCTCGGCCACGAGGTGAAGCACGACGTGTACTCCGGCAACCTGCCGGCAGCGGTCGGCTTCGCCTCGCACGGCAGCGTGCTGCCGGCGCGCGGCACCCGCGGCCTGCCGCTGGTGTCGATGAACGTGCACGACGCCGACGTGGAGTTCTTCCGCGTGCGCGACGACGCGCTGTCGGACCTGTTCTGCAGCTACCCGCGCAACGGCCATCGCGACAGCTATGAACTCGACCACGACGTGGCCTACTACAACAGCTGCGGCGAGGGCGACGAGCGGCGCAGCCGGGTGCCGATCACCCAGCTGGCCGACTCGGTCTACGCCAACCACTACACGCTGGGCGGCGAGCCGAACGAGCGCACCGTGACCTACCTGCCGGTGCAGAACATCAAGGAACTGGCTACGCCTGGCGTGTACATGGCGGTGGTCAAGGCCGGCGGCACGTTCAAGGACGGCTACGACACTGCCACCTTCTTCGTCAGCGACCTCGGCCTGCACCTGCGCGTGTACCGCGACAACGTGCTGCTGCACGTGGCCTCGCTGCGCGACGGCACGCCGGTGAATGCGGTGGACATCGAGATCCGCGATGCGGCCGGGCGCAGCAAGCTCAAGGCCACCACCGGCGCCGACGGCAACGCGTTGCTCGCGTACAAGGTCAAGGCCTCCGACGTGCTGGTGGCGCGCCACGGCAAGGACGTCTCGGTGCTGCCGTTCAACCGGCCGGCGCTGGACGTGTCCAACTTCGACATCAGCGGCCGCAGGCAGGCGCCGTTCGAGGTCTACGCCTGGTCCGGCCGCGACCTGTACCGTCCCGGCGAGACGCTGCGCGCCTCGGCGCTGCTGCGCGACGACGACGGCAAGCCGATGAAGGCGCAGTCGCTGTTCGTGCGGGTGAAGCAGCCGGACGGCCGTACCCTGGTGGAAAAGCGGCTGGAGCCGCAGCAGCTCAACTACTTCGAGCTGAGCCAGGCGATCCCGGCCGACGCGCCGACCGGTTTGTGGCAACTGGAATTTCGCCTCGATCCTTCGGCCAAGGAGACCGTGCAGGCGTTCCCGTTCCACGTCGAGGAGTTCCTGCCCGAGCGGCTCAAGGTGGATCTGTCCAGCCCGCAGCAGCGGCTGGCGCCGGGCGAGCCGCTGAAGCTGAAGGTCGCCTCCAGCTACCTGTACGGCGCGCCGGCCGACGGCAACCGTTTCACCGCGAAACTGCTGGTGGCGCCGGACGTGCATCCGGTGGCGGCGATGAAGGACACCTTCTTCGGCAACCCGCTGGTCGAGCTGCCGAAGAGCGCCGACGACGTGGTCGACGCCAAGCTCGACGCGCAAGGCGTGCTGGAGCAGGACGTGGCGCTGCCCGACGACGTGAAACCGGTCGCGCCGCTGGCGGTGACCCTGTCCGGCAGCGTGTACGAGAGCGGCGGCCGCGCGGTGACGCGGCTGCTCAAGCGCACCTACTGGCCGGCCGACGCGCTGGTCGGCGTGCGCCCGCTGTTCGATCCGAAGCAGGGCGCCGAGAGTGAAAGCCCGGTAGGCTTCGAGATCGTGCGCGCGAACGCGGATGGCCAACTGGTCGCCGGCGCGCACCTGAAGGTGCGCCTGCAGCGCGAGCTGCGCGATTTCTACTGGCTGTATGAGCGCAGCGGCGGTTGGCAGTCGAATGCGAACCAGCGCTTGCAGCTGATCGAGGAAAAGGACATCGACGTGGCCGCCGGCAAATCGGCCCACGTCGAATTCCCGGTGCAATGGGGCAGCTACCGCGTCGAGGTGTACGACCCGGCCACGAAGCTCACCACGGTGTTCCCGTTCTTCGCCGGCTACAGCTGGGACGACGAGAACCTGGGCAAGGAGGCACGCCCGGACAAGGTCAAGCTGCAGCTGGACAAGGCGCGCTACCGCGCCGGCGACCGCATGAAGGTCACGGTGACGCCGCCGCACGACGGGCCCGGCGTGCTGCTGGTGGAATCGGACCACCTGCTCTACACGAAGAACATCGACGCGAAAGCCGGTGCCACCTTCGAGATCCCGGTGACCAAGGAGTGGGAGCGCCACGACGTCTACGTGACCGCCCTGGTGTTCCGCGGCGGCGAGGCGGCCGAGCACACCACGCCGGCGCGCGCGATGGGCGTCGAGTACGTGGCGATGGACCGCAACGACCGGCGCGTCCCGCTGAAGCTCGACGCGCCCGCGCTGATGCGCCCGGGCAACCCGCTCGAGGTCGGCGTGCAGGCCACCGGCCTGGCCGGGCAGCAGGCTTTCGTCACGCTGTCCGCGGTCGACCAGGGCGTGCTCAACATCACCAATTACCCGGTGCCCGACGCGTGGGCGTGGCTGTTCGCCAAACGTGCATTGAGCGTCGACGCGTACGACCTGTATAGCCGCCTCATCGAGGCGATGGACGGCGTCGAGGCGAAGCTGCGCTACGGCGGCGACATGAGCGGCGCGGCGTTGCCGAAGGCCACCCGGCTCAACCCGAAGGTGCAGATCGTCGACCTGTTCGCCGGCCCGGTGGCGTTCGACGCGCAGGGCAAGGCCACGCTGCACGTCGACGTACCCGACTTCAACGGCAGCCTGCGCCTGGCTGCGCTGGCGTACACCGACAGCCGCTACGGCAACGCCGACGGCGCGGTCACCGTGCGTGCGCCGCTGGTGGTGGAGCCGAGCACGCCGCGGGTGATGGCGGCCGGCGACAAGGCGATGATCAGCCTCGACCTGAAGAACCTGTCCGGCAAGGACGGCACGGCCAAGGTCAGCGTCAAGGGCGGCGGCCCGATCACGGTGGACAAGGCCGTGCAGAGCGTGCCGCTGAAGGACGGCGCCGGCACCACCGTGCACATGCCGGTGACGGCGCAGGCGGGCGCCGCGGTGGCGGCGGTCGACATCCACGCCGAACTCAACGATTACCAGGTCGACCGCCACTTCGAATTCGCGGTGCGCCCGGCCTGGCCGGAAACGGTGAGCACCGCGCCCATGGCGCTGGAAGCCGGCAAGCCCGAACGCTTCGGCGCCGCCGCGGTCGCCGGCCTGCTGCCGGCCACGGTGAACGCGCGGCTCACCCTGAGCACCTTGCCGCCGCTGCCGTATGCGGCCGCGCTGCGCGACATGCTGCGCTACCCGTACGGCTGCATCGAGCAGACCACCAGCAAGGGCTACGCCGCGCTGATCCTGGACGGCCAGACGGCCAAGGCATTGGGCGCGCAAGTGATGAGCGACGCCGTGCGCAAGGCCGCGGTGGACGGCGCGCTGTCGCGGATCGCCTCGTTCCAGGCCAGCAACGGCCACTTCAGCTTCTGGGGCGGCAGCAGCCCAATCGTCACCTTCACCACGCCGTACGTGGTCGACTTCATGCTGGATGCACGCGACGCCGGCTTCGCGGTGCCGCAGGACGTGCTGCAGAAATCGCTGCAGCGGCTCAACGACGACCTGCTCGCCGGCGGCCATCCGTACTACGAGTACGAACAGCACGACCACCTGCGCATCGCCGACGAGGCGTACTCCGGCTTCGTGCTGGCGCGCGTCAACCGTGCGCCGCTGGGCACGCTGCGCGCGATCTTCGACAACGAACGGCAGAAGCTGGTCGCGCCGCTGCCGCTGGTGCATCTGGGCATCGCGCTGAAGCTGATGGGCGACACCGAGCGCGCGCAGAAGGCCGTCGACGAGGCGTTCGCGTGGAGCAAGGAGCGCCCGTGGTACGTCGGCGACTACGGCTCGGACCTGCGCGACCTGGCGCTGATGGTCGCGCTCACCCACACCTACGGCATGAGCAAGCCCGCCTACGACACCAAGCTGGTCGACTGGGCGCGCAACGCCAGCGCGAACGTTCGGGTGCGCCAGCAGCAGGACAAGGATTACCGCTGGTCGTGGTCGTACCTGAGCACGCAGGAACAGGCAGCGATCGCCCGCGTGGCGGCGGCATTCGATGCGAAAAGCAATGCCCCGCTGGCCGCCACGCTCACGGTGAACGGCAAGACCGAACCGGCACCGGACCAGCGCGTTTGGAGCCGCGCGCTCAGCGTGGCCGAGCTCAGCGCCGGCGTCAGCGTGCAGCCGACCAGCGACGCGGCGATCTTCGCCACGCTCGACGTCGCTGGCATCCCGCAGCAGGCACCGCCGGCCGACGCCAGGCAGATCGACGTGCGGCGCAGCTGGTTCACCACCGACGGCAAGCCGTGGAGCGGCAGCCAGTTGAAGGAAGGCGACACGCTGATCGTCGAACTGAGCATCGAGGCGCGCATGAACGTCCCCGACGCCCTGGTCACCGATCTGCTGCCGGGCGGGCTGGAGGTGGAGAACCTCAACCTCGGTGGCGCGCAGTCGTGGTCCGGCGTGGTGATCGACGGCATCGAGCTGGACCAGCACGCCGCCGCGCAGATCGTGCACGAGGAATACCGCGACGACCGCTACGCCGCCGCCCTCAACCTCAGCCGCGGCGACCAGGCCCGCGTGTTCTACCTGGTGCGCGCGGTGACGCCGGGCACGTACAGCGTGCCGCCGCCGCTGGTGGAGGACATGTACCGCCCGGCCGTGCGCGGCATCGGCAAGGCCGAGCCGGCGAAGCTGACGGTGGTGGAGCCGTGAGTCAGGCTCGATCCCTCGGGTTGAACCGGTGGATGGCTACGGTCATTGCCATGGTGGCTGTGTTCGCTTCGTTTTCCGCCTTGGCTGCGGATTCCAAGGCAGTGCATGTGGCGGATGGTCTCGATTACGCCATCCCACACGGCAGTCCAGTGCGGTTTGTGTCCCTAGGCGAATATGGGGTCGGGCTGTTCCAGGGTCGATTCGTGGTGTCTGGTACCTACCATTACGGATACTTGTCGAATAATCCCGAGGCTGATACCGAGTACGGACTCCTGGAGCTCTATTTCATTCCGGATGAAGAAACGGCCAACCATCTTCCCTACTGGAAGCAAAGAGGGCACGTACATGAAATCCGCTTCCGGAATGACACGGATTTTGTGAAGGCGATTATTTCACCCAAGACGCTACGCGATCTGAAGAAGAGGACCATTCTCTCCATCAGCGGCAAGGCGGTGGTCATTGCTGCGAACTACCGGATTTCTGTTGAATGCGATTACCCGACGTATTCAGCTTCGTTCGTCGCCGCTGAGCGTCCGGAAGCGCTGCTGGTCAGTCATGCACTCATCGAACCGGGTGGATGCTGATTGAAACAACATGCCGCAGCCCGGTGCGAGACGTGAAGACGGAAAAGCATAGACGCACGCGACAGTTCGTAGGCGGCTGCGGCGTCGCGATGATAGCCGTGCTGCTCGTTGCCGTGCTCCTCGACCGCCTGTTCCCGTTGCACTTGCCCGCACCCGACAGCGGCAGCACGGTGGTGCTGGCGCGTGACGGCACGCCGTTGCGCGCGTTTGCCGACAGCGACGGCGTGTGGCGCTACCCGACCACGGCGAAGCAGGTCTCGCCGCTGTACCTGCAGGCGCTGCTGACCTACGAGGACCGCAGGTTCTACCGCCACCGCGGCGTCAATCCCTACGCATTGCTGCGTGGTCTCGCCGGCGGCCTGCGCCACGGCCGCATCGTCTCGGGTGGTTCCACGCTGACCATGCAGGTGGCGCGGATCATCGAACCGATTCCGCACAGCTTCCGCGGCAAGCTGGTGCAGATCCTGCGCGCGCTGCAGCTGGAAGCGCACCTGAGCAAGGCGCAGATCCTCGACCTGTATCTCAACCACGCGCCGTTCGGCGGCCCGATCGAAGGTGTCGAGGCGGCCTCGTGGGCGTACCTGGGCAAGCCGGCCGGCCGGCTGTCGCGCGCCGAGGCGGCGCTGCTCGCGGTATTGCCGCAATCGCCCAGCCGGCTGCGGCCGGATCGCCGTCCCGAGGCGGCGCGCGCCGCGCGCGACAAGGTGCTCAAGCGCATGCGCGACCTCGGCGTGTGGAGCGCGGCGGCGGTGCGCGACGCGGCGATCGAGCCGGTGGTGGCGCGCTCGCTGCGCGCGCCGCTGTCCGCGGCCCTGCTGGCCGAACGCCTGCACCGGCAGCAGCCGCAGGCGCGACGCATCGCCAGCACCATCGACGCGAACCTGCAGCGCGCTGCCGAGGACCGGGTCAGCGCGTACCTGTCGCGCTTGCCGGCACACACGTCGGCGGCGCTGCTGGTGGTCGACAACGCGACGCTGGAGGCGCGCATCTACGTCGGCACCAGCGACTTCGCCGATCCGCAGCGGCACGGCTACATCGACATGGTGAACGCGCCGCGCTCGCCCGGCTCGACGCTGAAGCCGTTCCTGTACGGCCTGGCGCTGGACGACGGCCTGATCCACTCGCAGAGCCTGCTGGTCGACGCGCCGCAGGATTTCGGCGGCTACAAGCCAGGCAATTTCGACGAGGCGTTTTCCGGCCCGGTCAGCGCCGCCGAGGCGCTGCAGCGCTCGCTCAACGTGCCGGCGGTGGATGTGCTGGATAGGGTCGGGCCGAACCGCTTCGTGGCGCGGCTGGCCAACGGCGGCGTCGACCTGGGCCTGCCCGCGGGGGCGCAACCGAACCTGTCGATCATCCTCGGCGGCGCGTCCACCCGATTGGAGAACCTGGTCGGCGCCTACACCGCGTTCGCCAACGGCGGCCTCGCCGGCACGCCGCGCTACACCACGGAACAACCGGCGCGAGCGCGCCGGCTGCTGTCGCCCGGCGCGGCGTGGATCATCCGCGACATCCTCGCCAGCAACCCGGCCGACGTCGAGGGCGGCCCGCTCGCCGGCGCGATCAACCGGCATGCCACGGTGGCGTGGAAGACCGGCACCAGCTACGGCTACCGCGACGCCTGGTCGATCGGCGTCACCGACCGCTGGACCGTCGGCGTGTGGATCGGCCGTCCGGACGGCACGCCGTCGCCCGGCCAGTACGGCGCGGTGACCGCGTTGCCGCTGCTGTTCCAGATCGTCGACATGCTGCCCTCGCGCGGCGGCCACGCGCGGGCGCAACCGGCCAGCGTGAAGTCGGTCGACATCTGCTGGCCGCTCGGCGGCGCGGTCGCCGCCACCGATCCCGCGCTGTGTCGCCAGCGCCGCAGCGCATGGGTGCTCGACGACGCGCTGCCGCCCACGTTTGCCGAACGCGACCTCGGCGCGTGGTCGTCCGGCCTGCTCACCCTGCGCGTGAATACCAAAGGCCAGCGTCTGAGCGGTGCCTGTCACGCCAGCCACGAGCACACCATCCAGCTGGCGCGCTGGCCCGCGCTGGCCACGCCATGGCTGGGCGTGGACGACCGCGCCCGTTCCGCGCTGCCGCCGCTCGCGCCCGGCTGCGCGGCCGACTCGCTCGACCGCGCCACGCCGATCCGCATCGCCGGCCTGGGCAACGCCGTCACCCTGCGGCGGGCGCCGAACAGCGAGCACCCGCTGCGCGTGACGCTGCGCGCGCTGGGTACGCAAACCACCGTGCAGTGGCTGCTCAACGGTCGCCTGCAGGGCAGCAGCGACGCCGATGCCGCGATCGCGATCAGCCTGCCGCAGGCCGGCGATTACCGCATCACCGCGCTGGCCCGCGACGGCGCCTTCGCCACCCTCGCGCTGCGCGTGATGGGGCCGTCACCGTAAGCTGGCAGGCTCCGGTAGGCGGGCACGGCCCGCCGGTTGCTCTTGATCTGGCTCTTCTAAAAGGTACGCGCAGGATTGCGCGTTGCTCTAACCGGGGTCCCCTCTGAAGCGGCGGGCGGGTGGAGGATCAGCCCGCAGGGTGGCCGGCATGGATGCCGGCCAGTTTGGCGTCAGCACAGGATGTGCTGTCGACAAACCCCGGAACCCGGCCGCGGACCTTGCGGGCAGGATGCCCGCAAGGCGCGCAAGCGGGGTGCCCCTCTCTTTGGTTACTTTCTCTCGGGCAAGCGAGAGAAAGTAACTCGCCCTCCGCAGGAGGACGAAAGCTCTTCGCTCCAGCTCAATGTTCTTTGGTCACGCTCGGAACAAAAGCCGGCGAGGTTCGGTTAAGAAAGAACTAAGCGGCAGCTTCCAGAATGGCCGCATGCATGATGCCGGCCACCAGCGACATTCCCCCGCGACGAGATCCGGCCTGCGCCTGACCTGCGTCGTCGCCGTCACGCTGATCGTGTCCGCCTGCGCCCGCTACGCGCCGTTGCCGCTGGGCCGGGGCGCGGGCGCGGCCGGCGTGGCGCAACTCGTCGCACCCAGTGCCGACATGCCGCCGTCGCTGGCGACGCATCGCTTCGATCCCGCCGATGGGCTGGACGCGACCGAGACGGCGATGCTGGCGGTGGCGAACAGCCCGGCGCTGAAGCTCAAGCGCGACGAACTGGGCGTGGCCCGCGCGCAGGCCTTTGCGGCCGGGCTGCTGCCCGATCCGCAGCTGAGCGTCGGCGAGGATTTTCCGCAGCACTCCGGCGGCGGTCTGACCACGGCGTTCAATCTCGGCCTCAGCGAAGACATCGGCGCCTTGCTGACGCGCTCGTCGCGCCAGGCGGCGGCGCGCAGCCAGGCCGGGCAGGTGAACCTCGAGCTGCTGTGGGCGGAGTGGCAGACCGTGGCGCAGGCGCGGCTGCTGTTCGACCAGGTGCTGAACCTGCGCGCGCAACAGGCCCGCCTGGCCAGCGAGCAGGCGGCGCTGGAGCAGGTCACGCCCTACATTCATGCCGCGCTGGCCGCCGGCAACCTCACCTACGACAGCGCCAGCGCCGGTCTCAATGCCGCCGCGGACGTGCGCAAGCAGCGGGCCGACAACGCGGTCGCCCTGCACCAGGCCGACAGCGACCTGCACGTGCTGCTCGGGCTGGCGCCGACCGCACCGCTGGAGCTGGTCGGCGCGCCGTACCGGGTCGCGCCCACGGCGGCGCAGTTGCAGCAGGCGCTGGCCGACCTGCCGCGTCGTCGGCCGGACCTGCTGGCGCTGCAGGCAGGCTATCAATCGCAGGAAGCCAAGCTGCGCGGCGCGGTGCGGGCGCAGTTTCCCGCGTTGAACATCGGCTTCAACAGCGCGCGCGACACCAGCGCCGTCTACACCCACGGCTTCAGCGTCGGCATCACGCTGCCGCTGTTCGACCGCAACCGCGGCAACATCGCGATCGAGCGGGCGACCCGGCAGCAGTTGAAGGACGACTACGCGTCGCGCGTGCTGACCACGCGCAGCGACATGCAGCGGCTCGCCGCCGATCTCGCCACGCTGGATCGGCAACGCGACGCCTTGACCGCCCACGCAAGGCAGCTGGCCGACGCCCGCCGCGCGGCCGAACCGGCGTGGCGGCAAGGCCTGCTGGACTGGCCGACCTGGCTGGCGATCCGCAGCCGGTCGCTGGCCGCCGACCTCGACCTGCTCGCCGTGCAACAGCAGCAGGCCACCCAGTCGATCGCGCTGGAAGCGCTGCTCGGCAACACCGATGTCGACATCGCCACCCATCCCGTTTCCACGCAGGCGCCCACGCCATGAACCGATCGCTGCTCTTGCCGCTGTTGTGCCTGCTGCTGGCCGCGTGCAGCCACGGCGCCGCCGATGACGAGGAAGCGGCCGCGGCGAAGGGCGAGGTGGCGGTGACCACCGCCACGCCGGTGCAGCGGACCTTCCACGACACCGTCGAGGCGTGGGGCAGCGCCGCGGGCGATCCGCAGCACGCACGTGCGATCAGCCTCGCGCATGGCGGCCAGG
Organism: Rhodanobacter sp. OR92; assembly: GCF_000427545.1. NCBI lineage: Bacteria > Pseudomonadati > Pseudomonadota > Gammaproteobacteria > Lysobacterales > Rhodanobacteraceae > Rhodanobacter > Rhodanobacter sp. OR92. The sequence goes on along the minus strand of NZ_ATYF01000006.1, from coordinate 231,295 downwards.
TCGTGGCGCTGGATGTGGTGGCCGGGCAGAGCGTGCGGCGCGGACAGCCGCTGCTGACGATCGCTCCCGATCCGGCCGCGCGCAGCGCGTACCAGCAGGCGCAGAGTGCGCTGGAGCTGGCCAGCGGCGAACTCCAGCGCACCGAGCAGCTGGCGGCGCAACGGCTGGCCACGCAGTCGCAACTGGCGACCGCGCGCAAGGCGTTGGCCGACGCACAGGCCGCGCTGGCGGCGCAGCGCGCGCTCGGCGGCGGCAGCGCGCAGGAAACCGTCGGCGCGCCGGCCGATGGCGTGGTCAACGCACTCAGCGTGGGATTGGGTGAACGTTTCGCCGCGAACGCGCCGTTGCTGAGCTTCACCCCGGCGCATGCGCTGGTCGCACAGCTCGGCGTGCAGCCGGAAGACGGTGCGAGGCTGCATGCCGGCATGCCGGTGCAGTTGCGCAGCGTGTATGGCGACCAGGCCGCTTTCGTGGGCACGTTGCGCATGATCGGCCAGTCGATCGAGCCGCAGACCCATCTGCTCGGCGCGCAAGTCGAACTGCCGGCCGAAGCCGGCGCCGCGCTGGTCGCCGGTGCGGCACTGGAGGCGCAGATCCGCACCGCCGATTTCAGCGCGTGGGCGGTACCGCGTGCGGCGGTGCTGCACGACGAGCACGCTGATTATCTGTTCCAGATCGAGCACGGCCACGCCAAACGCGTCGACGTGACGCTGCGCAGCCCGGAGGGCGATCCCGTCGGCGTGCAGGGTCCGCTCGATGCGCAGGCGAAGGTGATCGTGCTCGGCGCCTACGAACTGGCGGATGGCGATGCGGTGCGGGAGTCCGCCCGGTGAGCGTCACCGCATGGATGCAGCGGCATCGGCGTTCGCTGCTGTTCCTCGCCCTGATGCTGGCGATCGGCGGCATCGCCAGTGCGCTACTGATGCCGGTGGCGCTGTTTCCCAACGTGGCGTTTCCGCGCGTGCAGGTGTCGCTGGATGCGGGCGACCGCCCGGCCGACCAGATGGCGATCGAGGTGACCACGCCGGTGGAGGAGGCGATCCGCCACGTGCGCGGCGTGCGCGACGTGCGCTCCACCACCAGCCGCGGCAGCGCCGAGGTGGCGGTGACGTTCGACTGGGGCGCGGACATGGCTGCGGCGCTGCAGGAAGTGAATGCGGCGGCCGGGCAGATCCTGCCGCAGCTGCCGGCCGGCACCCAGTTGAGCACGCGGCGGATGGACCCGACCACGTTCCCGGTACTGGCCTACAGCCTGCGCTCGCACACGCAGTCGCCAAGTGCGTTGCACGACCTGGCCGAGTACCAGCTGCGTCCGCTGCTGAGCGGCATCGGCGGCGTGGCCCAGGTCCAGGTGCAGGGCGGCGAGGTGGCCGAGTTCCACGCCGACGTCGATCCGGGCAAGCTGCGCGCGCTGCAGCTGAGCCTGGCCGACGTGGCCACGGCGGTCAGCCGTGCGGCGACGATCCAGGCGATGGGCCGCGTCGCCGATCACTACAAGTTGTACCTGCTGCTGGCCGACAACCAGCCGAAGACGCTCGCCGCGTTGCGCGGCATCGTGCTGCGCGCCGGCCCCGGCGGCGCGGTGCGGCTGGGCGACGTGGCCGCGGTCAGCCTCGATCACGTGCCGCAGTGGATCCGCGTCAACGCCGACGGCCAGGATGCGGTGCTGCTGCAGGTCTACCAGCAGCCCGACGGCAACAGCGTGCAGATCGCCAGGGAAGTGAAGCAGCGGCTGGCCGACTACGCGCCGCAGATGCCGGCCGGCGTGCGCATCGCCAACTGGTACGACCAGACCCAGCTGGTGACCGGCGCGGCGGCCAGCGTGCGCGACGCGATCCTGATCGGCATCGTGCTGGCCGGGCTGGTGCTGTTCGTGTTCCTGCGCAACACGCGGGTGATCCTGGTCGCGCTGATCGTGGTGCCGGCGGTGCTGGCGATCACCGTGCTGCTGCTGTCGGTGCTCGGCATGAGCTTCAACATGATGACGCTGGGCGGCATGGCTGCGGCGGTCGGCTTGATCATCGACGACGTAATCGTGATGCTCGAACACATCATGCGTCGGCTGCATCCCGACGAAGGCGCAGGCGAAGTGCACGAACGCATCGCCGCCGCGGCGTGGGAGTTCACCCGCCCGCTGACCGGCTCCAGCGCCGCCACCGTGGTGATCTTCCTGCCGCTGGCGTTCCTGTCCGGGGTCACCGGTGCGTTCTTCAAGGCGCTGTCGCTGACCATGGCCAGCGCGCTGGTCATTTCGTACCTGCTGACCTGGATCGCGGTGCCGCTGCTGGCCGAGCGTTTCCTCGACGAGCGTCATCGCGCCGAGCATCCGCCGGGCCGTTTCACCCGGCGCATGATGCAGGGTTACCAGGGCATCCTGCAGCGCTGGTTGCGGCGGCCGTTGCTGGTGCTGCTGCTGGTCGTGCCGTTGCTGCTGGGCGGCGGGCTTGCGTATACCCGCGTCGGCACCGGTTTCATGCCGCAGATGGACGAGGGCGGTTTCATCCTCGACTACCTGTCGAAACCCGGCACCTCGCTGCAGGAAACCGACCGGCTGCTGCGCCAGGTCGAGACCATCATCCGCGCGAACCCTTATGTGGACACCTATTCGCGGCGCACCGGGCTGCAGCTCGGCGGCGGCCTCACCGAGGCGAACCAGGGCGACTTCTTCGTGCGCCTGAAAAGCGGCTCGCGCCCGGATACCGAGGCGGTGATGGGGCAGGTACGCGGCGAGGTCGAGAAGCATGTGCCGGGGCTGGACATCGAGCTGTCGCAGCTGATGGAGGACCTGATCGGCGACCTGGTGGCGGTGCCGCAGCCGATCGAGATCCAGCTGTACAGCGACGACCCGGCGCAGCTCTCCGCCACCGCTGGCAAGGTCGCCGCGGCGGTCGGCGGGATCGGCGGGGTGGTCGGCGTGCGCAATGGCATCAACCCGGCCGGCGATGCGCTGACCGTGCAGGTCGATCCGGCCAGGGCCGCGCTGGAGGGTCTCGACCCGGCCGGCGTTACCGACCAGGTCGCCGCGGCGATCGACGGCACCGTGGCCGCGCAGCTTCCCACCGACGGCAAGCGGGTGGGTGTGCGCGTGCGCCTGCCGGCCGCGACGCATCAGCGGCTGGAACAGGTCGCCGCCTTGCCGATCCGCGCCGGCGACGGCCACCTGCTGCCGCTGTCGCGGGTAGCCACCTTGCGAGAGGTGCAGGGCCAGCCGCAGATCACCCGCGACAACCTGAAGCGGATGGTCGCGGTGACCGGGCGCATCAGCGGGCGCAGCCTCGGCGCCACCATCGCCGACGTCAAGCGCGTGCTGGCCCGGCCCGGCCTGCTGCCCAAGGGCATGTACTACCAGCTCGGCGGCCTGTACCAGCAACAGCAGCAGGCGTTCCGCGGCCTCACCATCGTGATGCTCGCGGCGATCGCGCTGGTGTTCACCCTGCTGCTGTTCCTGTACGAGAGTTTCCGCGTCGCGCTGGTGATCCTGGCGATGCCGTTGCTGGCGATCCCGGCCGTGTTCGCCGGGCTGTGGCTGACCGGCATCGAGCTCAACATCTCGGCGATGATGGGCATGACGATGATCGTCGGCATCGTTACCGAAGTGGCGATCTTCTACTTCTCCGAACTCGAACAGGCCGCCGCCGGCATGCCGCTGCACGAGGCGCTGCACGAAGCCGGCCGGCACCGCACGCGGCCGATCCTGATGTCCACGCTGGCCGCGATGCTCACCTTGCTGCCGCTGGCGCTGGCGCTCGGCAGGGGCTCGCAGATGCAGCAGCCGCTGGCGGTGGCGATCATTTCCGGCCTGTTGGTGCAGGTGCCGCTGGTGCTGCTGCTGATGCCGGTGCTGTACACGCTGCTGCGCCGCCGCGATGGGCAAAAGGCGGCTGGCTAAGGCGCGCATAAGCGATCGCGCACATGCTGGCCGCCGTCCCTCTTCATCCAAGGTGCCGACCATGCCACGACCGATCCGCAAGCTGTTGCCCGCTGCGCTGTTGGCGCTGGTGATGCTCCCGCAAGCGGCGCCGGCCGCCACGCCGGCGCCGGCCCCACGCCTGCTTTCGCGACTGGCGCTGGGTGGCCCGGGCGGTTGGGACTATCTGGCGTTCGATGCGCCCAGCCGCCACCTGTTCGTCAGCCGCGGCGACCGCGTGCTGGTGATCGACGTCGATGCCGGCAAGCAGGTCGGCACGATCGCCGGCACCGCGGGCGTGCACGGCATCGCGCTGGCCGATGACCTGCAGCGCGGTTTCGTCAGCGACGGCAAGATCGCCTCGGTGACCGTGTTCGATCTGGCTTCGCTGAAGACGGTGGCGACGATCGCCGGCACCGGCCAGAATCCCGACGCGATCCTGTACGACGGCGCCTCGCACCACGTGCTGACCTTCAACGGCGGGAGCGCCAGCGCCAGCGTGATCGACCCGGCGAAGAACGCGGTGATCGGCAGCATCGCGCTGCCCGGCAAGCCGGAGTTCGCGGTGGCCGATGGCGCCGGCCATGTCTACGTGAACATCGAGGACCAGTCCGAGCTGGTCCAGCTCGATTCGCTCCGCGACAAGGTGCTGCAGGTGTGGCCGCTGGCGCCGTGCGCATCGCCGAGCGGGCTGGCGCTCGACAACCCGCACCATCGGCTGTTCGCGGTGTGCGACAACCGCACGATGGCCGTGCTCGATACGCTCGACGGCCACCGCGTGGCCGAGGTGCCGATCGGCGATGGTCCGGATGGCGTGGTGTTCGATCCGGCCGAGGCGATGATCTACAGCGCCAATGGCGGGAGCGGCACGCTCACCGCGGTGCACGAGGACGATCCGGACCACTACCGCGTGACCGCGACCGTTCCCACCCAGGCCAGCGCGCGCACGCTCGCGCTCGATCCGAAGCTGCACCGGCTGTACCTCTCCGCAGCGCGGCTGGGCGCCACCCGGCAGGCCAACGGCCGCCGCACGATCGAGCCGGACAGCTTCGGCATCCTCATCGTCGGGCGGCCTTGAGCCGGTCTCAGGACCGCAACGGAATCGCCACGCGTACGCGCAGGCCGCTACCGTAAGGCGAGTCGAGCAGTTCGATGGTGGCGTCGTGCAGCTGCGCCGCGCGCTGCACGATCGACAGGCCCAGGCCGTAGCCGTCGCCGTGGCTGACGGCTTCGCGATGGAAGCGGGCGAACACGCTGGCGCGGCGTTCGGCCGGGATGCCCGGGCCGTCGTCGATCACGTCGATCAGCGCGGCGTGTTCGCCCTGTTCGATCGACAGTTGCACCTGGCCGCCGGCCGAGGCGTGACGCAGCGCGTTCTCGAGCAGGTTGCGCAGCAGGGCCGCGAGGGCGGCTTCGTAACCCTGCACGGACACTTGCGGCGTCAGCCGCGCAAAGCTCAGCTCCACGCCGCTGTCGGCGATCAGCGGCGACAGTTCCTCGATCACGCCCATCGCTACGGCGACCAGGTCGACGCGGCTGCGCTGGCTCGACGCCGCGCCCGCTTCCAGCCGGGCCAGCGCCAGCAACTGTTCGATCCGGCGCGCCAGCCCGGCGATGCCGTGCTGCGCGCTGCCCAGGCCGGTCTTCAGCTCGGCCGGATCGGTGGTGGCCATCGCGCTTTCGAGATTGATCATGGCGCTGGCCAGCGGCGTGCGCAGTTCGTGCGCCACGTCCGCGCTGAAGCGGCGTTCGCGTTCCAGCGCATCCTCCAGTCGCGCCAGCTGGCCGTTCAACGCGGCCAGTACCGGCTGCAATTCCAGCGGCGCAGCGGGCAGCTGCACCGGCTCATGGCTGCCCGGCTCGCGGGCCGAGAGGGCGCGGGTCAGCACTTCGAGCGGACGCAATCCGCGCCGTACCGCCCAGCCCACCAGCAGGGCCAGCAGGGGCAGGCCGATCAGCAGCGGCAGGCTGTGCTCCAGCCACACCGCGTGCATGATGTCGTGGCGACTGTCGTAACGTTCGCCGGTGCGGATCACCATGCCGTCGGCGATGTCGCGCAGGGTGAACACGCGCCAGCGGTAGCCGCCCTGCTGCAGGTCCTGGAAGTCCGCGTCGCCGGCCGTCGGCGGCGGCATGGCGGCGAGGTTCGCGGTGGCCAGCAGCGTGCGCCCGGCACCGTCGAATACCTGGAAGCCGACCTCGGACTCGTAGGTGTTCCGGTGCCGCTCCGGCGGGTGGCTGCGGCCGGCTTCGATCGGCACCAGCGTGTCCACGTCGTCGCGTCCCTGCAGTGCCTGCATGTCGGCATGCTCGATCAGCACCTGCAGCGTCCGCGCCGACTGCGCCAGCCGCCCGTCGGACAGCTCGTCCACCTCGGTGATGGTGCGATGGAAGCTGAGCACGCCCAGCGGCAGCAGCACCGCCAGCAGCACCAGGATGATCAGCAGGCGCAACCGGCCATGCAGGCTGGCCGGCTTCAGCAGGCGCGCCAACCTCATTTCGGCTCCCGCGGGATCATGTAGCCGAAGCCGCGCACGGTCTGGATGGTGTCGAAGCTCAGCTTGCGGCGCAGCGTGTGCACCAGCACCTCCAGCGCGCTGGAGCCGACCATGTTGTCGAGGCCGTACAGCGAGTTCTCCAGGTTCTCGCGGCGCACCAGCCGGCCGGCGCGTTCCATCAGGATCTGCAGCAGGGCGAATTCGCGCTTGGTCAGCTCGACCCGCTCGCCGCGGAAGCTCACCTCGGAGGTGCCCAGGTCGAGGCTCAACGCGCCCGCATCGATGCGGTTGGCGGCCAGGCCCTGCGCCCGCCGGGTCAGCGAGCGGATGCGTGCAGCCAGTTCCTCCAGGTGGAAGGGTTTGACCAGGTAATCGTCGGCACCGGCGTCGAGGCCGCGCACGCGGTCGTCCAGCGTATCGCGCGCGGTCATCACCAGCACCGGGGTCCTGACGTGCAGGCGGCGGGCCTCGACCAGCACGTCGAGCCCGTCCTTGCCGGGCAGGCCGAGGTCGAGCAGGATCAGGTCGGCGGTCTGGTCGCGCAGCGCGAGCAGCGCCTCGCGGCCGTCGCGCAGCCAGCTGACGGTATAGGCGAGGCGCTCCAGCGCGCGCTGGATCGCCGCGCCGAGCTGGGGATCGTCCTCGACCAGGATGATGTGCACGGACAACTCCTTCGATCGCGGGAACCGCGGGGCGGCGCGACTCGTGGGGAGATTATCCGTGCATCCGCTTACGAAGTGCTTAAACCCGCTGGCCGCCCTTGCGCCGTGCGTTTGCCGACCGGTCGGGCCGGCCTATAGAATCGAACGAAGCGGTGTGAGGTCATTCGGGCGATCGCAATGATTGCCCGCGCCAGGGTACGCACAGGCGTTGCATCCGCCGAGGCGTGCGAACGCTCATGAAGTGCCGGGGTGTCCGCCCCGGTTGCCGGAGACACCGACAACCTTTCGACCGAGCGCAGTGACTGATGCCTGACAACGCCCTGCCAAGCGCCATCATCTGCCTTCCGTTCGCGGCCAGCGTCGTGGTGTTCCTGCTGCGCGGCCGCGGTCGCGGCCACAACCTGGCGGCGTGGCTGATGACCGCCACGGCGCTGCTCGGTCTGCTGCTTTCCCTGTGGCTGTACCCGGCGATTGCCGCCGGCCACGTGCTGCGCCAGGTGATCCCGTGGGTGCCGGGGCTGGGGCTGGACCTGGTGTTCCGGGTGGACGGCTTCAGCTGGCTGTTCATGCTGCTGATCTGCGGCATCGGCACGCTGGTGGGCCTGTACGCCCGCTACTACATGTCGCCGGACGATCCGCTGGCGCGCTTCTTCGCGCTGCTGCTGGCGTTCATGGGTTCGATGCTGGGCATCGTGATGTCCGGCAACGTGATCCAGCTGGTGTTCTTCTGGGAGCTGACCAGCCTGTTCTCGTTCCTGCTGATCGGCTACTGGCACCACGGCGCGTCGGCGCGCGACGGCGCGCGGATGGCGTTGATCGTCACCTCCGGCGGCGGCCTGTGCCTGTTCGCCGGCGTGCTGCTGCTGGGGCACGTGGTGGGCAGCTACGACCTCGATGCGATCCTCGCCGCGGGCAACGCGGTGCGCGCGCATGCGCTGTACACGCCGACGCTGCTGCTGATCCTGCTCGGCGCGTTCACCAAGAGCGCGCAGTTCCCGTTCCATTTCTGGCTGCCGCAGGCGATGTCGGCGCCGACGCCGGTGTCCGCGTATCTGCATTCGGCGACGATGGTGAAGGCCGGCGTATTCCTGCTGGTGCGTTTCTGGCCGGTGCTGGGCGGCACCGACCAATGGTTCTGGATCGTCGGCGGGGTGGGCCTGGTGACGCTGATCCTGGGCGCGTACTCGGCGATGTTCGAGCAGGACCTGAAAGGCGTGCTGGCCTATTCGACGATCAGCCACCTGGGCCTGATCACCATGCTGGTCGGCCTGGGCAGCGCGCTCGGCGTGGTCGCCGCGATCTTCCACATCGTCAACCACGCCACCTTCAAGGCCTCGCTGTTCATGGCCGCCGGCGCGGTCGACCACGAGGCCGGCACGCGCGACCTGCGCAAGCTCGGCGGGCTGCGCCGCTTCATGCCGGTCACCGCGACGCTGGCGCTGATCGCCGGCGCGGCGATGGCCGGCGTGCCGCTGCTGAACGGTTTCCTGTCGAAGGAGATGTTCTTCGCCGAGACGCTGGCCACCCGCCAGGGCCCGTTGCTCGACCTGGTGTCGGTGGTGATCGCGGTGGCCGCCAGTGCGTTCGGCGTGACCTATTCGATCCGCTTCGTGCGCGGCGTGTTCTTCGGCCGCGTGCCCGCCGACCTGCCGCGCCAGCCGCACGAGCCGCCGCTGTGGATGCGCTTCCCGATCGGCTTCCTCGCGCTGGCCTGCCTGCTGGTGGGCATGCTGCCGGGGCGGGTGATCGGGCCGTCGTTGCGCGCGGCCGCGAGCGCGGTGCTGGGCGCCGCCCACGTGCCGGATTACAGCCTGGCGGTGTGGCACGGGCTGACCGCGCCGCTGCTGATGAGCGTGTTTGCGTTCGTGGCCGGCTGCCTGCTGTTCGTCAGCCTGCGTCGCCGTTTCGATGCCATCGAGGCGGCGCCGCTGACCAGCCGCGTCAGTGGCAAGCGCCTCTTCGAGCGCGCGCTGGCGGTGTTCGCCGCGGACATCCCGCAGCGGATCGAGCGCCGCTACCCGAGCCGTCGGCTGCAGTCGCAGTTGCTGTGGATCGTGCTGCTGGCGCTGGTCGCCGGCACGCTGGCCGCGACCAGCGCGCCGTTCGGCTTCCGGCCGCGCTGGTCCAGCGTCGACCCGGCGTTCGCGCTGCTGTGGCTGCTCGGCGCGGCCTGCGCGATCGGCGCGGCGAGCCAGGCCAAGTTCCATCGCCTCGCCGCGCTGGTGCTCACCGGCGGCGCCGGGCTGGTGTCGTGCGTGAGCTTCGTGTGGCTGTCGGCGCCGGATCTGGCGGCGACCCAGCTGCTGGTCGAGGTGGTCACCACCATCCTGATCCTGCTCGGCCTGCGCTGGCTGCCCAAGCGCATCGAGGGGCTGGCGGCGGAGAGCCGCGCGCACCGCTTCCGGCGCCGGCGCGACGTGTTCATCGCGGTCGTGGTCGGCCTCGGCGTGGCCAGCCTCGCCTATGCGGCGATGATGCATCCGGTCGCCGACTCGATCTCGCACTTCTTCCTCGAACGCGCGTACACCGAGGGCGGCGGCCGCAACGTGGTCAACGTGATCCTGGTCGACTTCCGCGGCTTCGACACGCTGGGCGAGATCAGCGTACTGGCGATCGTGGCGCTGACCGTGTTCGCCCTGCTGCGCCGCTTCCGCCCGGCCGCCGAGAGCATCCACGCGCCGCTGCAGCAACAGCGGCAGGCTGCGCCCGACGCGGACCAGCCCAGCCGGGCGGTCGACCATTCGCTGACCGATTACCTGATGATCCCGGGCCTGATCATCCAGCTGATGTTCCCGGTGATCCTGCTGTTCGGGCTGCACCTGTTCCTGCGCGGGCACGACCTGCCGGGCGGCGGCTTCGTCGCCGGCATCACTGTGGCGGTGGCGCTGATCCTGCTGTACATGGCGCGCGGCGCGCGCTGGGTGGAGGCGCAGCTGCGCGTGCTGCCGCTGCGCTGGATCGGCGCCGGCCTGCTGCTGGCGGTGGGCACCGGGCTGGGCTCGCTGGCGTTTGGCCGTCCATTCATGACCAGCCATTTCCAGTACCTGGAGCTGCCGTGGCTGGGCCGCGTGCCGCTGGCCACGGCGCTGCTGTTCGACCTGGGCGTGTTCGCCGTGGTGGTCGGCGCCACCGTGCTGCTGCTGATCGCGCTGGCGCACCAGTCCTTGCGCCGGCCACGCCAGCTGTCGGCGGCCGAGACGGGAGGGCCGCGCTGATGGAACTGGTGCTGGCCGCCGCGATCGGTATCCTCGCCGCCTCCGGCGTGTGGCTGCTGCTGCGCCCGCGCACGTTCCAGGTGATCATCGGGCTGACCCTGATCTCCTACGCGGTGAATCTGTTCATCTTCTCGATCGGCGGCCTGCGCACCGGCGCCGACCCGGTGCTGCACGGCGGCGACATCGCGCAGTACGCCGACCCGCTGCCACAGGCGCTGGTGCTCACCGCGATCGTCATTGGTTTTGCCACCACCGCGCTATTCCTGGTGGTGCTGCTGACTTCGCGCGGGTTGACCGGCAACGACCACGTCGACGGCGAGGACGGCACGCCGTGAGCAACCAGCTGATCATCGCGCCGATCGTGCTGCCGCTGCTGGTCGCCGCGCTGCAGTTGCTGGTCGGCGAGAGGCACCGGCGCACGGTGCTGGCGCTGAGCATCGGCGCGTGCGTGGCGCTGGTGCTGCTGGCCGCCGCGCTGATGCGGACGGTGTCCGCCGACGGCGCGCTGGCGGCGGTGTACCGCATCGGCGACTGGCCGGCGCGCTTCGGCATCGTGCTGGTGGCCGACCGGCTCTCCGCGCTGATGGTGCTGCTGACCACCGTGCTGGCGCTGGCCGTGCTGCCCTACGCGCTGGGCCGCTGGCAGCATCGCGGCGGCCACTTCCAGCCGCTGCTGCAGTTCCTGCTGATGGGCCTGAACGGCGCGTTCCTCACCGGCGACCTGTTCAACCTGTTCGTGTTCTTCGAGGTACTGCTGGCGGCATCCTACGGACTCGCCCTGCATGGCTCGGGCGCGCGCCGGGTCAGCGCGGGGCTGCACTACATCGCGGTCAACCTGACCGCCTCGATGCTGTTCCTGCTCGGGGTCAGCCTGATTTTCGGCGTCACCGGCACACTGAACATGGCGGCGCTGGCCGAGCTGATTCCGCACGTGCCCGCGCGCACCCGCGCGCTGCTGCACGCGGGCGCGGCGCTGCTCGGCGTGGCGTTCCTGATCAAGACCGCGATGTGGCCGCTGGGCTTCTGGCTGCCGCGTACCTACGCCGCCGCGTCGCCGGCGGTGGCGGCGATGTTCGCGCTGATGACCAAGGTCGGCGTCTACGTGCTGCTGCGGCTGGGCCTGCTGCTGTTCGGCGACGGCGCCGGGCCGGCCTCGGCCCACTTCGGCAGCGGCTGGATGCTGTGGGGCGGGGTGGCCACGGTGGTCGCCGGCACCATCGGCATGCTCGGCGCGCGCGACCTGGCCAAGCTGGCCGGCTACAACGTGCTGATCTCCTCCGGCACCCTGCTCGGCGCGATCGGCCTGCAGCAGCCGGCAGTGACCGCCGGCGCGCTGGCCTACCTGGTGATCTCCACGCTGGCGATCGCCGCATTGTTCCTGGTCGTCGGCCTGCTCGCCTCCGACGGTGATGACGAGACCGACGACACGCTGAGCCTGGAGCCGTACGAGCAGGCGGGCGAAACCGCGGCGAACGAGGGCCTGTACGTGCAGGAGGACGAGCGCCGGGTGGTGATCGCCGCGCCGATCGCGATGCTGGGCGTGAGCTTCCTTGCCTGCGCGCTGCTGCTGGCGGGGCTGCCGCCGCTGTCCGGCTTCCTGGCCAAGTTCGCGCTGCTGGCGCCGATGCTCGACGGCGGCGCGCGGTCCGGCGCGGGCGTGCTGTTCGCGCTGGTCGTCGTGGCCGGTTTCTGCACGGTGATCGCGTTGTGCCGCGCCGGCATCCAGATCTTCTGGGTCGAGCCGGAGCGGATCTTCCCCAAGGTGCGCCTGGTCGAGAGCGCCTCCATCGCGATCCTGCTCGGCCTGTGCCTGCTGCTCACCGTGCTGGCCGAGCGGCCGCTGCGCTACCTGCGCGACACCGCCGGCCAGCTGCATGCGCCGGCCGGCTACATCCACGCGGTGCTGCCGCCGGCGGAGGCCGCACCATGATCCGGCGCTGGCTGCCGTACCCGATCCTGTCCGCGCTGCTGCTGGCGGTCTGGCTGCTGCTGCAGCAGAGCGTGGCGCCGGGCACGATCCTGCTCGGCGCGCTGCTGGGCGTCGCGCTGGCGAAGGTGTTCGGCCTGCTGCGCCCGCCGAAGGCGCGGCTGCGCCACTATCCGCTGCTCGGCCGGTTGTTCCTGCGCGTGGTGCTGGACATCTTCCGCTCGAACCTCGCGGTGGCCCGGCTCATCCTGCGCCGCGACAGCCGCACGCGCTCCGGCTTCGTGGCGATCCCGCTGGCCCTCACCGACCATTACGGCCTCGCCGTGCTGGCGTGCATCATCACCTCCACGCCGGGCACGATCTGGGTCAGCTACGACTCCAGCGCGAACATCCTGCTGATCCACGTGCTGGACCTGGTCGACGAGGCGATCTGGATCGACTCGATCAAGCAGCGCTACGAGCGCCCCCTGCTGGAGATCTTCCAATGAGCCACAGCCTGCTCGGTGCCGCCATCGTCCTCGCGCAGATCCTGCTGCTGCTGGCGATGAGCTTCTCGATCATCCGCATGGTGCGCGGGCCGCGCGCGCAGGACCGCGTGCTGGCCCTGGACGCGCTGTACGTCAACGCGATGATCCTGCTGCTCACCATCGGCATCCGCAGCGGCAGCCTGCTCTACGTCGAGGCCGGCCTGATCATCGCGCTGCTCGGCTTCGCCGGCACGGTGGCGCTGTCGAAATTCCTGATGCGCGGGCAGGTGATCGAATGAGCCATCTCGACGCTCTGCCGCCGTGGGCGGCGATCCTGGTCGCGGTCCTCATGCTGCTCGGCGCGCTGCTCGCCTTCGTCGGCTCGCTCGGCCTGCTGCGCCTGAAGAATTTCTACCAGCGCGTGCACGCGCCGACCCTGGGCACCACGCTGGGCACGTTCTTCATGCTGGCCGGCTCGATCACCTGCTTCTCGGTGCTGCACGGCCGGCCGATCGTCTACGAGATCCTGATCGGCGTGTTCCTCGCCCTGACCACGCCGATCACCCTGATGCTGCTGGTGCGCGCCGCGCTGTACCGCGACCGCGAGGAAGGCTCGCAGGAGGTGCCGCAGCTGACGTCGCGGGACTGATTGGGCGAGAGCGCTTACGGAGCCGGACCGAGGCGAACGGGCCGGCCCGGCGATCCGATGCCACGGCGAACCGCCTGCCGTATCCGCTAGAACACCCTGTCGCCTGGCCTCGTCACGCGCGATCCCGCGTGTGATGAGGCCAAGCCGTGGTCATGCATGCAATCGTTTTTCGAGATCGGGCACCGGAACGAACACGAAGGCCTTCCCTTCGCGGGATTGGCGCAGGAACCCTTCGGCCACCAGGGCAAGCAGGTCGGCCCTGGCGGTCTGGTATGACGTGCCGTGGCTTCTGCGGTGCATTTCGATGGTGAAGACCTTTCCCGGGTTCTTGAGGGCGTTCAGAAGGAGCGCTCTTTGCCTGTGATTGATCTGGTGAGCCCACGGGCTGCCGGGTTTGAGCAGCGCCGCGGCGGCTGCCTGTTCATTCTGTTTTCGCGTGATGTAGCGATGAACGCCGTCGATGGCTTCGAGAATGGCGGTCAGCTGGTGAGCCACGAAATAGGTGGTGTCCCCCTCGTCAGTCTCCGTATACAGGTATGACCGCATGTATTGAGCGGGGGCTCGCTTCAGTATGCTCGATATCGATAGATACTCGGCCATCCAGAAACCCGATCTCAGCAGCGACCAGTAAAACAACGTCCTGGCGGTCCTGCCGTTTCCGTCGACGAACGGATGGTCGTAGCCGATCTGGAAGTGGATCAGGATCGCCCTGACCACCGGATGCACGAAGTGCTCGCTGTCGTCCGACTGGTTGGCGAAGTCGCAAAGGGACTGCAGGCGCTGCTCGAGTTCCCGTGCCGGTGGAGGCACGCGGAGAACGCGACCGGTCTCGTCCTCGATGACGATGTCTTCCGAGGGCAACCGGAACCTTCCCGCGCATCCCTCGTCGTCGAGCGTTCCATCGGTCAGCTCGCGGTGGATCTCGAACACCGCCGCAGGAGTCAGCGGCCGCTGACTCCATGCTTTCAGTTCGCGCATGGCCAGGTAGTTGTTGTAGATCATGCGTTCGCCGTAATCCCGCGGCTCTCGCCCGCTGCGAAGCATGTCTTTTGCGACTTGGGTGGTCGTGGCAGCTCCTTCAAGCTGCGACGAAGTCATCGCTTCTTCCATCAGGGATCGAACGAGGTAGTGTTCGCGGGTGACTTCCGATTGGGAGGCCTCCTGGCCACGAAGCGCGCCGGCGGCATCACGGCCGATCAGGAACAGGTTTCGCTGGATGCTGTCGCTCAGAACGACGGTAAACGGGTTGCCTGCCTTGTCCTTCAACGGCATTTCCTGGCGCAGCCCGCGGCGCGCCATCTTGATTCCCAGCCACCATTCTTCCGGCGTCAGGTTCTCGGGTGGCGTGAGATGGCGTAGCTGATCCCAGTGCTCGTATCGTCCCTTGACCTCGGGGCCAAGCTTGCCGAGAAGTATCTTGCGGACGTCGGAACGCTCGAACAGGTCGCCGAGCGCCGGGGGTGGCATGGGGAGTTTCATGGGGCACCTGTCAATTTGCTACTAATTAATAGCGGAATTAGTAGCAAATTGACAGTGCCACGCGCCGGCTCCGCGGCGCCCGCGCCGTCCCGCGACTGCGAACGCTAAGAAGGCTCGCAGGGTGCCGCTGCTGACGCGAAAAGACTGAACGCGGCAGGGCCGAGACGAGGCTGCCGGCCCTATGCGATCGGGCGCGGCACTTACAGCGTGCGTTCGAACTCCATCACCTGGCGCTGCGCCCCGTCGCGCGCGATGCCGTAACGCTCCTGCACCTTGCCGACCAGGTATTCGGTATTGCCCTCGGCCCGGGTCAGGTCGTCGTCGGTCAGGTCGCCCACTTGGCCTTGATCTTGCCGGTCAGCTGCTTCCAGTTGCCCTGGATACGGTCGTCGTTCATATCGTGTCACTCCGTTGCGAATAGGGATGCAAGGCGTGCCGTTGCAACCCGTCGCGGACCACTATCCGCATGGCGGCCTTAACCATTGAGCTGTAGGCCCGCGAGCGTGGGAGTTTATCGTAGGGCGCGGCGCGCCCACGAGATCGGACCTTCGCCGGAACCAAGAAGCCCTGCGTCGGCGGGGGTCCCTGGCGGGCGCGGCGGGTTGTTCGGTCATTGCCGGGCTTGCTGGGGTACCTTGCGCACCTTGTTCATCGGATAGCCCAGCGCCTGCACCCGGGCCAGCAACGCGTCGTAGTCGGCCTGCGGAATGGTGGGCGTGCGCGCCATCACCCAGGTGTAGTCGCGCGCATCGCGGGCCACGATGACCTGGCTGTAGTCGTCCTTGAGCCAGGCCACGATGTACTGCGCCTTCAGCGGCCAGAACACCTGCACGCCCCATACCGCATTGCCGCTGCCGGGCTTGACGATGCCGGTGGAGTGGATGTCCTTCTTCTCGCCGTCGAAGCTGCCTTCGCGGAAATGGAACGAAGTGGCGACGTCGCCATCGGGCTTGAGTGTGTAGACCTCCAGCGCGTCGTAGGCGTTTTTCTCGAAGCGGGTGGGGATGCTGGCGATCACGTACCAGTTGCCCATGAAGCGGGGCAGGTCGACGTGGGCCACCGGGGTGATCGGCGGCAGCTCGCTGGCGCAGGCGCCGGCGCTCAGCAGCACGGAACAGGCCATCAGCAGGCTCTTCGAAAGTTTCATGGTCACTCCGGGCGAAGGTGGTGAGGGGCGTGGAGTCACGGCCGCGCGAAGCGGTAGTGCGCCACCAGCCATTCCTGGCCGTCCGCGTAGCCGAACAGTTCGGCGCAGGACATCCAGAACATGCGCCAGCGCTGGAACCACAGCGGCGCCGCCTGGCGTCCGTAGGCTTCGGCGAGTACTTCCATCACCCGCTCGCGGTGGGCGTCCTGGTTGGCCAGCCAGTGGTTGGCGGTGCGCCGGTAGTGCGTGCCGTCGACGTGCCAGCGCTGCTCGAGGTGCAGCGCGGACTGGAACCACAGCAAGGTGTCCGATGCCGGCATCAGCCCGCCGGTGAAGAAATGCCGGCCCATCCAGTTGTCGTCGCCCGCGGTCTCGAACGGGTACATCGCGGTCTTGTGCGCGAAGAGGTGGACGAACAGCTTGCCGCCGGGCCGCAGCCAGCCGGCGATGCGCTGCAGCAGGGTCTCGTAGTTGCGCATGTGCTCGAACATCTCGATCGACACGCAGCGGTCGAACCGGGCTGCTTCCAGCTCCAGCCGGTTCACGTCGCAGGTGAGCACGCGCACGTTGAACAACCCGCGGCTGTGGCACTGCGCCTCGATGTATTCCCGTTGCTGGTTGGAATTGGAGACGGCCTTGATCCGCGCATTCGGATAGCGCTCGGCCATCCACAGGGTCAGCGAACCCCAGCCGCAGCCCAGCTCCAGGATCGTCTGCCCATCGGCCAGTTCGGCGCGTTCGCCGTACAGGGCCAGCATGGCCTCCTCGGCTTCGTCCAGCGACTCGTCGCCGCGCGGGTAGTGGCAGCCGGAGTATTTCAGTCGCTTGCCCAGGCACAGCTCGAAGAACGCCGGCGGCAGTTCGTAGTGCTGCGCGTTGGCCTTGTCGGCATGGATCGCCACCGGGCTGTGCCGCAGCATCGCGATGCGCTCGGCGTAGCGTGCGGCCTGGGCGTCGAGGCCGCCGGCCTGCTCTTCGCGCAGGCGCTGCGCGCACAGCCGGCGGATGCCCCGGCGCAGCAGGGCATCGGGAATGTGGCCACGTTCGGCCATGCCCAGCAGGCCCGGCGCCGGGCGCTCGCCCGGCAGTTCGGTGATGGCGGGGGCGGTGGTATTCATCGGTCGTTCCTCCTGGGAAACCAGGGAATGAGCATCGGGGTGGTGCGCTGGTATTCGCGGTAGTCCTCGCCGCGGCTGCGCAGGGCCTGTGCCTCGGTGTACGGCACGCCGCTGATCCAGCGCAGGAACACGTACATCACCAGCGGACCGGACCAAGCCAGCCAGGCGATCGGCGACCCGATGGCGAGGCCGACGTAGGCGAACCAGTGCAGCCACTCGAAGAAGTAGTTCGGATGGCGCGAGTAACGCCAGAAACCCTGGCGGCAGGTATGGCCCTGGTTGCCCGGGTCGCTGCGAAAACGCGCCAGCTGCGCGTCGGCGATCGCCTCGCCGACCACGCCGAGCAGCCAGATCGCGGCGGCGACGAGCAGCCACGGGCCGGAGGCTGCCGGGTTGCGCGACACTGCCACGAACGGCAGTGCGAACAACACGATCAGCACGGCCTGGAACTGGAAGAAGGCGAAGAACTTCCACTGGCTGCCGTGCCAGTGCGCGCGCAGGCTGCGGTAGCGGCCGTCCTCCGGCTCGCCGCGCACCCGTCGCCACAAATGGACGGCCAGACGGCTGCCCCACAGGCCGCCGAGCACGGCCAGCAGCAGTCGCGTCCACGGTGCGCCGCTGCCGAGGATGGCCAGCAGCACGGCGCTGCCGCCCACGCCGGCGGCCCACAGCACGTCGACGATGCCCGCATTGGCGCGGGTGCGCTGCCAGCGCCAGCCCAGACTCATCATGGCCGCCGCGAGCGTCCACACGATCAGCAGTTGCCAGCAGGCAATCATGCGGCATGTCCTCGTGCCGGGTGGGACGGAGTGGTCGTGCGCGACGACGCCGAGACGCGCCGCGCCAGCCAGGCCAGCGCGGGGGTCGCCAGCGCCCAGCCGGCGGCAAGCGCCAGCAGGCCGCGCCAGGCCGGCTCGGCGAAGCTCACCACCTGCCAGCCGCGCGCTGCGCCCAGATAGGCCAGCGGGCCGCCGACCAGCCCCAGCAGCGCGGCCAGCCACAGCCGCGTCTGCAGGTATCGCAGCGATTGGGTGAAGGTCAGCGCGAAGGTGATCCACAACGCCAGAATCCACGCTGGCGCCAGCGCCGGGTTCGGCCAGCCGGCGGCATAGCGGGTCAGACCGCTGCGGATCAGCCCGCCGTCGAGCAGGAAACCGAGCACCAGTGCGGCCGCCATCAGACTGAGATCGACGCGGATATTCCGCGCCAGGGCCAACTGCGCCAACGCGTAGACCAGCATGCCGAGCACGCCCGGCCAGGCCGTGCCGTGGCCGGCACCGATCACCGCGGCAAACCACACCGCCTGGTAGCCGATCAGGCTGGGCCAGAAACTCATGCCGGCAACTCCGCGCCGGCGGTCAGCCCGGGCAGCACGGCGGCGCGGCGGTGGCCGGGCTTGGCCAGCAGCAGATGCGCCACGCCGATCGAGCGCTCGCGGAAGCCGCCCTCGCAATACGCCAGGTAGAACTCCCACATCCGGATGAAGCGCTCGTCGAAGCCTTGCGCGCGCACCTGCGGCAGTTTCGCCATGAAGCGTTCGCGCCAGGCTTGCAGGGTCAGCGCGTAGGAGCTGCCGAAGTCCTCCAGCCGGGTCAGCGCCAGGTCGCTGGCGCGGGTCTTCGCCGCCAGCAGCGCGTTGATCGAGGGGATGAAGCTGCCGGGAAACACGTGGCGCTTGATGAAGTCGACCGATTTCAAGGCCTGCGCGTAGCGGTGATCCTCGATGGTGATCGCCTGCAGCAGGGCCAGGCCGTCCGGTTTCAGCAGGCGGCCCAGCTTTTCGAAATAGACGTCCAGGTAGGCCGCGCCGATCGCCTCGACCATCTCGATCGAGACCAGCTTGTCGTACTGGCCGTCGAGGTCGCGGTAGTCCTTGAGCAGCAAGGTGACGCGATCACCCAGGCCCGCGGCCGCGATGCGCGCGCTGGCCAGCGCATGCTGCTCGCGCGAGATCGTGGTGGTGGTGACATGGCAACCGTAATGGGTGGCCGCGTACAGCGCGAAGCCGCCCCAGCCGGTGCCGATCTCGATCACCCGGTCGGTCGGCTGCAGGTCCAGCTTGCGGCAGATCCGCTCGAGCTTGCGTGCCGAAGCGGTCTCCAGCGTGTCGGTCGGGTCGGTCCAGAGCGCCGACGAATACATCAGGTCGCGCGACAGGAACAGGCCGAAGAAGTCGTTGCCGAGGTCGTAGTGCGCCGCGATG
Source organism: Rhodanobacter sp. OR92 (assembly GCF_000427545.1). Classification (NCBI taxonomy): domain Bacteria; kingdom Pseudomonadati; phylum Pseudomonadota; class Gammaproteobacteria; order Lysobacterales; family Rhodanobacteraceae; genus Rhodanobacter; species Rhodanobacter sp. OR92. The sequence continues at coordinate 212,023 of NZ_ATYF01000006.1, read as the reverse complement.
TTGCGCCGGCTGCCGTCGCGGGTGTTCCGGCGCAGCGCGTGCCAGGCGCGCATCGCCATGCCGCCGAGGCGGGCCAGCCCGCTTTCCATCCCGTCGAGCAGGTCGCGGTTGTGCAGCAGCAGCTGGATCAGCCCCACCAGATCGTCGCACCGCCAGTGGCCGTCCATGTACGACTCGCCGGCGCCGACGCTGCCGTTGCGCGCCACCGCGCGATAGAACTCGGCGTCCAGCACCCGCAGCTGGATCTGCAGGTCGGGATGCGCACTGGCCGGGTCGCCCAGCTCGACCGTGCCGCAGGCGTCCTGGAGCACCAGCCGGCCGTGGCGCAGGCCGTTCAGCCGGTCGAGCAGTCGCTGGCGCAGGAAGCTGTCGATGGCGCCGAAGGGTGCGTTTTCACCCGCAAGGGTGGTGGCGATGTCGTTCATGTCAGGTCTCGGGAATGTCTTCACACAGAATCACGGGAATGCAGCGAAGGGTGGTCATGCACCGGATTGCGCTTCAGCCACAGCCGCAGCGCCTGCCAGTGGATGGCGCCGACCACCTGCGCGGTCATCAGCGGGTAACGCCACAGCACGCGCGCCAGCGACGCGCCGCCGAGCGGCCGGCGCGTGAGGTTCAGCGTGGCGTCGAACGTGCGTGCGCCTTCGCGCAGCACGTTCATGTGCACGCGCAGGTCGTCGCCGGGCACGGTGAAACGCCAGTCATAGGTGCAATCCATCGGCATGAACGGCGACACATGGAAGGTCTTGGCGAATGCCCAGTGCAGCGCGCGGCCGTGGATGCGCGCGTGCTCGATCGGCAGCACGTAGGCGTGGCGTTCCTTCCATGGCGTGTTGGTGATCTCGGCCAGCACCGCCACCAGGGTTTCGCCGTCCGGGGCGTAGCAGTAGTAGAAGCTGACCGGGTTGAACACCAGGCCGAAGTAGCGCAGGTGGGTGAGCAGGCGCACCGGTCCGACCGGGCGCTGGCCGGTGGCCTGCTCCACGCGGCGGCGCACCGCTTCGGCCAGCGGCACGTCGGCGGGGCCGAGATAGTCGCTGCGGCGGAACTGCGCCACGTTGCCGTGCGTGGTCGACCATAGCCAGCGCCGGGTGAACACCTGTTCGACCTCGTCCAGATCCAGATACAGCTGGGCCATGCGATAGGTGAACGCGTGCGGGTGCGGCGCGTGGCGGCGATGGCGCACCACGCCTTCATACACCGCGCTGCACGGCTGCCACTTCGTGCTGGCGGTTTGCGCCGTCACGCCACCAGCTCCGTTTCGCGCGCCGTCGTTGCCGGCATCGGTTCGGCGTGCGGCGGCCAGTGCGCGCCAAGCGCGGCGGCAACTTCGACCGCGCTACGCATGCCGTCCTCGTGGAAGCCCCAGCCCCAGTACGCGCCGGCAAACCAGGTGCGGCGCCAGCCCTGGATCTCGGCCTTGCGCGCCTGCGCGTTGACCGCGGCCTGGGTGTAGACCGGATGCTGGTAGCGCATGCGCGCCAGCAGCTTGTCCGGGTCGATCGCGTCGGCACGATTGAGCGTGACCACGAACGGTTCGGGTGAGTCGATGCCCTGCAGCAGGTTCATGCAGTAGCTGACCGTGCAGGGGGCTTCGGGATCGCGCGGCAGCCAGGCGTTCCACGCCGCCCACGCCTTGCGCCGGCGCGGCAGCACGCGGGCGTCGGTGTGCAGCACGGTGTCGTTGGCCTGGTAGGTCATCGCGCCGAGGATCGACCGCTCGCGCTCGCTGGGGTCGTCCAGCAGACGCAATGCCTGGTCGCTGTGGCAGGCCAGCACGACCTGGTCGAAATGCCCGATGCCGGCGACGCTGTCCACTTCGACCCGGTCGTAGTGGCGGCGAATCGAGAATACCGGGCAGTTCAGCCGCTCGCGCACCGGCCAGTGCGCGCGCAGCGCCGCCACGTAGGTCGACGAGCCGCCCTTCACCACGCGCCACTGCGGACGGTCGCCGAGCTGCAGCATCTGGTGGTTGGCCATGAACTGCACCAGGTAGCGCGCCGGGAACTGCAGGATCTGCGTGGGCGGCGACGACCACAGCGCCGACGCCATCGGGATCAGGTGCTCGTCGCGGAACGCCGCGCCGTAGCGGTGCTGCTCCAGATAGGCGCCCAGCGTGGTCGTGTCATCACGCTGCGACAGCAGCGCCGGCGCCTCGCGATAGAAGCGGGCCAGGTCGCGCACCATGCCTAGGAAACGCGGCGACAGCAGGTTGCGGCGCTGGCAGAACAGCGTGTCCAGCGTGGCCGCGTTGTACTCCAGCCCGCTCGCCTCGCTGTGCACCGAGAAGCTCATCGTGGTCGGCTGCGAGGCCACGCCCAGCTGCGCGAACATCTGCGTCAGCAGCGGGTAGTGCGCCGGGTTGTGCACGATGAAGCCGCTGTCGATGCGGTAGCGCTGGCCGGCCTGTTGCACCTCATGCGTATGCGTGTGCCCGCCGAGATAGTCGTTCGCCTCGAACAGGGTCACCTCATGCTTGCGCGACAGCAGCCACGCGGAGGCCAGCCCCGCGATGCCCGATCCCACCACGGCGATGCGCATGGCCTAGCTCCTCGCCCTGGCCAGCACCCAGGCGGGTACCGGCTTCAGTCCACGCACCAGGCCCAGCATCGCCATCAGTTTCAGGCCGTACCAGGTCAGGTCCACTTCCCACCAGCGGAAACCCTGGCGGCTGGAGCCGGGGAAGAAGTGATGGTTGTTGTGCCAGCCCTCGCCGAACGTAAGCAGGGCCAGCCACAGGTTGTTGCGGCTGTCGTCCTTCGTCTCGAAACGGCGCCTGCCGTAGCGATGCGCCAGCGAGTTGATCGTCACGGTGGCGTGGAACAGCACGATGGTGGAGACGAAGAACCCCCACACCAGCATCTGCCCGCCCGAGGTACCCAGCTGCGGCGCCACATGCTGCAGCAGCGCGCCCAGCGCATACATGCCGATGGCGAGCAGCAACGGGATCACGATGTCGAAGCGGTCCAGCCAGCGCAGCTCGGGATACTTCGCCAGATCCGGCACCCGCGCCAGGTCGGTGCGGAAATTGCGCGGGGTGAGGAACCAGCCGACGTGGCTCCACAGGAAGCCGTGCACGCCCGGCGAATGCGGATCGGCCGGCGTGTCGGTGACGCGATGATGATGGCGATGATGCGCCGCCCACCACAGCGGCCCGCGCTGCACGCAGGAGGCGCCGATGGTGGCGAATACGAACTGCACCGCGCGCGAGGTCTGGAACGTGCGATGCGAGAAGTAGCGGTGATAGAAGCCGGTGAGCGCGAACATGCGCAGCGCGTACAGCGCCACCGCCACGGCCAGCGCCACCGGCGACACGCCGACCCAGATCACGCCGAGGCAAGCGAGGTGCATCGCCACGAACGGCGCCGCGCGCAGCCAGTCGATGCGATCCTCGCGCGCCTCGTCCACTTCCACCACCGCGCTGGTATCGAACCAGCGCCTTGCGGTGCGCACCGGCCAGGACCAACGGAGGCGGGTGCGACCGGCCCCGCCAACAGTCGAGGCATCGACCCGGTCAGGCGGTGCAATCACGAGTGGATCGGGGTTGACCATGGAAACATACCTGTCAGCGGTTCAATGAAAGATACGCAGGAACCCCCGCGGCGGATGCATGCGCCGGCAAGATCGCCGGGCTTCACGTGGCCTCTCCCCGGCGCGTGCGAAGAAACGGATCCGGCAGGCCACCGCTTGCGTATCCGACCACATCACCGGGAGACATCATGTCAGGCATGAAACAGATCATCGGACTGATCGGCTGGCTGCTGCTCAGCTTCTCCGCCGCCACGATCGGCTCGATCGCCTCGATACAGGCGGCCGCCTTCTACCGGCAGCTGGCGCAACCAACCTGGGCGCCACCCTCGGCGGTGTTCGGCCCGGTGTGGTCGCTGCTGTACGCGCTGATGGGTATCGCCGCCTGGCTGGTCTGGCGCGAAGGCGACGGGCGCCGCCAGCGCGACGTGCTCGCACTGTTCGTGCTCCAGCTGGCGATCAATGCGCTGTGGAGCTGGCTGTTCTTCGGCTGGCACCGCGGCGCCTTGGCGTTCGCCGACATCGTGCTGCTGTGGCTGCTGATCGGTGCCACCGTGATCGGCTTCTGGCGCGTGCGCCCCCTGGCCGGCGCCTTGCTGCTGCCGTACCTGGGCTGGGTCAGCTTCGCTTCGGCGCTGAACTACGCCGTGTGGCAGTTGAATCCGCAGATCCTCGGCTGAGTCACCGTTGCCTTTGGCGGATCGGCACAGTTGCGGTGGGCTTGCCTTCGATGGCCTCGAGCTTCGCTTTGGCGGCAGCTGGCGGGGCATCGTCGGTGCCCCGCGCGCCGTGCTCGGGAACACTTCGTCCCGTCGCACCCCCGCCAGCACGGCGGCGAACAGCAGAAGGGCCGAACCCGCCGCCATTCCATCGACGGCAGATCGACATGTCATCTGCCCGGCAGGCTCTGAAAGTTACCTCGGCCCTGCCATCGGGGTTTCAGCGTGCGAGCGCGGCGTAGGCATCCAGCGCTTGCTGGCGCGACTGCCCCAGCTCCACCATCGGCGCCGGATACCTACTGCGCTCGAGCAGACCAGCATCCCGCCACGGCTCATGCAGCAATGCCAACGGCGCCTCCGCCAGCTCCGGCAACCAGCGCCGCAGATAGATGCCATCCGGATCGAACTTCTTCGCCTGCGTTACCGGATTGAACACGCGGAAGTACGGCGCGGCATCCGCGCCGCAGCCGGCCACCCATTGCCAGCCCAGCGTATTGTTGGCGAGGTCCGCGTCGACCAGGGTGTCCCAGAACCAGCGCGCGCCGTGCTGCCAGTGCTGGCGCAGGTGCTTGGTCAGGAAGCTGGCCACGATCATGCGCACGCGGTTGTGCATCCAGCCGGTGCGCCACAGCTCGCGCATGCCGGCGTCGACCAGCGGGATGCCGGTGCGGCCGCGCCGCCAGCGTTCCAGCAGGGCCTGATCCGCCGGCGCCCACCTGAAATCGTTGAAACGCGGATTGAAGTTGTCGGTCGGCGTGTGTGGAAAGTGATACAGCAGGTGATGGGCGAACTCGCGCCAGCCGAGTTCGCGCAGATAGGGCTCGAGGTCGGGGCGGCGTCTGGCGTCGGTGGCGCGGGCGCGGCGATCGAGTTCGAAATGGATCTGCCGCGGCGAGATTTCGCCGAAGTGCAGGTGCGGCGACAGGCGCGAGGTGCCGTGGCGTGCGGGCAGGTCGCGTGCGTGCGCGTAGTCGCCGATGGCGTCGTCGGCGAAGAGCTCCAGCAACTCGCACGCACCGGCTTCGCCCGGTTGCCAGCGGGCGGCCAGCCCGCCGGCCCAGGCGATCCGCGGCAGCAGTTCGAGCGCGGCCAGCGGCAGGCCGTCGGGTAACTCGTGCCAGCCCGGCACGTGCGGCGCGGGCAGCGGTTCGACCGGCTGCAGCCGCGGGCGCAGGTTGCGCCAGTACGGCGTGAACACCTTGTACGGCGCAGCCTGCTGCGTGGCGATCGCCCACGGCTCGCACCACAGCGCGGCGTTGTGGCTGTGCACCGCGATGCCGTCGGCCCGCAGCGCGCTCTTGATCCGCGTGTCGCGGGCGATCGCGGCCGGTTCGTACAGCCGGTTCCAGTACACCGCGCGGGCGCCGCTGCTTGCGATCAGCGCCCGCAGAATATCCAGCGGTTCGCCACGACGCAGGTGCAGGCCGGCGCCTGCGTCGTGCAGCTGCCGGGCGAGGGCGGCCAGTGAATGGTGCAGCCACCAGCGACTGGCGGCACCGGCCGACCACAGGCCTTCGTCGCCACTGTGGATGAAAACCGGCAGCACCTGCGCGTGTTCCGCGCAGGCCGCACTCCACGCCGGGTTGTCGGCCAGGCGCAGGTCGCGCCGGAACAGCACCAGCGCCGTGCTCATCGCCCTGCGTTCCGGCAGAACCGCACGGCCACGCTCAAAAACCGAGCAATGGCTGCAGCGTGCGGGCGAACCAGCCGGAGAACACCAGCGGTGCGTCGGTGGCCGCCACGCAGATGCACGGCACGCCGGGCGAGGTCACCGGCTGATGGTTGATCTGGCCGTCGAGATCGGCCACGTCACCGGGGCCGAAATGGCCGAGCATGTCGTCGTAGGCGCCGTCCAGGATCATCGTCAACTCGCTGCCACCATGGCTGTGCAGCGGCAGCTTGCTGCCCGGCGCGATGCGCAGCAGCATCAGGTTTCCGCCGCCGATGCCGCTGGCGCGGATGCGCTGCACGCCGGGCGCCACGCGTTTCCAGCGCAGCGCGCGCAGCGAGTGGCCGAACCACGGCTGCAGCGCGCCCGGCAGTCGATCGTGGTCGGCTTCCTCCACCAGGTCGAACGGCGGCGGCACGGGCTCGACCGGTGGCTCGTCGTCGAGCCGGGCCAGCATCGCGACGCGTGCGTCGTCGGTAGGCGCGTCGACGCGCTGCTGCTGCATCAACACGCCGCCGATCCGGTCGGCGGCGTGCAGGCTTTCGCGGCACTGCGCGCAGCGCTCCAGGTGGGCGGAAGCGACCACGGCGAGCGCCGACGGCAGCGCGCCGGCGGAGTAGCTGAGCAGGGTGGTGTCGTCGAGATGGTGATGCGGTTTCATCGCGGCGCCCTCATGCTGCCCTGCAGTTTCGCGAACGCCCGCCGCAGCGAGGATTTGACCGAGCCCAGCGGCATGGCCAGTTCACCGGAGATCTCGCTGTGGCTTTTGCTTTCGAGGTAACACATGCGCACCAGCTTGGCCTGCATGGGCGGCAGGCGATCGATCGCCTGTTTCAGAAGGTCCTGGTCGAAGGACGACTCCGGTTGCGAGTCGAGCCGGGCGGACTCGAGGTGATCGAGCCGGTCCAGGCCTTCCTGGATCGGCAGCCAGTGCGGCTCCTTGCGCACGTGGTCGATGTACAGGTTGCGTGCCACGCGATACAGCCAGGTGGCGAGGCTGGCGCGCGCCGGGTCGAACAGGGCCGCCTTGCGCCACAGCGTCAACAGCACCTCCTGCACCAGTTCGTCGGCGGTCGACTCGGCCACGCCGAGGTTGCGCAGGTAGCGCTGCAAGCGCGGTGCGAAATGGTCGTAGATGCGCATGAAGCTGGCGCGGTCACGCTGGGTCGACACGGCGGCCATCAGGAGCGACCAGTCGTGCGCATCGGGGGTGGCGTTGCTCGCGGGAGGGGCCACGTCTCGTTTCGCCCGGAAGGGCGCTACCTCGGCAGCGGCTTGGTCGGAATCCATCATACGCAACTTCCCGCCTGCGACGACCGCCGGACGATCCGGCCGCCTCGCGTGCTTCATGCCCATGGCATACGACGGGAACGGGAAATCGGATGCAGCGGGCGGCGGCCTGCGCGCCACGGCTGCACCGGCCGCGCTTGCCGGTCGGGCACGGGAGCGGTGAGCGGCACGAGGCGCAGCAGGCGCCGCGGCTAGTCGCCGGTCTCCGCTGCCGGGTCTTTCGCGGCGTCCAGCTGGTCGCGGTTGGACCACCCCCCGTACCAGGCGAGCGCCATCGTGGAGCCATGCGCGTAAGGGCACTTTTCCCGCGGTTCGCCGCAGTCGCGTGCGTAGTGGCCTTCGATCCAGGCCTGAAGCGGATACTGCATCGGGCTTTCCTTGACCATGCTGGCGTCCCCGGTGGGCGTCGTGCAGGCTTGGGTGAGGCCGGCAGGCCGAAGTTTCAAGCATGAAAAAGCCCGCCAGAGCGGGCTTGGATCCATCTATGCCGGGGGATGGCCGGGATGATCGCCTCACGGCGAGAGAGTGGCTGCACAGAGTGAAGCCGTTCACATTTTTTCATTTACCGACCGGGCAGGTCGTGATCTGTATCACGTTTAGGTGCCGCGGATGCCGGCCGCCTGCGGTCGGACGCGGTGCCGGCGGGCGGGTCGCCGGTTTCGCTGCGACGGATGCGGTGCACGTGTGCCGGAAACCACAAAATGGCCGCGGCTATAAGGCATGACTTGTCCGCCAGCCGGCACGTCCAGGAAATGGCCGCCTGCAGGCGAAGATCCTCAGCGGGCCCGGCTTTGCAACAGCCGCACCGCCTCACGCTTGAACTCGCTGCCGGATGTTCTTCTCGTGGCCATGCTTACGCACTCGCGTGGCGATTGTGCCGATGAATCTTCTGTAGGGAGAATCGCCGCGACCAAGCCAAAGAGGCCAGCGTAGCGCTGGCGACGTCACATTTGCCTATGCAGATGTGGCTCGCCCGCAGCGGCGGCACCGCGGCTGTCACGCATGCTGTTGCGCCATGCCGCCGCCGGGGCAGTCCTGACGCGTCCACCGTCGCCGAGGTGATTGGCTCGCGTGAGCCTCGATGCACACAAGCGCTCGTCGACCTTGATCCAGGGCAGCGTCGCGCGGGACGGTTATGGATACAGTGGCACCGGTTGTTGAACCGGGTGGGGAACGCGATGGCCGTCAGGCCGCAATTGCATCGGGTAGTGGTAGTGGGGGGCGGTGTGGCGGGTCTTGAGATTGCCACCGCCTTGGGACGCCGTTTCCGCGGCGAACGGCAGCGGCACGGCGAGGGGCCGTCGGTCACGCTTGTCGATCACGACACCGCGCACGTGTGGAAGCCGATGTTGCACACCATTGCGGCCGGTACCAGCGATATTTCGCAGCAGCAGACCCCGTATCAGGCACAGGCGCATGCGGCCGGTTTTGCCTTTCAGATGGGCGAGTTTGCCGAGCTGGATCGCACGGCCCGGGAATTGCGCTTGTTGCCGCTACGCGATCGTCACGGTCGCGTGGTGATTCCGGAGCGGCGCGTTCGCTACGACACGCTCATCATTGCGGTCGGCAGCCTTGTCAATGATTTTGGCACGCCGGGCGTGGCCGAGTATTGCCGAGTGATCGACTCGCGCCGCCAGGCCAATGCCTTCAACCGCGAAATTCGTGTGCGCGTGGCCCAGTGCCTTACGCAGGGCAAGGACTTGTCCATCGGCATTGTGGGAGGCGGCGCCACCGGCGTGGAGCTGGCGGCCGAGTTGATTCGCTTGAAGGATGCGGTGGTGGCCTATGGCGGTGAGGAGTTGCCGACGTGCCTGTCCGTCACCTTGCTGGAGGCCGGGCCACGTTTGCTGCCGGCGTTTCCGACAAACATTTCGACGTCGGTGCAAGGGCAACTGGAAGCGTTGGGCGTTCGGGTGTTGACGCACACGGCCGTGAACTCGGTGACGGAGGATGCCTTCATCCTCAATACCAAGGACCGCATTCCAGCCTCGCTCAAAGTCTGGGCGGCCGGCGTGAAAGCGCCGGAGTTCCTGGCCGCGCTGGATGGGCTGGAGACCACGCGCGGCAATCAATTGGTGGTGACGGCGTCGTTGTGCACCACCAATGATCCGCATATTTTTGCCGTGGGCGATTGTTCCAGCTTGCGGCTCGCGGGGGCCGAACGGCCACTGCCGCCAACCGCGCAGGTGGCGCACCAGCAGGCCCAGCACCTGATTCGCTACTTGCCCGATGCGGTGCTCCACGGCAGGTCAGTACCACCGTTCCGCTATCACGATTTCGGCGCGCTGGTATCGCTGGCCGATTACGACGCGTTCGGCTCGCTCGGGGACTACGGTCTGATGAAGAGTGTCACGTTTCGCGGTCGCCTGGCGCACTTCAGCCACGTGTTGCTCTATCGCCGCCATCAGATGCAATTGCATGGCGTGTTGCGCGGCTGGCTGCTATGGCTGATCGACCGCTTGAACGCCAGCGCACGGCCCACGATACGGATGGATTAGATCGAACTGGCCGGTGACGGGGCCCGGTGCTTGGCCGGTTGGTCCGATCATGGACAATGGTTCGGCGCGCAAGCAGACACGCCGGAATGAGGCTTTGAACGAGGTGGTGCATGAGCGACAGCACGGCGATGGAATATGACGTGATCGTGGTGGGCGGCGGCCCGGGCGGGCTGGCTGCAGCCATTCGCCTGAAGCAGTTGGCCCGTGAACGCCAGCACGATATCAACGTGTGCGTACTGGAAAAGGCGCCGGAGATTGGCGCGCAGATCCTCTCCGGTTGCATCATGGATCCGCGCGCGCTCACCGAGTTGATTCCCGACTGGGCCGAGCGCGGAGCGCCGCTGACGCTGCCGGTGGCACAAGATCGCTTCGTGTTTCTCACCCAGACCGGCACACGCGCAACGCCGCATTGGCTGCTGCCGCCCTGTTTCCGCAATGCGGGCAACTACGTGGTGCAGCTGGGGCACGTGGTGCACTGGCTGGGCGTGCAGGCCGAAGCGCTGGGCGTGGATGTCTTTCCGGGGTTTGCCGCCGCCAAGGTGCTGTACGACGAGCATGGCGCGGTGTGCGGCGTGGAAACCGGCGAAACCGGCGTAGCCAAGGGCGGCACGCATACCGATGCCTACGAGTCCGGCACGCAGCTCGTGGCGCGCTACACGGTTTTTGCCGAGGGCTCGCGCGGGCATCTGGGCCGCCAGTTGATCGAGCGCTTTCATCTTGATGCCGATTGCGATCCGCAGAGCTATGCCATTGGCGTGAAGGAATTGTGGGAGGTCGATCCGGCAAAGGCGCATCCGGGTCTGGTCATGCACACGGCCGGTTGGCCACTCGACGCGCAGACCTATGGCGGTTCGTTCCTGTATCACCTGGAGCGCAATCTGGTGGCCGTCGGTTTCGTGATTGGCACCGACTACCGCAACCCCACGCTGTCGCCCTTCGAAGAGATGCAGCGTTACAAGACGCACCCGGCCATCCGCACGGTATTCGAGGGCGGCAAACGGGTTGCCTACGGTGCGCGCTCGCTGACGGCTGGCGGCCTGGCGTCGCTGCCCAAAATGGTATTTCCGGGCGGCGCGTTGATCGGCTGTGAAGCCGGTGTGCTGAACGCGTCGCGCATCAAAGGCAGCCATGCGGCCATCAAAACCGGCATGCTGGCGGCCGATGCGGTGTTCGATGCGGTGGTGGCCGGACGCAGCCATGACGAACTCACGCGCTATCCCGAGGCGTTGCGTGCCTCGTGGCTGTATCGGGAGCTGCGCAAATCGCGCAACTTCAAGCAGTGGTTCCACTACGGCCGGCGCGTGGCCACGGTGATGACCGGAGTGGAGCAATGGCTGCTGCGCGGGCACATCCCGTGGAACCTGCATCACCACACGCCCGATCATGCCCGGCTGCGGCCGCTCTCGGAGTGCGTGAAGATCGAGTATCCGAAACCCGACGGCAAGCTCACGTTCGACCGCGCGAGCTCGGTGTTCTTGTCCAATACGCACCACGACGAGAACCAGCCGGCGCACCTCACGTTGAAGGATCCGGCGGTGCCGGTGCAAGTGAACCTGGCAAAATACGGCGGCCCGGAGGCCTTTTACTGCCCGGCGGGCGTGTACGAATTCGTGCATGGACCGGACGGCGCGGTGCGGTTGCAGATCAACGCCGCCAACTGCGTTCACTGCAAATTGTGCGATATCAAGGACCCGAAGCAAAACATCGTCTGGACGACGCCGCACGGTGGCGAAGGGCCGATCTACAACGGCATGTGAGCCGCTCGTGGCGTTGGACAGCCACACCGATACCCGGCAGGCGCAGAGCGCCAGTGGTGCTGGCATCTCGCCCGGGGTTTGCCGCATGTAGCCGTACGGGACGTCGGAGCGCGGCAACGGATGCGCCAGCCCGGCAAAGGTGCCGGCCAGTGCCAGCGCGCCAACGCGCACCACCGCCCACGCCAACAGTGCGTTCAGGCCATACGGTGCGAGTGACGCGGCAGCACGAGGCGCCAACTCCGATCATGTTGCCGATGACCCGCGCCATGGCCGTCCACGGGCCAAACGGTCGCGCTGCCGTGCTGGGCGCGTTCATGGGGCGGTACGGTGCCGGCAGGCGTGGTTTCCGACCCGCGCCCCGCGCCCTCAGATGGTGCGTTCGGCAATCAGGCGCTTGATTTTGGCAATCGCCTTGGCTGGGTTCAGGCCCTTCGGGCAAGTGTTGGTGCCATTCAGAATGGCGTGGCAGCGGTACAGTTTGAAGGGGTCGTTGAGCTCGTCCAGACGGTCACCGGTGGCCTCGTCGCGCGAGTCGGAAATCCAGCGGTAGGCCTGCAGCAAGACGGCCGGGCCGAGGAAACGATCCGGATTCCACCAGTAGCTTGGGCACGAGGCCGTGCAGCAGGCGCACAGAATGCACTCGTAGAGGCCATCCAGCTTTTTGCGATCCTTGGGCGACTGCAGGCGCTCGCGTGAGCCCACCGGGCTGTCGGTCTTGAGCCAGGGCTGAATGGAGGCGTATTGCGCGTAGAAGTGGGTGAAGTCCGGCACCAGATCGCGGATGACCGGCATGTGCGGCAGCGGGTAGATATTCACCTGGCCCTCGCGCAAATCGTCCAGCGATTTGGTGCATGCCAGCGTGTTCTCGCCGTTGATGTTCATCGAGCACGAACCGCACACGCCTTCGCGGCATGAACGGCGCAGCGTCAACGTGGGTTCGATGGTGTTCTTGATTTTAAGCAGCACGTCCAAAACCATCGCGCAGTCGCTCACGTCGACCTCGTAGGTGTCGGTGCGCGGATTGCCCCCGACCTCCGGGTCCCAGCGGTAGACCTTGAACTTGCGGACTTTCTTGGCGCCCGGTTCGGCGGCAAAGTAGTTGCCCTTCTGTACCCGGGACATCTGCGGCAATCGAAACTGGGCCATGAAATTCTCCCTTGAACGAAACAGTTTGTCTGCCCGCGGCGGGTGCCGCGGTGCATCCGTCAGTACACGCGTTTGGCCGGCGGGATGGTTTCCACCTCGTCGTCGAGCGGCTGCATGTGTACCGGCCGGTAGTCGAGCGTGCATCGGCCCTTGTCATCGACTTTGACGAGGGTGTGCTTCATCCAGTTGACGTCGTCGCGCTCGGGAAAGTCGTCACGCGCGTGGGCGCCGCGGGTTTCCGGCCGCGCCGCCGCTGAATGCATGGTGCCTACGGCTTGCACCAGCAGGTTGTCGAGCTCGAAGCTTTCAATGAGGTCGGAGTTCCAGATCAGGGACGGATCGGACACGTGCACGTCCTCGAACTGGGCGTAGATCGCGTCAATCCGCTCGCAACCCTGCTGGAGCGTTTCGGCCGTGCGGAAGACCGCCGCGTCGTTTTGCATGGTGCGCTGCATTTTTTCGCGCAGCTGTGCCGTGGGCGTACCGCCTTTGGCGTGACGCACCTTGTCAAGCCGGGCCAGCGCCGGATCCAACGCGTCGGTCGGCAATCCGGCAAAGGGCGTGTTCGGCTTGATGAGCTCGGCGCAGCGCTGCGCGGCAGCGCGGCCAAACACGATCAAATCGAGCAGCGAGTTCGTGCCCAGGCGGTTGGCGCCGTGTACCGATACACACGCCGCTTCGCCGATGGCGAACAGGCCCGGCATGATGTGGTCGTTGTCCGAACCCACTTTTTGCACCACCTGGCCGTACATGTTGGTGGGTATGCCGCCCATGCAGTAATGCGCGGTCGGTAGCACCGGAATGGGCTCCTTGGTCACATCCACGCCGGCGAAAATGCGCGCGGTTTCGGAAATGCCCGGCAGACGTTCGTGCAGCGTGTCGCTGCCCAGATGCGCCAGGTTCAGCAGCACGTGATCCTTGTGTTCGCCCACGCCGCGGCCTTCCCGGATTTCGACCGTGATGGCGCGGCTGACGACGTCGCGTGAAGCCAGATCCTTCACGTGCGGCGCGTAGCGCTCCATGAACCGCTCGCCGTCGGCGTTGGTGAGATAACCACCTTCGCCACGCACGCCTTCGGTAATCAGGCAGCCGGAACCGTAAATGCCGGTAGGGTGGAATTGCACGAATTCCAGATCCTGCAGGGCCACTCCGGCACGTAGCGCCATGCCGCCGCCATCGCCCGTGCAGGTATGTGCCGAGGTGGAGGAAAAGTACGTGCGTCCGTAGCCGCCAGTTGCCAGGATGACCGCATGGCCGCGGAAAAAGTGCACGCTGCCTTCGGTGAGGTTGATGGCCAGCGCACCGGCAACGTCGCCGGTGCGCGGATCGGTCACCAGATCGGTAACAAAATATTCGACAAAGAATTTGACTTTGTGCTTCAACGCCTGCGTGTACAGGGTGTGCAAAATGGCGTGGCCGGTACGGTCGGCCGCTGCGCAGCTGCGTTGCGCCAGCGCTTCGCCGTGGCGAACCGTGTGACCGCCAAACGGGCGCTGGTAAATGTGCCCGTCTTCGGTGCGCGAGAACGGCACGCCAAAGTGTTCCAACTCGATGACGGCAGGAATCGCTTCGCGGCACATGTACTCGATGGCGTCCTGATCGCCCAGCCAATCGCCGCCCTTGACGGTGTCGTAGAAGTGATAGCGCCAATCATCTTCGCCCATGTTGCCGAGGGCCGCGGCAATGCCGCCCTGGGCAGCCACCGTATGTGAACGGGTGGGAAACACCTTGGTTACGCAGGCTACCGACAGCCCGGCCGCAGCCAGGCCCAGCGCTACGCGCAGGCCGGCGCCGCCCGCGCCGACAATCACCACGTCGTATTGATGCTTTTCAACCTTGTACGCTTCGGCAGGCATGTTGAACGTTGTCCTTTCAAATCAAAGTGGAATCAATGCAGGCGCGTGAACCAGACGGCGAGTACCGCCAGGATCGTGGCCAACGCACCGAGCAACGCACCGAAGCGCAAGGCAATCTGCAACGTGACTTCCTGCCCGCGCGCATGCACGTAGTCGCCAATGATTACGTCCAGCCCCAGCATGCCGTGCCAGTAGCTGCACACGGTCAGCACGATCAGCAGGAACGCGTGAACGGGTTGCCCGATCGACGCCAGCACGGCGTCATAGTCGGCGTGTAGCAGGCCGGCGACAAAAAACAAAAACCAGAGAGTCAGCGGAATCAGCGCCACCGCCGTCAGGCGCTGCACCCACCAGTGCTGAACGCCGGTGCGCGATGGCCCCCAGTGGCGGGCTGTCTTGAGCGGATCGCGCATGCCTGATTGGCCCGGAAACTCGCTCATGCCGCACCTCCCGTCAACTTGATGATCAACAACACCCAAGTCAGTACGGTCAATGCCATGCTCACGCCCACCACCACCCAGCCGGTGGCCCAGTACGAGGGGTTGCGCGTGCGGTCACGCGTGTGCTGCGGGCCGTAATCCCAAGTCAGGCTGTGAAACAAATGCTGGATGCCGTTGCAAAGGTGGAACAGCAGTGCCCAGATCCACGCGAACCACACGATGAGGCCGATCCAGCTGCCGGAAAAATCCGCAAACAGTTGCCACGCATGGTGGCCGGCGGCGGCGGCGATCAGGCCCCACGTCAATACTGCGGCCCCGATGGAAAGAAACAGCCCGGTCAGGCGGTGCAAGGAAGACTGCACCATGTTGATGCGCCAGCGGTAGATGCCGAGGTGCGGTGAAAGGGGGCGTGGATTGTGCACGGCAAAAACCTCCTGAAGCTGTCCGGTCAGCCCGGCAATAACTCCGCCGACGCGGCTGCAGTCGGCGGCCGCTGAGCGTTTTGCAGGTGAGTGCGGGATCCGGCGTTTCATCACCCGGAGGCGAGCGGCGCCGCGCGGCCCATTCGTCCTGACACGGGAACGTGCGTGTGAGAATGACGAACTCGACGTACACCGCAGCCACACCCGATCGGCACCGCCCATCGCACGCTCGCGCTGGTTGCTCGATGGTAGCGAGTGCCACCGGCGACGCCCTGACCTCCATCAAGCTCTTTCGTGCGCAACGTGGCGTACACCGTAATTTGCGCTGCAAACGCGCGATTCGAACCGGCTAACGACGCCATTTGGTGGCAATCGCGGCCAGCTCGTCGCGGATCGTGGGATCCAGCAATTCCGGGCATTCGGATACGCGCGCAATCAGGCCGAAAACCGTCACGGTGTCACGAATCACGGTCGGGTCGCACGCCCAGATGTCGGTGGGGTCGTAGGCACCAAAGCTGTCGGCATCCGCCCAGGCGAGCAGAAAGTTGGCGCAGCGGCTGGCCTGGCCCGAGTTGCCGAGTGCCACTTCCGCCAAGTGATGCATGGCGGCAAGTTCCTCCGGCGTGGGTTGGGTCGGGTCGTGTTCGGCGGGCGCGCAGATGGTGACGGACAAGTCAGGTAGGGCCATGGGCGGTTCCGGGGCGGGGCGGGGTGGTAGGCCGGCGTTCTGCGCTTGCCGATGACAAACCCGCGAAGAGTTGGTGCACGGCGTGCGTTACTGCGGCACAGCCGGAGTCGTGCTCGTGGAACGGCACCCGGCGCACGAGGGCCAGCGCGATTTCGGCCGACTCGACCAGGTACTGGCAGGCGGCCTCGATGGCCCAGGTGCGGGCGCGCTGCATGGCGTCACCGGCGCTGGCGCAACCTTGCGCCAGCAGCATGACGGTGGCGTCCGCGGTGCCGCGAACGATGCTTTCGCTGCGTATCGCCAGATGACCGATACGCCCGGTAAGCAGCCAGAGTTCACCGGCCGGTGCCTGGGTGGCCGGATGATGTGCGCGGTCCACGCCGATGGCATCGAGAAAACAGCCAAGGCGTTGATGGAAGCGGGCCGTAATCCTGCGGGTCGGTTGCCATTGCCAGGTATCGGATCCGTGCGCGACAAGCTCCATCCCGACGGCATGGACGGCTTCGTCCGTGACGGGATCGTCGTCGGCCGCCGCTGCCACGTCCGTAGCGGTGGCCACGCAACCGAGCGCGTTGCGCAGTCGTGCGACATCCACGGCAAGACCGGTTGCCGTGGGCAGCCGCATGGCAATGTCCTGGGTGGACCACGCGATAGCGCGGCTGGTGGCCGGCCCGAACTGGGCACCATCGCTGATGCGCACACAGTGGCCAGTAACCGGATCGATCGACCAGCCGCTCGGGAGCGGCGTGCTCGGTAGGAGAAGCGGAAGCGACACGGGCACCTTCGCGCATGACAAGCCACTGCACGGTAGCGGGTGGGCGCACCGGCGCCATGACCTGAATCAGCTTCGGCGCTGGAACGGCCGCCGGGCGTGCAGAGCCAGCCGCTCGGCACGACTGCGATGGCGGGGCTTGTGCCAGGTCATGGAAGAATTTGTACAACGTCGCATAGTTGTCCCATGCAGTCGATTGGGCAGGCCGGCATGACAACAACGAGTGGCGCCGAAAGCGATCCCATCTTGCGCGCGCGCGGCGAGGTGATGGTGCACCGCGCGCAGGCGGCGGAAGCGCTGTACCGCAAGGCGCTCGAAACGCAGCCGGACAACGCGGAAGCGCTGAACTTCGTTGCGATGTGCGAGCTGGGTCGGGGCGAGTTTGACAGCGCCCGCGAGCACCTCGAAAAGGCCGTGCACATCGACCCGGAGGAAGCCAATTTCCGCAAGAACCTCGGCATCCTGCAGCTGGCACTGGGCCATGCGCAGGATGCCATCGACACCTTCGATCAAGTGATCGCGATGGATCCGAAGGAGCTCTCGGCGCCGCTGCATCGGGCGGCCGCGCTGGAACAGCTGGGCAGCACCTACGACGCTACGGCGGCGTACTACCACGCCATTGCTACCGCGCAGGCGGCGTTTAGCTGGCGTAACCGCAACACCACGCCACCGGTGCTGCAGCCGGTGGTGCGGCACGCCATCGATTACATTCAGCGCAACCAGCAGCAGATTTTCATGGAACTCATGCAACCGGTGCGCGCGCAGTACGGAGCCGCAGCACTTGCGCGCGTGGAGCAGGGCCTTGCCATTTACCTCAAGCACGCAGCGGCGCAATACCCCGATCCGCGGCAAAGTTGCGCGTTTTTCTACATACCGGGCCTGTCCGCCGAACCGATGCTGGATGCCGCGCACATGCCAGGCATGGCGGCGCTGGCGACCGCCGGCGACACCTGGCTGGCCGAGCTGGATACAGCTGCCGCCGAGCAGTTGGGTGAGCCCTATTTCGGCACGCATGACCCGGCGCTGTTGCGTGAACAGGGCGTGCTCGACGGCGACACCGGTGCGCGGCTCACCGCGTGGTTCCTTTATCGTAATGGCGACCGGGAGCCGGCTGCGCGCCAACATTTGCCACGCTCGTTGGCGGCGGTGGAATCGCTGCCGCAACGCGTACAGGTGGAAAACCTCGGCCCCAACGTGTATTTCGCCACGCTTGCCCCCGGTACGCATATCTTGCCAAGCTGCGGCATCACCAACGCCCGGGTCAACGTGGAGATTCCTCTGCAAGTGGACGGCCGTTGCGTGCGCAGCGTTGCCGGTCATGAGGAAACCTGGCGCATGGCGGCGTGCGTGGCGTACGACGGCAGCTTTGCGCATGAATTGTGGAACCACGGCCCCGGTCCGTGCACGGCCCTGGTGCTGGACGCCTGGCACCCGGAGCTGAGTGCGGCCGAACGCGCGGCGTTGCCCCTGCTGTTCGAGGGCATCAGTCAGTTTCATATGGCAGCGGGTGTGGAGCCGCCGTTTGGCAATTAGCGGGCGGCTGCCCAGCGCCACGCCACGAAACCACCATGAGCGCCAACCAACCTTCGCACGTGAAACTTGATCCGCAACCCCCGTGGGCGCGCTTTCAGGACATCATCGTGCAACTGGATACCGATGCACTGATCGCCGTGGGGATCGAAACCATGGCCGAGCTGACCGGTGCCACCCATGTCAACGCGCGCGCCCGGGCCGTGGATGCCGATGGCAACACGCTGCGCGACGCGGCCGGCTTGCCTGTCGCTACGCAGGTCAGCCATCCCTACGAGACGTCCGACCTCACTGCGAACGGTCTACGTGTGGTCGATTTGCAGCGTGATTGTGTACGCGTGGTGCTGGGCGAGCCGACCGTACATTTCTTCATCGGCGCCGATACGGCCGAATGCCGGGCGAGGGCATCGATCCGCATGCGTCTCGCGCGGGCACAGGATGCGTAAGGCGGGCAGCTGCAGGCCGCGCCGCGCGTCGAGACGGGATGCATGCGCAACCTCGATCGACCCCGGCGGGACGGATCCAGCGTTTGCGTGGCTGGACCATGCGGTGCAGCCCGCCGCCCCGAGCCTGCCCTTGATGCAGCTAGATCCGCTGCTCGACAAACTCCACGCCGACCCACCCTGGGTGCGTCGGCTCCGACAGGCGCGAGCACCGAAACGCAGTTCGGTTCACTGAAGGTGGAGCGGCTGCATGGGCAGCGCTTCACCACCCGCCGCCACTCGCCACTCGGCTACCTCAGCCCGATGCAGTTCGAGCAGCAGAGGCAATAAGCTTAGGATGGTGTCTACGGAACCGGCAGCAGTCCGCCATCTGGTTGCTCTACGCAACGGACGGCCACTTTATGGTTTCCCGCACACCAGCCTGGTGCGCGATCCATCATAGTTTGTCCGCGTCCGTCCGGCATAGTTTGTCCGCAATCCCAACGGGTTTGGCTTGGCATACAAAATTATGCACACGCCCTTCCCATACATAGATGGGATTTTTGGCCCAAGGCAGCTCCGATCACGCGACATCACTCATCCGTGGCAGGAGCAAATGCAAGTTGGTGCAACACGAGCAGGCCTCCTGCCGACCTCGCGCTTGCCGCATCAGCGGGGTCGGGGATTTAAACAGGTGCTGGCTCCAGCCTTCGCTGACCGATGAGCTCTCCGGCGCCCGTAGAAAGAACATGAAGCCGCTGACGCCTGCGAACAGAGACGCAAACGCGAAGGGCACATCGACCGGTGCGGCGCTGTCCGGGAGAGCCAAGCGTCCGGTAGCGCAAAGGGCGGGGAGCACCGAACGAAGCGGTTCCCCTACCAAGCTCTCGACCCGCACGTGCTGATGCGCTGTAATAACTTGTGCCTCCGCTGTCGACAGGCCTGCAGCCGTGTCCAGCAGCCGGCGCACCACGCCGGGCAACAAACCGGTCTGCTGCGCTACCCGAGCGGTCTCATCCATCCGCTCCCCTTTGGGCTCCAGGTAATCGCGCCCCAGACATGCCCGCTTGTTAGGTGGGGCTATAGAGGGCACCGCCGACCCGCTTCCCTTCGGTCCACATGTTCACAGTACGGATAGGGAGCTTGAGTGCGACGTGCCGGCGTGCTTCCGGTGAGTCCAAGCCGACCACGGCCAAAGCGATGCGTTCGGTATATCCGCGAGCCTGGCAATACGCATTGAGATCATGCGGATACGGGGTGACCGTCAGTCCCGGATGCCTCTGAGCTAGCGCGCCGCGGCTGCGGACGCATGTGCGTGGCGGGCGTGGCCGTCATCGTTCGGTTTGGACGCCCAAATCCGCATGCCGGTTGGCCGCTTGAGATGGTGGACCAAACGCTTGATGTGCGGAGTGGCCCATCGGCTGCCGCTGCCGCCGCCGGTCCGCGTCATCCGCGAACGGCATCGATGGCACTCTGCCCCGGACAACCAATGCACAGGTCGACTTGCGCCGACTGCGGTTTGCTGCGGAGCCACGGAGGTTTGCTGCGGAGCCCGTACTGCGGGGTCGATTAAGACAGCGCGCACGGCTGTGCAAGATGAAAGAGCAATCTTTCATTCTGAAACAAAGGGATTGTGCGAAATCCGTGTGAACGCCGTAAGTGATTAATTCTTAACGGTGTCACCGCATGGCATGCGAATTGCTCACTTAACCCTGCTCGAAGCTCGGGCCATCTGCGCCACGCCTGCTGCACTGCAGCGTTCATGGTGCACCGCACAAACGGGGAAGTCAAGCATGACGCAGCGAGTGAAAATCATCATCCCGATTCCGATGGGTGCCGAGGGCGTCGCGGCCCGCGCCGCGCAGTTGCCACAGCACATGGTGTTGCCGGGCTTTGAGCCAGAATTCGTGGCAGTCGCGAAAGGGGCGGCCCTCGGCGACAGCGCCTATGACGCCTTGCTGATGGATTTTTCCGTGGTCGAGGCCGGCCTGCGTGCGCAGGAAGAGGGCTACGCCGCCGTGTGCATCGACACGGTCAGCGACTCAGGCCTGGACGCCTTGCGTTCGCGGTTGGATATCCCGGTGATTGCCCCGGGCGCCGCGGCGTTTCACGTCGCCTGCATGCTCGGTAAGAAATTCACCGTCCTGACAATGTGGGACGAGTGGTTCGCGCTCTACCAGAAAACCCTGACCGCGTATCACCTCTGGCCGCGCGTGGCTTCGTTGCGTTCGATCAACACCCGCCCGGATCTCGAGGAGTTGCTGGCCGGCAAGGAAGAGGTGGTCTTCAGGAAACTGGAAGCCACCGCCCTGCAGGCGATCGAGGAAGACGGCGCGGACGTGATCGTGCTGGGCTCGACCACGATGCATCAGTCACATGCCTTTCTGGCCGAGCGACTTCCGGTGCCGGTAATCAATCCCGGCCAGATCGCCTGGAAATTGTGTGAAGTGCTTTTGTCTCTTGGCCTTTCGCATAGCCGGAAAGCCTACCCGGCGCCGCAGGCGCCAAACGATGCCGTGTATCACGGCTTCGCCCATTGATTCACTGGAGGAACCGCATGTCCAAGCTCAGCCGGCAACAACTGATTGATCTCGCAGTCCACAGCTATTTCGGCAACGTCGACAAAAAGAATATGGACGAGGTACTCGCATGCATGCACGAGGACATCGTGGTGACCATTCAAACCGATCACCTCAGCCACTCCCGGATAGATGGTGTGCGCAAGATGTTTGAAACCCTGTTCTCCACTTACAAAAAGACCTGGCATGGCGATTTTGAGGTCACCGCCGACGAAGAGAATCAGACCGTGGCGACCCGCTTCAACGTGACGCTGGAGAAACCGGACGGGACTTTCGATCCGCCGATGAAGAACTGCAATTTCTTTTACGTCGAGAACGGCAAGTTCCGCCGCTATTACGTCTTCATGGATGGCGTGAGCGTTCTGCCCTGAGCCGCAACAACTCCATTGGCCTGGGCGCCATGGAAAATCGGAGAAATTGATGAGCAAGGCACTCGACGGAATACGGATACTTGACTTGACGCATATGCTTTCTGGTCCGTACGCGAGCATGATCATGACGGACCTTGGCGCGGATACGGTCAAAATCGAGCCGCTCGGCGGCGAAGGAACGCGTGCCTTGCTGGCCCGCAGTGCCAAGTTCTCGCGTAACGGCATGGGCGCGTATTTCATTACGCTCAACCGTGGCAAAAAGAGTATCTGTATTGATCTCAAGCAAGCGGAAGGTCGTGCCATTTTTCATGACCTTGTGCGTACTGCCGATGTCGTGATCGACAATTTCAGCGCCGGTGTCACGACCAAGCTGGGTATCGACCATGCGTCGCTGAGCGCCGTCAACAGCCGGATCATTACCTGTTCGATCACGGGTTTCGGACAGGATGGCCCCAGCTACCAGCGTCCCGCGTTTGACCAAGTCGTGCAGGGCATCGGCGGCGGCATGTCGATCACCGGCGAGAGTGGCGAACGCCCCATGCGCTCGGGCATTCCCATTGGGGATCTGGGCGGCGGCATGTTTGCCGTAATGGGCGTACTCGCCGCATTACAGGCACGCTCCCGCCACGGCCACGGCCAGCATGTCGACATCAGCATGCTCGACTGTCAGGTGAGCATGCTCAATTACATGGCAACGATGTTCCTCATGAGTGGAGAAAATCCGTTGCCGTTGGGGAATGCGCATTTTGTGCATGTGCCGTACAACACGTATCACACCAGCGACGGTTTCATCATCGTTGCGGTCATTTACGACAGCTTCTGGGAGCGGTTGGTCAATCTGCTGGATATAGAAGAATTACGCATTGACAAATACCGCATGCAACCGGGCCGCCTGGCCGATCGGGCGATTATCGACGAAAAGCTGAACACGGTCTTCAGAACCAGGCCAACGGCCCATTGGATGGAACAATTGAGCTCCGCGCGCATTCCATGCGCGCCAGTCAATCATTTCAGCGACACGTTGGCTGACCCACAGGTTCTTCACCGGCACATGGTCGTGAAGGTCAAGCAGGCTGGCGGCGACGTGGTTGCAGTGCCCGGAAATCCCGTCAAGTTGTCGCTGGACGGTGATGATCTGTTTGGATCGCCGCCGCTGCTGGGCGAGCATACGGATCAGGTACTTGCCGAAATCCTTGGCTACGCACCGGAAAAAATCTCGGCATTGCGCAACGACAAGGTGGTTGCCTGACATGACTGGCGTGGATGTAGTCATCAATGAAGTGGCGCCTCGCGACGGCCTGCAGAGCCAGTCGCGGGTACTCGATGTCGAACAGCGACTGGCCATGATCCAGGCGTTGGTGAAAACCGGGGTGCGCAGTATCGAAGCGGGCAGCTTTGTTTCGGCCAAGGCAGTACCGCAAATGGCGCACACCGCCGAGTTGTTCGGCGATTTGCCGAACCCCGAGCAGGTGCATTATTCGGCGCTGGTACCGAATGCGCGGGGCTACGAATTGGCGCTTGCAGCTGGCGCGCGCACGGTCTCGGTGGTGTTGTCGGCCACTGAGACCATGAACCGGCGGAACATCAATCTGGGGCTGGAGGAAACGACGGCGGTTTGCGCCCGACTGATGGAGCGTGCCCGGGAGGATGACGTCCAGGGCTGGGCCTATCTGTCCGTGGCGTACGCGTGCCCATACGAAGGCCCGGTGGCGCCCGCCGGGATCGAGCGTCTCGCCGCCCGGATGATGGAGTCGGGTGCAGCCAGACTGATCATTGCCGACACCATCGGTGCCGCGAATCCGGCGCAAGTCCGCCCGCTGATTTCGCGACTGGTCGGCAGTTTCGGTGCCGAGCACATTGCCTGTCATTTTCACGATACCCGCGGCATGGCGCTGGCCAATATACTGGCCGCGCTCGACCAGGGCGTGCGCCACTTCGACAGCTCCATCGGCGGCCTTGGCGGGTGCCCGTTTTCGCCCGGTGCGAGCGGCAACGTCGCCACGGAAGACGTGGTGCTGATGCTGGAATCCATGGGCTTGCGTACCGGTATCGACGTGCTCGCACTGGTCGAGGCCGTCGGCTTTTGCGCCGATCTTTTGCAGAACCCACTCGGCGGACACGCGTTCCGCTGGCTCGAGCGCGAAGCGGCGAAGGCTACCGCGGGAGCGGCGTCATGAAGCGCGGGTGGAGTTCGCTGGCGCGGTTGTCGCCATGGATCCTGATTTCCGGGCTCGGTTATGCCGCCATCTACGTCAAGGTCGCGGTCAAGCCGGTACCCATGACGCAACCCTTGATTGAACAGCGCGACCAGTTTCTCGGTGGGGTGAACGATGGCGGGCGCTACTGGTTCGTCGGGCAGGATGGTGGCGTGCTGTCGATGGATGAGAAAACCCGACGCTGGCAGCGTGAGGAGTTGACGCCTCGCTCCAACCTGCAGGGGATCGCCGCCGGTGAGAACGGCGTCCTCGTGGCGGCCGGCAATGACGGTCGGTTGTGGGTGCGTGACCACGGGGGCCAGTGGGTGAGCCAGGTGTTGCCGGTGGGTGATGTGGCCCGAAAGCTCATCGACGTGGCGTTTCTGCACGGCAACTTCTGGGTGGTCGGCGAAATGGGCGCCCTGTTCCGTGGCGGCGCTGACGGGAAGACCTGGACGCGGATGCGCGAGCCGGAAGATGTCGCGTTCAACCGCGTCCGTCCGGGGCCTGACGGCTCGTTGTGGATCGCTGCCGAGTCGGGACGGTTGTTGCACAGCGCCGATGACGGCGCCACCTGGGACAGCATCGAGCTGGACAGCGAAAGCCTGCAGTCGATCGCCTTCGTGGGTGATGCCGCCCTGGTCGTGGGCAATCGCGGGCACGTCTACCGCAGCGACAACAAGGGGGCCGACTGGAAGCTGGTGCCCGCCTTTACCAGCGACAACCTCTTTGATGTCGCCGGTAGCCCCAATGGCTGGACGGTGGTCGGCGATCACGGCGCGGTGTTCACCGCTGGCCCGGCACATCAGCAATGGCAAAGGGCCACGGCCCGGACACTCGGCAAAAGCTATTACATGCGCGTCCTGGCCAGTGCGAACGAATCCGTGCTGATCGGCCACACCATCGGGCGGCTTGCCGGCGATGGCAGCTACGAACCCTGGCCGCAGGGAGTGCAGCCATGAGACGCGTATTGGACCTGGGCGCCATCATTTCCGCGTTCGCAATTCGCCATCGCGTCAAGGTGTGCGTGGTGATTGCCCTGATCACCGTGATTTTCGCGGCGTGCCTGACCCGCCTGGATGTGCATACGCGCTTCGGCGACATGGTTCCGCGCAATCATCCGTATGTGCAGGTGTACGAGAAATACCAGGACACCTTTGCCGCCGCCAATCGGGTGACCGTATTGGTGCGCGCGACCCATGGCGATATTTTCAATTTGCCGATCCTGGGCGAGATCCAGCGCATCACCAATGAGTTGCAAAAAGTCAGTGGTGTCAATCAGTCGCAGATAACTTCGCTGGCATCCAGCAAGCTGAAGCGGGTCGATGCGTCCAGTGAGGAAATCGAAAGCAAGCCGTTGATGTGGCCAGGACTGCCGCAGAATCAAGCTGAAATAGACACCCTGCGCAAGGCGGTCCTGGATAACCCGATGGTCTACGGTCTGTACGTGGACCGCGACCTGGAGTCGGCACTGATCCATGTCGATTTCTACAACCATCTGGTGGATTACCAGAAGATATTTCCGCAGATCCAGAACATCCTGGATGCCTCACCGATCCACGATAAAGTCGAATTGCAGATGATCGGCGAGCCCATTCTGTACGGCTGGGTCGCGCATTATCTCGGCGAGACCGTTTCCATCGCGTTGCTGTCGCTGATGGCCATGCTGGTGCTGTTGTTCATGATCACGCGGACCTGGCGCGGCACGCTGCTGCCACTCATCGCCGGGCTGGTATCGGCGATCTGGGCGCTCGGCATAGGGTCGATTCTCGGCTACAACTTCGATCCGCTGATCATTGTGGTCGCCTTCATCATCACCGCGCGCGCGTTCTCGCATTCAGTCCAACTGATCACGCGGTTTGACGATCTTGCGGTAGGGGAAAAAATCAACCCGCGCTACGCCGCCCAGGATTCCATGCGCGAACTGTTCCGTCCCGGCATGCTGGGCTTGTGGGCGGATGCCGGGGCGATCCTGTGCGTGATCCTCACCCCGATCCCGTTGATGCACAAGGTGGCCATCATCGGTTCGATCTGGGTGCTCACGATCTCCATTTCGGCCGTGATCCTGACCCCCGTTTTGCTGTCCTGGATCAAGACCCCGGATCGTTACATCCATCCGCTGCGGCTGGGTGGCATCCTCAGCGTTTTCACCCGCTCCGCCACGTGGGCGGTCACCAGCCGCGCACGATACGCAGTTGCGCCACTGACCGGGTTGCTGCTGGTCGGCTTGCTGCTGGAAACCACGCACCTGACGGTGGGCGATGCTAGCGCGGGCTCCCCGATTCTCTGGCAGGACTCCGCATTCAATGTGGCGAGTACCCAGGTAAACAATCGCTACCCCGGCTCGGAGCAGATGTTCATCGCCATCGAAGGCGACCAGCCCGACGCGCTCAAGCGGACGGAGGTGCTGAACTGGATGATGCAGTTCCAGCGCTACATGGAACGGCAGCCGGAAATTGGCGGCACCGTGTCCCTCGCGGACGTGGTCACCGAAGTGCGCCGCAACCTGCATGAGGGCAATCCGCGTTACCGCGAACTCGGTGGCAGTGCGTTGGAAAACGGCGAGCTGCTGAATTTCTATTTACAGGGCTCAAGTCCGGGCGACCTCAACCAATACACTGACGTGCAGTTCCAGAACGGCGCAGTGACCATGTTCTTTCATGATCACAAGGGCGAGACGCTGCGTCAGGCCATCTATAACGCCGGTCGCTTCATTGGCGAAAATGAACTGCCGCACGCCAAGGCATTGTTGGCCGGCGGGGTGCTCGGGAATATCGCCGCGGTAAACGAAATTCTGTTGCGTGATCAGGTGGAGGCCATAGCGCTGGCATTCCTGGTCGTGGTGCTGTGCTGCCTGGTGGGCTATCGGTCTTCGGTCAGCGGCATTTTCTTCATTATCCCGGTATTTATTTCCAACGTCGTGACGTTTGCGTTCATGGCGTGGCACGGCATTGGCATGAGCATCAGTACGCTGCCGGTCGTGGCTTTGGGAATTGGGCTGGGTGTCGATTACGCGTTCTACATCGTGGATGGCATCAAGGAACATCTGGAAAACAACCCGTTGGCAACCCCCGAAGATGCGGTGCGGCAGTCACTCGGATCGGCAGGTAGGGGCGTGATTCTTACCGCATTGGTACTCGCGGCAGGAGTTCTGTTGTGGTCCTGGTCTTCGCTGCGCTTTCAAGCGGAGATGGGGATATTGATTGGCATCTGGTTACTGACTTCCGCGTTCACGGCCTTGTACGTGATGCCATCACTTGCACTTGTATTCAAACCCGATTTCATTTTCAAGAAGGCCGAGCTGGTGGCGTTGGCACACTCAACCTAATGCTGTCACACAGGATCAGGAAGCATCATGAATATTGAGCAAAGCAAACCACGTTCCCTGCGACCATTGCTCCACCGCTTGTCCGCTGCCTGTGCTCTGGCGCTGTGTGCCATGGCCATTCCCGGCGTGGCGTCTGCCGATGAGGGCACATCCGGTGGCTGGGAGGTGAGCGGCTATTTACGCACGCAGCTTTCCATGAATCTGCAAAATCCCTATTTGGCGGATCCGGCCAAGGGCGGCGAGCCACGCGGGGATTACCGGTACGATTTGTCGATGGTGCGCGGCACCGGCCGCTTGAACTTGTTTCGCGATTTCGGCAAGTCGCAGGTGAGTGTCGTGATCCGCGGTTCGCAGGAATATGAAACCAGCTACCTCAAGGCACTGCAGAAAACCGCGGACGAATATGCCGCGACCGACCTCTTCAGTAATCGCGGGCGCTCGAATGTGCGCCTGATGAATGATGTGTACAACGAGATCGATCTGCGCGAGTTGTGGTGGCAATACGAGTTCACGCCGGGTACCACGATGAAGCTCGGCAAGCAACAGGTGGTATGGGGGGAGACGGACTTCTTCCAGTCGATGGATGTCATCCACGGCTACGATTTTCGCTGGCGCTCGTTCCTTGAGGCCGAAAACGAAGAGCTGCGCAAACCGCTGTGGATGGCGAACTTCAACACCCGCATCGACAAATTGAACGGCAGTCTGCAGTTTCTTTACATCCCCGGCCGGCCGAACCCGGGTGACACGCGTGGCAACAACTATGACGTGGAAGGCGGGCGCTGGGCGAATACGCCGAATCGCGGCATTACCTTCGCCGCCGCCCCGTTCGGGGCCGACGTGCCGTACAACTACAAGCTCGCTGGCGCCGATCGAAGCGACGATTCATACGGGTTGCATTGGTCGGGCACGGCGGGGGAATGGGGCTACTCGCTCGGCGCGTATCGCGGCCCGTCGCAGGTGCCGGTCATCAACCCGAACCCGAACAGCCCCCTGGGCGTGCAGGATTCTGTTTCGGGCCGGACCTTCCTTGGTGCCTGGAAGGGCCACTATGGCTCGGACCCCGGATCGACCGTCGGTGAGCTGATCTTCCCGCGCATCAGTGTCTTCGGCGGTTCCGTCAACCGCTACCTGGCCGGTCCGGACGTGGTGTTTTCGGCCGAGGCATCCTACATCCCGAACATGACTTACAACGTCGGGACGCTCGCCGGCGAGGCCGGCGGCTGTGCATTCTTCCCGGGCTTTTGCGGCATCGTCGAACGGCATGCGGTCAAGACCATGTTGCGTTTCGACAAGCAGGTCGATCTGAGCTCGTTGTTGCACACCAGTCGACCATCGTTCTTTTCCGTGCAGTTGTTCAATACCTGGGTGACCAACTACGACCGCGCGGACGAGCTGGTGAACCTGGCCGGTTTCGGAGGCCCAACCAAGCGCAACTCGGCGCTGATCACCGGCATCCTGGCGCTCAATTACCACAACGACCGCATCAATCCGACGCTGGCTGTCGGCAGCGATCTCAGCTACGGCGGGGGCTTTGTCGTGCCGAGTGTCGAGTTCGCGTACGGCAACCATTGGCGCATCAAGGCAGAGGCCGATCTGTTCTTCAATCGGCGCAGTCAAAGGCGGGCACTGACGGGTTTCAATAACACAAACCTGTTTGGCTATTTTGCGGGTAATGACCAATTGGTCGCCCGCATCACGTATCAATTCTAACGGAGAATATATTCATGAAGACCTTGACGTCCGTCATCGTTCTCCTTTGCGCCGGGATTGCCAGTGCCGCCAATGCCGCTGCCCTGAAGCCGGGTGACACCATACAGGCATCCAATCTTGATGCGCGGCAGACAGATACCTTTGAAGGCCATGCCATCCATGATCTGCTGACCGACCGGATGCAGGAACTGATCCGCAAGGAAGGGTTGGTCATTACCCTGGCCGCATCCAAACCGATGGTTCTCGGCAAGGATTTCACGGCAGCCACCAAGGAGAATGCCGGCAAGGCAAAATATAATCCGGATACCCGCTTGGTCGAGGGCTGGGTGGCGGGTATTCCCTTTCCGGATGTGACGGCGGATGACCCGAATGCCGCAGCCAAGCTTGTGTGGAACGGATATTACGCACAACCGATAAAGAACATTCAGGATTACCCGAGCTACGCCTATCTGTTCATCAGCGAGAAAAGCGGGCTCGAGCGTCGGCAGGTATGGAGATTCTTGCGCTATTACATGAAGGGCCGCTTGGGCGCCGACAAGGTGGTCGAGGGCGACGGCAGCATCCTGTCCAAGACCCTGATGTATGCGACTTATCCCAACGATATCCGCGGCCTTGGCCTGTTCGTCCAACGTTACGACTCACCCAAGCTCGAGGATTCGTGGGTGTATCTGAAGTCGGTACGCCGCACCCGACGCCTGTCCGGAGGCGCGTGGATGGATCCCATCGGCGGCAGCGATCAGCTCAACGATGACATCGAGATTTTCAACGCCCACCCGACCTGGTATGCCAGTTACAAGCTGCTGGGCAAGCGCTGGTTGCTGGTGACCGCCAATTCGACGGCCGTAACCTGGGACAAGAAGGCGAGTGGCGACGCTGAATTCCCCGTCATAGATCTGGCGCATGCACCGCATTGGAACCCAAAAGACACTTGGGAGCCGCGCGAGGTGTGGGTCATCGAGGCCGTGACACCACCCGAGCATCCTTACAGCAAAAAGGTGCTGTATATGGATACGCAGTTTCCGCGTTCGTATATCGCCGAGGCATATGACAAGAAGGGCGATTTCTGGAAATGGATGTATTACGGCCTGAAAACCATCCGTACCGGGGATGGCGACCATGGCATGATTTCGGCAACGGGTTTCACCATCGATTATCAGCGTCGGCATGCGACAGTGTTCATTCTTGGTGACGATGCCAGGTTGAATACGCCGGGAATCAAGGCCGAAGACGTGAACCTGCAACAATTGGAAAAGGTATCGCACTGATCGCCGAATGCCATCGGCGGGTTTGCACACGGCGCAAAATATTTTCTACGGAGTGGTCATGACTTTTCGATTGGGTGTCGATGTTGGCGGCACGTTCACCGATCTGTTGCTGGTGAACGAAGAGAGTGGTGAGGCGTTCACCGCCAAGGTGTCGTCGACGCCGCACGATTCGTCGGTCGCGGTGCTGGAGGGCATTGAAAAAATCTGCAGGGCGTCTGGCATCGAGCCGGCGCAGATCCGTTCGGTGATGCACGGCACCACCGTGGCGACCAATGCGATTCTCACCCGGCGCGGCGCACGCGTCGGGCTGGTCACCACGCGGGGGTACAAGCAGGTGCTGCATATCGCACGGTCGTTCGTGCCGGGCGGGCTTGGCGGCTGGGTCACCTTCAACAAGGGGGAACTGCTGGCGCCGCTGGAGCTGACCATCGAGGCGGATGAGCGTATCGACGCCGGCGGCCGGGTCGTGCGCGAACTCGACGTCGCCGGGATCCGCGCCGGACTGGAGAAGCTGCGCGCTGCCGGGGTCGAGGCCTTGACTGTCAGCCTCACGAATGCCTACGCGAACGGCGAGAACGAGCAGCGCATCGGACAAATTGCTGCTGAGGTCATGCCCGGGGTACCGGTGTCGCTGTCTTCCCTGGTGGTGCCGGAGATGCAGGAGTACGAACGCACCGAAACCACGGTGGTGAACAGTTACGTGCGGCCGCAGATGGAGAGCTATGTACAGCATCTCCAGGCCGAGCTGGAGAAACGGCTGCGACCGGACGTCAAGTTGGCGATCCTGCGTTCTGACGGCGGCCTGGCGACGTGCCAGTCCGCCTCCCAGGCGCCGGTCAACATGCTGCTGTCCGGTCCGGCCGGTGGCGTGGCGGGGGCGATCTGGTTCTGCTCCCGTGCCGGCTTTCCGCGGGTGCTGACCTGCGATGTCGGCGGTACCTCGACCGACGTCGCGCTGATCGATGACAACCGCGCCCGTCTGCGCCGCGAAACCCGCATTGGCGACATCGCGGTGCGGGCGCCATCCGTCGACGTGCGCAGCATCGGCGCCGGCGGTGGCTCGATCGCCTTTGTGCCGGAGCTGACCCGGGCGCTCCGGGTGGGTCCGGAGAGTGCGGGCGCGGTGCCCGGCCCGGCGGCATACAACCTGGGTGGCACCGAAGCCACGGTAACTGACGCGAACATCGTGCTTGGCTATCTGCCGGAAGTGCAGAAGCTCGGTGGGGATTTTGCCATCCGCCGTGACCTGGCCGAAGCCGCCGTGCAGAAGGTGGCCGATGCGATGGGGATATCACTGTACGAGGCGGCCGAAGGCATTGCTCGGGTTGCCAACGAGCACATGTATGGTGCGCTGCGTCTGATCAGCGTGGAGCAGGGTTACGACCCGCGCGAGTTTGCCTTGTGCGTGTTTGGCGGTGCGGGGCCGCTGCATGGCAACGCCCTGGGCATCCTGATGAACTCGTGGCCGGTCATCGTCCCGCCCGGACCCGGAGTGCTGTGCGCCTACGGTGACGCCACCACGCGGGTCAAGGATGAGGCGTCGCGTTCGGTGATCCGGAACCTGGCGGAAATGAGTGCGGATGAGGTCATCGGGATTCTCGATGGCCTCAGCGACAGCGTGCGCCATTCGCTGGCCGAACAGGATGTGCCGGTCGCGCAGCAGCAACTGAACTGGCAGGCCGACGTGCGCTACCAAGGCCAAGCGTTGCTGCTGACGCTGGAGGTCGACCCGATACAGTTGCGCCGGGATGGGCTGGCCAGCCTGACGGCGGCGTTTGATGAGGAGCATGAGCGCCAGTTCACCTTTGCCCTCAGCGAGGCGCACGAACTGGTCAATCTGCGCGCCATTGCGCGTGCACCACGTCCGGACATCGCGGACCGGAAGCTGGAAGCAGTGGGGGGCGATCTGGCCAAGGCCAGCGTCGGCCAGCAGGTGATTTACTACGCCGGCGCGCAGCACGCCGCGACGATCTACGACCGGACGCAGCTGTGCCGCGGGCAGCGGGTACCCGGCCCGGCCATTGCCTTCGAGATCGATTCGACGACGGTGATCCTGCCCGGCTACCGCGCCACAGTCGATGATTTCGGCAACTTGTTGATTCGCCCGCAGCATGGTCAGGAGCAAGCGTCATGAGTGCCCGCATCATCCAGTCCAACGCAGAGCCCCTGCGTCGCGTCGAAGTCGACGGCGTCACGGTGGACATCATCGAGAATGCACTGGCCAACGCCCGCAGCGAGATGGACGCGGTGCTGTTCCGCACGGCGATGAGTCCCGGCATTCGCGAGCAGGGCGATGCGTTTCCGATCATTGCCGGCGGTGACGGCCGGATGCTGGTTGGCCAGTTCGGCTCGTTCATCGCTGGCTTCCTGCAGGCCTACGATGGCACCGTCGAGGAAGGGGACGTGTTCCTCACCAACGATCCGTACATGTGCAACGGGGCGGTCAGCCATTTGCCGGATTGGCTGGTGCTGTTGCCGATCTTCAAGGATGGCCGGCTGATCAATTACGCCGCGATGTTCGGCCACATGACCGATGTGGGCGGCAAGGTACCGGGCAGCCTGCCCACCGACGCGCGCACGATCTGGGAAGAGGGCGTGCGCATCCCGCCGGTCAAGCTGTATCGCGCCGGCAAGCTCAACAGCGACATGCTCGACGTGATCCTGCACAACGTCCGGGTGCCGCGCTGGAACCGCTCTGATCTCAACGCGCTGGTTGCCGCGTGCCGCAGCGCGGGGCGCCGCTGCGTGGAGCTGGCCAGCCGGTTCGGCGACGACGAATTCCACAGCGCGCAACAGCTGATGCTGGAACGCACCCGACGCGCTATGAAGGAAGTCATCCAGCGCGTGGTGTCGGAACAGCGCCAGACCTTCGAAGACTATATCTGCGACGATGGTGCCGGCCACGGTCCGTATACGCTGCGCTGCGCGCTGTGGCGCGAGGGTGAGAAGGCGATCTTCGATTTCGCGGGTACGGACCCACAGGCACCATCCTCGGTCAACTTCTATCTGAACGAGGAGATGTTCAAGATCTTCTTCGGCGCGCTCACCATCAGCCTGTTCGATCCGGCGATCCTGCTCAATGACGGGTTCTACGATCTGGTGGAGGTGCGCGTGCCAAGCGGCTCGATCCTCAAGCCTACATTTCCGGCGGCGGTATCGTGCCGGACCCATCTGCTCGGGCGCATCTTCGACATCATGGGTGGCCTGCTCGGCCAGGGCTCGCCGCAAGCCATGAATGCCGCGGGTTTTTCCGATTCACCGCATCTGATGTACTCGGGTTACGACGCGGACGGGAAATGGTTCCAGCTGTTCCAGATCGGCTTCGGTGGCATTCCCGGGCGGCCGGCTGGCGACGGCCCGGACGGGCACTCGTTGTGGCCCGGTTTCACCAACGTCCCCAACGAATTCGTGGAGGCGTATTTCCCTCTGCGCATTGAAACCTACGAAACCATTTCCGACTCGGGAGGCGCCGGGCTGCATCGCGGCGGCAATGGTCTGCGCGTCACGTATTGCCTGCTCTCGGATGGCGAAATATCGATCCACGACGACCGCTGGCTGACCTACCCGTGGGGCGTCAACGGTGGCGAGCCGGGTCAGCGCAGTCGCAAGGAACTGGTCCGCGTCGACGGCAGTCGGCAGATATTGCCGTCCAAATGCGACCGGGTGCAGGTCAAGTCCGGTGATCTGCTGTTCTTCGATACCTGGGGTGCCGGCGGCTGGGGCGATCCATTGCAACGCGACCCGGCCAAGGTGCTGCTCGATGTCCGTCGGGGTCTGGTTAGTGTGCAAGGCGCGCGGCGTTACGGCGTGGTGCTGGACACGGCGGCCGTCGACCTGGCAGCCACGACTGCGCTGCGCACGGAAATGGCGGCGAGCCGTCCGCCGATCGGGTTGTTCAATCGTGGTGGCACGTTGGCTGAGCTCAAGGCGCGCTGTCAGGCCGAGACCGGCTTGCCGGTGCCAGTGACGCCGGTATGGAACTGAGGGGAGCGGTGCATCGTGCTTGAATCCAGAGCCCTAACACCCGCGCGGCGTTACGCGTTGATCCTAGTTGATCTCTCGGTTGGCTTTACCGACCCCGGGCGCAGCCAGCTCGGCTTCGACTGTCCGCAGGTGATCGCCGCCAATCAACGGCTGCTGGCGAGTTTCCGCGCGCGCGGCGCGCCGGTGTTCTACACCACCGTCGCGTACGACGACGCGGCGCAGGCGCGCGTGTTCCGCGAGAAGCTGCCGGTGCTCAACTGTCTGGTGGCGGGGTCTGCACTGGTGGCGATTGATGCGCGGGTGCAACCGGCGCCTGGCGAGATCGTCATCGTCAAGCGTGGCGCCAGCGGATTCTTCGGTACCGATCTGGGTGAGCGCCTGCGCGCGGCTGGCGTGGATGGCGTGGTCGTAGGTGGGTTGACCACCAGCGGATGCGTGCGGGCGACGGCGCTCGACGCACTGCAAAGTGACCTGCGGGTGCTGATTCCGCGCCAGGCCGTGGGTGACCGGGATGCCGCCGCGCATGAGTCGAACCTGCACGACTTGCATCTCAAATATGCCGATGTCGGGGAGCTCGATGACTGTCTGGCGATACTTGACGCTTAGCGCCGCACTCACTCTGTTGGCTGCTTGCGCCGCAGTGCCGGACTCGCGCCACGCCGTGACTGCGCAGGTGCAGACGGGCGGGAGATGTCAGGCCTACGTGCAAGCCTGGGTGACCCATTTCCGCGCCCGTGTGTCCGGTACCGACGTGGCCGTTGCGGAATCCGGGTTGCGCCGGGCGCGGGCACAGTTGGCCGCCGGGGAAATGGCCGAGGATGCGTGCGAGCGGCCTTATTGCATGGTGGTGCCGCTCGCTGGCGGGCGGCTGGACAGCTATTGCGGCTATCGCCGATCGGACCCGAGTGGCCGCGAACTGTACCGCTGGGTTGCCTACCGGTAGCGCACGATGAACAGCCTGACGCTCTATGACAAATTGTGGAACAGTCATCACGTGGCGGATCTGGCGGACGGGTCGAGCCTGCTGTACATCGACCTGCATCTGCTGCATGAGGTGACTTCACCGCAGGGGTTCTCCAACCTGCGCCGCACCGGGCGCAAGCCATGGCGCAGCGGCTCGAGCATGGCCACGCCCGATCACAATGTGCCGACGACGCAGCGCGATGCGGGTGTGACGGAGTTTGCCGACCCGCTGGCGGGCCGACAGGTCGCGGCGCTGGCAAAAAACTGTGACGACTTCGGCGTGCCGCTGTTTGCGTTGGATGACCTGCGCCAGGGCATCGTGCACATCATCGGCCCGGAGCAGGGGCTGACGCTGCCGGGCATGACCGTGGTGTGCGGCGATTCGCACACGGCCACGAACGGGGCGCTGGCCACGCTTGCGTATGGAGTGGGCAGCAGCGAGGTGGAGCACGTACTGGCCACGCAGACGTTGCGCAGCCGCAAGCTCAGGAACATGGCCGTCGAGGTGGTCGGGCGCCTGGGGCCAGGCGTCAGTGCGAAAGACTTGGCGCTGCACGTCATCGGCCTGATCGGCACGGCGGGTGGCATTGGCCACGCGCTGGAATTTCGCGGCACGACGATTGCCGCGCTGTCGATGGAGGCGCGCATGACCCTGTGCAACATGAGCGTCGAGGCCGGCGCGCGCACAGGCCTGATTGGCTACGACGCGGTAACTGAAGCCTATGTTCGCAATCGGCCGTTTGCGCCGATCGGTGAGATGTGGGAGCGTGCGACCAGCTACTGGGAGACGTTGCACACTGATCCGGGCGCCCACTTCCACCGGCGGGTGACCATCGCGGCCGGCGACGTGGCTCCATGCGTCACCTGGGGTACGTCGCCGGAAATGGTCACGCCGATCGATGGATACATTCCGTCGCTGGAGAGCGCCGCCAACGACATCCAGCGCAATGGCTGGCGGCGCGCGCTGGACTACATGGGACTCGAGGCCGGCCAGCCGGTCGCGGGCACGCCACTCGACAAAGTCTTCATCGGTTCGTGTACCAACGCGCGCATTGAGGACCTGCGTGAAGCCGCGGCGGTGCTGCGCGGACGCCGCGTCCATGCCCGCATCAAGCAGGCGCTGGTCGTGCCCGGTTCGGGCCTGGTCAAGCTGCAGGCCGAACGCGAGGGCCTCGACCAGTTGTTTCTCGACGCCGGTTTCGAATGGCGTGCGCCCGGTTGTTCGATGTGCCTGGGTATGAATCCGGACCGGCTGCAGCCGGGGGAGCGTTGTGCTTCGACGTCGAATCGCAATTTTGAAGGACGCCAGGGGCTGGCTGGTCGCACTCATCTGCTGTCGCCGGCGATGGCGGCCGCGGCGGCGATTGTCGGCGCCCTGGTCGACGTACGGAGCATGTGACATGCAACCATTGATTCAGCATGAAGGCGTCATCGTTCCCCTGGATCGCGTCAACATCGACACCGACGCCTTGCTGCCCAAGCAATATCTCAAGAGCCTCGAAGCGCGTGGTTTCGGCGGGTTCTTGCTCGACAACGAGCGTTACCTGGACCCCGGCGAACTCGACACGCCGCCTGGCAGCCGGCGCGAAAATCCGCAATGCATTCTCAATGCGCCACCCTATCGGCATGCCACGGTGGTGTTGGCGCAGGCCAACTTCGGGTGCGGTTCCAGTCGCGAACATGCGGTCTGGGCGCTGCGGGATTTCGGTATTCGGGTGTTGCTGGCGCCGAGTTTCGGCGACATCTTCTACAACAACTGTTTCGGCAACGGACTGCTGCCTATCCGGCTGGAGCAGCCGGTGGTGGATCGGTTGTTTGCCCGGTGCCTGGCCAGCCCAGGGCTGCGTGCCGGGGTAGATGTCGCGCGTCGGGAACTGGTCGTGGGTGACCTGCGGCTGGAGTTTGCACTCGACACGGGCCGGCAGCACAACCTGCTGCAGGGGTTGGATGACATTGCCCAGACCCTGGCTCTGGCGCCGGCGATCCGCGCCTATGAAGTGGCACGGCAGCGCAGCGAACCTTGGGTCTTCAGATAGCGGCGGATGCAACCACAGGTGATGCCGGCGGGCAGCGGATTGCGGCGCTGGTCACCGCGCTGGCGCCGCCGTCCGACCTTCAGTTGACGCGGTTCTGCTTCAGGCGCCGCCACAGCGTGGTCGGGCTGATGCCGAGATAATCCGCAGACTCGTTGCGCCGGCCGCCGAACATTTTCAGGACACGGCTGATTTCTTCCAGCTCCAGCGCCTTCAGGTGGCCACGGGCCGCGTCGTCGTTGTCGGCGTGGGCATAGATTTCCGGTGCCAGTCGCGGCAGCGCGGCCACGATAGCCGCGCTGCCATGGTGCAGATTGCTGGCCACGACCAGCCGGTCAACGATGTTCTCGAGCTGACGTACGTTGCCGGGCCAGTGGTAGCCCTTGAATCTGGGCACGAGGCCGTTGACCAGAACGTCAATGTCGATATTGGCCCGGTAGCGGGCGACGGCGCGGTGCACCATGTACGAGGTCAGCGCCACGATGTCTTCCGGGCGTTCGCGCAGCGCGGGCATGCGCACGGCGAACGTGTTGATGCGGTAGTAGAGGTCCTCGCGGAACCGGCCCGCGCGCGTTTCCTCCGCAAGGTCGACATTGCATGCCGCGATGAACTTGATGTCCAGCGCGACCGGCTTGCGCGCGCCAACCGGGGTCATTTCCTTTTCCTGCAATACGCGCAGCAGCTTGGCCTGGTGGGCCAACGTCAAGGCGTTGATCTCGTCCAGGAAAAACGAACCACCGTTGGCCGTTTCGAGCAGCCCCGTACGGCCGCCGCTCCTGGCGCCGGTGAAGGCACCGTCCATGTAGCCGAACAACTCCGACTCGAACAGATCGACCGGAATCGCCGAACAGTTCACCGCAATGAACGGACCGCTGGCGTGGTCGCTGGCGGCGTGCACGGTGCGTGCGGCCAGTTCCTTGCCCGTGCCGGTTTCGCCATACAGCAGCACGATGTCGACGTTGACACCGTAGACCGACAGGAGGTTCTGCACCTCGGCCATGCACTGCGAGCTGGACACCAAGCGCCGGCCGTCGCTGCGCAATTCCCCGGCCCGGCTGAATTGAAAGCGGTAGACGGCGGCCGGTGTGCCGTCGGAAAGATCGAACGGTTCCTTGTTGAGCGTGCACGGATGTCCGTCGATGAGCAGCTGCTCGGCCTGAAGGCGCAGCGCGTTGCAGGCGTGCTTGTCGAGCAGGCCGTTCAGCCGGCGGCGCTGGGCGAAGTGCGGAATCTGCGTCAACGCCGCGCTGTTCCACGCCACCACTTCGTTGCCTTGCGTGGTGATCACGGTTGGGCACGGGTTGCTGTCCAGCGCAAACTGCAGCAGGGAATCCTTTTGCAGCTGGCGCGCATTCTGTCCGGCAAGTAGCGTGGCCTTGCGCAGCAGATTGCGGCAGGAGCTGCGCGAGTAGATAAGCACCGAGCCGATGCCCCATTGGTCGGCCAGGTCGCAGGCGTAGCTTGAGCCGATCACCACGCCGTAACCTTCGCTGCGATGCTGGTGGAAGACTTCCTTGATTTCCTCGGCCGTCGTGTAGGTGCAGTGCAGGACTTCGATGTCGTCGAATATTTTCAGCAAATCCAGGTTGGTCTCCTGGCGCTCGTAGGTCAGCAACAGGATGCGCCGCGAGATGAGCCGCGCGGTCAGCACGGCGCGGATCAAATCCTCCGAGCTGACCCGCAAACCCAGGACCGGCACGGACAGCGTGTCCTTCAGATAGAACGCGTTGGCGCCGGCGCTGACGAAGAAATCGACTTGCTGGGTATCGATCAACTCGCGCGCCGCGCGCACCGCGTCATTGAAGACGTTGTCGATGACGGTGATCTGGGCAACGTTCTTGAATTCGTCGACCAGACTGTGGATGACCTGGGTGAACTTGGAGTTGCCCACGACGCATATGCGCGGCTGGTTCCGGCTGGCAGTGACAAAGTTCATTGAGTGGCTCGTCCCCCGACGTCACACACGTACTCTTATACTGCCTCAACCGGCGGCGCCGCGCCATCGACG
Organism: Rhodanobacter sp. OR92; assembly: GCF_000427545.1. Lineage (NCBI taxonomy): Bacteria > Pseudomonadati > Pseudomonadota > Gammaproteobacteria > Lysobacterales > Rhodanobacteraceae > Rhodanobacter > Rhodanobacter sp. OR92. The sequence continues at coordinate 172,850 of NZ_ATYF01000006.1, read as the reverse complement.
CATCTTTACCGGGCGCGCCGGCGGGTCCATGTGCCGCGGGCGAATCCATGCTGCCGCGCGCGCTGCCCGGTCACTGCCAGGTACAGCCCACCGCGGCGCCGGCAGCCCGTTCAGGGGAAAGCGCGGGGCTTGCGCAAATTCGTGGTGGGCCCACCAGGACTCGAACCTGGAACCAAAGGATTATGAGTCCTCTGCTCTAACCATTGAGCTATAGGCCCGTGCAAGGGCGGCAGTTTACCGTAGGCGCGGATGGCGTAGCGGCGATTGGGCGGTGCCGGAGGAGGCGCGGGGCGGACTGCATGCCGGTCGGCGGTGAGTTTCGAGTCGGCCGCCGGACCTCGCCCGGACGAGCAGGATCGGCGCGTACCGTGTGGACGGCGGCAGGATCGCGCGGGAGCAATCGTTCGACGACGTGGATCGGGACGGCCACGACGAAGAAGCTCCGCCTTGGTGGAACGCTTAGTCGCGGGGTCCGGCGCGGGGACGGCGGCAACGACGTTCGTCGCTGCCGCCGTCCCGGTCACGGTGGCAGCGTCTTCTGTACGCTGAGCAGGATGCTCTGGTTGTCGCGGCTCGTGTTGTCCAGCTGGTTCTGGTATTCCGCGCGCAGCGACCAGCCCTTGAGCGTCTGCAGCGCGATGCCTGCGCCGAGCAAGGTATGGTTGCGGGATTGGCGGGCCAGCGTGGCCTGGTACAGCGGACCGGACGGCAGGTCCGCATAGCGCATCGCCGCCTGGCTGGAGCCTTGCATGTCGTGGCCGAACTCCGCGCGCAGCTGCGGCGCCCATACGCCGTAGTCGCGCTGGACCGTCCATCGCGCCAGCAGGCCCACGGTGGCGGTGCTGGTCTTGACGGTCTGGTCCCGGTAGCTCAGTGCGAACACGGCGTCGCCGGTTTCGGTGTAGCCGTCGAGCGTCGCGCGGGCGATGTCCAGCCTGCCGTAGGGCGTGAGCAGCATGTCGTCCGCCTGGTGCCGGTAGCCCACCGAGAACGAGGCGAACCACTGCTTGCCGTCGCGGCTGCCGCGCACCGTGTTGCCGTTGTCGGTGACGAAGCGGCGCGCGTCGAACTGCAGCCACTGGTAGCCGACCAGCGCGTCCATGTAGGCCGATTCACCGGGCCGGTAACTGCCGTAGGCGGCGACGTTGTAGCTGTCCACGGTGCTGCGGCTGCCATGCTGGCCGATGTCGGAAGCATCGTGGCCGTAGCCGACGCCCAGGCCCAGCGCGAGCGACTGGGTCAGCTGCTTGTCCGCGCCCAAACTGAGGCCCGAGGTGGTGAAGTCGACGCCGTTGTAGCTGGCGCCGGGCTTCAGCTTGCCGAAGTTCATCGCGCCACCGGCCCAGAAGGCAAGGCCGTCCGGCGCGCCGCCACTGGAGGCTGCAGGAACGGTTGCCGGGGCGTCTGCGGGCGCCAGGAAGGGATCGCCGCCGCCGCCCATCACCTGCTGCTGCAGGCCGGCCAGCGTGTCGCTGCGCCGCTGGCTGCTGGCGGAACTCATGGTGATGCCGTTGCTGAAGCCGGCGCGGCTGCCGCTGTCGTGCAGGCTTTCCAGGCGGCGCTGGAAGTTGCCGATCTGGCCCATCGCCATGCGGCGTGCCGCCTCGGCCTGGGCTTCCAGCACGCCCAGCACTTCGGCGTTCTTCGACGGATCGCTGCGCAGCATGACGGTAACGTCGACCGTGCCCGGTGCGGAGGTAGCGAACGCGTTGCTCAGCGTATAGGCGATCTGCGCCACGCCATCGAAGCTGGCGGCGGAGGTGAACGCCAGCGCGTAGCCACCGCCGCCGGTGGATACGATGGTGGCCGAACCGGCGTTCGCCGGCGAAATGGACACCACATTCGCAGCCGTGAACGGACCGCCGTGCGCTTGCGCGACAAGGTCGACCTGTACCGTGGTGCCGGCGTTCGCCGTTGCCGTCAGCGCGGCTGCCACCGGACGCGGGTTGACCGTCACCGTGACGTGGGCCGGTGGCGAGGTGCCGAAGACGTTGCTCAGCGTGTAGTCGAAGCCGAACGTGCCCGAGGCGTTCGCGGCGGCGGTGTAGACGATGTCGGTGCCCTGTGCCGTCGCCGTACCCGAGGCTGGCGTGTTCACCACCGCAGCGGCAGTGAATGGGCCGTTGCTTGCACCCGTGGCCGCATGGATCGTGACTGACGCGCCGGCCAGTACTGAGACGCTCTGCGCCGCCGCGACCGGCACGGCCAGCGGCGTCACCGAGACGCTGACCGTGGCCGGCGACGAAATCCCACCAGGGCCAGTGGCGGTGTAGGTGAAGCTGTCGCTGCCGAAGAAGCTGGCCGACGGCGTGTACACCACATGCAGGCCGCTGACCGCCGCCGTGCCGTGCGCAGGCGCCTGCGCCACCGCGATGCTGGTGATCGGGCCGGCGTCATTGGCCGTGACCGCGATGGTGACCGGCGAGTTGGCCGGTGTCGTGGCGGTGTCGTTCACCGTGACCGGCACGGGCTGGTCGATGCCCAGCGAGTAGGCCTGGCTGCCGGTGAAGCCGAAGCCGTCGGTTGCGCTGACGGTGAAGTTGTAGCTGCCAGCCGTGGTCGGCGTACCGGACACCGTGCCCGAGTTGCTCAAGGCGATGCCGGGCGGCAGCGCGCCGGAGGCGAGGCTGTAGGTGTAGCTGCCGTTGCCGCCGCCGCCGCTCGCGCCCAGCGCCTGACTGTAGGCGAGGTTGGCCTGGCCGTTCGGCAGCGTGGCCGGGGTGATGGCGATGGTCGGTGCGGCCACGGTGAAGGTATAGGCCTGGCTGCCGCTGAAGCCGAGGCCGTCGGTCGCGGTGACGGTGAAACTGTAGTTGCCCACCGTGGTCGGCGTGCCGGACACCGTGCCCGAGCTGCTCAAGGCGATGCCGGGCGGCAGCGCGCCGGAGGCGAGGCTGTAGGTGTAGCCGCCGCTGCCGCCGCTGGCGCTCAACGCCTGGCTGTAGGCGACGCCGCCGACGCCCGCCGGCAGCGTCGCCGGCGTGATCGCGATGGTCGGCGCGGCCACGGTGAGCGTGTAGATCCGGCTGCCCGAGAACGGTGCGCTGGTGCCGGTGCTGCTGTCAGTGGCCCTGAGCGTGAAGTTGAAGCTGCCCGCTGCCGTCGGCGTGCCGGACAACGTGCCTGTGGACGACAGTGCCAGACCCGACGGCAACGTGCCGGCGACGACGGAATAGGTATACGGTGCCGTGCCGCCGGTGGCGGTGAAGGCATGCGTGTAGGGGGTTTCCGCTGTGGCGTTGGCCAGCGCGCCTGGGTCGAGCACCACCGTGCCCGCGCCGACCGTGACGCTGTAGGCCTGGCTGCCGGTGAAGCCACTGCCGTCCGTTGCGGTGATGGTGAAGTTATAGGTTCCCGCGGCTGTGGGCGTGCCGCTCATGACGCCGGAGTTGACGTCCAGCGACAGGCCTATCGGCAGTGCGCCGGAGCTCACATTGTAGGTAAAGGTGGCTGGTTGGCCTTCCGATGCGGTGATGGTCTGGTTGTACGCGACGCCGACCGCCGGTGCCGGCAGGATGCCCGGCGACAGCGTGATGGTCGGCACGGCCACGGTGAACGTGTAGGCTTGGCTGCCGGTGAAGCCGAAGCCGTCGGTCGCGCTGACGGTGAAGTTGTAGCTGCCGGCCGTGGTCGGCCTACCGGACACGGTGCCGGCGCTGCTCAAGGCGATGCCGGGTGGCAGCGCGCCGGAGGCGAGGCTGTAGATGTAGCTGCCGTTGCCGCCGCTCGCGCCCAGCGCCTGACTGTAGGCGAGGTTGGCCTGGCCGTTCGGCAATGTGGCTGGGGTGATGGTGATGGTCGGCGCGGCCACGGTGAACGTGTAGGCCCGGCTGCCGGTGAAGCCGAAGCCGTCGGTCGCGCTGACGGTGAAGTTGTAGTTGCCGGCCGTGGTCGGCGTGCCGGACACGGTGCCGGCGCTGCTCAAGGTGATGCCGGGCGGCAGCGCGCCGGAGGCGAGGCTGTAGGTGTAGCTGCCGTTGCCGTTGCCGCCGCTCGCGCCCAGCGCCTGACTGTAGGCGACGTTGGCCTGGCCGTTCGGCAACGTGGCCGGGGTGATGGTGATAGTCGGTGCGGCCACGATGAAGGTATAAGCCCGGCTGCCGGTGAAGCCGAAGCCGTCGGTCGCGCTGACGGTGAAGTTGTAGTTGCCCACCGTGGTCAGCGTGCCGGACACCGTGCCCGAGCTGCTCAAGGTGATGCCGGGCGGCAGCGCGCCGGAGGCGAGGCTGAAGGTGTAGCCGCCGCTGCCGCCGGCGGCACTCAAGCTCTGGCTATAGGCAGCGCCACCGGTGCCCGCCGGCAGTGTGGTCGGCGTGATCGCGATGGTCGGTGCGGCCACGGTGAGGGCGTAGCTCTGGCTGGCCGTGAATGGCGCGCCGGTGCCGGTCGAGCTGTCCGTGGCCTGCACGGTGAAGTTGAAGCTGCCGGCGGCGGTGGGCGTGCCGGACAGCACGCCGCCGGAGGATAGCGCCAGGCCCGCCGGCAGCGCGCCCGCCGTCAGCGTGTAGGCATACGGCGCGGTGCCGCCGTTGGCGGTGAAGGTGTGCGTGTAGGGCGTTTCCGCCGTGGCGTTGGCCAGCGCCGCCGGGGCCAGCACCACCGTGCCGGCGCCGACCGTGACGCTGTAGGCCTGGCTGCCGGTGAAGCCGCCGCTGTCAGTCGCGGTGAGCGTGAAGTTGAAACTGCCCCCCGCGGTCGGCGTGCCGCTGATCACTCCCGAGTTGACGTTGAGCGACAGGCCCGTCGGCAGCAGGCCGGAGCTCACGTTGTAGGTGAAGGTGGATGGGCTGGCTTCGGATGCGGTGATCGCCTGGCTGTACGCGTTACCGACCGCCGGCGCCGGCAGGGTGCCCGGCGACAGCGTGATGGTCGGCGCGGCCACGGCGAGGGTGTAGTTGCCCGACATGGTGAAGGGCGCGCCGGTGCCGGTCGAGCTGTCCGTGGCCCGCACGGTGAAGTTGAAGTTGCCTGCCGCGGTCGGCGTGCCGGACAGCGCGCCCGCGGACGACAGCGTCACGCCCGGCGGCAGAGCGCCCGCGACGATCGCATAGCTGTATGGCGCGGTACCGTTGGCGGCGGCGAACGTGGCGCTTGCCGGTGAGCCGGCGGTGCCGTTGATGGTCGTCCCGGATGCGGGCGCCAGCGTCAGCGTGGGTGCGCCCACCGTGATGCTGTAGGCGCGGCTGCCCGTGTAGGGGCCGGTGCCGGTACTGCTGTCGGTCGCGGTAATGACGAAATTGAAGCTGCCGGCGGCCGTCGGCGTGCCGGTGATCGCGCCGGTGCTGCTGACGGTCAGGCCAGGCGGCAGCGCGCCGGCGGTGACGGCATAGGCATACGGAGCGGCGCCGCCGGAGGCCGTCACGTTCTGCGAATACGCCGCGGCCACGCCAGGGTTGGTCAGCGAGGCAGGCGCAATCGAAATAGTCGGGGCGTTCACCGTCAGCGCCAGCGAGCCGCTGGTGGCGCTGAACGGACCGGTGCCGGTGCTGCTGTCGGTGGCGGTCAGGGTGAAATTGAAGCTTCCACCCGCGGTGGCCGTACCCGACAGCGTGCCGTTGCTGGCCAGCGTGATGCCCGCCGGCAGGCTGCCGGAGGCGATGGCGTAGGTGTACGGCGCCGTGCCGCCGCTCGCGCTGGCGAGCGACTGGCTGTAGGCCGCGCCGACGGTGGCCGGCGGCGGACTGGCCGGCGTGTAGCTGATGGTCGGCGGCGGTACGGTGATGGTCACCGTGGCCGGTGACGACGTGCCGCTGGCGTTGGTGCCGGTATAGGTGAAGCTGTCCGGGCCGGCGTAGCCGGCGGCGGGCGTGTAGGTGATCGAGGTGCCGCTGGCGGTGGCGGTGCCGTGCGCAGCCTGTGTAGCGACGGCGACCGAGGCCGGCGCACCGCCGGTGAAGTTGAGGGTGATCGGGTTGCTGGTACTGCCGTAGGCCACCGTGGCACTCACCGGGTTGGCGACCGGGGGCGGCAGGTTCTGCACGGTGATGGACAGGTTGTTGGCCGAGAAGTACGGCCCGGGGGCGCCGCTGCTGTCCGTGACGCGCACGGTGAAGTTGGTAGTGCCGCTCGCAGTGGGCGTGCCGCTGATGGTGCCGTTGCTGGCCAGGGTCAGGCCGGCTGGCAGCGTGGTGCCGCCGTCCAGCGTGTAGGTGTACGGCGGCGTGCCGCCGGCGGCGGTCAGCGTGAAACTGTAGGGTCGGTTGATGACCGCCGCCGTGGGCGTGTTGGTGACGGCGACGCTCGGCGCACCGATGGAGACCGAATAGCTCGCCGTACCGGTGATGCTGGCGCTGTCGGTGGCCGTGATCGAGAACGCATAGCTGCCCTGCGTGGTCGGCGTGCCGGAGATCGTGTTGCCGCTGAGCGTCAGACCCGGCGGCAGGGAAGAACCGCTGGTGACGGCGAAGGTGTACGGCGCGGTGCCGCCGGTGGCGCTCAGGGTCTGGGTGGCGTAGCTGACGGCTACGGTGCCCGAGGGCATCGTCGCCGGCGAGAGCGTGATGGGCGAGGTCTTCGGGGCGATGTGTACCGTCACCGTGACGAAATTGATGCCCGAGCCATCGTCGTACCGGAAGGTATCCGTCGTGGCGCCGTCGTTGTTGTTGGAGTAGCTGATCTGCGAGGCCGCGTTGCTGGTGACTGTCGCCGTGCCGTGGTTTGCCGGCGACGTGATGTTGCCGATGCCGAAACCGGGGCTGGCGCTGCACGCCGTGACGTCCATGCTGATCGTCGTGCCGGGCGCCATCGGCGATCCGGAGGAGGCATTGGACGGCGTATAGGCCGTGCAGACCGCACGCGACAGGCCCGGCAGCGCCAGCATGCCGCACACCAGCAGGAAACTTGTCCACCGGCCGAATACGCTACGGCCGAGTCCATGGCGCATCGCGTCGCGATGCTTCGACTCCGGATGCCACATGACTTGTCCCCTGTTTGCCCGTGTTCCGTTGGGCGGACGCCTGGCGGCGCGTTGTGAAAGCTGCCGTGGCTCGCGAACGAGCAGCCACGGTACCGGACCTCTTCGCCGGACGGTCGTGAGCCCTGCCTGGCGGTTCTGTCTTTTCCTTTCAGTGCCCCTCGAGGGCGGCCGCGGCATATTGTGGCTTTGTGCACGAAGAGCTTGTCAAGCCGTCGGGTATGCGCAAGAGTGCACGGGCCGGCCGGGGACCTGTCGCCGGAACCATCCAAGGGGAGAATCACTCATGTCGCAACCCTTTCTCGGGCAGGTGATGCCGGTGGCGTTCAACTTTGCGCCCAAGGGATTCGCTTTCTGCAACGGCCAGTTGCTGCCGATCAACCAGTACCAGGCGCTGTTCTCGCTGCTGGGTACCCAGTTCGGCGGCAACGGCACGACGAACTTTGCCTTGCCCGACCTGCGCAGCCGCACCCCGCTGGGTTCCAGCAACGGCACGGACGTCGGCCAGGTCGGCGGCGTCGAGAACGTCGCGCTGTCGAGCGGGCAGATTCCTGCGCACAATCACGCCTTCAACGCGAACACCGCCGCGGGCACCACGCGCATTCCCGGCAACGGCGTGCTGGGTGCCGCCGGCTCGCTCAGCATCTACGGCAGCTCCGGTGGCCCGCAGATTCCGCTGAACGTGCTCGACGACGCTGGGCAGACGCTGCCGCATTCGAACCTGCAGCCATACACGGTGCTGAACTTCTGCATCGCGCTCAATGGCATCTTCCCCTCGCGCAGCTGACCGGAGCTCCCGCCATGTCCACACCTTACGTTGGCGAGATCCGCCTGTTTCCCTACAACTTCGCACCGAATGGCTGGTTCGACTGCGACGGCCGCCTGCTGCCCATCTCGGAATACGATGTCCTGTTCAGCCTGGTCGGCACCGTTTACGGTGGCGACGGCGTGAATACCTTTGCGCTGCCCGACCTGCGCGGCCGCGTGCCGATCCACCAGGGTGCGGGGCCGGGCATGGGAACCTACGTGCTGGGCCAGCTGGCCGGCACCGAGACGGTCACGCTGCTGCCGAACCAGCTGCCGGCCCACAGCCATGTCTTCTACGCGGCGGATTCGGCGGCAAGCTCCGCCGCGCCGTCCGCCACACTCCAGCTGGGGGCCGTCAGCGGAGACACGCTGTACACGAACAGCACCGCAGGCATCGCCAGCGGCGACCTGGCCGCGACGGCCGTCGGTTCCGTGGGGGGCAGTCAGCCGCACGACAACACCATGCCCACGCTGACCGCGCGTTTCTGCATCGCCTGGGCCGGCGTCTACCCGTCGCAGGGTTGAGCGCCGTCGACCGACTACAAGGACATCATTCATGAGCGATCCCTTCATTGGCGAGATCCAGATCTACGGCTTCAACTTCGCGCCCCAGAACTGGGCCCTGTGCCAGGGCCAGTTGATGCCGATCCAGCAGAACACGGCGCTGTTCTCGCTGCTCGGTATCCAGTTCGGCGGCAACGGCACCACCAATTACCAGTTGCCGAACTTCACCGGCAACGTGGCGTGTGGCCAGGGCCAGGGCGCCGGGCTGACGCCACGCATGGTCGGCGAAACCTTCGGCTCGGACAGCGTCACCCTGCTGCTCAATGAGATGCCGGCACATGCCCACGGCGCGCGCGTCTACAACCAGCCGACGGCCGCCAATCGCGCCGGCGTTCCGGCCAGCGGCGATGCCGTCATCACGCCGCAGTCGGTGGCGATGCTGACCAATACCAACGCGGTCAACACCACCTTGCCGATCCAGACGGTCGGCATGACCGGTGGCGGCCAGCCGCACGAAAACCGGCAGCCGTACCTGACGCTGAATTTCTGCATCGCGCTGTCAGGGGTGTTTCCTCAGCGCCCGTGAGCGCAGCCGGGACGTTGAACTTTCCCCCGAGCCGGGCGGCCTGGCTGCCCGCCTCGGGGGAAAGCCTTCCGGCAGGGGTGGGCTGGCGCGACGCGCATGAGCAGGATCTGCCGTTCCTCCGCCGCCTCTACGGCGAGGTGCGCGCCGCCGAACTGGCCGCGGTGCCGTGGCCAGACGCTGTGCGGCAGGCTTTTCTGGACAGCCAGTTCGCACTGCAGCACCTGCACTACACCACGCATTTCCAGCCGGCGGATTACCTGGTGATCGAGGATGCGGGGAGGCCCATCGGCCGCCTGTACCTGTACCGCGACCCGCGGGAGGCCCATGTCATCGACATCGCGCTGCTCGCCGCAGCGCGAGGACGCGGCATCGGTTCGGCGCTGCTGCAGCAAGTGCAGCAAAGTACGCTGCGCGATGGCCTGGGCAGCGTCATGCTGCATGTCGAGCAGCGCAATGCCGCGGCGCGCAGGCTCTACGAACGCCTGGGATTCGCCGTCGAGGAGGACGTCGGCGGCCACCTGCGCATGCGCTGGATCGCCGCCATGCTCAGTTGAACAGCGCCTGGTAGATGAAGCCATCGCGGTCGCGCGCGATCGGCACCAGGAAGATGCCGAACTCGCCCACGCCGTCGTGGCGCATGGTGTAGGTGCGCTGCGGGAAAAGCACCGCCGATTCGTGGCGGAACAGCAGGGAGAACGGCTCGCGCACCATGCCGGCGACCGGCTGGTACGGCAGTGGCCGCGCCTCGACCAGGACGAAGGGCGTGCTTATCTGGTCGATCTCGACCCTGAAGGTCTCGTTGAGATGGCCCGCGAAGTGGTCCAACCGAAAAAATTGCATGACGTTCCCCCTGGCCGTCGAGCATGCCCAAGCCGGGCCGGGCTTTCAACATGTGTCCGGTGCGCGCCGTCGCTGAAGGACGAGCCGCGCCTTCCTGGCGAGCCGGTCGTGCGTTCCCGGGGCGACAACAAGAAGCCCCGCGTCGGCGGGGCTTCTTCGTCATGCCGGCGTCGCCGCTTACTCGACGTCGAGGAACGAGCGCAGCTGTTCCGAACGGCTGGGGTGGCGCAGCTTGCGCAGCGCCTTGGCTTCGATCTGGCGGATCCGCTCACGGGTGACGTCGAACTGCTTGCCGACTTCCTCCAGCGTGTGGTCGGTGTTCATGTCGATGCCGAAGCGCATGCGCAGCACCTTCGCTTCGCGCGGAGTCAGGCCGGCGAGCACGTCGCGCACGGTTTCCATCAGGCCGGTCTCGGTGGCCGAGTCGATCGGCGAGCTGGCGTTGCCGTCCTCGATGAAATCGCCCAGGTGGGAATCCTCGTCGTCGCCGATCGGGGTTTCCATCGAGATCGGTTCCTTGGCGATCTTCAGCACCTTGCGGATCTTGTCCTCGGGCATCTCCATTTCCTTGGCCAGTTCCTCCGGCGTCGCCTCGCGGCCGAACTGCTGCAGCATCTGGCGGGAAATGCGGTTCAACTTGTTGATCGTCTCGATCATGTGCACCGGGATGCGGATGGTGCGCGCCTGGTCGGCGATCGAGCGGGTGATCGCCTGGCGGATCCACCAGGTGGCGTAGGTCGAGAACTTGTAGCCGCGGCGGTATTCGAACTTGTCGACCGCCTTCATCAGGCCGATGTTGCCTTCCTGGATCAGGTCGAGGAACTGCAGGCCGCGGTTGGTGTACTTCTTGGCGATCGAGATCACCAGGCGCAGGTTCGCCTCGACCATTTCCTTCTTGGCGCGGCGCGCCTTGGCCTCGCCCGAAGCCATGGCGCGGTTGATGTCCTTGATGTCGATCAGCGGCAGGAACAGCTTGCGCTCGATCGCGGCGAGCTTCTCCTGCTCGGCGTCGATCGCCTCGCGGTGGACCTTGATGTTCGGCGACCACTTCTGCCGCTTGCGGCTCAGCTCGGCGACCCACTCGAGGTTGCCCTCGTTGCTGGGGAACGCCTTGATGAACTCGGCCTTGGGCATCTTCACCTGCTTGACGAAGATGTCCATCAGCACGCGCTCGTGGTGACGGATGTCGTTGACCACCTCGCGCAGCTTGCGCACGAAGCCGTCGATCAGCGCGCTGGGCAGCTTGAGCTTGAGGAACTCCTCGGCCATCAGGTCGCGCAGCTTGACGATCTTCCTGTCGGTGATGCTGGCGGCTTTCGGCGCGGCCTTCTGGAACTTGGCGTAGTGCTCGCGCAGCAGTTCCATGCGGCGCTTGACCTCTTCCGGGTCGGGGCCGCTGGGGCCGGCTTCTTCCTCGTCCTCGGTGGCGGTGTCGTCGTCGTCGGTGTCGGCATCGTCGTCACCGACCTCGGGCTCGGGCGCCAGCAGCGCGGCGGCTTCCTTTTCCTTGCGCGCGAGGTCGGCGGCTTCCTCCAGGTCGAGGAAGCCGGCCAGGATCTCGCTGAGGCGGCGCTTGCCGTCCAGATGCTGGTCGTATTCCTCCAGCAGCAGCTCGATGGTCAGCGGGAAGCTGGCCAGCGCGGTCTGCACCTGGCCCAGGCCTTCCTCGATGCGCTTGGCGATGGCGATCTCGCCCTCGCGGGTCAGCAGCTCGACGGTGCCCATTTCGCGCATGTACATGCGCACAGGGTCGGTGGTGCGGCCCACTTCGGAATCCACTGCGGACAGCAGCGCGACGGCTTCTTCGGCGGCGGCCTCGTCGTCGGTGCTGCTGCCGGCCTTGTCGGCCAGCGGGTCGGTGTCCGGCGCGGCGTCGTGCACTTCGATGCCGACGCCCTTGAGCACCGCCATGATGTCTTCGATCTGCTCGGGGTCGACGATGTCGTCGGGCAGGTGGTCGTTGATCTCGGCGTAGGTCAGGTAACCCTGCTCCAGGCCCTTGGAGATGAGCGCCTTGATCTCAGACTGTTGCTCGTGGGGAGCTTTGCTATTCATTCACCGACCGCCGCAGGGTTCAAGAACCGGACATTATAGCGATGTGCTGCTTTTTTGACCAGTTTTCAAGTGGAAAAAGATCGCTGGAGGACACGCAAAAATCGCGCCAGACCGCCGTATTGCCGTGCATCGCCGGGCTCGATCCGGCGAGGCGTCGCACCCGCCGTTCAGCCGGTGTCGAGCCGGAAGGTCACCGGGCCGTCGTTCACCAGCCGGATCACCATATGGGCGCCGAAGCGCCCGGTTTCCACCCCCGGGTGTGCGGCGCGGGCCAGTTCCAGCAGCCGCTCGAACCAGCGCCGGCCGTGCTCGGGCGACGCCGCGCCGGTGAAACTGGGGCGCATGCCGGAGCGGGTGTCGGCGGCGAGGGTGAACTGGCTGACCAGCAGCAGGTCGCCGCCGGTGTCGGTGAGCGAGCGGTTCATCTTGCCGTCCGCATCGGCGAACACGCGGTAACCGAGCAGGCGCTCCAGCATGCGCTTCGCCTGCGCCTCGCCGTCGTCGGGTTGCACCGCCACCAGGGCCAGCAGGCCGGGGCCGATCGCGCCGACCGTTTCGTCGCCGACACTGACGCTGGCGGACAGGACGCGCTGGATCAGGGCGATCATTCTCTGGCGGCGGGGCGAGGCGAAGGACCGGCAAAGCATACGAGGTTGCCGGTTCGGCGCAAGTCGGCGGGTCGCAGCGCGCCGCCCGCTACACTGGCGACCCTATGCGTATCGACATGTACCTCGTCTACCTGCTGCTGCGCCTGCTGGCGCTGCTGCCGCTGCGCACGCTGCATGGCCTGGGCGCAGCGCTGGGCCGGCTGCTGCTGTGGCGTGGCGGCCGCACGGTGCAAAACACCGCGGCAAACCTGGCGATCGCGCGCCCGCAGCTGGATGACAGGGCGCAGGTCGCGCTGTTGCGCGAGGTGATGGCCGAGAGCGGCAAGTCGGCCAGCGAGATCGTCAAGGTCTGGGGCGCCGGCGCCGAACGCGCGCTGGGGCTGGTACGCGAAGTGCGCGGCGAGGCGCTGCTGAATGCCGCGCTGGCCGCGGGCAAGGGCGTGATCGTCGCCGCGCCACACCTGGGCTGCTGGGAGCTGCTGAACTACTGGCTGTGCCGCAAGACGCCGATGGCGATCCTGTACCGGCCGCCGCGGATTGCCGCGATCGAGGGCCTGCTGCGCAAGGTGCGCGGCGCGCTGGCGCCAGAGCAGGTGCGTGCCGACGGTGCCGGCGTGCGCACGCTGTACAAGCGGCTGGCCGCCGGCGGCACGGTCGGCATCCTGCCGGACCAGAAGCCGCGCGCGGGCGAAGGCCAGATCGCGCCGTTCTTCGGCCGCGACGCGCTGACCATGGTGCTGCTGCCGCGGCTGGCCGCGCGCACCGGGGCGACCGTGCTGTTCGCATTCGCCGAACGGCTGCCGCGTGGCGCCGGCTACCGCATCCACCTGCTGCCGGCGCCGGCGGGGCTGACCGAGCCCAGTCTGGACACGGCTTGCGCGGCTCTCAACCGCGGTGTGCAGGCATGCGTGGAGCTGGCTTTCACGCAGTACCAGTGGCAATACAAACGCTATTCGGCGGACGGCCTGGTCAGTCCGTACGACCGCCAGGACGGCTAGCCGCGTTCCGAAGGGCGGCAGCGTCGGGCCGCGGTGGAACGTGCCGCACCACTCACACCGACAGGGTGCGTCCGCCGTCCACGCGGATGACCTGCCCGGTGACGTACGGCGCATCGCGCAACAGCCACAGCACGGCGCCGGCGACGTCCTCGGGCGTGCCGGCGCGCTGCAGCGGCGTGCGCGCCAGCATCGCCTGCTGGTCGGCGTACGGCTTGCCGTCGCTGGGCCACAGCACCGCGCCGGGCGCCACGCCGTTGACGCGTATGTGCGGGGCCAGCTCCAGCGCCAGCGAGCGGGTCATCGCGGCCAGCGCGGCCTTCGCCATGCAGTACACGGTGTGCTGCGCCAGCGGCCGCTCGGCGTAGATGTCGACCAGGTTGACGATGCCGCCGCGCGCCTCGCGCAGCGCCGGGATCGCCGCCTGGCTGAGAAAGAATGGCGCCTGCGCGTTGGAGGCGAACAGCGTGTTCCACTGCGCCGGCGTCGCCGTGCCCAGCGGGGTGGGGAAGAACGCCGAGGCGTTGTTGACCAGCGCGTCGAGCCGGCCGTAGCGCGCCAGCAGTTGTTCGAGCAACGCCGGCAGGGCCGGCAAGTCGGCCAGCTCGGCCTGCAGCAGCAAGGTGCTGCCGCCACGGCGGCGTTCGAGTTCGTCGGCCAGCGCGCGGGCGTCGTCGCCGGAACAGCGGTAGTGCAGCGCCAGGTCGTACCCGGCCGCGTGCAGCGTGCGCGCCGTCACTGCACCGACGCGGCGGCTGGCGCCGGTGATCAGCGCGACGGGACGATCGTGGCGTGGCGGCATCGGGCGGCTCCGGCGATTGCACAAGTCCCAGCTTGCCGCAAAGCCGGCAGCGCGTCATCCGCGACGGTGCTCAGCTGTCATCCTCGAGGGCGATCTCGCCTTCGAACAACGCGATCGCGGTGGCGGCGACCTGCCCGGTGTCGTAGTACGCATACGCACCGACGCCGAGCGCGCCGACCACCGGCAACCAGCGCGAGACGCCCTTGCCGAGCGTGCGCCGCGTCAGCTTGATGCCGATCTGCTTCGCCACGCGCTCGACCACCGCGTAGGACATGCGCCGGAACACCAGCCGGTCGCCCATGCGCACCACCAGGTCGCGGAACGCCTGCGCTGCGGTGTGGCGGAACAGGCACCACAGCATCTGCTCGCGGCCCAGCGTGGCGTGGTGGCCATAGGCGGCGGCAATGTCGCTGACCATCTGCGCCTGGAGCTTCCAGATCGCGATCAGCTCCGGCAGCAGGGTCAGCCAGCCCAGCGGCCCCGGCGGCAAGGCCAGCGAGCCGGCGGCGAGTGCGGCGCGCCGGGCCGCGTGGTTGGCCAGGCGGCGTGCCTCGCCGGCGGGATCCTGGCTGTTGCCGACCCTGCTGTCGGGCACCTGGCTCACGAAATCCAGGATCGCCTCGGCGATCCGGCCGTGCTCAGCCGGCGCAATGACGGCGGGTACCTGCTGGCTGCGCTGGGGCATGCGTGGTTCCGTGGGAGTCGCTGTTGGCGGCATGTGCCCTTGCCAGTCTAGGGGTGTTGCATGAAGCGGGGATCAACCGATTCGCCGGCAGGCGTGACTTGTGGCGCAGGCGGGGCGGGAAATTATTCAGTAATGTTATAACATTACCGAATAAACCAATCGTCTATCTCTGCCGGAACTGCCGATGAAGCCTTCCCTGCTCGCCGCGAGCCTCGCCATCGCCCTGGGCACGAGCGCCGTCCATGCCACCGACGTGCCGCCGCCAACCAGTGCCGCCACCCCCGTCGCCGCCGCGAACGCAGACGACCCGACCGACGGCGGCAACCGCAACAGGCAGCCGGTCAAGGTGCAGGACCTGGGCGCGGTCTCGGTCTCGGCCGCGCTGGACCAGGCGCGCAATGGGCTGTCGCCGGATACCGGCTCCAGCCAGTACGTGATCGACCAAAAGGCGATCGCGCAGTTGCCGCTGGGCGCCTCCACGCCGGTGAACCAGGTGCTGCTGCAGGCGCCGGGCGTGGTGCAGGATTCCTACGGCGGCGTGCACGTGCGCGGCGACCACGCGAACCTGCAGTACCGCATCAACGGCGTGATCATCCCCGAGTCGATCGGCGGCTTCGGCCAGAGCCTCGACGCGCGCACCATCCGCACCGTCAAGCTGCTCGACGGCGCGCTGCCGGCGCAGTACGGCCTGCGCACCGCGGCCGTGGTCGACATCACCACCAAGAGCGGCAGCGAGCTGGGCAACGGCGGCAGCGTGGGCATCACCGGCGGCAGCAACGGCACGCTCAACCCGAACGCATCGGTGTGGGGCAGCAACGAGCGCTGGAGCTGGTTCCTCACCGGCAACTACCTGGAGAACGACGCCGGCATCGAGAACCCCACGCCGGGCAAAAAGCCGATCCACGACCATACCAACCAGGCCAAGGGCTTCGGCGACATCAGCTACCTGATCGACAACGACACCCGTCTGAGCTTCCTGTTCGGGGTGGCCAACAACCGCTTCCAGATCCCCAACCAGCCGGGGCTGCAGCCGCAGTTCGGCTACCTCGGCCAGGTGGGCTTCGACTCCGCGCAGCTCGACGGCCGCCAGCGCGAGAACACCCGCTTCGGCGTGCTGGCGCTGCAGGGCAAGCTGGGCGCGACCGACTACCAGGTGTCGGTGGGCCAGCGCTACAGCAGCCTCGCCTACAGCCCGGACCGGATCGGCGAGCTGATGTTCAACGGCGTCGCCTCCGCCGTCAGCCGCAGCAACCGCGCCAGCACCCTGCAGGCCGATTTCTCCACCCCGCTGGGCGACCGCCATACCCTGCGCTACGGCATCTACGGCAGCTTCGAGCGCGCCATCAGCGGCAACAATGCCTGGGTGTTCCCCGCCGACGCCGGCGGCAACCAGACCAGCACCACGCCGATCAACATTCTCGACGGCAGCCGCCTCGTGGCGAAGACCTGGTCGGCCTACGTGCAGGACGAATGGAGCATCGGCGACGACTGGACGCTGAACTACGGCCTGCGCGGCGACCGCTACCAGCTGGTGCGCAGCGAGAGCCAGCTGAGCCCGCGCCTGGGCCTGGTCTGGCAGGCCACCGGCAGCACCACCGTGCACGCCGGCTACTCGCGCTACTTCACTCCGCCGGCGACCGAGATGATCGCCAGCTCGAACATCGCCAAGTTCGACGGCACCACCAATGCCGTGTCGGACATGGGCAACAACACGCCGCTGGCCGAGCGCTCGGATTATTTCGACGCCGGCATCTCGCAGAACATCGGTTCGGCCTGGACCGTCGGCGTGGACGCCTATTACCGCAAGGTGCGGCGCCTGCAGGACGAAGGCCAGTTCGGCTCCGCGCTGGTCTACTCCACCTTCAACTACGAAGCGGGCCGGGTGAAGGGCGTGGAGTTCACCGCCAACTACGAGCAGGGGCCGCTGTCCGCCTGGTTCAACGCATCGCTCGGCAAGGCCATCGGCAAGCGCATCGTCACCAGCCAGTACAACTTCGCGCCGGACGACCTGGCCTGGGTCAACAACCACTGGATCTTCCTCGACCACGATCAGAAGCTCACTTCGTCCGGCGGAATCCATTACGCGTTGAACGACAGCACCGGGGTCGGCGCCGACTATCTGTTCGGCAGCGGTCTGCGCAAGGACGGCGACGTGCCGAACGGCGCCTCGCTGCCGGCGTACTTCCAGTTGAACCTCAACCTGTCGCACGACTTCGCCTTCGACCGCTTCGGCAAGCTGCACACCCAGCTGGCCGTGCTCAACGTGCTGGACCGCACCTACGAGCTGCGCGACGGCAGCGGCATCGGCGTCGGCGCGCCGCAGTTCGGCCCGCGCCGCGGCGTGTACCTGAGCCTGCAGAAGGATTTCTGAAGGACGGGAATGGGAAATGGAACCGGCAAGAGCGGCGAGTTGCGTCCATGCATCCCGGGCGTTAGATCCCGCTCCTGCAGGTGGAGACGAGGGCTGCGGTCCATCCGTTATGCTTGCCGCGTTTTCATGACCGGCAACCGCCATGCCCTCCCGCCTGCCCGAACCGAGCGCCGACGAACGCGCCCATGCCGACCGTCTGCTGCAGCTGCTGCGCGAACAGATCGCCTCGCACGGGCCGATGCCGTTCTCGCAGTACATGGAGCGCTGCCTGTACGCGCCGGGGCTGGGCTACTACAGCGCCGGGCGCACCAAGTTCGGCGCTGCCGGCGACTTCGTCACCGCGCCGGAGCTGGGTGACCTGTTCGCCGGCTGCGTGGTGAATGCGGTGCAGCCGGTGCTGGCGATGCTCGGCGACGAGGCGGATTTCCTCGAACTGGGCGGCGGCAGCGGCGCGTTCGCCGAGGCGGCGCTGAAGGCGCTGGCGGCCGGCGGCACGCTGCCGCGGCAATACCTGATCCTGGAGCCCAGCGCCGACTTGCGCGAACGCCAGCGCGAGCGGCTGGCCGCGAACCTGCCGGCCGATCTGCATGCCCGCGTGCAATGGCTGGATCGCCCGCCCGAGCAGGACTGGCGTGGCGTGCTGTTCGCCAACGAAGTGATCGACGCGCTGCCGGCCACCCGCTTCGCGATACGCCAGGGCGAGGTCTACGAGGAATACGTGGCGCTCGACGGCGAAGGCCGGCTGATCCGCGTCGACCGCCCGGCCGACGCGCTGGTGACCGGTGCGGTGCGCCACGTCGAGCGCGACCTCGGCATCGAGTTCGCCAATGGCTACCGCTCGGAGATCCTGCCGCAGCTGCCGTACTGGATCCAGGCGGTGGCTGGTGCGCTCACCGCCGGGCTGATGCTGTTCATCGACTACGGCTACGTGCGCCGCGAGTACTACCTGCCCGAGCGTGACGACGGTACGCTGATGGCGCATTACCGCCACCATGCGCACGCCGATCCGCTGTACCTGCCGGGGCTGAACGACCTCACCGCCTCGGTCGATTTCACCGCGCTGGCCGAGGCCGGCAACAGCGCCGGCTTCGGCGTCGTGGGCTACCTGCCGCAGGCGCAGCTCCTGATCGGTGCCGGCTTGCAGGACGTGTTCGAGCGCGAGCACGCGGCGATCGCCGACGAGCACGGCCGCTACCGGCTGGCGCAGCAGGCGAAGCGGCTGATGCTGCCCGAGCAGATGGGCGAGCGCTTCCAGGCCATGCTGCTGGCGCGTGGCCTCGATGCCCTGCCGCTGCCGGCCGAACTGCTCGCCGCCGACCAGGGTGGGCGGCTCTGACCGGCGCCATGGACGTCCAGACGTCCGCACGGCTGCGCTGGCATCGCGCCTGGGTCGCGCTGGGCGGCGCGATCATGCTGTGGACGCTGTGGATGGCGCTGACGCCGGATCCGGACATCACGCTGGCGTTTCCGTACGGCGACAAGCTGCTGCACGCCACCACCTTCACCTGCCTGATGGGCTGGTGGGGCAATGTCTACCGCGCGCGCCGCCCGCGCGGCTGGGCCACGCTGGGCTGCCTGGCGTTTGGCGTCTTCATCGAGTTCGCGCAGTGGCTGGACCCGCCGCGCGACGCCGATGCGCTGGACGTGCTCGCCGATGGCGCCGGCATCGTCATCGCGCTGCTGCTGCTGCGCACACCGCTCGCCAACGTGCTGGCGAGCGTGGAAGCGTGGTCAGTGCGCCGGCGCGGGGGCTGAGCCGGGCGCTGCCGGCGCCACCGTCGAGCCGGCGGACGCAGGCACCGAACCGGGCGCTGCCGGCAGCGGTTCCACCGGCGTCGCATCGGTTGGCCGGCGCAGCAGCTGGCCGCGCTTGAACAGCTCGCTGGCGACCTGGTAGTAGGCGATCGTCTGTGCGATCTGCTCCTCGTTCTGCGGCACCAGCGGCACGGCGTCGCCGCTGGCATAGTCCGGCTTCATCTGCTCCAGCTTGCGCCCGGGTTCCAGCACGGTGAGCACGTCCTCGTGCAGGTAGCCGAGCTTCTCGTAGGTGGCCGGAAACGCGCGTTCACGGCCGGGTTCCAGCTGGAACAGGTCGTAGCCGAAGAAGCGCGAGCGGTAGCTGAAGTTGAGCAGGCCGAGCAGGGTCGGCGCGATGTCGACCTGGCCCATCAGGCGGTCCACCCGCCGCGGCTGGATGTGCTTCGGCGCGTAGATCCACAGCGGCACGTGGTAGCGGTTCACCGGCACGCTGGTCTTGCCTGCGCTGGAGGCGCAGTGGTCGGCGGTGATCACGAACACGGTATCGTCGAAGTACGGCTTCGCGCGCGCGCGCCGAATGAAGTCGCCGATCGCCCAGTCGGTATAGGCCACCGCGCCCTGGCGGGTGCCGTTGGCCTGCTTCACGCGGCCTTCCGGGAAGGTGAACGGCCGGTGGTTGGAGGTGGTCATGATGTGCAGGAAGAACGGCTTGCCGGAGGCCGCGATCTGGTCCATCTGGCCCATCGCCAGCGTGTACAGGTCCTCGTCGGCGACGCCCCATACGTTCTCGCGGTGGATCGTGGCGGTCTTCGGGATGTCGCGCCGGTCGACCGCGCGATAGCCGTTGTGGCTGAAGAAATAGTTCATGTTGTCGAACTCGCCGTAGCCGCCGTAGACGAAGTCCGACTGGTAGCCGCGGTCGTTGAACACGCTGGCCAGCGAGAACAGGTTCTCGTTGCCGCGCTCCTTCAGCAGCGAATCGCCGGGCGTGGGCGGCACCGACAGCGCCAGTGCTTCCAGCCCGCGCACGGTGCGCGTGCCGTTCGCGTAGAGATTGTCGAAGAACAGGCTTTGCCCGGCCAGCGCATCCAGGTACGGCGTGATCTTTTCCTGGTTGCCGAACGTGCCCAGATAGTCGCCAGACAGGCTCTCCACGCTGATCAGCACCACGTTGAGGCGCTTCTCCGGGCCGGCGTGGCGGATCGCGCGGGTGAGGTCGCGCGGGTCGTCGCTGACGTAGCTCGCCTCGGGCGTCTTCAGCATCTCGCGCACGCGGCGGAACGCCTCGTCGTCCGGCAGCGTGCGGTAGAACTTCGCGTAGTCGAGGTGGCTGCTGCGGAACGCATTGAAGAACTGGTAGATGCCGTTGCCGGCCAGCTCGTTGACGTAGTTGTTGCCGGTGCGGTCCTTCATGCCGCCGTTCACCGCGGCGACCGAAACCACCGTCAACACCAGCCACAGCAGCGCCACCTTGCCGCGCTGCCAGAAGCGGCTGCCGTCGTCGCGCACGCGCAGGGCGCGCCGGCCGAGCGCGAACAACACCAGCGCCAGCGCCGCCAGCAGCGTCAGCCAGCGGCCGATCGGATAGGACTCGCGGATGTTGCCGATCACCTCGGTGGTGTAGACGAGGTAGTCCACCGCGATGAAGTTGAAGCGCACGCTGAACTCGTTCCAGAACACCAGCTCGGACGCCGCCACGAACAGCAGTCCGTACAGCAGCAGCAGAGCGAAGCCGTACAGCACCCACTGGCCGGCGCGCGAGGTGTAGGTGAACGCGGTCAACGGCAGCACGAACAGGAACGGCAGCAGCGCCGGCCAGGTGGTCTTGAGCGTGGCGTGGTACATCAGGTGCAGCACGCCCAGGCAGATCGCGCAGGCCAGCACCAGGCCGGCGGCGGACAACAGCCAGCGCCACAGTCCCGGCATGCGCCCGGAGCGCGTCGGCACGATCCACAGCAACAGCACCAGCGGCCACGCCACGTAGATGCAGGTGACCAGGTCGTAGCCCAGCCCCACGCCGAACGCGTACAGCAGGTTCAGTGCCGTGTGCGGCACCTCGCTGCCGGACATCACCAGCAGCACCACGCGGGTGGCGAACGAGATCGCCAGGTAGGTGATCGCCAGCCACCACAGCGGGCGGAAACGCTGACGCAAGGGAGAGGTCGGGGTGAACGCACTCGACACGGGCAACTCCAGCAGGAAGGGATCGACGGATGCCCGCAGCGGGCGTCGTCATCCGGGCTTTATACCGCGGATCCGCTTGGCGAAGGCTGAGTTTTCAGACTGGCGATGGCGTGGATCCGCGCCGTCTGCATCGCCTGGCCGATCGCCGGGCCGGCCAGGCCGCGGGCGACGAAGTCGGCGGACTCGACCGCCGCGGCGGTGGCGCGGGCCGCGCGCAGGTAGTCCGCCTGCGGGTAGGCGTCGTGCTCGCGGCCCAGCCGGCCGCGCTGGTCTGCCTCGCAGGCGGCGAGGAAAAGCTCCAGTCGCGCCGGCCGGCGCAGGGCATCCAGCGCGCCCAGCAGCTTCAGCACGGTGGCCGGCTTCAGCTCGAACGCGCGGTGCACGTTCAGATGCTCGCGGCAGACCAGCGCGGCCAGCGTCGCGTGCTCGGTCGGCACCTTCAGCCGCGCGGCCAGCGCGAGCAGCGGCGCTACGCCGCGATGCTCGTGGCCGATGTGGCGCGGCAGCTCGGCGGCCGGGGTCAGCGCCTTGCCGAGATCGTGGGTCAGTGCGCAGAAGCCCACCACGTCGTTGCCCGGCGCCAGCCGCGCCGCCGCGTCCAGCACCAGCTCCACGTGCACGCCGGTGTCGATCTCCGGGTGGAACTCGGCGCGCTGCGGCACACCGTACAGCGCGTCGACCTCGGGAAACAGCACGGCCAGCGCGCCGCACTCGCGCAGCACGCGCAGAAAGCTCGACGGCTGCGGCTCGCCCAAGGCCTTGCGCGTCTCCGCCCATACGCGCTCGGGCACCAGGTGGTCGACTTCGCCGTTCGCCACCATCTGCCGCATCAGCGCCATGGTTTCCGCCGCCACCGTGAAACCCAGCGGCGCAAAGCGCGCGGCGAAACGCGCCACCCGCAGCACCCGCACCGGGTCCTCGACGAATGCCGGCGAGGCGTGGCGCAGCACGCGCGCCTCGATGTCGCGCACGCCGCCGAACGGGTCGGTCAGCGCGCCGTGCTCGTCCTCGGCGATCGCGTTGATGGTGAGGTCGCGCCGGGCCAGGTCCTGTTCCAGCGTGATGGTCGGGTCGGCCTGGAATACGAAGCCGTGGTAGCCGCGCCCGCTCTTGCGCTCGGTGCGTGCCAGCGCGTACTCCTCGCCGGTGTCCGGATGCAGGAATACCGGGAAGTCCTTGCCCACCGGCTTGTAGCCCCGCGCCAGCAGCTCCTCCGGCGTCGCCCCGACCACCACGTGGTCGTGGTCGACCACCCGGCGCTTCAACAGCTTGTCGCGGACCGCGCCGCCGACCAGGAAGATTTGCATGCGGGGATTCTGCCATGCGTAGTGCGGTGGTGTCGGGCGCGATGGAGAGCTATCGGAGGTCACCGACGAGTGCCCTTCGCCACCTCGGTGGCGAATAACGGAGCGTGGCCAATGAAGTCTCGTGGTGAGCCGGAACCGTCGCGTGGGGGCGGCAAACCTCAGGCGCGCTGGCGCAGGAAGACGTGGCAGGCGCGCTCGCCCATCTGCTGGCGCTCGCAGACGTAGCCGAGCGCGGGCAGGTCGAGGCCGCCCAGCAGGTGCTCGCCCGTACCCAGCAGCACCGGGGACAGCGCCAGGTGCAACTCGTCGATCAGGCCCCCGCGCAGGTACTCGCGCACCGTGGCCACGCCGCCGCCGAGGCGCACGTCCAGATCGCCTGCCGCCGCCCTGGCCTGGCGCAGGGCGGATTCGATGCCGTCGGTGATGAAGTGGAACTCGGTGCCGCCGGCCATGCGCAGGCTGGGGCGCGGGTGGTGGGTGAGCACGAATACCGGTGTGTGGTAGGGCGGCTCCTCGCCCCACCAGCCCTGCCAGCTTTCATCCGGCCATGGGCCGCGCACCGGGCCGAACATGTTGCGTCCGAGGATCCACGCGCCGATGCCGGCGAAGCCCTGTTCGGCCAGCTCGTTGTCGACGCCGGTCTCGCCGCCGTCCTGGCCCTGCATGCGCCGCCACAGCCGGGTGGGAAAGAACCATTGCATCAGCGCGGGGCCGCCGATGCCCAGCGGGTGCTCGAGATCCTGGCGCGGGCCGGCGCCGTAGCCGTCGAGGGAAACCGAAAAGCTGTGCACGCGAAGTTTCGTCATGTCGTGGCCCGCCGTGTCGTCCGATGAGGTCGAAGTCTAGCCGTCAGACCAGCCGCAAGTCCTTCGGCCGCGCCTGCGGGAACACCGTCTGCAGCTGGCCGGTGCCCAGGCCCCACAGCCGCGCGAACAGCCCGCCCAGCACGTCGCGGCAGTCGTTGAGCACGCGGTAGTCGCGGTCCTGCAGCAGGTTCTGCCGGTTCACCGCGAGCTGCTCGCCGGCGATGCGACCGCCGGCGAGCCGGCCACCCAGCACCCAGTGCACGCTGCCGTGGCCGTGGTCGGTGCCCTTGTCGCCGTTCTCGCGGAAGGTGCGGCCGAACTCGGACAGCACCACCACGGTGGTGTCGTTCCATGCGCTGCCCAGCGCGTCGGCGTAGGCGGCCAGGCCCTCGCCGAGGTTCTTCAGATTGTTGGCGAGGCCGCCGCTGGTGCTGCCCTGGTTGACGTGGGTGTCCCAGCCGCCCACGTCGACGAAGCCGAGCCGGTATTCGTCGCGCATCAGGGCGGCGATGCGCCGCGTCTCGGCGGCGAAGCTGCGCGCGCCGGGCGCGCCGCGGCTGGCCGCCAGCATCTCCTCGCGCAGGTCGGCGGAGATGCTGCGCGGCAGGGCCAGGCCGTCGGCGCTGGCCCGGGCCAGCGGGGTGTCCCGGTACATGCCGGAGAGGATCGCCGCCTGGCGTTCGTCGAAGTGCGCCTTGGGCTCGGCCTTCAGCGAGATGTTGGGGATGTCGCGCCCGGCGCCCTGGAAGGCGAGCGGCAGGTTGCTGGTGAAGGCGATCGGCGGCACCCCGGCGAGCAGGCCGGACAGCCGCGCGAGGAAGCCGGAGCGGTAGTCGCCGGCGTGGCCCTGCGGCTGGCCGCGCTCGATGTGGTCCTGGGTCTCGAAGTGGCTGCGCGAGAGGTCGTCGGTGCCGGCGAACGGGATGAAAGCGAGCTGCTTCTTCTGCCACAGCGGCAGCAGTGTGTCGTGCAGCACCGGGTTGAGGCCCCAGTCCGCGTCCAGCGCCACCGCGCTGTCGGGATTGTTGGCGTCGGGTTTGGCGATGGCGAGCGTGGGGCGGGACTCGTAGTAGAAATCGCTGGCGCAGGGCACCAGCAGGTTGTTGCAGTCGTAGCCGCCGCGCAGGAACACCAGCAGGAAGCGCGGTGAGTCCGCGGGCGCGGCGAACAGCCGGCCGGAGCACGACAGCGTGGCCGCGGCGGTGGCGCCGGCGGCGGCGAGCAGGAATTCGCGGCGGTTCATGGCAGGCCTCAGCGGTAGTTGAAGTCGGGCGAGGACAACAGGAAGGTGTTCCATTCCGCTGGCGACTTCGCCTGGGCCAGCGCGTGGCGGGTGGCCTCGGACAGTCGCGGCGCGATGGCGTCGCGGTACAGCGCCGAGTCGCGCAGCGCGGGCGGGTCGGCCGGCGCGCCGCCGCCGTCGTCGGCGAACAGCCGGTTGCGCCCGCTGCCGATCACACCGGCGAAGTCGAAGCGCTTGCCCAGCTGGCCCGAGCCGGTCCAGCTGGCCGAGTCCAGCGGCCAGCCGTCCGGGGTGACGCGGCCGTACAGCGGCTCGCCCATCTGCTGCAGCCAGTTCGCCAGCGGCACGGTGTTCGGCACCGGCTGGCCGTCGTAGGCCAGGCGCAGCGACGAGACCACGAAGCGCATCGGGTCCTTGAACTTGCGCGGGTCCGGCGCGGCGGCCTCCGTCGACAGCAGCATGGTGCGCAGCACTGCCGCGATGTCGCCGTCGCTGCGCCGGAAGGTGTCGGCCATCGCGTCCACCAGCGCAGGCGGAGGCCGGTCGGCGACGAAGTACTCGGCCAGCCGCTGCGAGATGAAGTGCGCGCAGGCGGGCTGGCGCACGATCAGGTCCACCGCCTGGCCGATCTCGGCGTAGCCGCGGCCTTCGATGGTGTGGCCGAGGAAGGTCTTGTCGCCGAAGTCGTGCCGATTCGGATTGAACACGAACAGGCCGCCGCGCACCACGCCGGGCCGCTCGCGGCCGCGGCGCGCAAGGCGCCGCGGCGGCTGCAGTTGCAGGCCGGCGCCGGTGAGCACGCGCATCAGCTGCTGCACGTCGGCCTGGCTGTAACCGGCGCCCACGCCCAGCGTGTGCAGCTCCATCAGCTCGCGCGCGTAGTTCTCGTTGGTCCGGTCGCGGGCGTTGCGCGCGTTGTCGAGGAACGCCAGCATGGCCGGACTCTGCAGCGTGGCCATCACCAGGTCGCGGAACTTGCCCAGCGCGTGCGGGCGGATCACGTTCTCCTCATAGTCGGCGGCAAACACGCGCACCGGGCCCTTGCCGGCGTACACGCTGAAGTGGTTGAGCCAGAACCACACCAGCTGCTCCTTCAGCTGGTTGCCGCCGCGGATCGCGTGCAGCAGCTCGGCCTGCGCGGCCTGCTGCACCAGTTCGCGACGGTACTGGCCGAGTGCCTGCTTGGCCGCGTCCTTGGCCGGGCCGGCCGGGGTGTCCTTGTACTGCTGCTGCCGTGCGCGGAGGTCGGCCAGCAGCTCGGGCGGCGGCGTGGCCAGCACCGGCAGCGCCCGGATCTGCGCGGCGACCGCGGGCGGCAGGCGGTCGTCGCCGGCCAGCTGCTCGTCGAGGAAGCGCACGCGGCCCAGCTGGCGGTAGCGCGCCAGGGTGGCGCTGTCCAGGCCGAAGCCGTCGCGGCGCAACCAGGCGATGTCGCCGGGGGCGAGTTCGCCCGCGATGGCGCGGGAGGCGGGCAGCCGGTCCGGTGGCGTCTGTCCGGCGCCGGCCAGCGCGGGCGGCATGGTCAACAACAGGCCAAGCATGGGTGCGAGGCGGCAAAGCGTGTTGGGCACGTGGCGATTCCGGCAGGGCAATGCAGGAAGCAACGCCAGACGCATTCGCCGGATGACCCTCTTGCGGTGGTGGCCGGGCGGCTGTTTTCGTTGCGTTCAGATGGAAGGGTCCGCAGCTTTATGCCGCCGCCCCGCTCACGTAAGCTGGCAAGCCGAGACCGGCGGCAGGCAAGGGGCCCATCGACGATGGTGGCAAGTCAGGTTCATCCGCTGCTGCGCGACCGCGTCGCGGGCCTGTCGCCGGAGGTGGTGCGGCTGCTTGGCGAGGCCGGTGATGCGATGACCGGCGGCGAGCTGGAGCGCGCCGCGGCGGCGCTGGCCGCGGCGCTGGCGCTGGCGCCGGACAGCACGGAGGCGTTGCGCCTGTCGGCCCAGCTGCAGCAGTTGCGCGGCGAGCACGCGCAGGCGGTGGCGATCCTGCGCGAGGCGCTGGCGAAGGATCCGCGCGATGCCGTGCTGCATATCAGCCTGGGTGTTGCGCTGCAGTCCAGCGGCGAGAACGAGGCAGCGTTGTCGGCGCTGCAGCGGGCCTGTGAACTGGCGCCCGACTTCGCCCCGGCATGGTTCAACCGGGGCCGGATGTTCCAGCTGCTGGGCCGCCCGGCCGGGGCAATCACCGCGCTGCACCGCGCACTGGATGTCGACCCGGGGCACCTGGCGGCGCGGCTGCTGCTGGCTTCGGCGCAGGCCGACCTCGGTGCCGAGGTGCAGGCGGCCGCGAACTATCGCGAGGTGCTGCGGCGTGAGCCCGGCCAGCCGGAGGCCTGGAGCGGCCTGGCCGCGCTGGGCACCGAGCGCTTCGGCAGCGACGACGTGGCCCGTCTGCAGCAGGTGCTGCAGGCGCCGCAGCCGACGCCGCGCGCGCATCCAGCTCGGCTTCGCGCTGGCCCGCGCGCTGGAAGACCAGGCCGATTACCGCGCGGCCTTCCGCGCCTTGCGCAAGGCCAACGGGTGGCGGCACCGGCAGCTGAACTGGAACGCAGCAAGCATGCGCGCGCACGTCGACGCCATGCTCGCCGCATTCGCCGAACCGCTGGCCGGGGCCGCGGATGCCGCACTCGGCGAACAGGTGATCTTCCTCATGGCGCTGCCGCACGCCGGCGCCGCATTGACCGGGCAGATCCTTGCCGCCCACCCGTACGTGGGCGGCGTCGACGAGTCGCCCGACCTGCAGCGGGTGATCGGCGAGGAGTCGGCGCGGCGCGGACGACCGCTGCTGCAGTGGATCGGTGCGGCCACGCCGGCGGACTGGGCGCGGCTGGGCCGGGACTACCTGGCGCGTACCGGGCCCGTGTGCCGCGGCCGGCCGCGCTTCGTCGACGCATACCGGCTGAACTGGCGCGTGGCCGGCGTGGCGCTGGCGATGCTGCCCGGCGCGCGGGTGGTGCATTGCCGGCGCGATGCGCTGGAAACCTGCTTCGCCTGTTACCGCCAACTGTTCGCCAGCGGCCACGATTTCAGCTACGACCTGGACGACATCGCCAGCTACTGGCGCGACCACGAGCGGCTCGGCCGGCATTGGCAGCGGCTGTTCCCGCAGCGCTACCTCGAGCACGCCTACGAGGCGCTGCTGGCCGAGCCCGAGGCGCAGGTGCAGCGGTTGCTGGCGTTCTGCGAGCTGGAGGTCGCCCCGGCCTGCCTGGCGGGCTTCCGGCACGGGCCGGCGCAGGCGCGCACGGCACTGCGCGGGCGCCAGCCCTGGTCGCGCGAGCCGGCGCTGGCCGCGCGCTACGGCGCCGAGCTGGATCGCCTGCGGCTGTTGCTGGGCGCGCGCTGATCCGCGCGCTGTTCAACGTTGCGGCGAACGCGCCGCGGCCAGCCGGCGTTGCCGCGGCGGTTCGCCGAGCAGCACCGGCAGCCACGGCGTGAACGGCTGCGGCACGATGCCGAGCGCGGCGTAGCCGTCCACATTGCCGACCGAATCGGTGCGCAGCGAGCGGAAGTTGTCCAGCGAAAACGGCTTGCCGGGCAGCAGCTCGGCGAACTGCGCCTGCAGCCGGCCGAGGCTGTCGGGCAGTGCCACGACCGGCGTGCGCAGGCCGGCGGCAGCGCGGATCTTGCGCACGATCTCGCCCAGCGTGAGCACCTCGGGACCGTACAGCTCGAAGCTGCGCCGTTGACCCAGCTTCGCGTGGTCGACGCAGCGGGCGATCGCCTCGGCCACGTCGCCGACCCAGGTGGGCGCCATCCGTGCCTTCGCGCGTGCCAGCGGCAGCATCGGCATCTGTCGCAGCAGCTTGGCGAAGCGGCTGACCAGGCCGTCGCCGGGGCCGAAGATCACGCTGGGCTGGTAGATCGTCCAGTCCAGCGCGGAGGCCTTGACCAGCGCCTCGGCCTCGCCGCGACTCTTCAGGTACTGCGACAGGCCCTGGCCGGCCTTCAGCGAGCTCATCTGGTGCAGGCGGCCCACGCCGCTGGCGTGGCAGGCGGCGATCAGCCGGCGGGCAAGTTCCACGTGCACCCGCTGGAAGCCGTCGCGGCCGTGCGGGTTGAGGATGCCGACCAGGTTGATCACCGCGTCGGCGCCGGCCAGCTGCCGGCGCAGCACGTCGTCGTCGTGGATGTCGGCGTTGCGCACGCTGACCGTGGGCAGCACGCCGAGTTCGCGGTGCTGCTCGCGGTTGCGGCTGAGCAGCACGATGCGGTGGCCGTCGGCGGCCAGTCGCGGCACCAGGCGGCTGCCGACGAAACCGGTGCCGCCGAGGATGACGAGTTGCTGTGCGGCCATGGGATTTCCTCGATGGAGCTTCAGGGCGAGACGCTGCCGGCGACGGCCGCTGCCGACGCCGCCTCGGCGGGACAGTCGACTGCCCGGCGCGCTGTCGCGGCAGTCGGCACGGCATACGGCTGGCCGATCGGACTCATGCGGGTGGCCAGCGGCACCACCGTGTCGCCGCTCAGGCGCCAATCGTAGATCACGCTGAAAGCCATCACCCGCGCCACGTACTCGCGGGTTTCCCGGTACGGGATGGTGGCGACGAACAGGTCCGGCGCCAGCATGCCGCGCGTGGCCAGCCACTGCTCGACCTTGTTCGGGCCGGCGTTGTAGGCGGCGCTGGCCAGCCACGGCGAGCCGTTGAAGCGTGCGGCCATCTGCGCCAGGTAGCGCGTGCCCAGCGCGATGTTGGTGGCCGGGTCGTACAGCGTGTCGCCGCCGCCCCAGTCGAGCCCGTTGCGCTTCGCCACCAGCGCGGCGGTGGCCGGCAGCAGCTGCATCAGGCCGCGCGCGTCGGCACCGGATTGGGCATCGCTCATCCAGGCGCTTTCCGCGCGCAGGATGCCGTAGGCCCAGGCCGGCTCGATCCCGGCTTGCCCGGCCTGCGGCACCAGGCCGTCCTGGCTGGCCAGCGGGAAGCGCAGGTCGTACAGCCGCAGGGCGTCGCCGCTGCTCAGGGTGAACACGGCGCGGTCGTACCAGCCGCGGCGGTTGGCCATGTCGGCGGCGACCCGCTGGGTATCCGGGTCGGCGTCCTGCAAGGCGCGCGCCCACTCGCGCCGGGCGAACTTGGGCAGATCCACCGCATACAACTCGAACGCACGCAACAGGCCGGGGTTGGCCAGCAGGGCCTGTTCGCGTTGCGGGTCGTCGGCCAGGGTCAACGGACAGATCGCGTACGGCCGGTCGAGCCGGTCGGCGGACAGGAAGCCGAAGAAGGTGGGCTTGTCGGCCTGGGCCTCGAACAGCGGGCGGGCTTCGTCGTCACGGCCCAGCGCGGCCAGCGCGCGGCCGCGGAAATACTGCCATTCGCTGTCCTGCCGCTGGTCGGCGGGCATCGCGTCGAGGCCGGCCAGCACCGCACTCCAGTCCTGCTGCGCCAGCGCCACGCGCACCCGCCATTCGCGGGTGCCGTCGGTCTGCGCGGCGGCAGGCAGGGCGATCAGCCGGGCCAGCGCGCCGTCGTCGAAATCGGTGGCGTGGTACAGCGCCAGCGCCTGCAGGATCTGGTTGCGCTGCGCCTCGCTGAAGCCGAAGCGGGACTGCAGTTGCTGCCAGGCGGCGTCGGCGGCGTCGACATCGCGCCGGGCCTGGCGGGTCAGCGCCAGCGTGGCGGCCTGGCGCTGGCGCGGCTGGTTGGGCCAGCTGCGCGCGGCGTCCAGCGCGGCGGCCGGATCGCGCAGTGCCAGCGCCAGCTGCAGCGCGCTGGCGCGGCCGGGTTCGGCGAGCCAACCGGCCAGGCTGGCGATGGTGCCGGCCTGGCCGGCGTCGGCGGCGCGGTCGATCCGCGTCCACAGTCGCGCCTCGGTCAACAGGCCCTGCGTGTGCGCGGCGGCGAGCACCGGGTCGCAGGCGTCGGGCAGGCTTGGCTTGGCCCACAGCGCGGCGAGGTCGCGCTCGAACTCCAGCGTGCCGCCGCCGGCCAGCCGCGCCTGCAGCGCGTCGCAGGCGAGCGTGTCGCCGAGGCCGCTCTGGTACAGCGCGAGGAACGTGCTCCAGTCCTGCCGCCGCGCCAGCTCCCGCAGGAACGCGCGGCGCAGGTCGGCGGCGGGGATCCAGTCCGGGTATTGCGCCAGGTACGCCTCCACGCTGGCGCGGTCGAGCTGCTGGATGTCGTGCTGCAGGGCCGCCGCCGGCAGGTACGGGTACAGCGGGTAGTCGTGCAGGTTGGCCGCCAGCTGCCGCCAGCCATCGCCGCCTTGCTGGGCGGCGGCATAGGCCTGCCGGAAGGCCGCGCGCTGGGCGGCGTCGGGGGCGGCGGCTCGCGCCGGCACGCTCGTCAGCAGCCAGCCGGCGAGCAGCAGCCCGGTGAGCAGGATGCGCCGCGGCGAGAGGAAGACGGACATGGAGGCTCCTGCGGTGGATCACGGGCAGTGTAGTCGATGCGCCTGAACCGCTTGTCGCGCGGCGGTGAGGGTGTGCCGGCGCGCCTGCTAAGCTGACACGCTTGGTTTCCACACCTTCACGGGATCGGCATGTCGCCAGCAGCTCCGCCTGACTTTCGTCGTGTCTGGCCGGCGTGGCTGGCGCTGCTGCTGGCGGCGTTGGCCGGGGCGGCCTGGTGGTGGGCGATCGGCCGGCCGGTGGCGTTGCCGGAGGCGCCATCGGCACGGATCGCCTGCGTCTCCTACGCGCCGTTTCGCCAGGCCGGCGAGACGCCGCTGGATGCGAACGCCTACATCAGCCCCGAGCGCATCGACGCGGACCTGCGCGCGTTGTCGCAGCGCTTCGACTGCGTGCGCACGTACTCGCAGGGGCAAGGCCTCAGCGCGGTGCCCGCGATCGCCGGGCGCTACGGCATGAAAGTGTTGCTGGGCATCTGGCTGAGCGGCGACGCAAAGGCGAACGCGCAGCAGGTCGCACTGGGCATCGCCACCGCGAACAAGTACCCGCAGGTGCTGCGCGGAGTGATCGTGGGCAACGAGGTACTGCTGCGCGGCGAGCTGTCGTCGGCGCAACTGGCCGGCTACCTGCGCGAGGTGCGCGCGGCGGTCCACGTGCCGGTGACCTATGCCGACGTGTGGGAATTCTGGCTGCGCCATCCCGAGCTGGCCGGCTCGGTGGACTACCTCACCATCCACATCCTGCCGTACTGGGAAGACCAGCCGGTGCCGCCCGAGCGCGCGGTGCAGCATGTGGCGACGGTGTACGCGAAAGTGCAGCAGGCGTTTCCCGGCCGTCGCGTGATGATCGGCGAGACCGGCTGGCCCAGCGCCGGACGGCCGCGCCAGGCGGCCAGCGCCAGCGTGGTCAACGAGGCGCGTTACCTGCGCGAGTTCCTGCGCTACGCGGCCACCGTGCACATGCCGTACAACGTGATCGAGGCGTTCGACCAGCCGTGGAAACGCGCGCAGGAAGGCACCGCCGGCGGTTACTGGGGTATCTTCGACGCGCAGGCGCGGCCGAAGTTCGCCATGCAGGGGCCGGTGATCGAGGAGCCGCGCTGGTGGCTCGGCTGGCTCGCCGGCGCGGCCGGCGTCGCGCTGTTCGTGCTGGCCGG
This sequence comes from Rhodanobacter sp. OR92, assembly GCF_000427545.1. Classification (NCBI taxonomy): domain Bacteria; kingdom Pseudomonadati; phylum Pseudomonadota; class Gammaproteobacteria; order Lysobacterales; family Rhodanobacteraceae; genus Rhodanobacter; species Rhodanobacter sp. OR92. The sequence goes on along the minus strand of NZ_ATYF01000006.1, from coordinate 140,879 downwards.
CGGCCGCCAGCGACGCCGGCGCGGCTCTCTGGCGCTGGCGCTGGCCGGCATGGCCAGCGGCGGCGCGCTGGCGTGGCAGGTCCGGCAGATGCTGTACGCCTGCCGCGACGGCTGGGAGTGGGCGGTATCGCTCGCTGCCTGCGCACTGGCCCTGTTCACCGCGTTGCGGCTGGCGCGCCGGATCGCCGCGCGGCTGGCCGGCACGACCACGTCCGCCGCACCGCCGCGCTGGCTGCGCGCCGGCTGGCTGTTCGCGCTGGCCTATTACGGCCTGCTGCTGGCGGTCGACGGCCGCTACCGGGATTTCCCGCTGGGCCTGTTCTGGCTGCCGTGCCTGGGCTACGCGCTGCTCGGCTGGCTGGGCGAGCGTCACGCGCCGGCGCTGCCGCTGCCGGAGGAGCGCTTCCTCGCGCCGTGGCTGCCCTTGCTGGCCGCGGTCGTGCTGCTGCAGGAAGCCGGGCTCACCGCGGTGGCGTGGCTATGGCTGGGGATGAACCTGCTGCTGGCCTTGCCGGTGCTGGTCGAGTGGCACCGCGCGCGGCGCCTGCAGCCGCAGCAGACGCAGGCTGCCGGCCAGTAGCGCCAGCGCGCCGCTCTCGAAGCAGTACAGCTGCAGCGCGAGAATGCCGAGCGCGGCGGCCAGCCAGGCCAGCCAGGCATGCCGGCGCAGCAGCGCCAGCGCGGTGGCGGCGAGCGCCGCGATGCCGTAGACGTCGTGCAGAAACCCGAGCACCAGCGCTTGCCGCCAGCGGCACCACCACGGGCCATCGGCGCTGCACAGCTGGCCGATCGCGCTGGATTCGACCACGCCATAGCGCAGCCATGTCGCCAGCAGCGCCACCAGCAGCAGGGCCAGCCACGGCCAGGCCCTTCGCCATGCCGGCGCGGTCATTGTGCGCGGCCCGGGGGGGCCTTGCCGCCGACGGTCGCCGGCAGGCTGATTTCGGCCGCCAGCGGCAGGTGGTCGGAGAACGCCTGCGGCAGCGCCCAGGTCTTCTCCAGCCGGATCGCCGGCGAGGTGAGGATGTGGTCCAGCGCGCGCCGCGGCTTCCAGCTGGGGAAGGTCGGCGTCGGTTGCGCCGGCGGCTGCAGGGTGGACTTGGCGAACAGCTGCTGCATCTCGCTGCTGCCGGGCTCGGCGTTGAGGTCGCCCATCAGCACCGCGTGCGGGAAATCCTGCAGCAGTTCGGCGATGAAGCCGAGCTGGCGCGCGCGCGCCGGTGCGCTCAGCGAGAGGTGCGCGATCATCACCGCCAGCGCGTTGTCGCCTTCGCCGAACTGGGCCAGCAGCGCGCCGCGGCCGGGGATCCGGCTGGGCAGCGGGTAATCCAGCACCGTGTGCGGCTCCAGCCGGCTGATCAGGCCGTTCGCCGAGTGCGCCAGCCGGGCCATCGCGCGGTTCGGCTGGTGGCTCCAGAACGGCAGGCCGGCGGTCTCGGCGAGGTAGCGGGTCTGGTTGAGGAAGCCCGAACGCAGGCTGCCGGCATCGGCCTCCTGCAGGCCGATCACGTCGAACTGCGCCAGCACCTCGGCCAGGCGGTCGAGGTTGTCCATCTTGCTGCGCCCCGGCAGCAGCGCGTTGAGGCTGCGGGTGACGTACTGGCGGTAGCGCTGCACGCTGGCGCCGGCCAGGATATTGCAGCTCAGCAGACGCAGGCGGCGCTCGACGGGGGCGGCTTGGGGAGTGGCGGCGCGGCTCATGGCAACACACTACACGGGAAGGGGATGCCGGCGGCCATGTTCATGGGTCATGCTCACGCGCCGGGTACGCCGCCCAGCATGATCCACCGCAGATGAACAGCGCGCCAGTCGGGTCGCCCGGCGCCGCGGCCGTCGCCTACTTGCCGGCCAGCTCGCGCTTGACCAGCCATTGCGTCACCGCAACCATCTCGTCGAACGAGTGCATGGTGATCACGCGGTACTTGCCGTTGACCACGATGGTCGGGGTGCCGTCCACCTGCCAGCGCTGGATCAGCGCGAGATCTTCCTTCAGCTTCGCGGTGGCCTCCGCCGAGGTGGCCAGGCGCATGAAGGCGGCGCGGTCGACGCCTTCGTGGGCGTAGAAGTCGGCCAGTTCGTCCAGCGAGTTGACCGGGTAATGCTGGGCGAACTTGGCGTCGAACAGCTTCAGATGAGTGCGCTCGACCACGCCCAGCTGCTTTGCCGCGTAGTACGCACGCGCATACGGCAGCCACTCGGCGCTGAACGGCGCCGGCACCAGCTTGAATGCCACGCCGGCCGGCAGCTGCTGGCGCAGCTTCTCGGCAGTCGGCGCGAACTGCGCGCAATGGATGCAGCCGTAGGAGAACACCTCAACCACTTCCACCTTGCCCTCGCTGCTGTAGCGCTGGTGCGGAGCGGGCAGGGTGACGTACTCGGTACCCTCGGTATACGGTGCCGGCGCGCCGGACTGCGCGGTGCAGGCACTGGCCAGCAACAGGCCGACGAGCAGGGTGAGCAGGCGCGGGTGGGCGAATCGCTTGAACATGGGGTCTCTCTTCGCGGGTTGGCGGTGGGGCCGCCGTACGGGTCAGATTAACCGAACCGCCTACTTGCCGGCGGCTTCCTTGGCGACCAGCCACTGGGTCAGCTCGATCGACTGCGCGTAGCCACCGGCGGAACTGGCCGTGAAGCGGTACTTGCCGTTGACGATCATGGTCGGCGTGCTGTCCACCCCGTAGGCCTTCATCAGGTCGTCGGCACGCTTCATCCGGGTGTTGACCGTGAACGAGTTGGCGACGCCGACGAACTCCTTCGGATCGACGCCGTACTTGGCATAGAACTTCGCCGCGTCCTCGATCGTCGGCCACGCCTCGTGCGGCTTCAGCCCGCTGGCCTTCAGGTTGTAGGTGGACAGCTCGCCGCTCTTCCATACCGCGTCGAACATCGCGTCGTGGGTCTTGCCGACCAGGTCCAGCGCCTGCGCCGCGTAGAACGCGCGCTGGTACATCGGCCAGTTCTCGTCCGGGCGGAACGAGGCGGCCAGGTAGTTCATCACCGCGTTCGGCGGCAGGCTCTTGGCGATCTGGTCGACGGTGGCATGGAAGCCATTGCAGGCCGGGCAGCCGTAGGAGAACACCTCGGTCACCTCGATCTTGCCGGGGTGGCTGGTCGGCTGCGCCGGATCGATCAGGAAGTAGTGCTTGCCCTCGACCCACTTGCCGTTGTCGACGAACGGCACCGCGGCCACGGCCGGGGCGCTCGCGGCCGGCGCGGGTTCGCCGGGGGTGAGCGCGGCGGCCGTGCCGGTGCTGGCGGGCGCCGCGCTGCCGGCCGCTGCCGGTGCGGTGCTGGTGGCGGGGCTGGCCGGCGCGGCGGCTTCGGCGCTGCTGCTGGCGACCGGCGCCGTCGCCGTGCTGCCGCTGTCGCGGTCATGGCTGCAGGCGGCGAGCGCGAGCAGGGCGGCACACAGGAATGGCAGACGCTTCAGCATGGCGGACCTCGAAAAGGCGGGACGCAAGACGACTGCGCCGACACTTCGGTCGGCGCGGGTTCGATCAGGGCGCGCTGGCCGGCTGGCTGTCGGCGCTGTGCAAGCCCTCGATGTAGCTGGCCAGCGCGGCGATGTCGTCGGCGCTCAGCTGCTTGGCGATCGCGGGCATGACCTGTGCGCGGGCGTCGTCGCCCCAGGTGGTGCCGTCGTGCCAGGCCTTCAGCGTGGCCTCGATGTACTGCGCGTGCTGGCTGGCCAGCTGCGGGTACATCGCGCCCGGATTGCCGCGGCCGTCGATGCTGTGGCAGGCCATGCAGGCCGGGATGCCGCGCGCGGCGTCGCCCTGGCGGAACAGCGTCTGGCCGCGTTCCACCAGCGCCTGGTCGGCCACGCCGGGCAGCGCGGTCTTGCTGGCGAAGTAGGCACCGAGGTCGTGCATGTCCTGCTCGGACAGCGGCGCGGCCATGCCCATCATGATCGGGTTCTGCCGCTTGGCCGCCTTGAAGCTGGTCAGCTGGCGCACGATGTACTGCTCGCTCTGGCCGGCCAGCTTCGGGAACTGCGCGTTCGTCGAATTGCCGTCCATGCCGTGGCAGGCGCCGCAGACGGCGGCCTTGGCTTGGCCGGCGGTGGCGTCACCCGGCTTGGCCGCAGCTGCGGTGGCCGCCGGTGCAGGCGCGGCGGCAGTGGCTGCGCCTGCAGGCGTTGCCGCGGTGCTGACGGCGGCTGGCGTGGCAGTCTCCGGTTTGGCGTCTTGTGCCATCACGGCGCTGGCGGACAGTGCCAGCACGAGGGCCAGGGCAGACCCGAGAACCGTGGGTCGAAAACCAGCAGACCGAAAACTCATACACTTGACTCCCGAGAGACTTGCGAACACTGCCAGGGATGGCGGCCATGCGGCCAGCCACAGGCAGAAACCTCGGAATTATCCCTGTGCCACCATAGCTTGGTCAAACCATCCCCATGTCCAATCCCCTGCAAGGCAGGTCCAATCCCCTGCAAGGCGCGCAATTCGTGCTCGCCGCCCACCGCGTCGATCAGCTTCCCGCCGACCGCGGCGCCGAGGTGGCGTTCGCAGGGCGCTCGAATGCCGGCAAGTCCAGCGCACTGAATGCGCTGACCGGGCACAAGGGCCTGGCGCGCACCTCGAAGACGCCTGGCCGCACCCAGCAGATGGTGGCGTTCAGCCTGCCGCCGCTGCGGGACGTGCCGGCGCGAGCATCCGTCACCGTCGACGGCCAGCACGTATCCGACTGGCGGCTGATCGACCTGCCGGGCTACGGCTACGCCAAGGTGCCGCTGGAGATGCGCGAGCACTGGAAGCAGGAAATCGACCGCTACCTGCACCAGCGGCGCAGCCTGCGCGGCGTGGTGCTGATCGCCGACATCCGCCATCCGCTGAAGGAGTTCGACCGGATGATGCTGGACTTCTGCTTCGCCAGCGGCCTGCCCTGCCACCTGCTGCTGACCAAGGCCGACAAGCTCTCGCGCAACCAGGCCGCGCAGGCACTGGCGGCGATGCGCAAGAGCTTTCCCGACGGCCTGCACGCCACCGCGCAGGTGTTCTCCTCCACCGCCGGCACCGGCGTGGACGAGGCGCGGCAGGCGGTGGCGGCGCTGCTGCGGCAGCCGCGTGAAGCGTGAGTCCCGGCCGGGTGGTCGCGGGCTGGCGGCTGCACCGAAGTCACGCCGACCGTAGCGGACAGGGCGCGTGCGCCGTGGCGCATCGCACGAACAAACGGGCCGACAGTGTTGCTGCCGGCCCGTGCGCCGCTATGAAACTCGCCCTGTGGTTATTCCTGGCGTGGGGGTGAGATAACCTTCATGCAGTTGTCGTAGGCATCTTTTGCTTTGCCGTATTCGCCCACGGCGATAGCGCACATCAAGCCACCGCCCCCAGAGCATGCCGCTACTGCAGCGTCGGCAGCATCCAGCAAGCGCTGCAGTTCTGTAGAACAAGTGCCGCCGAGTGCTGCCATCAGCGGCGCATGGGTGGACTTTCTGTGCTGCATCAACCACGTCCGCGCATTTTGGATCTTGAGTGCCAGATCAGGATGCGACTTCAGCCAAGCAGTGTTGGCGTCGAGATCGACGACCTTGGTCGTCGTCGAAATGCCGTCATCAGTCTGGATAATCGCTGCGTGCCCAACCACCCGAATGGTGATGTGGGTGGTCAGACCGGGTTCCGCGTTCTGTGCTTCGATCGTTCCGTCGCTGCGTACCGCAACTTGCTGAGTCCCGGTAGTGGACGTGGTGGTGAACTGTTTGGGGAGTGATGATTGCTCGGCGGCAATAACACCGGATGCCAAGCCGATGAACGCCACGCCCATGACTACCTTGCAAAGCTTATGCATGTCGTGCTCCCTGCTGATATTGAGGTGCCAGTGAAGCAGTACTTCCCCTCGTGTCCGCCAAGGGAAAATCAGTCACTACCTGTCCATATCCCACGAATGATCGTGGGTCAAGGTTCCTTGGCCCGAGGCCATCGATTCGTCTCGCGTCAGCCGTCCACCGACGCCATGAACACCGCGCACAGCGCTTCCATGCCAGCGCGGTCGTCGTCGTCGAAGCGGTCGGTGACCGGGCTGTCCACGTCCCACACGCCGAGCAGGCTGCCGTCGGCCTTCACCAGCGGCACCACGATTTCCGATTGCGAGGCGGCGTCGCAGGCGATGTGCCCGGCGAACGCGTTGACGTTGCGCACCAGCTGGGTTTCACGCGTCTGCGCGGCGGTGCCGCAGACGCCGCGGCCGAGCGCGATGCGGATGCACGCCGGCTTGCCCTGGAACGGGCCGACCACCAGCTCGGTGCCGTCGTACAGGTAGAAGCCAGCCCAGTTCACCTGCGGCAGGCTGTGGTAGACCAGCGCGCCGAAGTTCGCCGCATTCGCGATCAGGTCGCGCTCGCCGGCGAGGATGCCGCGCGCCTGCCGCACCAGGTCGTCGTAGTGCTCGCGCTTGCTGGCGTAGGCGTGGGTTTTCAGTTCGAACATGCGGCGTGTCCTGCAGCAAAGCCCGTATTATGCGCGCACCGATGCAGGGGAGAGCCGGATGGGTCCGACCGGGCAAGGCGAGGCGATCGAGGCGGGGCGGCTGGGCATCTGCGCGGGCGGCGTCTTCGTGCCGGCCCCGCGGTGGCGGATCGTGCCGCCCGGCGCGCGCTTGCGGCGCCGTGGCCGGACGGCCTGAGGACAGCGCATGCCGGCCCACCCGCCCACTGTAGTGCTCGATGCCGAACACGTCCGCTTCGTCGAGGGCGCGGCGTCGATCATCGTGGCTTCGCGCAACGCCGCCAACATGCCGGAGCTGGTGCGCGCGCAGGGCTGCCGGGTCAGCCGCGATCGCCGCCGGGTGCAGCTGTTCGTGCAGGCCAGCCAGGCGCAGGCGCTGTTCGACGACCTGCGCCGCAACGGGCGCCTCGCGGTGGTGTTCACCAGCCCCAGCACGCACCGCTCGCTGCAGCTCAAGGGCGACGACGCCAGCATCGCGCGGGCGCGCCCGGCGGATGCCGCGCGGGTGGCGGCGTACCGCGCGGCGTTGGTGGCCGAGCTGGGCGGCATCGGCATCAGCGAGGCGCTGGCGCGGGCGCTGCTGGCCGGCGACGACGACACGCTGAGCGTGGTGGCGTTCACTCCCGTGGCGGCGTTCGTGCAGACGCCCGGCCCCGACGCCGGCCGCCCGCTGGAGCCGGCGCCATGAACCTGGACGCGATCCGCGAATGCTTCGACGGCAGCATCCCCGGCGTGATGGCCACCTGCGCGCCGGACGGCACGCCAAACGTGGCCTACCTGTCGCAGATCGAGTACCTCGACGGCAGCCACCTGGCGCTGTCGTTCCAGTTCTTCAACAAGACCCGGCAGAACATCCTGGCCAACCCGCAGGCGCGGCTGCTGCTGATCCACCCGCAGACCGCGACGATGTACCGGCTGTCGCTGCACTACCTGCGCACCGAGACCGAGGGACCGCTGTTCGAACGCATGCGCGCCAAGCTGGCGGGGATCGCCTCGCACGTCGGCATGGGCGGAGTGTTCCGCCTGAAGGGTTCGGACGTCTATCGCGTGCAGGCGATCGAGCAGGTGCCGGGCCGGCCGCTGCCGCCCGCGCCGCCGCGGCGCAACCTGCTGGCGGCGACGCGGCACGCCGCGCAGCGGCTGGCCGCGGCGGCCGACCTGGAAAGCCTGCTGGAGGCCATGCTCGCCTCGCTGCGCGAGGACTTCGACGTGCGCCATGCGATGGTGCTGCTGCTCGACGGCGGCGGGCGCAAGCTGTTCACGCTGGCCAGTTGCGGCTACGAGCAGTCCGGCGTCGGCTCGGAGATCCCGCTGGGCGAGGGCGTGATCGGCGTGGCGGCGCGCGAGGGCACGCCGATCCGCATCGCGCACATGACCAGCGAGTACGCCTACGGCCGCGCGATCCGCGAGGCGGTGGCGCAGGGCGGCGAGGCCGACCGGCTGGAAACCGAAATCCCGCCGCCGGGCCTGGCCGAATCGCGCAGCCAGCTGGCGGTGCCGATCGGCGCCGGCCGCCGCCTGCTCGGCGTGCTGTATGTGGAAAGCCCGCAGGACCTGCGCTTCGGCTACGACGACGAGGACGCGCTGGTCACCCTGGCCGCGCAGCTCGGCCTGGCGATCAACCTGTTCCGCGACGCCGCCGAGGGCGCGGCCGAGCCGTTGCCGGCGCAGGAGCGTCGCCGCCGCGTCGCCGGGCCGCCGGTGACGGTGCGCCACTACGCCGAGAACGACAGCGTGTTCTTCGGCGACGACTACCTGATCAAGGGCGTGGCCGGCGCGATCCTGTGGACCCTGCTGCGCGACCACGAGGCCGGCCGCAGCAGCTTCGCCAACCGCGAGCTGCGGCTCGACCCGCGCATCCGCCTGCCGGACATCAGCGACAACCTGGAGGCGCGGCTGATCCTGCTGCAGCGGCGGCTGCTCGAACGCGGGGCCTGCGTGCGCATCGAGAAGACCGGGCGCGGCCGCTTCCGCCTGTGCGTGGAGCGGCCGCTGCAGCTGGTCGACGTGCCCGCCGGCTAGGCCGCCTGCGCCGCCGGCAGCGCCAGCGCCGTGGACAGCTTGCGCCAGTCGTGCTCGTCCAGGTGGGCGCGGGCCAGCGCCAGCGCGCCGCCGAACACGTGGTCGGGGGCGTTGGCGCGGATGCCGCCCAGCAGCTGCAGGCGCTCGGCGTGGCTGAGCGAGGGCAGCATCCAGCGCAACCCGAGCGCACTGGCCTGCGGCGGCAACGAGGCGACCAGCGCGCCTTCGATCGCCAGCAGCTCGGCGTCGCTGTAGTGCGCCCACAGCACCGCGTTGTGCTCGCGCTCCTCGTAGTCCATGTGCTGGAAGTTCTCGCCGACGAACAGCGCGAACCAGCGGTAGAGGTTGTTGGCGGCCTCGCCGGCGGCGGCGTCCACGCGCCGCTGCTCCAGCGCGTCGACCTGCTCGAGCAGCAGCGCAATGTCTCCCTCGTGATGCACGTGCTCGCCGGCGATGCGTGCCGCCGAGCCCGGCTCGCACGCTTCCAGCGCCGGGTGCACGAAGCGGTTCTCGTCGTCCAGGTGCACCCGGCAGAAGCCGAGCAGCTCGCGCGCCTGCCGCAGCGTGGCGTCGACCTCGCGCTCGTCGGCGAGGTCCATGCGGCCCAGCCGCAGCAGGGTATCGGCCATGAAGGCGCGCAGCGCCTTGTGGATGAAGCCGTACATGTTGTAGCGCACGGGCGCGGACGTGGCCGCGACGGATCGGGGGGATAAGTGGTGCATGATGGCCTGCCGTGATGGGATGGGGGGAACGACGGCGCTGCACGATGCAACGCGTCGGGGATGGTCAGTCTAGGCAGGCGCGCCGCGCGCGTTTCCTAAAACTTCGCTGCGGATTTCCTAAGAAATTCCTAAGTGCCGCTTCGGCGTATGCCATACGTCATGCTTGCCACGCCGGCGCAGCGGCGCCGACCATCGCGCCCGGCTCGACCACGGAGGAAACACGGATGCACAACGTAGAAACGGGCTGGCGGACAACGAAGGAGCGCCGCGCATGAGCCGCGCGGTGTTCATCGCCGGCACCGACACCGGCATCGGCAAGACCCACGCGGCCTGCACCCTGCTGCACGCGTTGCGCGCGGCCGGCCACGACGCCTGCGGCATGAAGCCGGTGGCCAGCGGTTGCGCGGAAACGCCCGACGGCCTGCGCAACGACGACGCGCTGGCGCTGCTGGCCGCCGGCGGCGTGGAACTGCCGTACGCGCAGCTCAACCCGGTGGCGCTGCGCGAGCCGCTGTCGCCGCACCTGGCGGCGGCGCACGACGGCGTGACGATCACCCTGGCGCCGTTGCGCGAGGCGTTCGGGCGGCTGCAGGCGGCGCACGGCACGGTGGTGGTCGAGGGCGTCGGCGGCTGGCTGGTGCCGCTGGCGCCGGGGCTGTTCGCCGCGGACATCGCGAAACAGTGGCAGCTGCCGGTGATCCTGGTGGTGGGCCTGCGGCTGGGCTGCCTCAACCATGCCCTGCTCAGCGCGCGCGCGATCGTGGCCGACGGCTGCCGCCTGCTCGGCTGGATCGGCAACCGCGTCGACCCGGCGATGGACGCGCCGGAGGAGAACCTGGCCACGCTGTGCGAACTGCTGCCGGCGCCGTGCCTGGGCGTGCTGCCGCACGGCGTGGCGCCGGTGCGGGCCGCCGGCTATCTGCGCGCGGCGGTAGCGGCGTTGGACTGAACTTCACGTGCGGCGTGCTGGGATAAGTACCTGCCCGAAGTCCGGAGACGTCATGGCCCGCAACCACTATTACCTCTCGATCGCCGACCTGGCCCATGCGCGCGGTGACGATCCGCGTTTCGCCTGGGATGGCGCCGGCCCGAACGACTTTGCCGCGGCGCTGCAGCAGGCGCTGCGCGACGACACCCTGTTCCGGCGCTGGCGCGCGGCGCAGCCCGACCCCGACGCGGTCGACGCCAGTCTCGGTGCGACCGATCCGGCGGCGCAGGTGCAGGCGCAGGTCGCCGACCTGCGCACCGACGTGGACCTCATCACCGACCTGCCGATGAGCGTGGTGCGCCACCGCTTGTACCTGCTGATCGGCGCGGCGTGGCAACTGCGCGACCTGCGCGCGGCCTGAAGCCGATTCCCCGCGCGGTTTGGAAAACTGCCCGCGCTGCCGCTACAGTCGGCGGCCATGACTTGCCGTACCCGCTGACGGGTACCTCTCAACCTGGGGAAACCGGATGCTTCGTCTGCGCACGATTGTGATTGCCACCACGATGGCCCTGGCTGCCTGCTCGCAGCAGCCGCACGAGGCCGCCAACCCACCCGCCCCGACCGCCGCCAGCAGCACCGCCACCGCCATGACCAGCAACCCGTTCTACAGCGCCAGCACGCTGCCGTTCCAGGCGCCGCCGTTCGACAAGATCCACGACACCGATTACCAACCGGCCATCGAGGAAGGCATGCGCCAGCAACTGGCCGAGATCGAGAAGATCGCCAACGACCCGGCCGCGCCCACGTTCGAGAACACCTTCGTGGCGATGGAGAAATCCGGTGCGATGCTGCACCGGGTGATGGCGGCATTCAACGCCGTCACCGGCGCTAACACCAACGACACGCTGCAGAAGGTGCAGGAACAGGAAGCGCCGAAGCTGGCCGCGCACGAGGACGCGATCCACCTTGACGGCAAGCTGTTCCAGCGCGTGCAGACGATTTACGACCAGCGCGACACGCTCAAGCTCGATCCGGAATCCGCGCGCCTGGTCGAGGTGGTCTACAAGAACTTCGTGCACGCCGGCGCCAAGCTCTCCGATGCCGACAAGGCGAAGCTGAAAGACCTCAACAAGGAAGAGTCCACGCTGAGCACCGCCTTCACCAACAAGCTGCTGGCCGCCACCAAGGACGCCGCGCCGGTGATCGCCGACAAGGCGCAGCTGGCCGGCCTGTCCGACGCCGAGCTGGCCGCCGCCGCGCAGGCCGGCAAGGAGCGCAAGCAGGACGGCAAGTACGTGCTGACCTTGCAGAACACCACCCAGCAGCCGGAGCTGCAGGATCTCACCGACCGCGCCACCCGCCAGGCGCTGTTCGAGGCCTCGTGGACCCGTGCCGAGCGGGGCGACGCGAACGACACCCGCAAGACCATCGAGCGGCTGGCGCAGATCCGCGCCGAGCAGGCCAAGCTGCTCGGCTATCCGGACTACGCGGCGTGGAAGCTGGACGACCAGATGGCGAAGACGCCGGAAACGGCGCTGAAGTTCATGCAGGATCTGGTGCCCGCAGTCACCGCGCGCGCGAAGACCGAGGCAGGCGACATCCAGGCCGTGATCGACCAGCAGCACGGCGATTTCAAGCTTGAGCCGTGGGACTGGAACTTCTACGCCGAGCAGGTGCGCAAGGCGAAGTTCGACCTCGACGAGAACCAGATCAAGCCGTACTTCGAGCTGGACGACGTGCTGCAGAACGGCGTGTTCTACGCCGCCAACCAGCTGTACGGGCTGACCTTCAAGGAGCGCCACGACATCCCGGTGTACCAGCCGGACATGCGCGTATTCGAGGTGTTCGACCAGGACGGCAAGTCGCTGGCGCTGTTCTACACCGACTACTTCAAGCGCGACAACAAGGGCGGCGGCGCCTGGATGGACAACCTGGTCACGCAGTCGAAACTGCTCGGCAGCAAGCCGGTGATCTTCAACGTGTGCAACTTCAGCAAGCCGGCCGCGGGTCAGCCGGCGCTGCTGTCGTTCGACGACGTGACCACCATGTTCCACGAGTTCGGCCACGCGCTGCACGGCATCTTCGCCGACGAGCAGTACCCGACCCTGTCCGGCACCAACACCGCGCGCGACTTCGTCGAGTTCCCCTCGCAGTTCAACGAGCACTGGGCCACCGACCCGAAGGTGTTCGCCCACTACGCGAAAAATTACCAGACCGGTGCGCCGATGCCGCAGGCGCTGGTCGACAAGATGAAGAAGGCCGGCAAGTTCAACAAGGGCTACGACATGACCGAGCTGGTCGCCGCCGCCCTGCTCGACATGAACTGGCACATGCTCGGCGCCGACGCGCCGCTGCAGGACGCCGACCAGTTCGAGGCCGCTGCGCTGAAGAAGGACGGCATCGACCTGTCCTACGTGCCGCCGCGCTACCGCTCCAGCTACTTCCAGCACATCTGGGGCAACGGCTACGCGGCCGGCTACTACGCCTACCTGTGGACGCAGATGCTGGCCGACGACGCGTTCATCGGCTTCAAGGAACACGGCGGCCTGACCCGCGAGAACGGCGACCGCTTCCGCGCGATGGTGCTCTCGCGCGGCAACACCGAGGAGCTGGCGAAGATGTACCGCGACTGGCGCGGCCACGACCCCGAGATCGAGCCGATGCTGGAAAACCGGGGCCTGAAGGACGCGCCGAAGAAGTAGGGTGGCACCACAGCATTGATGCACAAGGGTCGGCGCAAGCCGGCCCTTCGATTTTCAAATAGCCTTTGTTTAACTAGCAAATAAGGCGGCATAACTTTAGAATCTGGACATGGCCCGCCCCAGTCGCTCCCCCGAGATCGATACCGCCTTGCTTCAGGCAGTGGCCACGCATCCGCGTGACTTGGTGGGCATGGTAGCCGCGCAGTTGGGCCTGTCGAGTGCGCGGGTCAGCATCCAGGTCCGCCAACTCGCGGCCGACGGCTATCTGCACAAGGTGGGGACGACGCGCCCCACTTACACGTTGGGCCGCAATCGCCGGTTCCAGCGGCGTTACCAGCGCGCAGGCCTGGCCGAGGACAGTCCCTGGTCAGGGCAATTGTCACCGTTGTTGCGCGATGTGCCGCGCAATGTCCTGGATATTGCCCATCATGGCGCAACGGAAATGATCAACAACGCCATCGATCATTCTGAAGCCTTGCATGTCGAGGTGCACCTTGATCTGCATGATGGACAGCTGTCCATCGCGGTTGCCGATGATGGAATAGGTATTTTCCGTAAGATCGCGCGCGCGCTGGATCTGCCGGACGAGCGTCTGGCGCTGTTGGAACTCTCCAAGGGCAAGTTCACTACGGACCCGCAGAGCCACTCGGGCGAGGGCGTGTTTTTCACCTCGCGCATGTTCGACAGCTTCCACATCGCATCCGGTGGGCTGGTGTTCTCCCACGACGAGGAGCAGGACAGGGATGTCCTGTTCGATTTCGATGGCATGCCGCAAAGAGGCACGACCGTCGTCATGGGCATATCAACGACGTCCATGCGGACGGCCAAGCAGGTGTTCGACGAATACTCCAGTGGTCCGGATGAGTACACCTTCGCCAAGACCGTGGTCCCCGTGCGCTTGGCCCAGGTGGGTGACGAAAACCTGATCTCGCGCTCGCAGGCCAAGCGCCTGATGCAGCGCGTGGACAGGTTCCGTCACGCGGTGCTCGATTTCAGCGGCGTCAACGCCATAGGGCAGGCGTTTGCCGACGAAATCTTCCGCGTGTTTGCCCGGGCGCACCCGGAGGTTGAACTGGTTCCCATTCATGCCGTGCCGGACGTGCAGCAGATGATCCGGCGTGCCGAAGTGGCGCGTGATCGCGATGGCGGGCAGTTGCCCCTGCTTTGAATGGCTCCCTGGCAGCGTGTGCTCACCGAGCGCCCGATCGATGCTGCAGCAGCTGCAAGCCATGGAACGGCACCGGCCCGCGTTCGAGCGGAGTCTGGCCCGGCCCTGATGATTTCGACCCACGAATGTGCTCGCCGGCGTAGCACATTCAGCCTGCCGTTGTGGGGGAGGCCGGAAGCAGCAATCTTCCGGGCGACGGCCTGCTGCGCATCGTGATCGCGCCGTGCGCACGGCTGCCGACCCCGTGGAATAATCCAAGCTCCCCCACCGGAGTCGCCAGCGCTTGGACAGCCATCATTTCCTGCAGACCGCGGTGGTGTTCCTGCTCGCCGCGGTGATCGCGGTGCCGCTGACCAAGCGCTTTCGTCTGGGTGCGGTGCTCGGCTACCTGATCGCCGGCGTGGCGATCGGGCCGCAGTTGCTGGGTCTGGTCAACGACACCGAAGGGGTCGCCACGATCTCCGAGTTCGGCGTCGAGCTGATGCTGTTCGTGATCGGCCTGGAATTGTCGCCGCAGCGTCTGTGGGTGATGCGCCGCTCGGTGTTCGGCACCGGCCTGCTGCAGGTGCTCTCGACCAGCGTGGCGATCGCGGCGGCCGGGTATTTCCTGTTCGGCCTCACCGGCAAGGGCGCGGCGATCGTGGGCGGCTGCCTGGCGCTGTCGTCCACCGCGTTCGGCCTGCAGATCCTGGCCGAGCGCAAGGAGGCCGGTTCCGCCTACGGCCGCCAGGTGTTCTCGATCCTGCTGTTCCAGGATCTGGCGGCGATCCCGCTGATCGCCGCGGTGCCGCTGCTGGCTTCCTCCACCGCGCAGGATTTCAACCTGCTCGCGGTGCTGCGCACGGTCGGCGTGATCGTGGCGGTGATCGTCGGCGGCCGCTACCTGCTGCGCCCGGTGTTCCGCTTCGTGGCGAAGGCCGATTCGGTGGAGGTGTTCACCGCCACCGCGCTACTGGTGGTGATGGGCGTGGCGCTGCTGATGGAGATGGCCGGCGTGTCGGCCACCCTGGGCGCGTTCCTGGCCGGCATGCTGCTGGCCGATTCGGAATACCGGCACGAACTGGAATCGAACATCGAGCCGTTCAAGGGCCTGTTGCTGGGGTTGTTCTTCATCAGCGTCGGCATGTCGATGGACCTGTCGCTGCTGTTGCACCGACCCGGGCTGATGTTCGGTCTGGTCGGCGCCTTGCTGCTGCTGAAGAGCGTGCTGCTGTGGCCGCTGGGGCGGCTGCTGGGCGGGCTCAACCGCTCCGACACGCTGCGCCTGGTGGTGCTGCTGGCCTGCGGCGGCGAGTTCGCCTTCGTGGTGCTGCGCCAGGCCGCCGAACAACGGCTGATCGGCGTGGTCCAGCGCGATGCGCTGGTGCTGGCGATCACCTTGTCGATGGCGCTGACCCCGCTGCTGGTGGTGCTGGCGGCGAAGGCGCTGAACGTGAGGCCGAACAAGCCGTCGCGCGAGTTCGATGCGATCGAGGCCGGCACGCCGCGGGTGATCATTGCCGGCTTCGGCCGGGTCGGCCAGATCATCGCCCGCGTGCTGCGCGCGCAGAACATCCCGTTCGTGGCGCTGGAGCATTCGGCCGACCAGGTGGACCAGTCGCGCCGCTTCGGCAGCGTCAACCTGTTCTTCGGCGATCCGGCGCGGCCGGAACTGCTGCGCGCGGCGCGGGCCGACAAGGCCGAAGTGTTCGTGCTGGCCACCGACGACCCGGAGGCGAACCTGCGCACCGCGCGGCTGGTGCGGCGGCAGTACCCGCACCTGAAGATCATCGCCCGCGCGCGCAACCGCCAGCACGTGTTCCGGCTGATGGACATGGGCGTCGAGGAACCGGTCCGCGAGACCTTCCACTCCAGCCTCAAGATGACCCGCAAGACGCTGGAGGCGCTCGGCCTGCCGCACGAGCTGGCGGCCGACCGGGTCGAGCGCTTCCGCCGCTACGACGAGGACCTGCTGAAGAAGCAGGCGCTGGTCTACGACGACGAGACCAAGCTGATCCAGAGCACGCGCGAGGCAATGATCGACCTGCAACGATTGTTCGAGGCGGATGCCGAGCGCAGCGCGGAACGCGAACGCCAGCGCGATGCGGGCACGCCGCTGACCAGCGAGGAAGAGGAATAGACCGGCGCTTCTGGGGCGTCCCTAATCCGACGGCTGCGCCGGCTGGCGCAGGGTCTGCCGCACGCTGGGGATCGCGCTGCTGCGTGCGGCCAGTTCGTGGGCGATGTCGACGTAGCCCAGCTGCCGCGCCACGTCGGCGGCGGTGCGCCCGAACGCATCGGCCGCGTTGCGGTCGGCGCCGCGCGACAGCAGCACGCGCGCCGGCGGCAGCAGTGCGTGCATGGCGCAGGCATGCAGCGCGGTGACGCCGCGCTGGTCGGCGTGTTCCGCCCTGGCGCCGGCCTCCAGCAGCAGCGGCACCAGTGCGCCGATATGGGTGGCGTCGCATTCGCTGCCCGGGCGCAGCTGTGCACCGAGCAGCAGCAGTAGCGGCGTCTTGCCTTCGTTGTCCGCATGGTTGATGTCGGCGCCGCGCTTGAGCAGGCCATCGAACAGGCGCCGCGCGCGCAGGCTGTCGTTGTGTTCGAAGCCGAACTGGGCGGCCGCGTGCAGCGCGCTGCGGCCGGCGTCGTCGACTGCGTTGACGTCGGCGCCGGCGTCCAGCAGTTGTTCGGCGATGTCCGGATAACCCATGGCCGCGGCCACCATCAAGGCGGTGGCCTGGTTCGGCAGGCGCTGGTCGACCGCGACTTCATGTTGCAGCAGCAGCGCAACCAGGGTCTCGCGGCGCGCGGCGACGGCGGCGGCCAGCGGGGTCACGCCGCTGCGTGCGGCCAGCGACGGATCGGCACCGGCGTCGAGCAGGCAGGCGGCGATGTCGCGATGGCCGGCACCGCACGCATGCAGCAGCGCGGTGGCATCCTGGCTGTCGCGGGTGTCCACCGCGAAGCCCAGTTCCAGCAGGCGCTGCACGCTGGCCAGCGCGCCGGCCCTGGCGACGGCGGGCAGGTCGTCGGCGCGCAGCGCGCGGTTCGGCCGCGGCCAGTCGCGCCAGTCCAGCCAGCGTTCCACCGCCGGGTGCTCCAGTGCCAGGCCCAGCGGGGTCTCGCCGTTGGCGTCGGTCGCCTCGGGATTCGCGCCGTGCGCAATCAGCGCGCGCACCAGCGGCAGCGCCTGCGCGCCGTGTTCCAGTGCGGCGAACAGCGGCGTGCGGCCGTCGCGGTCGCGCGTGTTCGGATCGCCGCCGCGTGCCAGCAGGGCCTGCAGCAGCGGCAACTGCCCGTTGACCACGGCCAGCTGCAGCGGGGTGCGCCCGTGGGCGTCCGCGCCGAACGGGTCGGCGCCGCGTTCGAGCAGGCTGAGCGGCAGTGCGGCGCCCTCGGCGGCCCCGTTCGAATGCGCCAGCGCCTGCGCCAGCAGGCCGGCACCGGCCGGGCTGGCGCCGGCCTGCAGCAGGTCGTCCAGCGCCTCGGTGGCATCCGGCAACTGCGGCAGCAAGGCGTCGAACAGACGCTGGCCCAGCGTCGGCAGGCTCGGCGCGTCGGCAGTTTCGGCGTCGTCGATGCGCGGCGCTTCCAGCCGCGCCTCGGCATCCAGGCCGTGGTCGAGCAGCCAGCGGCGCGCCGCGCCCAGGCCCGGCGCGGCCAGTTCCAGATATAGCCGGGCCAGCTCCGTCTGCGGCCAGTCGCGCACGCGCTCGACGAAGCCGGAGACGATCGCCCAGTGGCCGAAGCGCAGCGCGTCCAGCAGATGCGCGGGGGTGTCGCTGCCTTCGCCCAGCACGTCCTGGCTGAGGCTGGCCGGCAGCGGCGTGTCGGGGTCGAGTAGGGCAACCAGGTCCCAGCGCCCGGCGCCGGCGGCATGATCGAGCGCACTGCGGCCGTCGCCGCCGGCGGCCTTCGGTTCGGCGCCCAGCGCCAGCAGTGCGCGCACGGTGTCGGCGTGCGCACGCGGCGACTGGCAGGCCAGGGTCAGCGCGTCGCGGCCGTGGCCGTCGCGCAGGCCGGCATCGGCCTGCGCCTCGGCCAGCCGTTGCACGATGCCGCCGGCGCCGGCGCGCGCGGCTTCCATCAGGGCGCTGCTGCCATGACGGTCGACCAGGTTGACGTCGGCGCCGGCGGCGCACAGCGCACGGGCGATCTGTTCGTGGCCTTCGGCCGCGGCGGCGAGCAGTGCATGCCGGTGCCGCGCATCGACCGCGTTGACCGCGGCGCGATGCTTGAGCAGCAGCTTCACCCCTTCGGCATCGTCATCCGCGATGCCGGCGGCGGCCACCAGCGCCGGCTCGCCGTCGGCCGGGGCCGGCTTGGCACCGCGTTCCAGCAGGAATTTCACCAGCGGCCAGTTGGCGGCGCGGCAGGCGGTGGCCAGCGGGCTGACGCCGGCCTTGTTCAAGGCGTTGATCGGTGCGGCCGCGTCCAGCAGCATCGCGGCGACGCCGGCGTCGGCACTGAGCACGGCGCCGTGCAGCGGCGTGTTGCCCTCGGCGTCGGTGACCAGCGGGCTGGCGCCGTTGGCAAGCAGGGTCAGCACCGCCTCGGCGCGGCCGTGCCAGCTGTCGCGGGTGGCGGCCAGCAGCGCGGTGATGCCGCCGCTGGCGCGGTTGACGTCGGCGCCCTTGGCGATCAGCGCGCGCAGCAGGCGGGTGTCGGGCAGCAGGGCGGCCAGCATCAGCACCGGACGCTGGTCGCGGTCGTCGCCGGGCGGCGCGGTGTCGGGATCGGCGCCGGCCTCGACCAGCGCCAGCGCGCGCTCGATGTCGCCGTCGCGGGTGGCGGCCAGCAGCGCGGCAGCCTGCTCCGGCGTGCCGGCGGTGCGTTCCTGCTCGCTCAGCACCGGGCGCGGCGCGGTGGCGGCGTGCGGGTCGTGGTCGCCGCGGCGGCGCGGCTGCTGGCGTTCGCACAGCAGCGCGCGCAGCGTGCGGTTGGCGATCACCAGGCAGCCCAGCGGCAGCAGCAGCACGCCGTAGATCGCCAGCGCGGCGACGCGCGGCTCCGGCGGCAGCACGCCGTACAGGCCGGTCAGCGCGATCGCGCCGAACGCCAGCACCAGCAGCGCGAACGCGGCCGGCAGGAAGTGGCTGAAGAAGCGCTCTTCGCGCGACAGGTGGCGGCCGAACGCGATGCTGCGCAGGGTGGCGGTGAAGATCCACGAGCCGTCGCGCTGGCTCGGGTAGGCGTCGTCCCACACGAACACCAGGCCGAACGCCGGCCACAGCCGCCACAGCGCGACCAGCGCCAGCACCAGCGCCGCGGCCAGCACCAGCGCGGCGCTGAGGCTGGGTTGGTGGGTCAGCTGCAGCATCGGCCAGGCGACCAGCACGAACACCAGCACGGTGTAGCCGGTGAACATCACCAGGTGTGCGGCGCCACGGCGCAGCACGGTGCGACCGAAGCGCGGCTCGGGGTCGAAGCCGATCGCATGGCAGATCGCCGCCATGGTCAGCGCGTTCGCCAGCAGCAGCGGAACCAGGGTCAGCGGGTGGGTGACCAGCCCGGCGACGGCCACCGCGAACCAACCGGGGATGAACCAGGCCAGGGCGTGCAGGAGGGGCGGACGGCGGCGCGATTTGGGCTGGGTCATGGAGACAGTATAGAAATCGTTGGCGGTGCAGGCGGTAACCAAGTGTTAACGCGAGCCCGATGATGCGCGATTCACTCGTCCCGATCATCCCGCGGCGAATGGGTATAGGCGGGGTGATTGGCGGCAGCCAGGGTTTCCTGCGGCGGCAACTGCAGGTGCCAGCCTTGTGCGCGCAGGTGTTCGAGCACCTGCGCGGCATCCTCGATCGGCAGCTTGCGCTGCTCGTCCAGCTGCACCTCCATCACGAAACGCAGTTCGCCCAGCAGCAATACCAGCGGCTCGGGCAGCGTCTCGAACGCATCACGCTGCGCCAGCCACAGGTAGCTGTCGATCTTGCGCAGGCTGGCATAGACGAAACATTGCATGGCAGCACCGTGTGGGCAGAGGGGGCGCGGGGGAGGCGAGCGTAACAGCGCCTGCCGGTGAACCGGCTTCCGAGTGTGCCGGTTCGAGTGAAATGCGGTCGTTAGTTATTTGTTGCGACCGCACTTGCAACACCTTGTGCAAGAGGGCAAAGTTCAGCGCAGGAAGTTCAAACGCACGTATGAATCTGTTCTTCCGCCCGGCATACCGAAGATTACCCCGAGCTGCACCAACAACATGCAGGAGCTAGCGATGCACACGTCTTTCCGTTCCCTCACGGGCACCGCCCGTCCACTGGCGCTCGCCGCGCTGAGCATTGCGGTTGTGGGCGCCCTGGTCGCGCCTGCGAGCGCGGATGCCAGTGCGTTCCAGCTCAAGGAGAACAGCGCCAAAGGCCTGGGCCGCGCCTATGCGGGCTCCGCCACCGCCGGCGGCGACGCCTCGGTGGTGGTCAACAACCCGGCCGCGATGTCCGAGTTGAAGGGCACCTACCTGCAGGCCGATGTCACCGCCATCAATTTCAGCGCCAAGTTCGATGGCAGCGCGCATGACGTGCTGGGCCGCCCGATCAGTGGCGGCAACGGCGGCGACGCCGGCACCACCTTGCCGGTGCCGGCACTGTTCTTCGCCACCCAGGTCAGCGACCGCGTGCATGTGGGCGCCGGCTTCTCGGTGCCGTTCGGCTTCCAGACCGAATACGACAGGGACTGGGTCGGCCGCTACCACGGCATCAAGTCCAAGTTCCAGTCGCTCGATGCCACGCTGTCGGCGTCGTTCGACGTCACCGACAACTTCAGTCTCGGCGCCAGCTTCATCGCGCAGAAGACCAGCGCCGAGCTGACCAGTGCGATCAACTTCAATGCCGTGGGCCTGGGCATCCAGCGGGGCATCGGGGCGCAGACCGCCGCCGGCGTCGCACAGATCCAGGCCGCGGCGGCCGCCGGCCAGATCTCGCCGGCCCAGGCTGCCGCCATGATCCAGGCAGCCGTGCAGCAGGGCCAGGCCGCCGCCGCCGGCGTGGCAGCGGTGACGCCGCCGGGTGTGGACGGCTATGCCCGCATCAAGGGCGACGACTGGGGCTACGGCTGGCAGCTGGGCGGTTACTGGAAGCTGACCGCGAACGACAAGCTGGCGCTGAACTACCGCTCCAAGATCAGCCACCGGCTGGAAGGTACCGGCAACTTCACCACCACGCCTGGCTACGACCTGCTGCTCGCCAACCCGGCGCTGGCCAGCTCGATTCCGCCGTTCTCCCACACCACCGGTACCGCCGACTTCACCACCCCCGCGGTGGTCAGCGCGAGCTACTGGCACCAGGCGGAGAAGTTCGGCTTCGGCGCCGACGTGGCCTGGACCAAGTGGGATGTGTTCAAGAACCTGACCGTGAACTACGGCAACGCGCAGCCTTCGACCAGCGAGAAGTACAACTGGCGCAACACCATCTACGCCTCGATCGGCGGCGACTACTACCTCAACGACAAGCTGACCCTGCGTGGCGGCATCGCGGTCGACAGCAGCCCGACCTACCTGGCTACGCGCAGCCCGCGCGTGCCGGACTCGACCCGCAAGATGGCCACCGTCGGCATCGGCTACAAGGCCAGCGAGCACTTCGAGGTCAACGCCTCGTATGCGCACATCTTCGTCAACAACGCGCACGTCAACATCACCAGTAGCACCGGCGACACGCTGACCGGCAACTTCGACGACTACGGCAACCTGCTGAGCCTGTCGGCGATGTACAAGTTCTGACGCCCGACATGCGGTAACCGTGCAGATGAAACCTCCCCGCCGCGGCGGGGAGGTTTTTTTGTGTGCGGGGGAAGGTCAGCCGCGGCGCAGCAGCAGGTCGAGCATGTGCCGGAAGCGCGCGCCGTACGGCGGGTTGAGCAGCCCGGTGCCATTCCAGCGCGCCTGGCGGAATACCGGCTTCAAATGCGAGAACGTACGGAAGCCGGCCTCGCCATGGTAGCCGCCCATGCCGGAGGCGCCGACACCGCCGAACGGCAGGCCGTGCTGCGCGATGTGGTACAGCGTGTCGTTGAGCGTGACGCCGCCGGCGTGGGTCTGCGCCAGCACGCGCTCGATCAGGGCGCGATCCGTCTCGAACAGGTACAGCGCCAGTGGATGCGGGCGGGCGGCGATGCGGGCGATCGCCTCGTCCAGCGTGTCGTAGGGCAGCAGCGGCAGCAGCGGGCCGAAGATCTCCTCGCGCATCACCGCCATGCCGTCGTCGACCTCGGTCAGCAGCTGCGGCGGCAGCAGCCGGCGCGCGGGATCTTCCGCCGCCTCGCCCAGCGCGTACGCACTTGCGCCGGCCGCCAGCGCGCTGTCGCGCAGCGCCGTGAGGCGCTGGTACTGGCGGTCAGAGACGATGCTGGCGTACTGCGTGCTTCGCTCCAGCTGCGGGTACATCCGCGCCACCGCCTTGCCGGCCAGCGCGATGAACTCCGCCACGCGCGCGCGCGGCAGCAGCACGTAGTCCGGCGCGATGCAGGTCTGCCCGGCATTGACCAGCTTGCCGAACACGATGCGCTCCACCGCGTGCTCGAAGCGTGCGCCCGGGCCGATGATCGCCGGCGACTTGCCGCCCAGCTCCAGCGTCACCGGGGTGAGGTTGGCCGCGGCCGCGCGCATTACGTGGTGGCCGACCGCGGTGGAGCCAGTGAACAGCAGGTGGTCGAACGGCAGCGCGGCGAACGCCTGCGCCACGTTGGCGTCGCCGTTCACCACCACCACTTCGTCGGGCTGGAAGTACTTCGTCGCCTGTTCGGCGAACAGCGCCGAGAAGCGCGGCGTGAACTCGCTCATCTTCAGCATCGCGCGGTTGCCGGCGGCCAGCGCGTCGACCAGCGGGCCGACCGCCAGGTACAGCGGGTAGTTCCACGGCACGATGATGCCGACCACGCCGCGTGGCTGCGGCCGCAGCTCGGTGCGTGCGGGCAGGAACAGCCAGTCGGCCAGGCGCCGCCGCGGCTTCATCCAGCGCCGGCCATGCGCGAGCGCGTGGCGGACCGCCGACAGACTGGGGAAGATCTCCAGCAGATCGGTTTCTTCCTGCGGGCGCTGGCCGAAGTCGGCGTCGATCGCCGTGGCGAACGCCGCGCGCTGCTCCAGCAGCATCTTCTCCAGTTGGCGCAGGCGTTGCGCGCGGCGGGGCCAGTCAGGCATCGGCTCGCGCGCCTGCGCATCGCGCAGGCGCTGCAGCATGCCGGCAAGATCGGTGTGCGTGGCGTCGTGCATGGCGTTTCGCTCAGGAGTCGTCCATCCGGCGAGTAAATCCGGTCAGTTCTCTTTAACGTGCGGCATGCCAACGCTCCGCGCAATGGCATGCAACGTACTCGCTGCATCGGCACCATGGCAATGCCGGAGCGCCCACGCACGCCACCTTCGCCCAAACCGGGCTTGGGGGCGAGGGGGAAGGTGCGGGTTTTCCGAGCCCCGGCGCCTACTCCCCGATGGTCAGCAGCGACGCGTTGCCGCCGGCGGCGGTGGTGTTGATGGTGAGCGTGCGTTCGCCGGCGAAGCGCAAGAGGTAGTGCGGGCCGCCGGCCTTGGGGCCGGTGCCGGAGAGGCTTTCGCCGCCGAACGGCTGCACGCCGACCACCGCGCCGATCTGATTGCGGTTGACGTAGCAGTTGCCGACGCGGGCGTGGCTGCGGATGTATTCCACGGTGTCGTCGATGCGGCTGTGCACGCCGAGGGTGAGGCCGTAGCCGGTGGCGTTGATCTGCTCGACCACCTGGGCCAGTTCGCTGCCCTTCCAGCGCACGATGTGCAGCACCGGGCCGAACACTTCGCGGGTCAGCGTGGCCAGCGCGGGGATTTCGTAGGCGCGCGGGGCGAAGAAGGTGCCGTGGGCGGCGACCTCGGCGTCGAGCTTCGCTTCGGCGATCTTCTTCGCCTCCTTGTCCATGCGCGCGGCGTGCTCGACCAGGATCTGCTTCGCGTCTTCGTCGATCACCGGGCCCACGTCGGTGGACAGCTGGCCGGGGTCGCCGACCTTCAGCTCGGCCATCGCGCCGGCGAGCATGCCGATCACCTTGTCGGCGATGTCCTCCTGCACGAACAGCACGCGCGCGGCCGAGCAGCGCTGGCCGGCGGACTGGAAGGCGGAGGCGATCACGTCCTTGACGATCTGCTCGGGCAGCGCGGAGGAGTCGGCGATCATCGCATTCTGCCCGCCGGTCTCGGCCACCAGCGCGGCGATCGGCGCATTGCGTGCGGCGAGCGTACGGTTGATCGCCCAGGCGGTTTCGGTGGAACCGGTGAAGGCCACGCCGGCCACGCGCGGATCGCGAGTGAGCGCGGCGCCGACCACGGCGCCGTCGCCGGGCAGGTACTGCAGCACGTCGAGCGGCACGCCGGCCTCGTGCAGCAGCTTCACCGCGGCGTAGCCGATCAGGCTGGTCTGCTCGGCCGGCTTGGCGATCACGCTGTTGCCGGCGGCCAGCGCAGCGCTGACCTGGCCCAGGAAGATCGCCAGCGGGAAGTTCCACGGGCTGATGCAGACGAACACGCCGCGGCCGTTGAGGAACAATTGATTGCTCTCGCCGGTGGGGCCGGGCAGCTGCTCGGGCTGGCTGAACAGGCGGCGCGCCATCGTCGCGTAGTAGCGCAGGAAGTCGGCGGCCTCGCGGACCTCGGCGATCGCGTCGGGCAGGCTCTTGCCGGCCTCGCGCACGCACAGCGCGATGAACTCGGCGCGGCGTGCTTCGAGCTGCTCCGCCGCGTGTTCGAGAATCGCGGCGCGGCTGGCCGCGGGCAGGCGATCCCAGCCGGGCTGGGCGGCGACGGCGTTGGCCAGCGCCTGGTCCACCAGCGCGGCGTCGGCGCTGACGTAGCTGCCCACGGCCTGGCGGCGGTCGGCCGGGTTGGTCACCGGCACGGTCGGGCCGTTGCCCTTGGCGCCGGGCACCAGCGGTTCGGCGGTCCACGGGCCGGCCTTGGTGGCGACCGCCTCGGCGAGGGCCTTCAGTTCGTTGTCGTTGGAGAAGTTGATGCCCATGGAATTCTTCCGCAGTTCGCCATAGAGGTTGACCGGCAAGGGGATGCGCGGGTGGGGAATGGATGCGAAGCGGCGCACCGTTTCGCACGGGTCGGCGACCAGCTCGCGCACCGGCAGGGTCTCGTCCACCACGCGGTTGACGAAGCTGGTGTTGGCGCCGTTCTCGAGCAGGCGGCGCACCAGGTACGGCAGCAGGTCCTCGTGGGTGCCGACCGGCGCGTACACGCGGCACGGCACGTTCAGGTTCTGCGGGCCGATCACCTCGGCGTACAGGTCGGTGCCCATGCCGTGCAGGCGCTGGAACTCGAACGGGCGGCCGCGCGCGATGTGGTGCACGGCGGCGATCGAGTGTGCGTTGTGGGTGGCGAACTGCGGATAGATCAGCTCGACCCCGGCGTCGAACAGCTTGCGCGCGCAGGCCAGGTAGGACACGTCGGTGTTCGGCTTGCGCGTGTACAGCGGGTAGCCGGCCAGGCCCTGTTCCTGCGCGCGCTTGATCTCGGCATCCCAGTAGGCACCCTTGACCAGGCGCACGTACCAGCGGCGGCCGGCAGCGCGCGCGGTCTCGACCAGCCAGTCGATCACGAACGGGGTGCGCTTGGAGTACGCCTGCACCACGATGCCGAGGCCGTTCCAGCCTTCCAGCGAGGGGTGCGCGAAGACGTCGCCGAGGATGTCCAGCGAGAGTTCGAGCCGGTCGGCTTCCTCGGCATCGACCGACAGCGCAATGCCCTGCTGCATCGCCAGCTGCGACAGCTCCAGCAGTTTCGCGGTCAGCATGCGGCGTGCGTCTTCGCGCTTGGCCACCTCGTAGCGTGGGTGCAGCGCGGACAGCTTGACCGAGATCGAGGGCGCATCGGTGTGGTTGGCGAACGGGCCGCGCGCGCCGATGCGGGCGATCGCGCGGCGGTAGTCTTCCTGGTAGCGCTCGGCGGTCTCGGCGGTGAGCGCGGACTCGCCCAGCATGTCGTAGGAGTAGCGGTAGACCGCGTATTCCTTCTTCGCGCAGCGGTCCAGCGCCTCGTCGATGCTGCGGCCCATCACGAACTGGTGGCCCATGATGCGCATCGCCTGGCGCACCGCCAGGCGGATCGCCGGCTCGCCGGCGCGGCCGACCAGCCGCTTCAGCGCGCCGGTGAAATCATGGCGGGTGTCCTCGGCGAGGTTCACCAGGCGGCCGGTGAGCATCAACCCCCAGGTCGAGGCGTTGACGAACAGCGATTCGCTCTGGCCCAGATGCTTCTTCCAGTCCGCCTCGCCGAGCTTGTCGCGGATCAGCTTGTCGGCGGTGGCCTTGTCCGGGATGCGCAGCAGCGCCTCGGCCACGCACATCAGCAGCACGCCTTCCTCGGAAGACAGGTCGTACTGGCGCATGAAGGACTCGACCGCGCTCTGGTCCTTCGCACGTGCCCGCACGCGGGTGACCAGGCCGGCGGCGACGTCGATCACCTGCTCGCGCTCGGCTGGCGGCAGGGTGGCCTGGGCCAGCAGGTCGTTGACCGCTTCGGTCTCGTCGCGCAGCCAGGCGGCGGTGATGCGCGCGCGGGCCGGCGTGCCGTCGGCGGGGAGTTCGGGGTGGAGAATGGCTTGGGTCACGGGCTTGTCGCTGGGATGCGCGGAGGCGGAGGAGAACGCGGAATTGTACGCGTGCCGTGCAATGCGCGGGAGCCGAAGCCGTCGCCGGGGTGCAACCCTTCAACGCAACACGATTCCTTGATCCAGGTCAAGCCGGTGCGACATTGTTGCCCGTTGCGCCGCCGCGGCCTATCATTCCGGCGTTCCAGGCACGCCGGATCTCCATGATCGTGCTTCGACCAGCTACCGCCGGCTTGCCCCGCGTGACGATGTGGCTCAAGCCCAACCGCACGCTCAGCCGGCGCGGTCTGCGTCGGCTGATCGTGGTTCTGGCGGCGCTGGTGCTGATGACGGCTGGACTGGTGGCGTGGCAGGGGAATGTGTTCGCTCCGCTGTTTGCCCTGATGGAATCCGTTGCCATGGCCATTGCCTTGCGCGTGGCCTGGCGGGCCGGCGATCGCAGCGAGCGCATCACCCTCGACGCCGAGTCGCTGGAGGTGCAATCCCTGCCGGGCCGGCGCTGCACGCGTTTCCCGTCGTACTGGGTGCGCGTGCTGCTGGAGCCGGGCAGCGGGCGTCAGCGGTTGTTGCTGTCGTCGCATGGACGCGAGCTGGAGATCGGCGCTTTCCTGGCGGAACAGGAACGCACCGCGCTGTCGAAGAAACTCATGGTGTTGCTGGCCGACTTCAACGGACAGCCACGCAAGTAGGTTCAACAAAGGTGCAAGACATGACATCTGGCGGCATCAGGCGATCATTCACGGCAGCGGCGGCTCTGGCCCTTGCCTCGTTCGGCAGCGTGGCGCTGGCCGCCCCCGGTCCGTGGCAGCTGAACCTGCAGCGCGGCGCGAGTACCTGGTCGTCGGTGCCGTACCACCTGAACAACGTGGCGCTGGCCGTGTGCACGGTGATCGGCGTGCTGGTGTTCGGCGCGATGTTCATCGCCATGTTCCGCTTCCGCAAATCGCGCGGCGCGGTGGCCGAGAAGTGGTCGCACAACACCACCGTGGAGGTGGTCTGGACCACCATCCCGGTGCTGATCCTGATCACCCTGGCCTATCTGGCCACCAGCGGCCTGACCACCTGGGCCGACACCACCGGTTCGCAGATGACCGTCAAGGTCACCGGCTACCAGTGGAAGTGGCGCTACGACTATGTCGACTACCTGGGCAAGTCGATCGACAAGGTCGGCTTCATGTCCAAACTGGATACGCGCAGCGACCAGACCCGCCAGCTCGGTTCGGGCATGGATCCGTACGCGGTCAAGGTCGGCGACGAGAACACCTACCTGCTCGACGTCGACAAGCCGCTGGTGGTGCCGGTGGACACCAAGATCCGCTTCGTGATCACCAGCGGCGACGTGATCCACTCCTGGTGGGTGCCGGCGACGGGCTGGAAGATCGACGCGATCCCCGGAATCATCAATGCGGCGTGGGCCAACTTCACCACGCCGGGCACCTATCGCGGGCAGTGCGCCGAATTGTGCGGCCAGGACCACGGCTTCATGCCGATCGTGGTGGTGGTGAAGTCGAAGGCCGATTTCGCCAAGTGGCTGGCCGGGCAGGAGGCGCAGTCCGCCGCGCCCGCCGCCGCGCCGCAAACCGCGCAGGTCGCCGCCCCGGTCACCGGCAAGCAGGGCTGAGGCCGTTTGCCGCCCGTCCGGCACAGGTTTTTTTGCAGTCGCATTCCATTTTCAGGTTAGAGGTGCAAGGCCATGTCCTACGCAGCCACCCATGATCAGCACGACGATCACCACGGCGCGCCGAAAGGTTTCTTCCAGCGCTGGTGCATGTCCACCAACCACAAGGACATCGGCACGCTGTATCTGATTTTCTCGCTGACGATGCTGTTCATCGGCGGCAGTTTCGCCATGCTGATCCGCGCCGAGCTGTTCAAGCCGGGCATGCAGCTGATGCAGCCGTATTTCTTCAACGAAATGACGGCGATGCACGCGCTGGTGATGATTTTCGGCGCGATCATGCCGGCCTTCGTGGGCCTCGGCAACTGGATGATCCCGCTGATGGTCGGCGCGCCGGACATGGCGCTGCCGCGCATGAACAACCTGTCGTTCTGGATCCTGCCGTTCGCGTTCGTGCTGCTGTTGTCCACGCTGTTCCTGCCCGGTGGCGGCCCGGCCGGCGGCTGGACGATGTACCCGCCGCTGTCGTTGCAGAGCGGTTCGCTGGCCTATGCGGTGTTCGCGATCCACCTGATGGGCATCAGCTCGATCATGGGTGCGATCAACATCATCGCGACCATCCTCAACATGCGCGCGCCCGGCATGGACCTGATGAAGATGCCGGTGTTCGTGTGGAGCTGGCTGATCACCGCGTTCCTGCTGATCGCGGTGATGCCGGCGCTGGCCGGTGCGGTGACCATGCTGCTCACCGACAAGTACTTCGGCACCAACTTCTTCAACCCCGGCGGCGGCGGCGACCCGGTGCTGTACCAGCACATCTTCTGGTTCTTCGGTCACCCCGAGGTCTACATCATGATCCTGCCCGCGTTCGGGATCATCTCGGAGATCGTGCCGACCTTCGCGCGCAAGCCGATCTTCGGCTACAAGGCGATGGTATTCGCGATTGCCTGCATCGCGTTCCTGTCGTTCATCGTGTGGGCGCACCACATGTTCGCGGTGGGCCTGCCGCTGGGCGCCGAAGTCTTCTTCATGTACGCCACCATGCTGATCTCGGTGCCGACCGGCGTGAAGGTGTTCAACTGGGTGGCCACCATGTGGGGCGGCTCGATGACGTTCGAGACGCCGATGCTGTTCGCCATCGCGTTCATCATCCTGTTCACCATCGGCGGCTTCTCCGGCCTGATGATGGCGCTGGTGCCGGCCGACTTCCAGTATCACGACACCTACTTCATCGTGGCGCATTTCCACTACGTGCTGGTCACCGGTGCGCTGTTCGCGATCATCGGCGCCGCGTACTACTGGATGCCGAAGTGGACCGGCAACATGTACAACGAGTTCTGGGGCAAGGTGCACTTCTGGAACAGCGTGATCTGGGTCAACGTGCTGTTCTTCCCGCAGCACTTCCTGGGCCTGGCCGGCATGCCGCGCCGCATCCCCGACTACAACGTGGCGTTCGCCAACTTCAACATGATCAGCTCGATCGGCGGCTTCCTGTTCGGCGCCACCCAGCTGATCTTCGTGGGCGTGTTGATCCACTGCGTGTTCTTCTCGAAGAAGAAGGCCACCGACCGCGTATGGGAAGGGGCCAAGGGCCTGGAGTGGACCATCCCCTCGCCGGCGCCGCACCATACCTTCGAAGTGCCGCCGGTGATCAACGACGATGAACTGGCCCACGGGCACGTCAACGATTGACCGTCCATCCGGCATGCCGGCCGCGCAGCCGGCATGCTCTCGGGAGCAAACTGACATGGCGCAGCAGACGATTCATGCGGCAACGGCCCAGCCGGACGGGAAAGCCCGTCGCGGCGTGCGGCGCACGGTCACGATACTTGCCGTGGTCGCACTGGCGGTCTACCTGTCGACGTTCCTGCAGATTCTGCTGATGAAATAGCATTCCGCGCGTTCCACGTGTCCTTCCACCGGCCGGGTTCGACGACCGGCGTGCAGTTCCCCGGTCGCTGCGACGGGGCAAAGTCATCAAGAGACATCCACGGGGTTACACCATGGGTCAGCAACACGACGCTTATTTCGTTCCGACCAAGAGCTACTGGCCGTTCGTGGCCGCAGTGGTCATGTTCACCACCGTGTTCGGTGCCGCGCACTGGTTGAACGCGGATCCCGGCGAGAGCGGCTTCGGCAAGTCCGTACTGACCATCGGCGTGCTCGGCGTGCTCGGCATGTTCTTCGGCTGGTTCCGCTCGGTGATCAACGAGTCGCTGGCCGGCAGCTACAACCACCAGGTGGACACCTCGTTCCGCATGGGCATGATGTGGTTCATCTTCTCCGAGGTGATGTTCTTCGGCGCGTTCTTCGGTGCGTTGTTCTACGTGCGCATGTTCTCGGTGCCGTGGCTCGGCGGCCACGGCCACGGCGTGCTGACCCACGAGTTCCTGTGGAGCGACTACACCGCGGCCTGGGGCGCCAATGGCGGCAACGGCCCGGAACAGGCCGGCGGTGCGTTCCGCACCGTGCCGGCGTGGGGGCTGCCGTTGCTGAACACGCTGATCCTGCTCACCTCCAGCGTCACCGTGACCATCGCGCACCATGCGCTGCGCGCCGGCCACCGCGGCAAGATCCTGCTGTTCCTGGGCCTGACCGTGCTGCTCGGTGCCACCTTCCTGTACTTCCAGGCACACGAGTACATTGAGGCGTACAAGGAACTGAACCTGACCCTGCACAGCGGCGTCTACGGCTCGACCTTCTTCCTGCTCACCGGTTTCCACGGCCTGCATGTGACGCTGGGCACGATCATGCTGGCGGTGATCTGGCTGCGCGTGCTGAAGGGTCACTTCAACAAGGAGCACCACTTCGGCTTCGAGGCCGTGGCGTGGTACTGGCACTTCGTCGACGTGGTCTGGCTGGGCCTGTTCATGTTCGTGTATATACTTTGACTGTACGCGACGTCCTGTCGCGAAGGGCGAAGGTCAAGAAACCGGCCATCCTTGGCCGGACTATTCAAAAAGGCAGGACTTCACGCGACGTCCTGTCGCGGAGAGCGAAGGTCAAGAACCGGCCATCCGTGGCCGGACTCTTCAAAAAAGCGTCGCTCCGGTGAAGTTCAGATGCGAAGAAGCCCGCCGGATGGCGGGCTTCTTCTTTTGGCGGCGAACAGTCAGTGTGTCGTGGCGGTTACAATCACTGGCCGACGTCGTGCGGGTGCAGCCAGCCCATCCAGATGCCGAATGCGACCATGGCGATGAACAGCAGCGACAGGCCGATGCGACGGGTCAGCGCCCACACGGTGCGCTTGTCGTCGTCCTTGTCGGTCATCATGAAGTACAGCGCCTGGCCGAGGCTGAAGATCACCACCAGCAGCACCACGACCAGCGCAATTTTATAGATGGTTTCCACGTGATTGATCCGATCCAGTTCGACATGACGAGTATAGCGGCCGCCGGCAGGCGCCCGGCGTGAGCGGATTCCGTCGTCCGTCATGGTGGGCGCTGCTGCTGACCGTGGCCGGAGCGCTGCTGTTCGTGCGCCTGGGCGTCTGGCAGCTGCATCGCGCCGACTTCAAGGACGACCTTCTGCGACGGTATGCCGCGGCCGCCGCGGCGCCGCTGCAGGACTTTGCCGGGGTCGCCGACACGCCGCCGGCGGACGGCTTTCCGCGGGTGAAGGTCGACGGCCACTACCTGGCCGACCGCGTATACCTGCTGGACAACCCGAAGCACGACCGCCGCGGCGGCGTGCAGGTGTACGCGCCGCTGGCGCTGGATGGCCACTCGCCGTTGCTGCTGGTCGACCTTGGGTTCCTGCCCGGCAACGGCAGCGACAAGCCGCCTCAGGTGCCGCCGCTGCCGACCGGCAAGGTGAGCCTGCAGGGGCTGTACGTGCCGCCGCCGCCGGTCGGTTTCGAGATGGGCGGCAATGCGCTGGCGCGGCAGACGCAGTGGCCGAAGAGCTCGATCTTCCTGGACCCCGCGCAGGTCGCTGCCGACCTCGGGCGGGGGCTGTATCCGCGCGTGCTGGCGCTGGATCCCGATCCGGCGGCGATCTACGAGCGCGAGCGCAACCTCGATTTTTCCTCGATGCCGCCAGCGCGGCACCGCGCCTACGCGTTCCAGTGGTTCACCTTTGCGCTGGCGGCGGTGGTGATCCTGCTGGTCGTGCATCGCAAGCGCAAACCACGCAAATCCGATTCCGCGAAGGTTGATGACGTCCCATGAAAGCTGCCGATCCCGCCGCCGTGCGCAAGAGCCGAATCTTCCTGCTGATGATCGTGTTGGCGTTCGTCGCGCCGATGATCGCCGCCGGCCTGCTCAGCTGGAGCGGCTGGCAGCCCGGCACCAAGGGCAACGGCGAACCAATCCTGCCGCAGCGCAATTTCGTCGACGAGCAGTTGCGCGTGCAGCTGGCGAATGGCCAGCCCTACGCCTGGCGCGACAGCCAGCCGCGGCTGACCCTGGTGGCGCTGGCCGGCCCCGGCTGCGCCGCGCGCTGCCTGGCCACGCTGACCAGCATGGCCGCGGCGCGGGTCACGCTGAACCGCAACCAGTCGCGCCTGCGCCTGCTCTACCTGGGCACGCCGCCCGCGGACGACACGCGCGACGGCATGCGCAACTACTGGCAGCTCGGCGCCGACGTCGACGGCAAGCTGGCCGGGTTTCGGCCGGACGCGCCGGACAGCGTGAGCGCGCTGCTGGTGGAGTCCAACGGCACCGCGTTGTCGCTGTATCGCGCCGGCTTCGATCCGAACGGTTTGCGCAAGGACCTGCAGAAGGTGGTCAAGTGATGTCGTCGCATGCGCCGCGGGTGTTGCGCTGGCTGGCCCTGTTCGCGGCGGTGTTCGCGTTCGGGCTGGTGATGTTCGGCGCGTTCGTGCGGCTGTCCAACGCCGGCCTGTCCTGCCCGGACTGGCCGACCTGCTACGGCCAGGTGACCTGGCCGCAGCATGCGCAGGCGGTGGCGCATGCCGACGCGGCGTTCCCGGATCGCCCGTACGAGGCGCACAAGGCCTGGCGCGAGCAGGTGCACCGCTTCCTCGCCGGCACGCTCGGCGTGCTGGTGCTGCTGCTGGCGCTGATCGCCGGCTGGCGCCGGCGCGGCACGTTGCTGGCGGTGGTCGGCGGCGCCGTGTTCGCGGCGCTCGGGGTGGGCCTGTACATGCGCGGCGAACACTTGTGGTCGTCGCTGCTGGCGGCCTGTGCGATCGTGCTGCCGCTGCTCGCCGCGCTCCGGCTGCCGCGGCCCGGCGCGTGGAAGATCTGCGTGCTGGCGCTGGCGGTGATCATCTTCCAGGCGATGCTCGGCATGTGGACGGTGACCTTGCTGCTCAAGCCGGTGGTGGTGATGGGCCACCTGCTCGGTGGCATGAGCACGTTCGCGCTGCTGGCCTACGCCGCGCTGCGTTTCGCCGGCGTGGCGGCGCCGGACGACGGTCTTGCCGACCTGCGCCGGCTGGTGGCGATCGGCATCATGTTGCTGCTGTGCCAGATCGCGCTGGGCGGCTGGACCTCGGCGAACTACGCCGCGCTGGCCTGCGGCTACGGCCCGGGCTCGTTCCCCGAGTGTCTCGGCCAGTGGGCGCCGCCCACCGATTTTCGCGAGGGCTTCGTGCTGTGGCGCGGGATCGGCGTGAACTACGAGGGCGGCGTGCTCGACATGGCCGCGCGCAGCGCGATCCAGATCGCGCACCGCATCGGCGCGCTGGTGGTGTTCTGCTACCTCGGCTGGCTGGCGGTCCGCACGGCGCGGCATGGCCTGCGCGCGCTGGGCCTGGCGATCGCGCTGGCGCTGGCGGGCCAGGTGCTGCTGGGTATCAGCAACGTGTACTTCGGTCTGCCGCTGGCGGTGGCGACCGCGCACAATGGTGTGGCGGCGCTGCTGCTGACCACCCTGCTGGCCACGCTGGCGCGCACGCAGCGGCGGCATGACGAATCGATGTTCCTGTCGTTGGGGCGGCACTGAAATGAGCGTTCTTCACGAGTACCTGCTGTTGACCAAACCGCGCATCGTCGCCTTGCTGGTGTTCTGCGCGGTGATCGGCATGTTCCTCGCTGTGCCCGGCATGCCGCCGTGGCGCGCGCTGGTGTTCGGCACGCTGGGCATCTGGCTGGCCTCGTCCTCGGCGGCCGCGTTCAACCAGCTGATCGACCAGCGCATCGACAAGGTGATGGTGCGCACGGCGCACCGGCCGCTGGCCACCGGGCATCTCAACGCGCGCCAGGTGTTCGTGTTCGCGCTGGCGCTAGGCATCGCCTCGATGCTGGTGCTGGTGCTGTGGGTCAACACGCTGACCGCGGTGCTGACCTTTGCCGGGCTGATCGGTTATGCGGTGATCTATACCGCGTTCCTCAAGCGCGCCTCGCCGCAGAACATCGTGATCGGCGGCCTCGCGGGCGCGATCCCGCCGGTGCTGGGCTGGACCGCGGTCACCGGCGCGCTGCACCCGTACGCGCTGCAGCTGTGCCTGATCATCTTCGTGTGGACGCCGCCGCACTTCTGGGCGCTGGCGATCTTCCGCCGCGACGACTACTCGCGCGCGCAGGTGCCGATGCTGCCGGTGACCCACGGCGTGGTGTTCACCCGCTGGCACATCCTGTTCTACACCGTGCTGCTGGTGCTGGTGACCCTGCTGCCGGTGCTGACCGGGATGAGCGGCCTGGTCTACCTGGGTGGCGCCGCGGTGCTGGGCGGCGCGTTCCTGTATTACGCGGTGCGCCTGCTTAACCCGCCGGATGAGCTGTACGCGATGAAGGTGTTCAGCTACTCCATCGTCTACCTGATGGCACTGTTCGCGTTCCTGCTGGTCGACCACTGGCTGCTGCCGCCGCTGGTGCCTTCCGGCCCGCCGCCGGTGCCGTTCGGCTGAGCAGCGATCGTGCGAACTTTCGTCGCCGCAGGCATTGACAGCACGCTGCTGCAGCACAACAATGCGCGCGCCATCCGGCGCGCTCGCGCCGGCCGGCTCCCTGTCCTGACTAACCAAGGCATATGGACGTTTACCCTAGTCGCAACGTCGACATCCGCTCGCATCGGGTGCCGGCATTGCATAACAAGCTGATGATCTGCGGCGACCGCCTGCGGTCGGCCGGCGCTTTCCTCGACTAGGGAAGACCGGCCCACCTCCTCCGGCGCCGCGGGCGCCGTAACGAGGAGATGGGCTATGAAGCTCCTTCGCGATTCCGTTTTGCTGCGCATGCTGCGCCGGCTGCTGGCTGGCCGCCGCGAGGCCGTGCGCGCCACCTACACCATCACCGTGCCCGCCCCGCTGGAGCGGTCGGCCGGCAGCAACGTGGTCGAACTGCACCGCCGCGCCGACGCCGGCGGCCGCACGTCGGCGGCAACCAAGGCCCGCGGCGACGCGCTGCCATCCTCCGGCCATCTCGCACTGGTATCCAGTCGCTGATGGTCGCCATGACGTCATGCAAGGGATGGCCTCCGCCAGTGGCGGAACCGTTCCGGCCGCATGCGCGGCCAGGCACACCGGCGCCGGCGAAGTTGGCGGATTGATTCCGCGGACTCGCATCGGCGGCAGGCATCGGCGAATTCACGGAAGCGGGTCATGATCAAGCAATCCATCCAGGGTGCCCTGCCGAGGGCGGCCGACAGGGGTGCGTCGGCACCCTTGCACGTGGCGGTGGCGCAGGAGGCATTCCGCGCGAACAGCGAACTGCTGGCGTCGCTGGAGACCACCCCGGCCGGTCTCGACGAGGAACAGATCGAGGCGCGGCTGCATCGCGACGGCATCAACGAGGTTTCGTACGAGAAGCCGCCGCACTGGTCGCGGCAATTGCTGCGTGCGTTCAAGAACCCGTTCATCATCGTGCTGCTGGTGCTGGCGGTGGTGCAGATGTTCGCCACGCCGGATGACCTGTCCGGGCCGATCATCATTGCGGCGATGGTGGGCATCAGCGTGCTGCTGAGCTTCACTCAGGAGTACCGCTCCTCGAAGGCGGCGGAGAAGCTGAAGGCGATGGTGCGCAACACCGCCACGGTGACGCGGCGCGCCTCCGACGGCCACAGCGAGCGCATCGAGGTGCCGGTGGGCGAGCTGGTCGCCGGCGACATCGTGCACCTGGCCGCGGGCGACATGGTGCCCGCCGACCTGCGCCTGCTGCATGCGAAGGACCTGTTCATCAGCCAGGCGATCCTCACCGGCGAGTCGTTGCCGGTGGAGAAGGCCGCGCCGGGAGCGCACGGCGCGGCCGAGGCGGACCACGCCAATCCGCTGGACCTGCCGACGATCTGCTACATGGGCACCAACGTGGTCAGCGGCACCGCCACCGCGGTGGCGGTGGCGACCGGCCCGCGCAGCTATCTCGGCTCGCTGGCGCACAGCATCGTGGGCCAGCGCGTGCAGACCAGCTTCGACCGCGGCGTGAACAGCGTCAGCTGGCTGCTGATCCGCTTCATGGCGGTGATGGTGCCGGTGGTGTTCCTGATCAACGGCTTCGACAAGCACGACTGGCTGCAGGCGTTCATGTTCGCGCTGTCGGTGGCGGTCGGCCTCACCCCGGAGATGCTGCCGCTGATCGTCACCGCGAACCTGGCCAAGGGCGCGCTGGCGATGTCCCGGCGCAAGGTGGTGGTGAAGCGGCTCAACGCGATCCAGAACTTCGGCGCGATGGACGTGCTGTGCACCGACAAGACCGGCACCTTGACGCTGGACAAGATCGTGCTGGAGCGGCATCTCGACCTGCACGGCGAGGAGTCCGACGAGGCGCTGGAATACGGCTACCTCAACAGCCGCTTCCAGACCGGCCTGAAGAACCTGATGGACAAGGCGGTGCTGGCGCATCGCGACCTGGAGCCGGCCGCGGCGCACTACCGCATCGTCGACGAGATCCCGTTCGACTTCCAGCGCCGGCGCATGTCCGTCGTGCTCGGCAACGGCGACGGCCACGACCTGATCGTGTGCAAGGGCGCGGTGGAGGAGATGCTGTCGATCTGCACCTGGGCGAAGACCGGCGACCAGATCGTGCCGATGACCGACGCGCAGCGCGACGAGATCAAGGAGATGACGCGCGGGCTCAATGAGGACGGCCTGCGCGTGCTGGTGGTGGCGGTGAAGCAGCAGCCGCCGGCCGGGCGTCCGTACGGCGTCGCCGACGAGAGCGGGCTGACCGCGGTGGGTTGCCTGGCCTTCCTCGATCCGCCGAAGGATTCGGCGGCCACCGCGATCGCCGCGCTGCATCACCATGGCGTGCAGGTGAAGGTGATCACCGGCGACAACGAGGCGGTGACGCGCAAGATCTGCCGCGAAGTGGGGCTGGACGTGGAGCATTCGGCGCAGGGCCGGCAGATCGAGCCGCTGGACGATGCGGCGCTGGACGAGCTGGTCAAGCGCACCACCGTGTTCGCCAAGATGTCGCCGCTGCAGAAGGCGCGCGTGGTGAAGTCGCTGCAGCGCCAGGGCCACACGGTGGGCTTCCTCGGCGACGGCATCAACGACGCGCCGGCGCTGCGCGAGGCGGACGTGGGCATCTCGGTGGATACCGCCACCGACATCGCCAAAGAATCGGCCGACATCATCCTGCTCGAAAAGAACCTGATGGTGCTGGAGGAGGGCGTGATCGAGGGCCGCATCACCTTCGGCAACATCATCAAGTACATCAAGATGACCGCCAGCTCGAACTTCGGCAACATGTTCTCGGTGCTGGTGGCGAGCGCGTTCCTGCCGTTCCTGCCGATGCTGCCGCTGCAGATCCTGGTGCTGAACCTGCTGTACGACATCTCGCAGCTGTCGATCCCGTTCGACCGCATGGACGACGAGTACCTGCGCAAGCCGCGCAAGTGGGACGCCAGCGATATCGGCCGCTTCATGGTGTGGATCGGCCCGGTCAGCTCGATCTTCGACATCACCACGTTCCTGCTGCTGTGGCACGTGTTCGGCGCGAACTCGATGGCGCACCAGCCGTTCTTCCAGTCCGGCTGGTTCATCGAGAGCCTGCTGACGCAGACGCTGATCGTGCACATGATCCGCACGCGCCGGATCCCGTTCCTGCAGAGCATCGCCTCGGCCCCGGTGCTGGCGCTGACCACCGCGGTCATCCTGATCGGCCTGTTTGTGCCGTTCACCGGGCTGGGCGCCAAGATCGGCATGGTAGCGCTGCCGCCGGCGTTCTTCGGCTGGGTGGCGCTGACCGTGCTCACCTACGGCGTGCTGACCCAGCTGATGAAGCTGGTGTACATCCGCCGCTACGGCCGCTGGCTGTGACCATGGCCGGGAGCAGCGACCATGCGCCGCCTTGCCGTGTCATTCGTGGTGGCTGCCATGCTGCTGTCGCCGTGTGCGGCGCGGGCGGGAACCAGTCTGCTGGTAGATGACGCCGGCACCCTGCCGGATGGCCGCTGCCAGCTCGAATCCTGGCTGCGCTTGCGCGGCGGTGGCGAGGCCACGGCCGTGCCGGCCTGCGGCCTGGGCGGGGTGGAGTACAGCCTGGGCGGCAGCGCCAACGCCGGGGCGCCGTCGGGGCCGTGGCTGAGCGCTGGCCTCAAGCGCACGCTGCGCGACATGGACGAAGCCACCCCGGGCGTCGCCGTTTCGCTGGGCGGCAGCTGGCGCCGCTCCGATCACCGCCTGGCGGCGGGCACGGCCAACCTCGTCGTCAGCCTGCCGCTGGATCCGTCCTGGACCGTGCACGTCAACATGAGCTGGAACACCGCACGCGGCGGGCCGCCGTGGCCGGGCGGCGGCGTGGGCATGCAGTACGCACTGGGAGCGCACTGGAGCGGCCTCGCCGAGCTCTATGCCGCGCGCGGCGCCGGTGGCACGGCTCAGGCCGGGCTGCGGCGGTCGTTTGCGCGCGGTCTCAGCTTCGAGCTGCTCGCCGGCCACGACCGCGACGGGCACTGGCTCACCTTCGGCTTCAACTACGCGCCGGGCGACTCCTGACGGCCGGGCGAGCGGCGCCGGCGTCAGTCCGCTTCCAGCGTGTCATCCGTCACCGCCGCCCGCGTGGCGTAGCGCTGCGCCACCACCGCGCACACCATCAGCTGCAACTGGTGGAAGATCATCAGCGGCAGCACCAGCGCGCCGAGGCCGCCGAGCTGGCCGGCGAACAGGATTTTCGCCATCGGGATGCCGCTGGCCATGCTCTTCTTGGAGCCGCAGAACACGATGGTGATCTCGTCCTCGCGCGAAAAGCCGAGCCGGCGCGCGGCCCAGCTCAGCGTCGGCATCACCAGCGCCAGCAGCAGCGCGCACATCGCCAGGGTGGCGAGCAGCGCCGAGACCGGCGTGTCGCGCCACAGGCCGCCGACCACAGCGGCGCTGAACGCGGTGTACACCACCAGCAGGATCGTGCCCTGGTCGGTGTAGCCGAGCAGCGGCTTGTGGCGGTCGACCCAGCCGCCGATCCAGCGTCGCGCGGCATGGCCGAGCGCAAACGGCAGCAGCAGTTGCAGCATGATGTCCAGCACGCCCCGCCACGAGGCGCCGCCGCCGTGGCTGGCCAGCAGCAGGCCGACCAGCAGCGGGGTCAGCACGATGCCGATGAGGTTCGACATCGACGCGCTGACCACCGCGGCGGAGACGTTGCCGCCGGCGATCGAGGTGAACGCGATCGACGACTGCACGGTGGACGGCAGCGTGCAGACGAACAGCACGCCGAGGTACAGCTCCGGCGTCAGCAGCACCTGTCCGAGCGGCCGCAGCGCCAGCCCCAGCAGCGGGAACAGTACGAAGGTGCCGGCGAATACGGTCAGGTGCAGTCGCCAGTGGGTCAGCCCCTGCATGATCGCCGCGCGCGGCAGCTTGGCGCCGTGCAGGAAGAACAGCAACGCGATCGCCGCATCGGTGATCGCGTCGAAGACCTGCGCGGTGCCGTCGCGGCAGGGCAGCAGCGAGGCCAGCGCCACGGTGGCGAGCAAGGCGAGGGTGAACTTGTCCGGACGGACGCGGCGCGGCGACATGTGGAACCGCTCAATCCAGCCCGCAGCGCGTGCGCCGCCGATGCTTCCACCACAGCACCAGTACGGTCAGCAGCAGCAGCCCGATCAGCACCCACAGGCTGCTCTGGCCACGGTGCATCCATTTCACCAGCCACTCGTGGTTGTTGGCGCCGAAGTAGCCCAGGTAGACCCAGAACGGCACGCTGATCAGCGCCGCCATGGTGTCGATCAGCAGAAAGCGCAGGAACGACACCCGGTGGGTGGTGCCGGCGGTGAGGTAGACGGTGGTGCGCATGCCGGGCAGGAAGCGCGCGAAGAACAACATGCGGTTGCCGTAGTGGTCGAACTTCTCCTGCACCTTGACGTAGCGCGACGGGGTCAGCACGCGCGCCACGAAGCGCCATTGCAGGATGCGTGCGCCGTAGTGGTGGCCGAGCAGGAAGATGGCGCAGTCGCCCAGCAGCACGCCGAACATGGTCAGTGCGAACATCACGTGCACGTTCGCGTAGCCGAGCCCGGCGATCACGCCGCCGGCGACCAGGGTGATGTCTTCCGGCAGCGGCAGGCCGGCACCGCAGATCATCAGCGCGATGAACACGGCCACGTAGCCGTTCTCGGCGAAGATCGTCACCAGTTGCTGCAGCAGATCCATCAGTGTCCTTGCGCTTGGTGCGGATCCTGCCCGGCCGCAGCCCGGCAGGATCCCGCAGCCGGATGGAATCCGGCGGCCGGTGCAGGGCGGGCGGGCAGGCGGCACATCATCGCGGTCAGGCCGAGGCCACCGGCGGCCGCACGCGGGCAGCCAGCAGCTCGCGCAACTCCGTCTTCTCGGCGGGGTCCAGCGCCGCCTCGCGGCTCTTCGCGGTGAGTGCATCGCGGCGCTGGGTGATGGCCTGGTCTTCCATCCGCGCCAGCGCATCGAAGAATTCGCTGCGCTGCGCCTCCAGCTCGCCCACCGCCAGCGCCGCCATCAG
Source organism: Rhodanobacter sp. OR92 (assembly GCF_000427545.1). Classification (NCBI taxonomy): domain Bacteria; kingdom Pseudomonadati; phylum Pseudomonadota; class Gammaproteobacteria; order Lysobacterales; family Rhodanobacteraceae; genus Rhodanobacter; species Rhodanobacter sp. OR92. The sequence goes on along the minus strand of NZ_ATYF01000006.1, from coordinate 99,919 downwards.
CTTCTGCAGCGAAGGGTATTCCGGCCGCTCGGCGAAGTGCTCCACCAGCATCGCGGAGTTGATGCCGGGACGCGCGCGTGCGAGGTCGAGCAGTTCGGCCAGCAGTTCCACGCCGGGCTTGTCCAGGCGCAGGAAGCGGTAGGGCTTCTCCACCTGGTCGGCCATGCCCGGCTGCGCCAGCAGCAGCGAGATCGCGCTGCGCACCAGGCTGCGCTGCACTGCCGTGGGTCGCTGCATGGCGCGGTGGGCGGCGGGGTCGGCCTGCAGCACCGCGCGGGCACCGCTGCGCTTCTCCAGCTCCTGCGCCATCAGGTCGCGGAACGCGCCGTCGGGCAGTTTCGCGATCAGCGGGCGCGCGCGCTCGGCCAGCCGGGCGCGGCCGTCGAGGCTGGCCATGTCGACGTCGTGCGACAGTTCATTGAAGAAATAGTCCGACAGCGGCATCGCGTCCCTGATGCGTTGCTCGAAGCCGGCCTTGCCTTCCTTGCGCACCAGCGAATCCGGATCCTCGCCGTCGGGCAGGAACAGGAAGTACGCCTGGCGGCCGTCGCGCAGCCGCGGCAGCGCGGATTCCAGTGCCTTCCACGCCGCCGCGCGGCCGGCGCGGTCGCCATCGAAGCAGAACACCACGTCCGGCGCGGCGCGGAACAGCACCTCGGTGTGCTCGGGCGTGGTCGCCGTGCCCAGCGTGGCTACCGCAATCGGCAGCCCGGCCTGGTGCAGTGCGATCACGTCCATATAGCCCTCGACCACCACGATGCGAGCCAGCGTCGGGTTGGCCTGCTTCACCTGCCACAGCGCGAACAGCTCGCGGCCCTTGTGGAACAGCGGGGTTTCCGGCGAGTTGAGGTACTTGGGGCCGTCGCTTTTGCGCGCGTCCTGCGTGCGAGCATCAGGCGCCGGCGATCCCTCGCCGGACCGTTCGATAATCCGCCCGCCGAACGCGATGACGCGGCCGCGGCGATCGAGGATCGGAAACATCAGCCGTTCGCGGAAACGGTCGTACTTGCTGCCGCGCTCGCTCGAGGCGACCATGCCGGCCTCGTTCAGCAGCTCCATCCGCCGCGGCGTGTTGCCCAGCGCCTTGATCACACCGTCGTAGCCGGCCGGCGCCCAGCCGAGGCGGAAGCGCCGGATCGTCTCCGCGTCCAGCCCGCGCTTCCTGCAGTACGCCTGGGCGTCGGCATTGCGCGGCAGCTCGCCCTCGTACCAGGCCGCGGCGGCGTCGAGCAGCGCGTAAAGGTCGGTCTTGTCCTCGCGCGGCGCCGCCTCGCGGCCGCCCTCGCGCGGCACGGTCAGGCCCACCGTCTGCGCCAGTTCCTCCACCGCGTCCGGAAACTCCAGCCGCTCGTAGTCCATCAGGAACTTCACCGCGCTGCCGTGTGCACCGCAGCCGAAGCAGTGGAAGAACTGCTTGGCCGGGCTGACATAGAACGACGGCGTACGCTCGTTGTGGAACGGGCAGCACGCGGTCCACTCGCGCCCGGCCTTCTTCAGCGGCACGCGCCGCTCGATCACGTCGACGATGTCGACGCGGGCAAGCAGTTCGTCGATGAAGCTGTCGGGAATCAGGCCGCGCATAGACCGCCTAGTCTAGTCGGTCGCCGCCGGGGAGGCTCGGGCGGATTGCGCTGGGCTGAGGCGAAATGTCGCAGGCAGGGCGGCGAGCAAGCCTAGAACAGGCTGATCACGCCGATCAGCGCCAGCACGGCCAGCAGGAACAGGATCACGAAGCACGCGAACAGCACCTTGGCGATGGTGGCGGTCACGCCGGCGACACCGCCGAAACCGAGCCAGCCGGTGACCAGCGAAATGATGGCGAAGATGATGGCCCACTTCAGCATGCGTTTCTCCTGCAGCGACGATCGCCCGTGCGGCGGGAGCCGCGAGTCAGGCTGTTGTAGCGGGACGGGCGTGAACGCGATGCATGGCGCCTTGCCAGTGCGGGCGCGGCGCGGCAAGCTTCCAGGCCGGCGCCGGGAGTGACGAATCATGGTGATCAGTACGGTGATGATGCTGAGGCAGCGCGCGATTGTGCGCGCGTTCGAGCGGGCCGCCGCCACTACCGCGGCAACCGCCTGCACGGCGCAGCAGCTGGAACTGAAACCGGGCATGGCCTGGCACCGGCTGGTCGTCCTTGCGGTGCTGCGTTGCCCGGGCGAGGGCCGCTATTTCCTCGACGTGGCGAACTGGCAGCGGTTGCGCCGGCGTCGCCATTGCATCGCGCTGGCGGTGGTCGCCGGCGTGCTGGTGCTGCTGGGGTTGCTGCTGGTGGCCGGCACGCTCAGCCGGCCAGGCGCGCCTTGATCTTGCCCGAGACCACGCCCATGTCGGCGCGGCCGGCGGCCTTTTCCTTCACCGCGGCCACCACCTTGCCCATGTCGCGCGGCGAGCTGGCGCCGGTGTCGGCGATCGCGGCGCTGATCAGGGCATCGATCTCGGCGTCGCCGAGCTTGGCCGGCAGATAGCCCTCGATCACCGTCATCTCGGCGCGTTCCACGTCGGCCAGGTCCTCGCGGCCGGCGGCGGCGTACTGGCTGACCGAGTCCTTGCGCTGCTTCAGCATCTTCTCCAGCACGCCGAGCAGCTGCGCGTCGTCCAGCTCGATGCGCTCGTCCACTTCGCGCTGCTTGATCGCCGCCAGCATCAGCCGGATCACGCCCAGCCGCTGCTTGTCGCCGCCGCGCATGGCGGTCTTCATGTCTTCGGTGATCTGCTGCTTGAGCGTCATGGCGGGAGCCTCGGGATCGGGTGGGTCATTCTACGGAAACGACAAAGCCGGCGTTGTCCTGGGGACAACACCGGCCGAGGTCGAATCCGGAGTGCTTGCGGCGGCTGCGAGAACCCGCGCCGACCGTGTTTCCTGCATGCGCCGCGTGAAGACGCGGGCGGCCCGCCGATGAACGGCGAGCGGAAACTCAGTACAGGCGGACCTTGCGCGAGACGTCGCGCGACAGCCGGCGCAGGTGGCGCTTCACCGCGGCGGCACGCTTGCGCTTGCGCTCCTGGGTCGGCTTTTCGTAGAACTCGCGCTTGCGCGTTTCAGCCAGCACGCCGGCCTTCTCGCAGGTACGCTTGAAACGACGCAGTGCGATCTCGAACGGCTCGTTCTCGCGAACTTTTACGTTGGGCATGGAAACTCCGAGTGGTAATCTGCCCCGATGACGGGACTGTTGAACAGGGCGAGCCGCGAAGTATACCGTGGAAACTGACGAACTTTCAAAGCCCGTGCTGGGCATCGAGACCTCCTGCGACGAGAGCGGGGTGGCGCTGCTGCGCTGGGAGCCGGACGCGCCGGGCCGCGGCCTGCTGGCGCACACCCTGTACAGCCAGATCAAGCTGCACGCCGACTACGGCGGGGTGGTGCCGGAACTGGCCAGCCGCGACCACGTGCGCAAGCTGCTGCCGCTGATCCGCGAGGCGCTGGCCCAGGCCGGCTTGGGCGTGCGCGACCTGGGCGGGGTGGCCTACACCGCCGGCCCCGGCCTGGTCGGCGCCCTGCTGGTGGGGGCCTCGGTCGGGCGCGCGCTGGCCTGGGCGCTGGGCGTGCCGGCGATCGGGGTGCACCACATGGAAGGCCACCTGCTGGCGCCGCTGCTGGAGGCCGATCCGCCGGAGCCGCCGTTCGTGGCCCTGCTGGTTTCCGGCGGTCACTCGATGCTGGTCGAGGTCAAGGCGATCGGCCGCTACACGATCCTGGGCGACACCCTGGACGACGCCGCCGGCGAGGCGTTCGACAAGACCGCCAAGCTGATGGGTCTGCCCTACCCCGGCGGCCCGGCGCTGGCGAAGCTGGCCGCGCAGGGCATGGCCGGCGCGTTCCGCTTCTCCCGCCCGATGACCGACCGGCCGGGGCTGGATTTCAGCTTCTCCGGCCTGAAGACCCAGGTGCTGCTGGCCTGGCAGAAGTCGGATCAAGGCGAGCAGACCCGCGCCGACGTCGCCCGCGCATTCGAGGAGGCGATCGTCGACACGCTGGTCATCAAGTGCCGTCGCGCGCTGGAGGCCACCGGCACGCAGCGGCTGGTGATTGCCGGCGGCGTGGGCGCGAACCGCCACCTGCGCAGCGAGCTGGCCAAAGCCGGCGAAAAGGATGGTTTCCGGGTGTATTTCCCGCGGCTGGACTTCTGCACCGACAACGGCGCGATGATCGCGCTGGCCGGCGCGATCCGCCTGGCCAGCGGCCAGCGTCAGGACGAGACCGTGCAAGTGCGGCCGCGCTGGGATTTGCAGAGCCTGCCCGCCGCCTGAGGCTTGCCGGTGCCACTCCCTCCCCTGCTTGCAGGGGAGGGTTGGGGTGGGGTGATTTGCAGCAAGAGCCTCACCCCCTCCCAGCCTCCCCCTGCAAGCAGGGGGAGGCGAGAATCACCATTGAGTGCGCCCGGGCAACAGCCCCTTCAACTCGGCCTCGGTGAGGTTGCGCCACTGGCCGACCTTGAGGTGGCCGAGCTTCACGTTGACGATGCGCACGCGGCGCAATTGCGTGACCCGGTAGCCGAACGCGGCAGCCATCAGGCGGATCTGCCGGTTCAGGCCCTGGGTCAGCACGATCGAGAAGCCGAACCTGGCGATGCGGCGGGTGCGGCAGGGTCGGGTCATCTGGCCGTGGATGCGCACGCCCTTGGCCATGCCGGCCAGGAATTCGTCGGTGACCGCCTTGTTTACGCCGACCAGGTATTCCTTCTCGTGGTGGTTTTCCGCGCGCAGGATCTCGTTGACGATGTCGCCGTTGCTGGTCAGCAGGATCAGCCCTTCGGAATCCTTGTCGAGCCGGCCGACCGGGAAGATTCGCTGCGGGTGGTCGATGAAGTCCACGATGTTGCCGGACACGCCCGGATCGGTGGTGCAGGTGATCCCGACCGGCTTGTTCAGCGCGATGTAGACGGCCTTCTTCGCCGCCGGCGTGGCGGCCAGCATGCGCGCCTTGACGATCTCGCCGTCCACGCGCACCTCGTCGCCGTCCAGCGCCTTGGCACCGGTGGTGACTACCGCGCCGTTGATGCTGACGCGCCCGGCCAGCAGCAGCTCGTCCGCCTCGCGGCGCGAGCACAGGCCGGTTTCGCTGATGTATTTGTTGACGCGCATTTCCACCTTCGATGCAGGGGTGCACCCTGTGCGCGATGGCTCTTCGTCACGTCATGCAAGAGCGTCGCGCACAGGGTGCGCCCCTGCAGCTTTTTCAGGAGCGCAGCCCCACGCCGCGCTTGAGCAGCTGCAGCGCGAACACGGTAAGCGCCGCCACGAAGCCGAGCATCACCACGAAGGCCCAGCCCACGTGCACGTCGCTGATGCCGAGCACGCCGTAGCGGAACGCGTTGACCATGTACAGGATCGGGTTGGCGCGCGAGATCGCCTGCCACGGCTCGCCCAGCATCGTGACGGAATAGAACACGCCGCCGAGGTAGGTCAGCGGAGTGAGGATGAAGGTAGGCACCAGCGCGATGTCGTCGAACTTCTTCGCGTACACCGCGTTGACGAAGCCGGCCAGCGAAAAGATGGTGGCGCCCAGCAGTACCGAGGCGAACGTGATCAGCGGGTGCATCACGTGCAGGTCGGTGAAGAACAGCGCGATGACCAGCACCAGCACGCCGACCACCAGGCCGCGCACCACCGCGCCGGCCACGTAGCCGGTGAGGATCACCCAGTTCGGCATCGGCGACACCAGCATTTCTTCCACCGCGCGGCTGAACTTGGCGCCGAAGAACGAGCTGGAGATGTTGCCGTAGCTGTTGGTGATGATGCTCATCATCACCAGTCCCGGCACGATGTACTGCATGTAGCTGAAACCGCCCTGGATGCTGCCGATGCGGCTGCCGATCAGCTTGCCGAAGATCACGAAGTACAGCGTCATGGTGATCGCCGGCGGGATCAGCGTCTGCGTCCAGATGCGCATGATGCGCACGATCTCGCGGCGCACGAGGGTGTTGAGGGCGACCAGGTTGGCGGCGGCGTTGCGGCTCATGCGGCGCGCTCCCGGCCCGGTTCGTGCCGGCCGTTCTCCACCAGCCGCACGAACAGCTCCTCCAGCCGGTTGGTCTTGTTGCGCATCGAGGTCACTGCGATGCCGTGCGCGGACAGCGTCGCGAACAGCGAATTGAGGTCGTGCGAGCGGGCCATCTCGGCCTCCAGCGTGTGGTCGTCGCGGCGGCGCAGGGTGACGTTGGGAATGCTCGGCAGCTCGGCCGGGATGGTGGTCACGTCCAGCACGAAGGTTTCCACGTCCAGCGTCGCCAGCAGGCGCTTCATGCTGGTGTTCTCGATGATCGTGCCGTGGTCGATGATCGCGATGTTGCGGCACAACGACTCGGCCTCCTCCAGGTAATGCGTGGTCAGGATCACCGTGGTGCCGGCCGCGTTGATGGCGCTGACGAACTGCCACATCGAGCGGCGGATCTCGATGTCGACGCCAGCGGTGGGCTCGTCGAGGATCAGCAGCCTGGGCTCGTTCATCATCGCGCGGGCGATCATCAGCCGCCGCTTCATGCCGCCGGACAGCGTACGTGCCTGCATCTGCGCCTTGTCCCACAGGCGCAGCTCCTTCAGGTATTTCTCCGCGCGCTCGGCGGCGATCTTGCGCGGGATGCCGTAGAAGCCCGCCTCGTTCACGCAGATGTCGAACGGCTTCTCGAACTGGTTGAAGTTGATCTCCTGCGGCACCAGTCCGATCAGCCGCATCGCCTCGCTGCGCTGCCGGTTCACCGAGATGCCGAATACCCGCGCGTCGCCGGAAGTGGCATTCACCAGCGAGGACAGGATGCCGATCAGGGTGGACTTGCCGGCGCCGTTGGGGCCGAGCAGGGCGAAAAAGTCGCCGGGCTGCACGGTCAGGCTGATGCCCTTCAGCGCCTCGACGCCGTTGCCGTAGGTCTTGCGCAGGTTGTCGACGACAAGCGCCGGGGCCTTATCTTGAGACTGCGGGGACATGGGCTGCACCGAGGGGGTTAGCCCTTATTATAGCGGGCTACGTCCCGTCGTCCGGCCCTGCCGGACGGCACACACCGTTTCCGGAACCCGCCCCATGGCCAACCACTTCCAGCTCCGTCTCGTCGACAGCCGCATGCTCGCGCCCGCGGTGCGCCACATGGTGTTCGAGCGCGTCGACGGCCAGCCATTGGTGTTCCAGCCCGGGCAGTTCCTGCAGGTGCATTTCCACTACGACGACGGCACGGCAACCAAGCGCAGCTATTCGATCGCCACCACCGGTGACGGCAGCTCGCCGGGCGCGTCCGTGACCGTCGGGCGCATCGAGATCGCGGTGAGCTACGTCGACGGCGGCGCCGCCACCAAGCTGCTCGGCGAGCTGCCGGTCGGCGGGGTGATCGATGCCAGCGGCCCTTACGGCCGCTTCTGCCTGCAGGAGGCCGACACTCACCCGCGCTACCTGCTGCTGGCCACCGGCACCGGCGTCACCCCCTACCGCGCCATGCTGCCGCAGATCGAGAAGCTGCTGGCGCAGGGCGGCCGCGACGTGGTGCTGCTGTACGGCGCGCGCAACGAGGGCGAGCTGCTCTACGGCGAGGAGTTCGAGGCGTTCGCCAGCACCCACCCCGGCTTCGCCTTCCATGCCTGCCTCAGCCGCGAGGCCCGCGCGCTGCCCCGCCCCACCGATCGCTACGGCTACGTGCAGAACGTGCTGACCGAACTGGCCCCGCATGCCGAGCGCGACATCGCCTACCTGTGCGGCAACCCCAACATGGTCGACGCCGCCTTCAACACGTTGAAGGAGTTCGGCCTGCCGGTGCCGCAGATCCGCCGCGAGAAGTACGTTTCCTCGCGCTGATAAAGCTGGCCGCTTTCACGCCGATATGACATCTGGCCACGCCTCACGCCATGAGGGGCGGGCCGATGACGGTGTTTCCCGCGCGCGTCATCTCACGCGCAGCTCACGCGGGTAGGGGTAAATCGACGGTTCGACAGGTGGCTGCGGCGAAGTTCGGCCCCGACCCGCCATTAACGTGACGTTCGTCACGTTTTCCGGCATCGGCGGGCTCAAGCCGGTAAAGCTCGGGCGGAGCGCGCCGAAAGCCACTCAAGGAACCCCGTCATGGCCGGGGCACCTGGAGAGGTGAACGGAATGAAATGGTCAGTCGGTTTGTGGGCGGGGCGTCGCCTTTGCCGGGAAGCCATCCATCGCGCATTCGGTCGCGGAGGACAGGCTGGCGGGTTGGCGCTGGTCCCGATGCTGCTTTCCGCTTTTATGGCAGTCATCGCCCTGGTCTCGTTTCCTTCCGTCGCTGGTCAAGCTACGGCCAGTTTCCGGATCTCGGTGACCGTGGTGGCCTCGTGCAGCGTGCAAACCCAGCCGCTGACCCTGGCGCCCTACACCACTGGCGGTGCGGCCACGGGCACGGCATCGCCTGGCTCCATTGATGTGACGTGTGCGCGGGGTACGCCCGCAGCCGTCTATCTCGAGGGCGACCGCACCATGCGCAGCCAGTCCGGCGTCCGCATGGCTTACGAACTGCGCGCCAACGGCAACCTCTGGCCGGCTGGCGAGGCGATTCATGTCAAGGGGCTTGGCCCCACGGCAATTCACTTGGCCGTTTCGGGCTCGGTGCCCGCTGGGCAGAAGGTCCCGTTGGGCGATTACGAGGATACGGCGGTGGTACGCGTGGTCTATTGATAAGCGCGAATGAGATTTGCCGAGTATCCGTCAGTAGTAAACGTACACTGTGACGGCGTCGAAATAGTCGCCAGGCGTCGCCGAGCCTTGACCTGGCGGAATCTTGCCGCACACTGTAAACATCTGCGACGGCTGGGTGCCGGTTTGCGTATCGGTGCCGTCGGTATTACCCCACTTCGTACTGCAGTTTCCGCGGTACAGCTGGTACGGAACGTAGTCGCTGTGCGTGGGGCCACCGCGCATGCGTCGGGTGGTGCCATCCCAATTCTTGCCATTGTCCAGGCCGACACGATAGCCGGTCTCGTTCACGCAACTGACCGTAAGCGTGGTGGTGGCGGTTGCATTGCTGGGGTCACCGTCGAGTCCGCCGAAGTCCAGGGGATTGGTGGCGACTTGGCAAGTCGGAACCAAGTTGGCCAATACCTGAAAACCGCTGATAGTGCCTCCACCCGAAGCGTTGTTGCAGCCAGTGTTCGCCGGTCCCGTGTCGAAGGCTACGTCGCCGTTGCCGTAAGTAGCGCTGTATGGGCCGGTCTTGTTCGTTGTCCAGCTGATACCTTGGCTACTGTCGATGGCGGCGTAGATCGGTAGCGTGATGGGAGCTGATGTGCCATTGGCAGGCACTGCCACGGTGCCGATGTAAGGCGTGCCCCATTTGCCTGGCGTGTTGTACTTGCTGCCCCAGGCTTGGGTATTGCCGGCATCTTTGTAGAGTTGATAATCGAGCGAGCCGTTTTTCGGTCCGCCCATGGATCGCTGACTGGAACCCCCGGGATTGCCGATACTTATGCACACGTCGATGTTTTGCGGAGCCGATGAGGTGTTCGTGCAGTAGTAGGTCAGGAAACCCGTGGTATTCAGGTTGACGTCGCTGTTGAAGTTACGAAAGTAGGTAAGTCCGGCGGTCGGGTCGGCGTTGCCGAAATTGATGCTGGTCGTGATCGCAGTGCAAGTGATGCCGGGCACGCTGGCCTGTGCGGTGCGCAATGGCGCCATGCTGGCGGGAGCCAGCCACTGGCAGGCGACGAACAGCGCGCCCAACCACAGGTAGATATGGATGCGACGGTTCATGGCGCCCCCTTTTTGGCGCAGGTAAGCGGCCCGATCTGCGGGATGCCATCACCCTGCCTGCGATAGTCGAATCCGGTGTTGCAGGTGCCGCCTTCGGGCAAGCTGACCTCCAGCACGTTGTGCTTGTCCAGCGTGTCCAGGTATACCGCGCCATCGAAGCCGACCAGCGCCGGGTCGCCGGGCTGGCCGCGCAGGCGCACCTGGCTGCCCAGCGGCAGCGGCTTGCCCGCGTCGTCGCGCAGCAGCACCGAGGCAGCGCGCACCGGGGTGATGCCGAAGCTCACCAGGGTGCCGGCGCGGTCGACGGGCGTGGCGTTGGTGTCCACGTGGCCGATGCGCACGTCGGCCGGCAACTGCATCGGGTCGATGCTGAGTTTGTTGTTCTGGTACGCATTGAGCGGTGTCACCAGCAGCAGGCCATGCCGGTCGGTATGGCCGACCAGATTGTTCTCCAGCTTCACTGGCACGTCGGGGATGCCATCGGTGGAGACCAGCGCGAAGCCGTTGTAGATGCTGCGCGCAGCGAACGCGTGGCCGTCCATCAGCACCAGCGCGCCGCTGGCGCCGGCGTAGGCGCTGCTGTTCCCGCCGAAGTTCACGAGACCGACCTGCGTCTGACCGTAGCGGCCCAGGTAATCCAGTTCGGCCAGGCCGCTATGGCTGCCGTCGCCCTGTTGCGTTTGTGTGCGCCAGCCGAACCCGTCGTCGGTGGGCAGCGAGCGGGAAATGCTGGCATCGAACAGGTTGCGGTTGCCTTGACGCTGCACGCCGGCGCTCATGTAGGTCCGCGCATCGAAGGTCAGGCTGAAGCTCAGGAAGACGCTGCGGTCGCGCGACACGTCCAGGTTCTGGTTGAGGTTCAGGCTGATCGAAGCGCTGCGACCGAGCGACTTGTACCAGTAGCCGCTGGCGTAGCGGCTGGTCTGTTCCAGGTAGCGCAGGTGCACATAGCTGACGCCGAAGTTGCCGAAACCATCGGTGCTCATGCCGGCCTGCGCGCTGGCGCTCAACCGCGGCGACGGACTGCCGTACAGCGCGGCCACGTCGCGGTAGCCGCTGCTGCTGCGGGTACCCTGCACGCCGAAGTTGAAGCGGCTGTTGATCCACTGATAGCCGAGACTCAGCTGCGAGCCGTCGAGCCCGTCATGCTGGCTGCGTGCCATCGAGCCGGACACGATGCCTGCATGGCCGAGCAGCCAATCGCCGCCGACACCGGCGTTGGCCAAGCCTTGCGTGACCTCGGCGTGGGCGCTGGCGGTGAACTGGTCGGTGAGGCCGAGGCGCCAGCTGCCGCTGGCCATCGGGTCGCGGCTGTACGAGAACGACCGCAGGCCGTAATCCTCGCGCACGAAGCCAAACCCGGCCGACCAGTCGGTCAGCCCTTTCTGCAGCAGCTGCTGGGTGTTGTACAGCGAGAAGTCCACCGTGGAGACGCGGCCCAGCGCGTCAGTCAACACCAGCTGGGCATTGCCGGCGCCGCTGATGCCCGGTACCGCGTTGAGCTGGAACGGGCCGACCGGCACCTGGCCGCTGTACTGCTTCATGCCGTTGATGTAGAGCTCCACTTGCGAGGGCAGCGTGGCCTGGCCGAGGAATTGCGGCAGCGGCGCGGTGACGCGATAGGGCTGCAGCGCGAAGTTGGTGCCGAACTGCACGCCGCCGATGCGAGTCGGACGCGACCACGCGGTGGCGCCGGTCAGCGTGTCGCCCACATCCATGGTGAGCATCCGTTCGGGGAACGACATGCTCCAGGTCGTATCCAGGCGAACCGAGCGGCCATGCCAGTCGCCACTCGTACGGCTGGTCTGCGAAAGCCCGGTGCTGCTCAGCGTGCCGGGGCCGCCGAACACACGCAGTTCCGTGTACGCGCTCGCGCTGGCGCCTCCCCGGGTGTCGCGCGTGGCGTAGATGTCGTAGTTGAGCAGCGCGCCGGGCGAGGCGTTGGCGTGGGGAACCGAGGCGCTCTGTGCGTTGAGCACGCTGGTGGACAGATGCAACAGCTTCAGCGGCACGGTCAAGGTCGCAGACTGCTGTTCAGCGTCGTAGCGCACCTGTACGCCCGGCAAGCTGTCCAGGCGGACGGGATCGGGGCTGTCCGTCGGCAGCATGAAACCCAGCTGCTGCAGCGTCGCCCGCGTGGCCCACAGCGTGCCGTCGCGGTAGCCGAGATGCACCAGCCCCCGCTCGGTGCCGTTGATGATCAGGTCGAGGTACAGATCGGTGGCGTCGATGGTGGCCATCGCACCTACCGCATCGGCCGCCAGGGCCGAGCCGTCCACGCTGTCGGGGCTGCGGACCGCGTCTGCCGCCGTCGCGCGCGTGGCGATGGCCAGCAGGCAGGGCAGCAGTAGCGACTCAGCGAGCGCGATCGGCCAGCGAGAGCGTTTGCGTGGCCTGCGCGCCATTGATCGCTGCCTCCAACGTGCCGTTTTCAGCGAAGACCGAAGCCGGCTGCTTGAGCGGCCAGCGCATGGTGGCGCCGGGAAGGACATAGCCCAGCAGGCCGCCGGCGATGGTCGTGCGCTTGCCCTTGTCACTTACGTAGATGAGTTCGGCCAGCTGCGCGTGGCCGGTGCCGGCGTTGGACACCACCAGTGTCATGCGGTCGCCATCACGCTGCAGCTGCCAGTGCAAGTTGACCGTTGCGGCCGCCTCGCCCTGGGGCTCGACGAACACCGGCACCGAATAATGCAACACGAACTGCAAGCCGCGCTTGCCCGGTGTGTGCACCGGCAGTTCATCGATGGCCAGACGATAGGCAGCTTCCACGGCGCCGTTGCCGGAGGGCGGCGCACCGATCCGGATCACCCGGATCAGCTGCCGGCCGCCCGGCTGAATACCAAGCATCGGTGGGCTGATCACCAGCTCCTGCGAGGGCGTCAGCTGGTCCGCACCATTGACCTGTGTCCAGCGATACACGCGCACCTGCGCGTGTATCTGGTCGGTGCCGGTATTGCTGAGCCACAGTCCGTCGGCATGCTGCGCGGGCTGCAAGGTCAGCGAAACCGGCGCAACTTGCAGGCCACTGGCCCACGCGCCAGCACCGACCAAGGCCAGGCCGGCGCACAGCAGCAGCCTGCACAGCGGGCGATTGATCATCGACTCAGTAAGCCACGCTGACAGTGACGGTGTCGGTGTAGGTATCGGGCTGGACGTTCAGGTTGGTGCCCAGCACCTTGCCGTAAACGGTGTAGTTCTGCGCCGTGCCGTTGCCGACGACGAGGCCGTTGGTGGCGCTCAGCGTGTTGGCGCCGTTGCCCCAGGCGGTGGTGTCGCCGCTGTCCTGATACAGCGCGTAGGCGATGGTGTCGGCGTTGCCAACGATGCCGCCCTTCATGGAACCTGTGCCGTCAGCGCTGTTGGAAGTCGGCGTCAGGTCGACGCTGTAGGCGGTCTTCTTCGAGCAGGTGACGTTGATATTGCTGGCGGACGTGGTGAGGTTGCCGGTCGAGTTGGCGTCGGTGCTGCCGAAGTCCAGCGCGGCGCCCGTGGAAACGGTGCAGGCCTTGTTGATCTTCAGCTTGACCTGGAAGGTGCTGGTGGCCGGATTGGTGGCGGCACCGGCGGGGAAGACAAAACCGCCCAGAGCGAATACGGCGGCGGCAAGCAGGGTTTTCTTGAACATCATGACGATTCTCTCCGGGTGGATTTGAGGAACTGGCGCAGGGCCATAAGCAAACGGCATGCCAATATCAACATGTAAACGGTTACGTCAGACACCAGGCCGCTCGCGAGAAGGCGGGATTTGAGGCTGGGCAAGGATTTCCTGTGTTTTGTCAGTCTTCCGTGACAAAAATCGGCACTTCAAACTGCGAACTATGTCACTTATTCAATACGCAGTCATCATCCCGTTTTCACATTTCGCGACCGTTTGCGCACCGGCCGAGGCCGTCTTGTAAAGCGTCCTTGACATTTGCCGGGAAGGTTGTCTAACCTGCAATTGTCAAGCTCGCTTGACATGACAGCGAGGGATCGCCATGCGCGCAGGGGCGCCGGCGGTCATCTGGAATCACTGGAGAGGACGGCGGCATGACGCGTTTTACCGAAGGGCGTTACCGGAGCCGGGTGGCACTGGCGATGGTGCTGTATGTCGTGGTGCTGCTGCTGGCGTGGCCGCTCGTTCGCGGCGCCGCCAGCCTGCCGCTGCGGGTCGTGCTGGCACTGCTGCCGACGCTGCCGGTGTTCTACGTGATCTGGCAGATGGCGCAGCGGGTGCGGCACGGCGACGAGCTGGAGCAGCGCACGCACCTGATCGCGCTGGGGGCATCCACGGCCGTCGTGGGCGTGGCCAGCCTGGTCGGCGGCTTCCTGGCGGCGGCGGGCGTCGTGCCGCTGGATGGCTCGATCCTGCTCTGGGTATTTCCGCTCATGGTGGTCGGCTATCAAGTGGCGCGATGGTGGGTGGTGCGCCACTACGGCAATGAGCCGGCCTGCGCCGGCGACGAGGCTGGCATCGCGCTGCGCTGGCGCATCCTGCTGGTGGCCGGGCTGATCGCCGTGGTGGGCTGGCTCGCCTGGCGCCGCCACGATGCCTTCGACACCGGATTGTTCGTGGGCATGGCGGCAGCGGCGGTGCTGGTCGTGCTGGTGCAGGGTGCCCTCCATCGGCGGCGGCGCCGCGCCGCCGGCGGGCAGCCCCATGACGCCTGAGCCCTTGTCAGCCGCCACCACGGGAACCCCCCATGCGCGCCGTCCATAAGCGCTACCTGCGCGAATTCCTCCCGGCGATGCTGGCCTACGTGGTGTTGATCGTGTTGTCGGGCCTGCTGCTGTTGGCGGATGTCGGTTCGCAGGTGCGCGGTGGGGCAGTGGCGATCTGGGTGATGCCGTGCCTGTTCGCCACGTTTGGCCTCGCCAGGCTGCTGGTCGTCCGGCGCTACCGCCGCCATGGATAACCACGTACGCGAGCTGCGCGGCGAGCACGGCTGGTCGCAGGCCGATCTGGCCGAGCAACTGGATGTGTCGCGGCAGACCGTCAACGCGATCGAGACCGGCAAGTACGACCCCAGCCTGCCGCTGGCGTTCAGGATCGCGAAATTGTTTGGACGTCCGATTGAATCGATTTTTGACCCAGGGAGCAGCAGGTGAGCATGAAACCCGGAGCACGCATCGGTGCGGCGGTCGCCATCGCGGTGGCGATCTTCGTGGCCAGCCAGAGCGCTCGGCATCGCGAACAGAACAAGGATCAGGGGCCGCCGGCAGCCGCGAGCGCGGCTTCGCCGGCTGTCGCCGTGAAGGTGACGTCGGCCAGGCCGGCCACCTGGCAACTGGGCGCCGTCACCCTGGCCGCATGCGAACTGGCGCAGCCGAACAGCGGGCTCAGCACGGCGGCGTGGTGCGCCGAGTTTCCGGTGCCGGAGAACCGCGCCGATCCGCACAGCCGCACGATCAGGCTGAAGCTGGCGGTGCTGCGCTCGCGCGCGCAGGTGGCCAGCCCGGACATGCTGGCCTTCCTCGCCGGCGGCCCCGGCCAGGCGGCGACCGACTCGGCCGGCCTGGTGGCGTCGGTGCTCAAGCCGCTGCTGGCGCATCGCCACGTGCTGCTGCTGGACCAGCGCGGCACCGGCGGCTCGAATGCGCTGGACTGCAAGGCGTCCGCCGAGGCGGCGACGCCCGCCGACGACAGCACGTTCGACGCCGGCAAGCTGCGCGCCGCCGCCGCCGAGTGCCTGAAGCAGCTGGCCGGTCACGCCGATCCGCGCTACTACACCACCACGGTCGCCGCGCAGGACCTGGAGGACGTGCGCCAGGCGCTCGGCGCGCCGCCGCTCGACCTGCTCGGCGTGTCGTACGGCACGCGGATGGCGCAGCAGTACCTCAGGCGCTTCCCGGACGCGGTGCGCAGCGCGGTGCTGGACAGCGCGGTGCCGAACGCGCTGGCGCTGGGCGAGGATTTCGCGCGCAACCTGGACGATGCACTGAAGGCGCAGTTCGCCCGCTGCACCGCCGAGCCGGCCTGCAAGAAGCAGTTCGGCGATCCGGACCAGACCTTGTACCAGTTGCGCGATGCGCTGCGCGCGAACCCGCACCAGGTCAGCTTCCGCGACCCGCAGAGCTACCAGACGGTGAAGCGGATGCTGGACGAGGACTCGCTGGCCAGCGTCGTGCGCATGTTCGCCTATACGCCGGCCACCGCCGCCTTGCTGCCGCTGTCGATCGACGCGGCCGCCCGCGGCGACGTCGGCCCGCTGCTGGGCCAGGCCAAGCTGCTGTCCGGCGAGCTGTCCGAACTGATGGGCAGCGGCATGCAGTACTCGGTCATCTGCAGCGAGGATGCCGACCTGCTGACGACGCGCCCGCAGGATGCGCAGACCATCCTGGGCACGCGCATGGTCGATGCGCTGAAGGCGGTCTGCTCGGTGTGGCCCAAGGGCACGCGGCCGGCCGATTTCCATGCGCCGCTGAAGACCGCCAAGCCGGTGCTGCTGCTGGCCGGCCAGTACGACCCGGTGACCCCGCCGCGCTACGCCGAGGCGGTGGCGAAAGGCCTGCCGAACGCGCGCGTGCTGACGCTCAAGGGCCAGGCGCACAGCGTGATGGCGGCCGGCTGCACGCCGCAGCTGATCCAGCGTTTCGTCGAGAAACTCGAGCCGAAGACGCTGGACGCGAGCTGCCTGGACCGGCTGCAGCCCACGCCGATCTTCATCGACTTCAATGGAGCCACCCCATGAAAAGACGCTACGTGCTGGCGAACTCCGTGCTGTGGGCTGCGGCCATTCTCGCTGCCGCCCTGCTCAAGGCGCCGAATTTCTATTCCCTTGTCCTGCTTCCGACGCTGGCCACACTGTCGCTGTTCACCGTCGGCCGGGATGCATGTCTCAACCGGAGTGACGTCTCGTGATCGAAGTCAGGGATCTGCACAAGGCCTTCGGCACGGTGAAAGCCGTCGACGGCGTCAGCTTCAGCGCCCGCGACGGCGAGATCACCGGCCTGCTCGGCCCCAACGGCGCCGGCAAGACCACCACGCTGCGCATGCTCTATACGCTGATGACGCCCGACCGCGGCCAGGTGCTGGTGGACGGCATCGACGCGGCCGTCGATCCGCTGGGCGTGCGCCGTCGGCTCGGCGTGCTGCCGGATGCGCGCGGCCTGTACAAGCGGCTCAGCGCACGCGAGAACATCGACTACTTCGGCCGCCTGCACGGCCTGCCGGAGGAGCTGCTGGCGAGCCGGCGCGAGGCGCTGGTGAAGGCACTGGAGATGGACGACATCGCCGACCGCCGCACCGAGGGCTTCTCGCAGGGCCAGCGGGTGAAGACCGCGATCGCCCGCGCGCTGGTGCACGACCCGCGCAACGTGATCCTCGACGAGCCGACCAACGGCCTCGACGTGATGGCCACCCGCGCGCTGCGCCAGTTCATGCGGCGGCTGAAGGACGAGGGTCGCTGCGTGCTGTTCTCCAGCCACATCATGCAGGAGGTCGCCGCGCTGTGCGACCGCATCGTGGTGATCGCGCACGGCCGCGTGGTGGCCGACGAATCGCCCGACGCGCTGCGCGCACAAACCGGCGAGAGCAATCTCGAAGATGCTTTCGTGAAGATCATCGGCAGCGAAGAGGGACTGGCGGCATGAGCACGAACCCATCGAAAACCCGGCGTGGCGGCGCCTTCCTCAGCGTGTTCCTCAAGGAAGTGACCGAGAACCTGCGCGACCGCCGCACCCTGATGAGCGCGTTCCTCACCGGCCCGCTGCTGGGGCCGCTGCTGTTCGTGATGCTGATCAACCTCACCCTGAACCGCGAACTGGACAAGGCCGAGAAGCCGTTGTCGGTGCCGGTGATCGGCGCCGAGTACGCACCGAACCTGCTCGACGCGCTGAAGGCCGGCGGCGTGGTGCCGGGCGCGCCGGTGGCCGACCCCGCCCGGACCGTGCGCCAGCAGGACGCCGACGTGGTGCTGCGCATCGGCGCCGACTACGGCAAGGCCTGGCGCCGCGGCGAGCCGGTACAGGTGGAGCTGTTCTACGACTCCTCGCAGCGCGAGGCGAACAGCTCGGTGGAACGGGTCAGCCAGCTGGTCGAAAGCTACGCGCGCCAGCAGGGCGCGATGCGGCTGGTCGCGCGCGGCATGTCGCCGGGCACGGCGTGGCCGCTGCAGGTGGCCCGGCGCGACCAGGCCACGCCGCAGTCGCGCGCAGTGCTGATGTTCGCGATGCTGCCGTACTTCTTCGTCATCACCATCTTCATGGGCGGCATGTATCTGGCGATCGACCTGACCGCCGGCGAACGCGAGCGGCAGTCGCTGGAGCCGCTGTTCGCCAACCCGGTGCCACGCTGGAAGATCCTGTGCGGCAAGCTGGCGGCGATCTGCGCATTCTCCGTCGCCAGCCTGCTGATCACCCTGCTGGCATTCGCCGTGGTGGGGCAGTTCATTCCCGCCGGCAAGATCGGCATGGAGCTGGACCTGGGCCTGCGCTTCGCCACCTACGTGCTGCTGCTGATGCTGCCGCTGGTGCTGCTGCTGGCGGCGCTGCAGTCGATGGTGGCGGCGTTCGCCAAGAGCTACCGCGAGGCGCAGACCTACATCTCGCTGCTGATGCTGGTGCCGATCATCCCCAGCCTGCTGCTGTCGTTCATGCCGATCAAGGCTCAGGCGTGGATGTACGCGGTGCCGCTCTTGGGCCAGAACCTCGGCATCATGCAGCTGCTGCGCGGCGATGGCGTCAGCGCCGCGCAACTCGGCCTGTGCTTCGCCGGCACGCTGGCGGCGGCACTGCTCGCGGTGCTGGCGACTGCGCAGCTGTACCGCTCGGAGAAGCTGGCGATTTCGGCCTGACGCGCAGCTTGTCCCCCGGCCAGAGGCCTGTGCAGGAGCGCACCCTGTGCGCGGTGCTTTCCGTCACGTGATGAAGCACATCGCGTACAGGGTACGCTCCTGCGTCTTTTCCAGGGGTGTCAACGTGGCGGCGCGGTCAGTTCGCGGGCGTCGAGGAAGCCGTCGCGTTTGCGGTCGAGCTGGTGGAACTGCCGGCGCAGGTTGTCCTGGTATTCCATGAGCGTGATCGGCGGGCCGCGGCCACCCGGCAATTCGTCGGTTTCGAGAATGCCGTCGCCGTTGCGGTCCATCGCCTGGAAGCCGCGGCCCATGTACGCCAGGTACTCGGCTTCGCTGACCCGGCCATCGCCGTCGCGGTCGAACATCTGCAGATAGGCCGCCCGGGTGTCCTGGGCCAGCGCCGCCATCGATGCCAGCAGCAGGGCCGCGGCAGCAGCCAGCCGCACGTTCAGCGGTGGCCGCCGTGGATGCCGATGAACTGCAGGAACTCGGCGCGGGTGCGCGCGTCGTCGCGGAAGGTGCCGAGCATCTGGCTGGTCACCATCGACACGCCGCGCTTGTGCACGCCGCGGGTGGTCATGCATTCGTGGCTGGCGTCCACCACCACCGCCACGCCGGCCGGCTGCAGGGTTTCCTGGATGCACTGCGCGATCTGCGCAGTGAGCTTTTCCTGCACCTGGAAGCGACGTGCGAAGCCGTCCACCACGCGGGCCAGCTTGCTGATGCCGACCACGCGATTGGTCGGCAGGTAGCCGACGTGGGCGCGGCCGATGATCGGCGCCATGTGGTGCTCGCAGTGGCTCTCGAACTCGATGTCGCGCAGCACCACCATCTCGTCATAGCCGTTCACCTCCTTGAAGGTGCGGCGCAGGTAGTCGCCCGGATCGGAGTCGTAGCCGGCGAACCAGTCGCGGTACGCCTTCACCACCCGCTTGGGCGTGTCCAGCAGGCCTTCGCGCGAAGGGTCCTCGCCGGCCCAGCGCAGCAGCGTGCGCACGGCTTCCTCGGCCTGTTCCTGGCTGACGTCGTTCGGGTGGCGCTGCTCGCTCATAAGGGGATCTCGGGTGGCGGGTGGGCCAGTTTAGCGCCCGCGTCGAGGCGGCGCAGGTGCAGGCGGGACGGGGGAATCACGCTTCCGCGTCGTCGTTTTCGTCCGGCGCGGGCACGTCGTCGTCCAGCAACTGCCGAGAGACTTCGCCCGGCGCGGTCTCCACGCCGCGCAACCTGCGTTCGATCGCGCGGGTGCGCGCGCCGGTCGCATCGATCTGGTTGCTGGCCTGGTCGAGATTCTTCTTGACCTTGTCCAGTACCGCGCCGAACTTGCCGAACTCGGTCTTGACCGCCCCCAGCAGCTGCCATACCTCGCTGCTGCGTTTCTCGATCGCCAGCGTGCGGAAGCCGGCCTTGAGGCTGGTCAGGATTGCCGCCAGCGTGGTCGGCCCGGCGATCGTGATGTGGTGGTCGCGCTGCAGCGACTCGAACAGGCCCGGCCGCCGCAGCACTTCGGCGAACAGGCCTTCGGTCGGCAGGAACAGGATGGCGAAGTCCACCGTGTGCGGCGGCACCACGTATTTGCTGCGGATGCGCTTGGCCTCCTCGCGCACGCGCCGCTCCAGCGCGTTGGCGGCGTCCGTGGCGGCGGTGGCGTTGGCGTTCTCGTGGGCTTCCTGCAGGCGCTGGTAGTCCTCCAGCGGAAACTTCGCGTCGATCGGCAGCCACAGTGCGGCGCCGTCGATGCCGTTGGGCATGTGGATGGCGTATTCCACCCGCGCGTCGGAGTTGGGCACCACGGCCACGTTGGCGGCGTACTGGTCGGGCGTCAGCAACTGTTCGAGCAGCGCGCCGAGCTGGGTTTCGCCCAGTACGCCGCGCGTCTTCACGTTGCCGAGCACGCGCTTGAGGTCGCCCACGCCGGTGGCCAGGCTCTGCATCTCGCCCAGGCCGCGCTGCACCGCTTCCAGCCGTTCGGAGACCAGCTGGAACGACTGGCCCAACCGCACCTCCAGTGTGCTCTGCAGCTTTTCGTCGACGGTGGCGCGCATCTGTTCCAACTTGGCTGCGTTGTCCTGCTGGATTGCGCCGAGCTTGGCCTCCAGCGTGGCGCGCACCTCGCCCATGCGCTTCTCGTGCTCGGCGCTGAGCGCGCTGAAGCGCTGCTGCTGCTGCTCGCCGAAACGGTTGAGCGCAAGCGTGGTTTCCTCGCGGCTCTTGCGCGCGTCCTCGGCCAGTTGCTGCGCCAGCATCTGCAGGCCCTGGCTGGTGCCGTCGGTGAGCGCGGCGAGGCGCTGGCCGAAGCCGTCGATGCGCTCGGCCTGCTGCTGCGACATGCCGCCGAGCTGCTCGCCCACGTGGCCGCGGAAACGGTCGAAGCCTTGCTGCAGTTCCTCGCGTCCGGCGCGCTGTTCCTCGCGCAGGGTGCGCTCGACGCGGGCGCTGTCGTCCTTCAGGGCGTCCAGCTTCGCGCCCAGGCCAGGGTCGCCGCGGCCGCGCAGCAGCGATGCGACCTGCGACAGCAGCATCAGCGCGGCCAGGATGACCAGGGTGATCAGCAGGATTTCGGCAAGCGACATGGAACGTTTCCCCGGGATGATGCGTCCAGTGTACGTCCAGCCGTCTCACCGGCTGCGCCCCTTTCACGCTATCGCTGCCGCAGCGGTGCATCATGGGCCGATCCGTCGGCCCGGGAGAGAAGACATGGAACACATCCACGATTACCTGATCATCGGTGGCGGCATGGCCGCCGATGCGGCCGCCAAGGCGATCCGCGAGGTCGATGCGGCGGCGAACGTCGGCCTCGTCGGCGCCGAGGCGCCGCCGCCGTACCAGCGGCCGCCGCTGTCGAAGGCGCTGTGGAAGGGCGACAAATCGCCCGCTGACATCGACCTGGCCACCGCGCAAAGCGGCGCGACCTTGCACCTGGGTCGCCGCATCGAATCGCTGGACCGGGTGGCGCGCATCGCGCGCGATGACCACGGCGATACCTACCGCTACCGCCGCCTGTTGCTGGCCACCGGTGCGACCCCGCGGCGGCTGCCGTTCGACGGCGGCGAGCGGGTGATCCATTTCCGCACGCTGGACGATTACCAGGCGCTGCGCCGCTATGCCAAACCCGGTGCCTACATCGCCGTGATCGGCGGCGGCTTCATCGGCAGCGAGCTGGCGGCGTCGTTGAGCAGCGTGGGTTGCAAGGTGACGATGCTGTTTCCCGGCCCGGCGATCGGTGCCGGGCGTTATCCGGACGGGCTGACCGGATACCTCGACGACTACTACCGCAGCCACGGCGTGGATGTGCGCAGCGGCATCAAGGTGATCGGCGGCAACAAGACCGACGGCGGCGTGGAATTGGAACTGTCCGACGGCGAGGTGTTGCGGGTGGAAGCGGTGGTGGCCGGCCTCGGCGTGACGCCCGACACCGCGCTGGCCGAGCAGGCCGGGCTCACGGTCGACGACGGCATCGTGGTCGACGCCCACCTGCGCAGCAGCGATGCGGACATCTGGGCCGCCGGCGACGTGGCCAACTTCCACAGCCCGGCACTGGGCCGGCGCCTGCGGGTGGAGCACGAGGACGCGGCGGTCAGCATGGGCCGCCATGCCGGCCGCGCGATGGCCGGCGTGGCCGGCGACTACACCACGCTGCCGTTCTTCTATTCCGACCTGTTCGACCTCGGCTACGAGGCGGTCGGCCTGCTCGACACGCGGCTACAGGTGGTCGAGGACTGGCGCGAGCCGAACCGCGAGGGCGTGGTGTATTACCTCGAAGCCGGCCGCGTGCGCGGCGTGCTGTTGTGGAACGTGTGGGACCAGGTCGACGCCGCGCGCGCGCTGATCGCCGAGCCCGGCCCGTTCGATGCCGCCTCGCTGCGAGGGCGTTTGCCGCGCACCACCTGAAACATGCGGTGTGCCGCAGGCGCATCCACTTGATTGCGTCAGGTGTGTTCTGTCTGAAACATGGCTAAGGTCGTTTGTACGATCCGATCCCGTGCCAGAAGGTCTGTGGTTGAGTGCACCCCGCCTGGAACCACGACAAGTCGCAGGTTGCCGAGCACACCCGCAGCTCGCAAAGCCGAGAGCGGAGTCTCGCTATCCGCTGTCCCCTGGAATATGACGGCCGGCATATCGTGCGTGCTCGACAGTGCCTCAGCGAGCGAGTAGTCATGCGCAACGAGCTTTGATACCGGCAACCGAGCCAAGGGCGCCAGATACCACCGTGCGTTTAACCTGAGGCGTATCGCCGACGAGAACGAGGGTGCAGTGCTCTCGAGGATGAGCCCGGTGGGATGAGATTTTCCGGCGGCATAAGCGGCGACCATGGAACCCAGGGAGCGGCCATAGACCACGACTCGGTGATGCGGGCAAGTGGCTTTGGCATAAGCAATTACCCGAGTGGCGAGTTCCATAATCTCGGGCAGATGAGGTTTGCCGGGAGCGCCATTCTGCCCCGGGTAGGCGACGGCCAGAACGCCGATACCTTGGGCAGAAAACGCAGGGAAAAGATTCTGCTCGTATACGGGAATGATGCCGTGCTGGCCGGGAAAGAAAACGACGCAACCCACCCTTGCGGCTCCGTAGCGTCGGACCAACATGGCATTGCCGTCGTCACCGCTGATGCGCAGGAACTGTGGTGCATTCGGCTGCGCTGAGGAATCAAAGTGTTGCAGCACCAATGGCTCAAGTCCGAACCGCAACAAACTTGCCCCCGCACCGAAGTAGACAGGTATGCATGCTGCAACCGTGATGAGAAGCGTGCGGATCCACATGGCCTGGCGTGTATCTGATCCCTCGATGAAACTGTTGGGATATCTGCCGCGGTGCGGATTCACTCCACCCGGCAGAACACCGCCTTCAGGTAACGCCCTTCCGGCACGTCGGTGCGGAACGGGTGGTCGGCGCCGGCGCCGCGCACTTCCAGCACCTGGATTTCGCGGCCGGCGTTGAGCGCCACCCGGCGCAGCATCTCCAGGAATTCGCCTTCGCCGACCAGGCCGGTGCACGAGCAGGTCAGCAGCAGGCCGCCGGGCGGGATGATGTCCAGCGCCATGCGGTTCATCGCGAAGTATTTCTTCAGCGCGTCCATCACCTTGCTGCGGTCGCGGGTGAGCTTGGCCGGGTCGAGGATCACCGCGTCGTAGCGCTCGCCGCCCGCCACTGCTGCGCGCACCCAGTCGAAGATGTCGGACTGCTCGAAGCTGACCTCGACGCCGTTGGCGGCGGCGTTGGCACGGGCGACTTCCAGGATGCCCGCATCCAGATCCACGCCGACCGCTTCGCGCGCGCCGGCCGCCATCGCGTGCACGGCAAAGCCACCGGCGTTGCAGCACAGGTCGAGCACGCGGCGCCCCTTGGCCAGTTCGGCGAAGCGCCTGCGGTTGTCGCGCTGGTCGGCGAAGAAGCCGGTCTTGTGGCCCAGTCCGGGCGCGGCGTGGAAGCGCAGCCCGTGCTCATGCACCTCGAACGGCGCGGGCACCTCGGGGCTGCGGCAGTCGAACGACTCCTGCTTCTGCACGTGCGATTCGGCGAACCAGTACAGCTGCGCGCCGGGGAAGTGGGTGAGCAGGGCGGCGTGGATCGCCTCGCGGAAACGCCACATGCCGGCGGCGAAGTATTCGATGACGAGGACGTCGGCGTAGCGGTCCACGATCAGGCCGGAGAGATCGTCGCCCTCGCTGTGCACCACGCGCCAGGCGTCGCTGACGGCGTCGAGCTGCAGCCAGTCGCGGCGCAGCTGCACCGCGCGGGCGATCCGCGCGGCGATCCAGTCGGCGTCGATGCTGGCGTCCGGGTGCGTGTCGAGCAGCCGCAACGCGATGCGCGCGTGGCCGTTCCAGAATGCGCGGCCGACGAAGCGGCCCCTCGCGTCGTGCGCCTCGACCAGGCTGCCCGGCGGCAACTTCGCCTCCGGCTTGTGCACTTGTGCCGACCACACCCACGGATGACCGGGGCTGCGATCGGATTTCAGGCGGACGATGGGCAGCGCGGCAGGCGTATTCATCCGTGCATGATAGCTGCTGCCCTGCGCCTCCCCCGCGAGGCAGGGGGCGGGAAGGGCGGCTCGGGCTGGCGGAGAAGATCAGGAGCCCTCCGCCCCGACCCTCTCCTGCGTTGCCCCAAAGGGACTTCCTTCAGTCGCAGGGGAGGGAGCAGATAGCGTCAGCGCAGGCGCAGGACCAGCCAGGAGAGCAGCGCGAGCAGGTTGATGCCCAGGCGCGACACGGAGGGGCCGGCGACCGCGAGCACGAAACCCTGGCTGCCGAAGTGCCAGTCCAGGCCCAGCCGCGGGGCGGCCTGCAAGGTGGCGAACACGTTGACGAAGGCGCCACAGTGCAGGCCGTAGCTGAACACCGGCAGCGCGATCAGCGGCAGCTGCAGCAGCTGTGCCCAGCGCGACAGGCGCACGCCGTGCTCGCTGCCGGCGACCAGCTGGATGCCGGCGGCCAGCACGAAACCGTACAGCGCCAGGCCGAGCAGCGCGACCAGGCTGTCGTGCGCGCCGAACGGCAGCAGGCGGCGCAGCATCGCCGCCACGCCGTAGAAGCCGCCGGCGATTTCGAGGACGCCGATCAGGCGGAACAGGATGGTGCGCATGCGAGGCCTTGTGCGGGAAAAGACGCAAGCTTAGCCGAGCCGTGCCGGAGCGGTTTGCGCGGAGTCGCGGTTTTCCGCGCAGGCGTGCGGCTCAGGCGATCAGCACGCCGCGCGCTTCCTCAACGATCGCATGCGGCACGAAGCGGGCGCTGTCCTGGGTGATCAGCGAGCGGTCCTCGCGGATGCCGATGCCGCATGCGCGGTCGCCGACCAGCCAGCTGCCGACCAGCGGATGGTGGCCGTCGAAATCGGGCAGCGGATGGCAGGCCTGGCGGATGCACGGGCCGTGGTAGGGGCCGTCGGTGGCAAGCTCGCGGCCGTCGGCCAGATGCATCGCGATGTTGGCGCCCTCGCGCGAGTGCAGCGGTTTGCGCACCCAGCCGCGCGGCAACTCACCGCCGGTGTCGAACTCGGCCGGCAGCAGGTTCGGGTGGCCTGGGTGCGCTTCCCACAACAGCGGCAGGATGCCCTTGTTGCTCAGCAGCGCCTTCCACGGCGGCTCGATCAGCTGCAACCCGGCACGCGGCAGGTAACTGCCGAACGATTCGCGGAACAGGTCTTCCAGCGGGTACAGCTTGAACAGGCAGCCGATCACCTGGTCGTCGAGGTCGGTGAAGCGGCCGTCTTCGGAAATGCCGATGTCCTCGATCGCCAACAGCCCGCAGTCGATGCCGGCCTGCAGCGCGCAGTCGCGCAAGTAGGCGACTGTGCCCTGGTCTTCCGTCGAGTCGCGCACCGCGGCGAAATGGAACGGCCGCGCGATGCCGCGCGCGATCGTGCCGAACGCTTCCACCAGGGATTCGTAGATCGAGTTGAACTGGTCGCTGCCGGCCGGCAGCACGCCGCGGGCGAGCTGGTCCTCCAGCCACTGCCACTGGAAGAACGCGGCCTCGAACAGCGAGGTCGGCGTGTCGTAGTTCAATTCGTAGAGCTTGGCCGGGCCGCTGCCGTCGTAGGCGAAGTCCATGCGACCGTACAGGTGCGGCTGGCGCTCGCGCCAGCTCTGCGCGATCCAGTCGCGGTACGGCTCCGGGATCGCCAACTGCTGCATGTGCCGTTCGCTGCCGACGATGCGATCGACCATCTCCAGCGCCATCGCGTGCAGCTCTTCGCTGGGCGCCTCGAGGTCCTGCTCGATCTCGCGCAGGGTGAACGCGTAGTACGCCGACTCGTCCCAGTACGGCGCATCGTCGATGGTGTGGAAGCCGAAGCCGCACTCGGCGGCCTTGGCGCGCCAGTCGGGGCGCGCGGCCGTGGCGACGCGGCGCATCAGCCGCCGAAACTGCGGCTGCTGCCGGACGTGCCGAAGCCGGAACGGCTGACCGTGACCGCGCGGTTCGGTGTGGCGTTGACCGGCACCGTCGCGGTACCGGCGCCGCCGCGGTAGACGCCGCCGGTGCCGGTGGCCGGGCGCTGCCAGCCGCCGTTGCTGTCGCGGAACGCCGGTGCGCTGTTGAAGCCGTTCGCGGCCACGCCGTTGCGCATCATCTGCGACAGGAAGAAGCCGGTCATCAGCGGGCCGAAGAACGAATGGCTGGCGCCGTCATTGCGTTCGGCGCACTTTTCCTTGCCGTAGCTGGCTTCGCATGCCTCGCGGTTGGCGAAGCGCGGCGCGGTGGCCACCGCGTCCTGCTGCGCCTTGGCGAATGCCTGCTGGCAGGTGTTGCTGTCGTTGGTCTGCGCCACGCAGGCCTCGACCGAGGTGTACAGGCCTTCGCGCGACTGGTTGCGGTCGCAGGCGGTCAGCAGCAGCGGGGCCGTGCTCATCAGCAGCAGGGCGGCGGTCTTGGATCGCTTCATGGAATGCTCGGTCGAGGGTATCCGGCCAAGCATGCCTGCTTGCGTGCGCGGAAGAAAGTTCTTGCGGCCGCCTGCCGCGGCGGGTCTTCAGGCCAGCGCGTCGGCCAGTTCGTGCAGGTCGGCGACGTGCTGTTCCCACCAGCGCGGTTCGGCGGCGAACGGGAACGCGGCGGGGAAGGCCGGGTCGTGCCAGCGCGCGGCGATCCAGCCGGCGTAGTGCAGCTGGCGCATCGCGCGCAGTGCCGGGATCAGCGCCAGCTCGCCGTCGTCGAAATCGCGGAACTGCCGGTAGCCCTCGAGCACGGCGTCCAGCGCGCGCTCGTCGTTGGCGAGCATCCACAGATCCTGCACGGCGGGGCCGCTGCGCGCATCATCGAAATCGACGAAGTGCGGGCCGGCGTCGGTCCACAGCACGTTGCCCGGATGGCAGTCGCCGTGCAGGCGCAGCTGGCGCAGCGGGCCGAGCGCTTCCAGCCGGGCAGCGATCGCTTCGTCCAGCCGCGTCGCGGCGGCGCGGTAGTTCGTCTGCAGCGCGGTCGGCAACAGCGACGAGGCGAGCACCGCAAGCATCGGCTGCTGCACCATCGTGTCGCGGTCGAGCCTGCCGCGATGGACGAACGGCGCACGCGCGCCGATCAGGTGCAGGCGCGCGATCAGCCGGCCCAGCCACTGCAGTTGATCAATCGCTTCCAGCTCCGGCGCGCGGCCGCCGCGACGCGGCGTCAACGCGTAGCGGAAGCCGCCGTGGTGCAGCAGGGTGCGGCCATCGAAGGCGAGCGGCGCCACCACCGGCAGCTCGGCGTCGGCCAGTTCCTGGGTGAACGCGTGCTCCTCGACGATCGCCGCATCGCTCCAGCGGCAGGGCCGGTAGAACTTCGCGATCACCGGCGCAGCGTCTTCGATCCCCACCTGCCACACCCGGTTCTCGTAGCTGTTCAGCGCCAGCAGCCGGCCGTCCGGCCACAGGCCGCAGGCGCTCACCGCGTCGAGCACCAGGTCGGGGCTGAGGCTGGCGTACGGCGCGGCGTTCAACGCACGCCCATGCCGCGCGCCTGGATCACCGCCATGGTCAGGCGTGCGATGCACACCAGCGCGCCCTGCTCGCTCTCGATGCGGATCTCCCACACCTGGGTGGTGCGGCCGAGATGCAGCGCCTTCGCGGTGCCGGTGACGCTGCCCTCGCGCACGCCGCGCACATGGTTGGCGTTGATGTCCAGGCCCACCGCCAGTTCCTTCGCCGGGTCCAGCGTGAGCATCGCTGCGGTGCTGCCCAGGGTCTCGGCCAGTGCCACCGAGGCGCCGCCATGCAGCAGGCCGTAGGGCTGGTGGGTGCGCGCGTCCACCGGCATGCTGCCGGCCAGCCAGTCGTCGCCGACCGCGGTGATGCGGATGCCCAGCGCCTCCATCAGCGTGTTGGCGCTCCAGCCGTTGAGGCGGGCCAGGTCGGTGGGTTGTTTCCAGAGGCTCATCGTTGATTCCCGTAAAGCGGGTCCGCATTGTTGTCTGCCGCGTTCGCCGCGACAATGCACCCGGTGCCCATCGTTACCCTGAAATCCTCCGGCCGCCAGTTCCCCGTGGCCATCGGCGAGACCGTGCTGGAAGCGGCGCAGCGCGCGGGCGTGGCATTGCCGTATTCCTGTCGCGCCGGCGTCTGCGGCAGCTGCAAGGCGACCCTGCTGGAAGGGCGCTGCGAGTATCCGCGCAATCCGCCGCTGGCGCTGGATGCCGGCGCGCTGGCGCATCACGCGGTGCTGCCGTGCCAGGCGGTGCCGTGCGGCGACCTGCTGCTGGAGGCGCGTGAGGTGGCCTCGGTGGAGGACATCGCGCGGCGCCAGCTCGGCGTGGTGGTGGCCGACAAGTGGCGGCTGGCGGCGGACGTGATCGGCCTGCGCCTGCAGCCGGATCGCGGCGAACGCCGACTGCGGCGACTGCCGGGGCAGTACCTGGACGTGCTGCTGGAGGACGGGCGGCGCCGGCCGTTCTCGATCGCCAACGGCCCGCAGCGGGACGGTTCGATCGAACTGCACGTGCGCCACGTCGCCGGTGGCGGCTTCACCTCGTGGGTCAACGACGTGCTCGGGGTCGGCGACCGCCTGCGCGTGGAGGGGCCGTTGGGCACCTTCGTGCCGCGCGAGGATTCCGAGCGGCCGATGATCTTCATGGCCGGTGGCACCGGCTTCGCCCCGG
Organism: Rhodanobacter sp. OR92; assembly: GCF_000427545.1. Lineage (NCBI taxonomy): Bacteria > Pseudomonadati > Pseudomonadota > Gammaproteobacteria > Lysobacterales > Rhodanobacteraceae > Rhodanobacter > Rhodanobacter sp. OR92. The sequence continues at coordinate 70,882 of NZ_ATYF01000006.1, read as the reverse complement.
TCAAGGCGATCGTCGAGCACTTCATCGCGCTGGGCACACGCCGGCCGATGCGGCTGTACTGGGGCGCGCGCAGCGCGGCCGACCTGTACCTGCGCGCACTGGCCGAGCAATGGGCGCGCGAGGTGCCGAACCTGGCGTTCCACGCCGTGGTCTCCCACCCCGCACTGGCCGAAGGCCTGCGCACGGGGCTGGTGCACGAGGCGGTGCTGGCGGACCAGCCCGACCTCGCCGGCCACGACCTCTACATGAGCGGCCCGCCGGCGATGATCGACGCCGCGCATCCTGGGTTCCTCGCCGCCGGGCTGCCGGAGGAGCGGCTGTACTACGACTCGTTCGAGTACGCGCCGGACGTGCTGGCGGCGATCATCGCCGGGCGCGCCGGCATCCACGACCTGCCACTGTAGGAGCCCACTTTGTGGGCGATGCTTTCGAGCCGGGAATCGGGAATCGGGAGAGCATCGCGCGCCAGCGCGCTCCTACCGGTTGCCCTTGGCCACCGGCAATTGCGCCGCGTGCCAGGCCAGCACGCCGCCACCCAGCATGTAGACTTTGCCGAAGCCGGCCTTGACCAGGCGCTGCGACGCCTTCAGCGAATGGCCGCGGCCGTCCTTGTCCATCACCACCACCGGCAGTTCCTTCGCCTTGGCCAGGTCCTTGTGTTCGGGGTCGAACTGGCTCATTGCCACGTGGCGGGCGCCGGGCACGTGCATCTTCTCGAACTCGGCGATCGCCGACAGGTCGATCAGCAGCGGGTTCTCGCGGTTGATCAGCAGGGTCAGCCCGGCCGGGCTGAGCTCCTTGATCTTGCTGAACAGCGTGCTCACCTGGATCACGATCAGCGCCAGCAGCAGGATCACGAACAGGGCCGACAAGGCGGCATGGTTGCCGACAAATTCGGGCAGCTTGTGCAGGAAATCGTTCATCGTCAGTCCACAGGTGCCTTGGCCGCACCAGTTCGGGTAAACCGGCGATTATACGGATATGTCGCGGTGTGCGCGGCTCAGTCCTGGGTGATGTCCGGCAGGCCGCTGGTCAGCCACCAGCGCTTGGTCTTCTCGTCGTAGTGCCAGCTCTGGTGATCGACCACGCTGCGCTCGGACTGGGTGTGGACATTGACCAGGTTAATCAGCACGGTCTGCTGCACGTCGAAGTCGCCGCTCGGCACCGGGCCGGCGCCGTCGTCGTACTCGCTCACCCGCACCTGCCGGTAGCGCGCCAGCTGCAGCGGGGTCAACGGGTGGGCGGCGCGCACCGCCGGATCGATGAATTGCGCCGCGCTCTGGAAATCGCCCCAGCGCAGCGTGCTGCCGTAGGCCTTCAGCGTGGTGGTCAACGCGTCGCTGCGGGCCTTGGTGGCGCAGCCGGTCAGCAGCAGCACGGACAGCACGACGAGAATGCTCAGGATACGGCGCATGGATGACTTCTCCCCGATGGATACCTGCCCATTCTGCCTCAAGCGGGCGCGCGCCACTTCAGCCGCGGCGCTTGGCGACGAAGCGCGCGCTCAGGGTGCAGGCCGGCGCGCCGTGCTGGTCGGGGACCACGCAATCGACGCCGATGCGCGCCTTGCCGCGAGCCTCGAGTGTGCTGAAGAACGTGGCCCAGTCGGCCTCGGCGGCCAGTCGTGCCTCGCTGCGGAAGTCCTGCCACAGCGGAACCAGGTAGCGCACGCTCGACTCGGCGACGAACACGTCGCAGTCGAGGCTGCGCCGGCGCAGCGCCAGCTCCACCAGCGCCCAGCCGCTCAGCGTCATCAGGCTGACCAGGCTGCCGCCGAACGCGCAGCCCTTGTCGTTGACGTTCGGCGCCAAGGGCGCGCGCAGACTCAGGCGGTCGTCGCTGCAATCGGCCAGCTGCAGGTCCATCGCCCGGGCCAGCGGGATTTCGTCGCGGATGAAGCGGATCAGCTGCTGCGCGTGCAGCGTGGCGTCGTCGGTGGTGCTCACGTGGTCGGCGGTTGCTGGGGAAGGAAAGCCAGACAGTGTAGGGCCGCCGCTACACTGGGGCCATGACAGTGGCCGGACGCGGTGCGCAGATGCAGCGACAACCCTCCCGAGACCAGCCGAACCTGCGCGGCCGCACCGTGGTGATCACCCGCCCGGCCGGCACCGCGTCGGCGCTGGCGCGCCGGGTGCGCGCGCTCGGCGGGGCGCCGCTGCTGCTGCCAGGCCTGAGCCTGCGCAGCGTGGCGGATACCGTGGCCGCGCGCCGTGACCTGCGCGTGGCGCTGGCGGCGGAGCTGATCGTCTTCACCAGTCCGGCCGCGGTGCGCCACGCCGCCGCCTTGTTGCCGCTGCGGACCAAGGCCGCGGTGCTGGCGGTGGGCCAGGGCACCGCGCGGGCCTTGCGCCGGCACGGCATCGCCACGCCGCTGGCGCCGCAGCGGCAGGACAGCGAGGGCCTGCTCGACCATCCCGGATTGCGCGAACTGCACGGTCGCCGGGTGGCGCTGATCGGCGCGCCCGGCGGCCGCGGCGTGCTGCGCGAACAGCTCGCCGCACGCGGTGCGCAATTGCAGGAAGTGCATGTCTACCGGCGGCTGCCGCCGCGGCTGGACCGGCGTCATGTCGAGGCGTTGCTGCGGTTGCCGAGTTCGGCGCGGGTGCTGCTGTCCAGCGCCGAGGCGCTGCACCACCTGCAGCAGTCGCTGCCGGCGGCGGCGTGGACGCGGCTGTGCGCGGCGATCGCGGTGGCCAGCAGCGAGCGGCTGGCGACGGCGGCGCGCGCGGCCGGCTTCGCCCGCATCGTGCCGGCTGCGTCGGCGCTTTCCGCCGACCTGCTCGATGCGGCGGCCCGCGCGGGCTGAGCCGTTCACGCCGGCGTGCTACGAACGCGCCGGTACGGGCTGCTAGCATGCGCGCATGAGCAACGTCGACCAGCCGAACGCGTCCGCCGCGCCCGAGGGCGCCCGTCCCGATCCCGCCGCCACCGGCGCGCTGCCGGTCGATCCACCCATGCGCGCCTCCCGTGCGGCTCCGGCGCAACCCGCGCCGCGTCGCGGCGGCGGCAGCGTGGCGCTGGCGGTGCTGCTGGCGCTGCTCGCGGTGGCAGCCGCCGGCTACGTCGGCTGGCGCCAGTGGCAGCAGGCGCAGGGCGGCGCCGCCGAGCAGCGGAACGTCGCCAGCCTGCAGCAGCGCGTGGCCACGCTGGAAACCACGCTGACCGCGCTGGATGACCAGCGCGGCAGCCTGAACCAGCGGCTGGACGACGCGGCCCAGGTCAACCGTTCGCTGCGTGAGGAGCTGCTCGGCCAGGCCGAGCGCACGCGTCATCTCGAGGACGCGGTGGCCAAGCTCGCCGAGAAGAGCCTGAGCGGCCGCGACGGCATGCTGCTGGGCGAGGCCGAATCGCTGCTGCGCATGGCCGGCGAACGCTACACGCTGTTCCATGACGCGCAGGGTGCCGCCGCGGCGTATGCGCTGGCCGATCAGACCCTGGCCGCGGTCAACGACGGCGCGTTCAGCAGCCTGCGCCAGAGCGTCAACGCCGAGCGCGAGGCGCTGGTGAAGAGCCAGCCGGCCAGCCAGGCCGGTGCGCTGCAGCAGCTGGTGGCGCTGCGCGGGGCACTCGCCACGCTGCCGCTGAAGCCGCTCGACAGCGGCGCGACCGAGGCCACCGACGCCTGGTCGCGCATCCGCCGCGCGCTCACCGGCGTGGTCAGCGTGCAGCGCGACGACGGCGCGCCGCTGGCGGTCGCCGATGCGCGCTTCGCGCGCGAACTGGCCGCGCTCGACCTGGCGCAGGCGCAGGCCGCGTTGCTGGCTCATGACGCCAAGGGCTATGCGGCCGCGTTGCAGCGCGTCGATGCCGCGCTGGCCAGCCAGTTCGACGGCCACGCGCCAGCGGTGCAGCAGGCACGTGAGGCCTTGCGGCAGCTCGCCAGCCAGTTGCCGGCGAACGCGCCGGTGCAACTGGGCGCCGCGCTGGGCGAACTGCGCAACCTGCGCGCGGTGCACGCGCTCAGTCCCGCCCCGGGCGGCTCCGCGCCGAGCGGCGGAGCCCGGCCATGAGGCTGTGGTACGCCATCGGCCTGCTGGTCGTCGCCGCCGCGCTGGCCGCGTTCGGCTGGCACTGGGTGGCCGAGGATCCGGGCTACGTGCTGCTGCGCCTGCGCGGCTGGCGGGTGGAGACCACGGTGGTCGCGGCGCTGGTCATCCTGCTGCTGGCGTGGGCGTTGATCACGGTATTGTGGCGACTGGCACGCTGGCCGTTCGGCGCGTTCTCGCGGCGGCATCGGCGGCTGAGCCAGCAGCGTCTGGGCGCCGGCCTGATCGCCCTGATGGAAGGCCGCCATGGCGACGCCGAGCGCGACCTCAACCGCGCCGCGCGGCTGGACAGCCTGCGCGGCCCGGCCCTGCTGGCCGCGGCCGAGGCCGCCGCGCGCCGCGGCGAGCATGGCCGCGCGCTGGAAGCCTTGAACCAGGCCGCGCAATCCGCACCGCAGGCGGCCCGCGTGCTGCGTGCCCGCGTGCTGCGCCGCGAGGGCCGGCCGGCCGAGGCGTTGGCGCTGCTCGCGCCTGAATCGGACAAGGGCACGCTGACCCCGGGCGGCTGGCGCGAGTTGGTGCAGGCGGCGCTGGCGAGCGGCGATGTCCGGCGCGCGCGCGAGGGCCTGGCGCCCCTGCAGAAGAGCGGTGCGCTGGGCAACCGCGCCTATGCCGCGCTGGAAGTGCAGGTGCTGGTTGCCACCCTCAACGCCGCTGCGGATGGCGCCGGCCTCAACACCTTGTGGTCGCAACTGCCGAAGACGCAGCGCCGCGTGCCCGCGGTGATCGACGCCTACGCCCGTCGCGCCGCCACGTTCGGCCTGACCCTGCCGGCGATGGACGAAGTGGAATCCGCGCTGCGCCGGGAATGGTCGCCGCTCTTGATCGAAACCTACGGCACCCTGGCCGGCGACGACGTCGAGGCGCGCCTGCGCCGTGCCGAAGGCTGGCTCGACGCGCACCCGAACGACGCCACCCTGCTGCTCACGCTCGGCCGCATGTGCGTGCGGCTGAAGCTGTGGGGCAAGGCGCGGCAGTACCTGCAGCGCTCGCTCGCCCTGGCGCCGAGTGCCGGTGCGTGGGAAACACTCGGCGACGCCTCGGCCGGACAAGGCGATGCCGAACAGTCGCAGCGCTGCTATCGCAACGCGTTTGCCATGATGCGCGGTGAAACCGTGCGCCCACCGTCAGGCCAGGCCAGTGGCGTGATCGACACCACTGCCATCGCGTTGGAGGAGCGCGACGAGCATGGGGTGCCGCGGATGCGTGAGTAAGCGAGATGCTTGGTTTCGCGTGATTCCCATGAGGGATGCCGACCCTTGCTCGGCTGTCGGGAGCTCGAACCGTCGCGGGCCGCAGGCAGCACTGCCGCCGTAAGGACCGCGAACTTCCATCCGCCATGCCGGTCCCATGCCCGACCTCCACCGGAGCAGCGCATGGAACACGTACGGATCGGACGCCTGGGCACGGTCTTCCTGGCCGGCCTGTTGATAGCTACTTCCGCCATGGCCGAGTCGTCCGCGCCGCCGACCACGCCAGACAACTACGCCAGGCCGGGCCAGCGTGTCGCCATCGGCCAGAAACGCCATCTCGACCTGCGCTGCAGCGGCAGCGGGCCGGTGACGGTATTGCTGGAGTCCGGCTCGCATGCCGACTCGCAGAGCTGGTTCCGCGTACAGCCGCTGCTGGCGGCGCACGCGCGGGTGTGTTCCTACGACCGCGCGGGTTACGGTTTCAGCGACGCTGGCCCGCTGCCGCGCGGTCTCGACGCCGACGTGGCCGACCTGCACGCGCTGATCCGCGCGGTAGGCCTGCAGGCGCCGCTGGTGCTGGTGGGGCATTCGCTGGGCAGCAACATCGTGCGCCGCTACGCCAGCGAGTATGCCGGCGAGGTCGCCGGCATGGTGCTGGTCGATCCGCCCGCGCAGGACCTGGGCCGTTTCATGCCGGCGCCGTGGCTGAAGGATGATGCGACGCTGAACCGGCAGCGCGATGCGTTCATCGCCAGCTGCGAGCAGGGCGCCGAGCGGGGCGCCCTGGCCAAACCGGTACCGGCGCTGGCGCCGTGCATCGGCGCGCCGGCGCCATGGGAAAGCCCCGCCGTGGCGGCGGCCAATCACGCGCACAAGCTGCAGCCGGCGTTCTGGCACACCCTGCGTTCGGAGCTGGCGCAGAACGTGTCGGTGTTCGCGCCGCCGGTGCCGGCGAGCGAATCGCACGGCGACATCCCGCTGGTGGTGCTGCAGGCCGCGGGCACCTATGCCGACGCGCCGGCGGGCATGCGCAAGTCGCTGGAGGCAGCGCGCGATGCGACCCAGCAGCGCATCGTGGCGAGTTCGACCCGCGGTGAACTGCGCAAGGTGGCCGATACCTCGCACGACATCGAGCTGGACCGGCCGCAAGCGGTGGCCGATGCGGTCGTGCGGGTGCTGCAGCAGCTCGCGGCGAAGCGCGGCTGACGGCTACAGCGGCGTGAGGTTCGCGTAGGCGGCCACCAGCCACTTGCTGCCGGCGCCTTCGAAGTTCACCTGCAGCCGCGTGTGCGCGCCGCTGCCTTCGGCGCTGATCACCACGCCTTCGCCGAAGCTGGGGTGGCTGACGCGCTGGCCGAGTTTCACCGGCAGCGCTTCCTCCAGCGACGGCGCGACCTCGTGCGGCCGGCCGGTGTACAGCGGGCGGGTGACGTGCACGCGCGGGCGCACCTCGTCGATCAGCTCGGCGGGCATTTCGCCGAGGAAGCGCGATGGCCGCGCCAGCATCTCGGTGCCGTGCATGCGGCGCGATTCGGCGTGGGTGACGATGAGTTTCTCGCGGGCGCGGGTGATGCCGACGTAGGCGAGCCGGCGTTCCTCTTCCAGCCGGCCTTCGTCGTCGACCGAGCGCTGGCTGGGGAACAGGCCTTCCTCCATGCCGACCAGGAACACCACCGGAAATTCCAGCCCCTTGGCCGAGTGCAGCGTCATCAGCTGCACGCAGTCATCCCACGCCTCGCCCTGGTTCTCGCCCGCTTCCAGGGTGGCATGCGACAGGAACGCGGAGAGTTCGCCGAGCCCCGCGTCGATGTCCTCGGCGGTGCGCTCAAAGCGGCTGGCCACGTTGATCAGCTCGTCCAGGTTCTCCACCCGCGACTCGGCGTTGCCGCGCGAATCTTTCTCATAGAAATCGCGCAGGCCGGTGTGGGTGATCGCGTGGTCGATCTGTTCGGCCAGGGTGAGCGCGTCCTTTTCGCCATTGGGCGTGGACGGCTGGAAAGCATGGGCCATGGCGTCGATCATGCCGAGGAACGCCTTCACCGCGTTCTTCGCGCGGCCGGCCAGCTCGCTGCCGCCGGCCAGTTCGCCGAGTGCCGCTTCCCACAGCGAGGTGTTCTCGCCGCGGGCGCGGCGGCGCAGCACGTCCAGCGTGCGCTCGCCGATGCCGCGCGGCGGCGTGTTCACCGCGCGCTCGAACGCGGTGTCGTCGTGGCGATTGGCGGTGAGCCGCAGGTAGGCCAGCGCGTCCTTGACTTCGGCGCGCTCGAAGAAGCGCTGGCCGCCGTAGACGCGGTAGCCGATGTTGCGCTGGGCCAGCTGCTCCTCGAAGTTGCGTGACTGCGCGTTGGAGCGGTACAGGATCGCGCAGTCCTTCGCCGAGCCCTGCTCGTCGATGTACTCGCGGATGCGCTCCACCACGAAGCGCGCCTCGTCCTGCTCGTTGTAGGCGGCGTACAGCGCGATGCGCTCGCCGTCGTCGCCGGCCGTCCACAACTGCTTGCCGAGGCGGCTGCCGTTGCGCTGGATCACGCTGTTGGCGGCCTTCAGGATAGTCGAGGTGGAGCGGTAGTTCTGTTCCAGCTTGATCGTGTGCGCGCCGGGGAAGTCGCGCAGGAACTGGGCCATGTTCTCGACCTTGGCGCCGCGCCAGCCGTAGATCGACTGGTCGTCGTCGCCGACCGCGAAGACTTTCCCGGTGGCGCCGGCGAGCACGCGGATCCACGCGTACTGCAGCGTGTTGGTGTCCTGGAATTCGTCGATCAGCAGGTGCCGCCAGCGCTGCTGGTAGTGCTCCAGCACGGCCGGATGCTTCAGCCACAGCTCGTGCGCGCGCAGCAGCAGCTCGCCGAAGTCGACCAGGCCGGCGCGGCGGCAGGCGTCCTCGTAGGCCTGGTAGATGCGCACGAAAGTGTGCGTGACCGGATGGTCGCGGTGCTCGATGCTGTCCGGCCGCTTGCCCTCGTCCTTCCACTGGTTGATCTGCCAGCAGGCCTGGCGCGGCGGATACTTCGCGTCGTCCAGGCCCAGTCCGGCGATCACGCGCTTGACCAGTCGCAGCTGGTCGTCGGCGTCGAGGATCTGGAACGCCTCCGGCAAGCCGGCCTCGCGCCAGTGTCGCCGCAGCAGCCGGTGCGCGATGCCGTGGAAGGTGCCGACGGTGAGGCCCTGGGTACCGCCGGGAATCAGCGCCTCCAGCCGCGCACGCATCTCGCCGGCGGCCTTGTTGGTGAAGGTGACGGCGAGGATCGCCCACGGCGGTACCCGCTCGGCCTGGGTCAGCCAGCCGATGCGGTGGGTGAGCACGCGGGTCTTGCCGGAGCCGGCGCCGGCCAGTACCAGGTAATGGCCGGGCGGGGCGCAGACGGCTTCGCGTTGGGCGGCGTTGAGCGGGTCGATCAGGTACGAGACATCCATCGCGCCCATTGTAGTGGGCGCCAACAAAAACCGCCGCGGCGGCGGCGGTTTTCGGGGTGGCAGCGGTGCGGCTCAGCGCTTCTGCAGGAAGCCGCCGACCGCCAGCAGCGCGCCGACCACGATGCCGGCGATGCCGATCCATTGCGGTACGCCCTTCTCGTGGGTGGCGGTGATCCTGGCCGAGCCGACCTGCAGCAGGGTGTCGGTATCCTGGTAGGAGGCATGGCCCGCCACCACCCAGATGCCGGCGGCGACGAGGATGATGCCAACAATGATCAGGCCTGCGCGCATGGTGTTCCCCGTGATGGATGTGGGGCGAGTATGCCCGGTGCCGCCGTGCATGGGATGTACAAGCCGCACGGATCGCGGGCAAAAAAAGCCCCGGAGGCTAGGGGGAGCCTCCGGGGCGGGGGCAGGCGCGAAGACCCAGGGGAGAGGTTCGCGCCTGTGGCGGCCCAGGGAGGTGGGCTCGCCGCGGATGCCGTTGCGTGCATCCGTGGAGTTAGTGCGTGATTTGCCGAAAAAGTTGCAGGGTTTCCGAAGAAATTCATAAGCGGTTCATGCTCATGAAACCTTAACGGCCAAGTCGTTGTTGCGTATGAAGGCGACCGTCGGCCGACGATCTCAATGCGCCTCGTCCCAGTTCGCACCCACGCCCACGTCGACCAGCAGCGGCACCGCCAGTTCCGCCGCGCCGGACATTCGCGCGACCACCGCCGTGCGCACCGTGTCGACCGCGTCGGCGCGCACCTCGAACACCAGTTCGTCGTGCACCTGCATCAGCATGTGGGCATCGTCGCGGTCTTTCAGCCACGCCGCCACGGCGATCATCGCGCGCTTGATGATGTCGGCGGCGCTGCCCTGCATCGGCGCGTTCACCGCGGCGCGTTCGGCGCCCTGGCGCAGTGCCTGGTTGCGCGCGTTGAGGTTCTCCAGGTACAGCCGGCGGCCGAAGATGGTCTCCACGTAGCCGTCGTGGTGGGCGCGTTCACGGGTCGCTTCCATGAACGCGTGCACGCCGGGGTAACGGGCGAAGTAGCGCGCCATGTAGTCGCCGGCCTCGGCGCGGTCCACGCCGAGCTGGCGCGCCAGGCCGAATGCGCTCATGCCGTACATCAGGCCGAAGTTGATCGCCTTGGCGGCGCGGCGCTGGTTGGCGCTGACCTCTTCCGGTTTCAGGCCGAACACCTCGGCGGCGGTGGCGCGGTGCACGTCGCCGCCCTCGCGGAAGGCCTTGAGCAGGCCCTCGTCGCCGGACAGGTGGGCCATGATGCGCAGCTCGATCTGTGAGTAATCCGCCGCCATCACCCGCCATCCCGGCGGCGCGATGAAGGCCTGGCGGATGCGCCGACCTTCCTCGGTGCGCACCGGGATGTTCTGCAGGTTCGGATCGGACGAAGAAATCCGCCCGGTGGCCACCGAACCCTGGTGGTAGCTGGTGTGCACGCGGCCGGTGCGCGGGTTGACGATGGCGGAGAGCTTGTCGGTGTACGTGCTGCGCAGCTTGGCCAGGCCGCGGTAGTCGAGGATCAGCCGCGGCAGTTCGTGGGTGTCGGCGATCGCTTCCAGCGCTTCCTCGTTGGTGGACGGCTGGCCGGTCGGCGTCTTCAGTTTCGCTTCGAGGTGCAGTTCGTCGAACAGCACCGCCTGCAGCTGCTTGGGCGAATCGAGGTTGAACTCGCGCCCGGCCAGCGCATACGACTGCTGCTGCAGTTCCAGCATGCGCCTGCCCAGCTGCTGGCTCTGCCGGCGCAGCTCGTCGCCGTCGATCAGCACGCCGCGGCGTTCCATCTCGGCCAGCACCGGCACCAGCGGGATCTCGATCTCCTCGTACACGCGGCGCAGCGCGGGCACGCTCTCCAGCTTCGGCCACAGCGCGTGGTGCAGGCGCAGGGTGACGTCGGCGTCCTCGGCGGCGTAGCGGCAGGCGGTGTCCAGCTCCACCTGCGAGAACGAGATCTGCCGGGCGCCCTTGCCGGCGACGTCCTCGTACTTCACCGTGTCGTAGCCGAGGTACTTCTTCGCCAGCGAGTCCATGTCGTGGCGCGTGGCGGTGGCGTTCCACACGTAGGATTCCAGCATCGAGTCGTGCTTCAGCCCCTGCACCGCGATGCCGTAATGCGACAGGATGTTGATGTCGTACTTCGCGTGCTGGCCCAGCTTGGGCCGCGTGGCGTCCTCGAAGATCGGTTTGAGCGCACGCAGCACGTCGTCGCGGTCGAGCTGCGGTGGCACGCCGGGATAGTCGTGGCCGAGCGGGAGGTAGCAGGCCCGGCCCAGCTCCACCGCGAAGCTCAGGCCCACGATGTCCGCGCGCATCGCATCGAGGCTGGTGGTCTCGGTGTCGAACGCGATCAGCTCGGCGCCGCGCAATTCTTCCAGCCAGGCGTCGAACCGTGCCTGCGTGGTGACCAGCTCGTATTCGCCGGGGCCGGAAAATTCCGTCTGCAGGAGCGCACCCTGTACGCGATGGCTCTGATGCTGTTCGGCGCGAAGAGCGTCGTGCACAGGGTGCGCTCCTGCAGGTTCCGCCGCGGAATCCAGCTCCTTCAGCGCCGCCTTGAACTCGTAGCGGGTGTACAGCTCGCGCAGCTGTTCGACGTCGGCCTCGCGCCGGGCCAGGTCGGTGGGGCCGAACTCCAGCGGTACGTCGGTCTTGATCGTCGCCAGCTGGCGCGACAGCGGCAGCTGCGGCAGCGTGGCGCGCAGGCTTTCGCCGATCTTGCCGCCGATGCGGTCGGCATGTGCGATTACGCCGTCCAGCGAGCCGTATTCGCCCAGCCACCTGGCGGCGGTCTTCGGGCCGCACTTGGGCACGCCGGGGATGTTGTCGATGGCGTCGCCGGTGAGTGCGAGGAAGTCGATGATCTGCGCCGGCATCACGCCGAATTTTTCCATCACGCCGGCGCTGTCCAGCACCGTGTTGCTCATGGTGTTGACCAAGGTGACGTGCGAACCGACCAGCTGGGCCATGTCCTTGTCGCTGGTGGAAACCTCCACTTCGATGCCCTGCGCCTGTGCCTGCAGGGCCAGCGTGCCGATCACGTCGTCGGCTTCGACCCCCCCCACGCGCAGGATCGGGAAACCCAGCGCGGCCACGATCGCCAGCATCGGCTCGACCTGGGAGCGCAGGTCGTCCGGCATCGGCGGGCGGTTCGCCTTGTACTGGGCGTACAGCGCGTCGCGGAAGGTGGGGCCCGGGGCATCGCTGACGAAGGCCAGGTAGTCCGGCTTCGCCTTCAGCGTGGCGCGCAGCATGTTGACCACGCCGAACAGCGCACCGGTGGCCTCGCCGCGGGCGTTGGAAAGCGGCGGCAGCGCGTGGAACGCGCGGTACAGGTAGGAGGAGCCGTCGATCAGGATGAGTTTGGGCATGCGGCATTCTCGCATGCACGGCGAAACGCCGCGCTTCACGAACGGCCGGCGAGGGCGCTGTTATGCTGCGTTCCCCGAACGAGGTTGCCGCCATGAAAACCGCTGCCTTGCTGGTTGCCGCCAGCGTCCTGTTCACGTCGAGCGCACTGGCGCAGTCCGCCCCATCGGCGAGCGTGCCGCCGCCGCCCGGGATCGACGACCCGGGCGTGCGGACCGTGGAGTCGCCGGCGCGACCACCCGCCAAGCCGGCGGCCGGACATCGCGCGACCCGTGCGGCGACGTCGCCGTCCGCCCAGTCGCTGAACCTGAAGCCGCAGACGCTGCCGGCGATGCACGACGAAGGCAGCGTGCAGGCTGGCCGGGACCAGGCGCCGCCGGAAGTACGGATCCGCCAGGAAGGCGACAACAGCATCCAGGAATACCGCCGCAACGGCCGCGTCTACATGGTGGTGATCACCCCCAAGAGCGGCATCGCGCAGACCTACATGGTCGATCCGCAGGGCCGGCTGGTCGACGAGCACGGCATGAAGCCGGTAGGGCCGGTGATGTACAAGGTGCTGGAGTGGGGCAAGAGCCGGCCGCCGGCGGAGGGTTCGAGCGGGACGCCTCCGGCCGACGGCGGCCACTGAGCCATCGCCGCGCGACCCCGGCCCCGTCTACGCCGGGTCGTCCAGTTCCGGATAGTGGCGGAAGATGCCGTTTTCGTTGAACGGCACCCGTCGCGGCGACGCCAGGTAGGCCGCCAGGCGTGGCCGCCCGGCCACCCGCTGTTTCAACGCCTGCAGCAGCGGCAGCTTGTGCGCGAGGCGTTGCATGGCGCGCGGGTACGCATATTCCAGCCCGCTGATCAGCTGGAACAGCGAAAGGTCGACGTAGGAGTGCCCATGCAGGGCATGCTCGCCGCCGCCGCGTTCCAGCACCTGCTCGAAATAGTCCAGGTATTTCGGCAGCCGTGTTTCGCGCAGGTCAGCCGCGCGACGGCGCGCCTCGACGCGCTGGTCCTCGTAGTACAGGCTGCTGGCGATCGGGTGATGCGAGTCGTGCACCTCGGCGACCAGGTCGGCGATGGTCAGCTGCAGCTGGTGGGCGTACAGCCGCCGACTCTCGCTTTCCGGCACCAGGCCGAGCGGCGGGCCAAGATACTGCAGGATGTTTGCGGTCTGCGCGATCAGCAGGCGGCCGGCCTTGAGGAACGGCGGCGCGAACGGCAGCGCACCCTCGTGCACGCCGTCGAGGTAGCGCACGATGGCGTCGTCGCCCTCCTCGCGGGCCACATCGACGTAGCTGGCGCCGGCGTCTTCCAGCGCCAGCCGCACGAACTCGCCGCGGCCCTGGATGCCGGTCCAGTAGTAGAGCTCGTAGCGCATGGCCGTTTCCCCGGACTGGATCCGATGCTGGCACGCACGACTTCTACGGGGCGTGTAGGAGTCCGCTCGTGGGCGATGCCCTGAAAGCCGGGATCCGCAAAAGCAACGGCATCGCCCGCGGGCGGGCTCCTGCATTGGGGGCGCGCGATATCAGTGGCGGAAGTGGCGCATGCCGGTGAACACCATCGCCATGCCGTGCTCGTCAGCGGCGGCGATCACCTCGGCGTCGCGCATCGAGCCGCCGGGCTGGATCACCGCGCTGATGCCCGCCGCGGCGGCGGCGTCGATGCCGTCGCGGAACGGGAAGAACGCGTCGCTGGCCATCACCGAGCCGCGCACGTCGAGCTTCTCGTCGGCGGCCTTGATGCCGGCGATCTTCGCGCTGTAGACGCGGCTCATCTGGCCGGCGCCGATGCCGATGGTCTGGCGATCCTTCGCGTAGACGATCGCGTTGGACTTGACGAATTTGGCCACCTTCCAGGCGAAGATCAGGTCGTGGATCTGCGCCTCGGTGGGCGCCTTGCGGGTGACGACCTTCAGGTCCGCCGCGGCGATCATGCCGGTGTCGGCGCTCTGCAGCAGCAGGCCCGAACCCACGCGCTTGGAGTGCATGCCGGGGTGGGCGGTGCGCAGGTCGCCGTCGGCCGGCAGCGGGATCGCCAGCACGCGCACGTTGCCCTTCTTGTGGAACGCCTTCAGCGCGTCGTCCGCGTAGGCCGGCGCCAGCACCACCTCGACGAACTGGCGCTCGACGATCGCTTTCGCGGTGGCACCGTCCACCTCGCGGTTGAACGCGATGATGCCGCCGAAGGCGGAGGTGGGATCGGTCTGGAAGGCGAGCTCATACGCCTTGCCGATGCCGTCCATGCTCACCGCCACGCCGCAGGGGTTGGCGTGCTTGACGATCACGCAGGCCGGCTTGACGAAGCTGCGCACGCACTCCCATGCCGCATCGGCATCGGCGATGTTGTTGAACGACAGCTCCTTGCCCTGCAGCTGGCGGAAGGTGGCCAGCGTGCCCGGCGCCGGATACAGGTCGCGATAGAACGCGGCCTGCTGGTGCGGGTTCTCGCCGTAGCGCAGGTCTAGCAGCTTCACGAAGCGGCCGTTGACCTGGCCGGGGAACGCGGCATGGCCGGCGATGGCGTCCTGCGCATCGTTGAGTTCCAACCCGGACAGGTAGTCGCTGATCGCGCCGTCGTAGCTGGACACGTTGTTGAATGCGGCCACCGCCAGCTTGAAGCGGGTGGCGCGGGTGAGGCCGCCCTGGCTTTCGATCTCGGCCAGGGCGTTCTCGTACTGATCCGGCGAGGTCAGCACGCCCACATCGTTCCAGTTCTTCGCCGCCGAGCGCAGCATCGCCGGGCCACCGATGTCGATGTTCTCGATCGCCTGCTCCAGCGTGCAATCGGGCATGGCCACGGTCGCCTCGAACGGGTACAGGTTCAGCACCAGCAGATCGATCGGCACGATGCCGAGTCCGGCCATCACCTGGTCGTCGGTGCCGCGGCGGCCGAGCAGGCCGCCATGCACCTTCGGGTGCAGCGTCTTCACGCGGCCGTCCATGATCTCGGGAAAACCGGTGAGGTCGCTGACCTCGGTGACCGCGATGCCGGCTTCGCGCAACGCCTTCGCGCTGCCGCCGGTGGAAAGCAGCTCGATGCCCTTCGCGGCGAGGCGTCGGCCCAGCTCGATCAGCCCGGTCTTGTCGGAGACACTGAGCAGGGCGCGACGAACCGGGACGAGCTGGGGGGCGGACATGAGCGGGTTACCAGGAGGGGAAAGCCGCTCATTATAGCCGTCCGGATGATGGGCGGCTTCGGGCGGGTTACAACAGGCCGTGCGCAGCCAGCTTCTTGCGCAAGGTGGCGCGGTTGATGCCGAGCGCGCCGGCGGCGCGGCTCTGGTTGCCGTCGTGGAACGCCAGCACCTCGCGCAGCAGCGGCACTTCGACTTCGTGCAGCACCAGCGCGTGCAGTCCTTCGGCGCATTCGGTGTCGCCGATGTCGGCAAGGTAGCGGCGCACCATGCGGGTGACGCATTCGCTCAGCGCACTCTGCCCCTGAAGGCTGGCGCCAGGCGAACCCGTGCCCTGCAACGAGGCCTGTTTCGCGGCCTCGGCAGCAGGCAGTCTTACGGCATTCACGGACATTTTCCCTCACGTGCGAAGCGGCGACTGCATCGGTCGCTGCTCATGGTTATGGCTGGTCTTGCGCGTCGCGGCGTCTATCGCATGCCGTCGGACATGTCGGCGCGAGGGGTCGAGTCTACCCGCGCGAGCCGACAATTTTAAGTACCGCAGGCGCCATTATTCGAAACCGATCTCGAACGCCACCGCGTTGTCGCCCGGATCTTCCACCTCCAGCAGCAGCACGGCGCTGCCGCCGGGCGCCAGGCCTTGGCGCAGGACCGCGTCGTCGTCCAGGTACTCCGCCGGCTGCAACCGGCGCATCGCGATGCGCTGGCCCTGGGCATTCGACAAGGTGATCGCCAGCACCGGCCAGGGCTGGGCGAAGCCGGCGTCGTTGCGCACGCTGGCGCTGATCATCAGCGCGCCGGCGACGCTGGGATGGGCCTGCACGTTGCTGGCCAGCAGGCGCAACTGCTGCGGCGCGGCGACCAGCGGCAGTTCGCAGCCGAGCATGGCACAGCTGCCGCGCAGCCAATGGTTCACGAGCGGCTGGCGGATCAGTTCGTCGCGCTCGGCCCAGGCCAGCTGGACGGCCAGCAGCAGGGTGAGCAACAGGCATGCCATGATCCACGGCCAGTGTCGCTCGCCGGACGAGCGCGGCTGCCGCCGGTTGCGTCGGGCTGCCCGTTCGTGCTGGTGCGTGCGCAGCTCGCGGGCGAAACGCGGGGCGAAGACCAGTTGCGAAAAATCCCCGACGGGCGGCCGCGGTGCGGCGGCCACGACCATCTCGTCGGCGACGACTGCCGGCGGGCCAGGGCGCGGGCGATAGACCACCAGGTCGAGCCGTGGCGGCTGCAGCGCGGGCTGGTTGAGCGGCAGCTCGACAAAGGGCTCCGGCGGGAGCTGCTCGGCGAGTGTGGCGAGACTGTCGAAGCCGGCTTCGCAGTGCCCGCACACGACGTGGCCGTGCGCCTGCGCCAGCGTCTGCGCGTCGAGCGAAAACACGGACAGGCATTCGGGACACTGGGTATACATGCGGGCCGTTGCGGATCGATACGCGGCAAGCTTAGCAGGGTGGTCGCGGCGGCTTCAGGGCCTGCCTGAAGTCGCCGCGACCCCGGCGCGGGAGCCGGCGCGCGCGCTCAGCCGCGGCGCCGACCGCTGATGCGCACCCAGTCCCCGCGCGTGTCCACGTGCAGTTCGTCGAACCACTCGGCATAGCGCGCCAGCAGTTCGTCCTGCTGGCCGGCGAGGATGCCGGAGATGGCGAACGGTGCGCCGGGCTTCGCGGCGGCAGCGAAGCGGGGCGCCAATGTGCCGAGCGGGCCGGCGAGGATGTTGGCGATGAACACGTCCGCGGCCTCGACCACGTGATCCTCTGGCAGGAACAGCGCGAGGCGCTCGGCCACGCCGTTGCGCTCGGCGTTGTCGCGTGAGGCGATGAGCGCCTGCGGGTCGTTGTCGACGCCGACCGCACTGGCCGCGCCGAGCTTCAGCGCGGCGATCGCCAGTATGCCGGAGCCGCAGCCGTAGTCGGTGAGGGTCTTGCCGGCGAGGTCCAGGCCGTCCAGCCATTCCAGGCACAGCGCGGTGGTCGGGTGGGTGCCGCTGCCGAAAGCCAGGCCCGGGTCGAGCCGCACGACGACGCGCTCGTCATCGATGGGTGGCTCGATGTTCCACGGATAGATCCACAGCCGCCGGCCGAACGGCATCGGCTTGAACTGGTCCATCCACGCGCGCTCCCAGTCCTGGTCGGCGACCTCGGCGAAGTTCAGCTGGTCGGGTTCGAGCCACGGCAGCAGTTCGCCCAGCGCGGCGGCGAGGCCGCGCCGGTCGACGTGTTCGTCGAACAGCGCGTTCAGCGTGATCGTCGGCCACAGCGGCAGCTCGCCCACGCCGGGCTCGAAGATCGCTTGCTCGTCCGGCGTCTCCGCGTCGGCGTCGCGCAGCGTGATCGACAGCGCGCCGAGGTCGTCCAGCGCTTCTTCCGCGCGGGGCTGCTGTTCGGTGCGAACGACCAGGGAGAGTTCGAGGAATGGCATGAGGCGTATTCGATAGGCCGTGGGAGCGCACTCTGTGCGCGATCGAAGAGCATCGCGCAAAGGGTGCGCTCCCACAGAGAGGTCAGGTGCCGGCGGCGGCTTTCTCTTTCTGCTCGGCCATCCGCTTTTCGAGGTAGTGGATGTTCTGCCCGCCGTGCTGGAAGCCGACGTCGGCCATGATCCGCTGCTGCAGCGGGATGTTGCACTTGACGCCCTCGATCACCGTCTCGGCCAGTGCCAGGCGCATGCGCGCGATCGCGGTGTCGCGGTCGGGGCCGTGCACGATCAGCTTGCCGATCATCGAGTCGTAGTTCGGCGGGATGCGGTAGCCGTCGTAGAGATGCGTGTCCACCCGCACGCCGGGGCCGCCGGGCGCCTCGAAGCGCTTCACCGTGCCGGGGCTGGGCAGGAACGTGTCCGGATCCTCGGCGTTGATGCGGCACTCGATCGCGTGGCCGGTGATCTTGATGTCCTCCTGGCGGATCGACAGCTTCTCGCCGCCGGCGATCAAGAGCTGCTCGCGCACCAGATCCACGCCGGTGATGAACTCGGTCACCGGGTGCTCGACCTGGATGCGGGTGTTCATCTCGATGAAGTAGAAGCGGCCGTTCTCGAACAGGAACTCGAAGGTGCCGGCGCCGCGGTAGCCGATGCGCAGGCAGGCGTCGACGCAGACCTTGCCGATCGCCGCGCGCTGCTCGGGCGTGATGCCCGGCGCCGGCGCTTCTTCCACCACCTTCTGGTGACGGCGCTGCATCGAGCAGTCGCGCTCGCCCAGGTGGATCGCGTTGCCCTGGCCGTCGGCCAGTACCTGGACCTCCACGTGGCGCGGATTCTCCAGGAATTTCTCCATGTACACTTGGTCGTTGCCGAAGGCCGCCTTGGCCTCCTGCTTGGTCATCACGATGGAATTGCCCAGATGGGCCTCGGTGCGCACCACGCGCATGCCGCGGCCGCCGCCGCCGCCGGCGGCCTTGATGATCACCGGGTAGCCGATCTCGCGGGCGATCTTGATGTTGGCGTCGACGTCCTCGCCGAGCGGGCCGCCGGAGCCGGGTACGCACGGCACGCCGGCCGCCTTCATCGCGCGGATCGCCTCGACCTTGTCGCCCATCAGGCGAATCACCTCGGCGGTCGGGCCGATGAAGACGAAGCCGGACTGCTCGACCTGTTCGGCGAAGTCGGCGCGCTCGGATAGGAAGCCGTAGCCAGGGTGGATCGCCTGGGCGTCGGTGATCTCGGCCGCCGCGATGATCCGCGGAATGTTGAGGTAGCTGTCGACTGACGGCCCGGGGCCGATGCAGATCGACTCGTCGGCGAGGCCGACGTGCTTCAGGTTGCGGTCCACGGTGGAGTGCACCGCCACGGTCTTGATGCCCAGACTGTGGCAGGCGCGCAATACGCGCAGCGCGATTTCGCCGCGGTTGGCGATGACGACCTTCTCGAGCATCCGGGCGGCCTCAGGCAATCACGAACATGGGTTCGTCGAATTCCACCGGCTGGCCGTTCTCGACCAGGATCGCCTGCACGGTGCCGGCCACGTCGGCCTCGATCTGGTTGAACATCTTCATCGCTTCGATGATGCCCAGCGTCTCGCCGGCCTTGACCTGCTGGCCGACCTTGACGAAGGCCGGCGTGCCGGGGGTGGCCGAGGCGTAGAAGGTGCCGACCATCGGCGCCTTCACCACGTGGCCGGCGGGCAGCGCGTTCGCCGGCGGAGCCTCGGCTGCGGCCGCGGCAGCGGCGACCGGGGCGGCGGCCACCGCGATCGGCGCGACGGTCGGTGCGGCGGCGACCGGCGCGGCATTCTTCGGCACGCGCGACAGGCGCACGACCTCCTCACCCTCCTTGATTTCCAGTTCGGCGAGGTTGGATTCCTCGAGCAAGTCGATCAGCTTCTTGATTTTGCGCAAATCCATCGGATCAGCCTTTGGTCAGTCAGGCCACCGCTGCGGTGGCCGGGAGTGAATGGGGTGGGCCGTGCGGCCGGGTTCGGTCAGGGGGCGGGGCTTGCCTGCAGCCGCTGCAACGCCGCGTCCAGTGCCAGCCGGTAGCTGTCGCCGCCGAAGCCGCAAATCACACCGAGTGCGATGTCGGACAGGTAGGAGTGGTGGCGAAACGGCTCGCGGGCGAACACGTTCGACAGGTGCAGCTCGATGAACGGCATCGCCGCCGCGGCGAACGCGTCGCGCAAGGCGATGCTGGTGTGGGTGAACGCGCCGGCATTGCACAGGACGATCGCGGTGCCGTCGTCGCGGCCCTGATGGATGCGCCCGACCAGCTCGTGCTCGGCGTTGGACTGGAACCAGGCCAGCTCGTGCCCGGCCGCGCGCGCACGCTCGGCCAGCTGCTGGTTGATCTCGGCCAGTGTCTCGCGGCCGTAGATGTGCGGCTCGCGTGCACCCAGCAGGTTGAGGTTGGGTCCGTGCAGGACCAGGATTTTCGCCACGGCATCGTCCGGCCAGCGTCCGGAGCTCCCGGAACCCGGCGCAGTGTGCGCGCAGTCGGGAATCTTGTCCAGTTCGCTGCAGATCGACGATGTTTGGCGGAGAAGCGCCGGGTTTCCATCCGTGAGCGTATGTCAACGCCCGGTGGATGCCGGTGCCAGCCAATGCGCCAGCTGCGCCGCCGACAGCGGGCCGGCATGGGTGGCCAAGATGCGCCCATCGGTGTCGATCAATACGCTATATGGCAGCACCTGCTGCGTATTGCCGAGTTTCAGCGACGTGCTTGGCGGGCCCATGTCGCCGATCAAGATCGGGTAATCCACCGCATGTGCGGCCAAAAAGGCGCGAACGTGCGCCGGCTCATCCATCGCGATTCCAATCACGATCGCCTCCTGTTCGCCGAACTTGGCCTGGGCCTCGGCCAGCGCCGGCATCTCGCGCAGGCAGGGCGCGCACCAGCTGGCCCAGAAATTGAGCAGCAGGCGGTGCCCGCGGTAATCGTCCAGCCGATGCGGTTTGCCGTCGAGGTCGGGCAGCACCAGCGGCGGCAACGGCTGGCCGAGCAGAGTCGGCGGCGTCCCGGCAGGCCGCTGGCGGTGTTGCAGGTAGCCGCCCAGTGCGGCGAGCAGCACGGCCAGACCGAGGATCAGCCAGTTGCCGCGACCGAGCATCAGTGCGCCGCTTCGGTCAGCGCCCGCTCGACCAGCGAGCGGGTCAGCACGGTGGAGAGTCGCCTGCCGGGGCCGCCGTCTTTCGGGAACACCACGTACAGCGGCACGCCGGGCGAGTGGTATTGCTGCAGGAACGCGCTGATGGTCGGGTTGACGTCGGTCCAGTCGCCCTTCATGTAGACCGCGCCGGTGCGCTGGAGCAGGTCGCGGAACGCCTGCGTGCCCAGTACCGCGTGCTCGTTCGCCTTGCAGGTGACGCACCAGTCGGCGGTCATGTCGACGAATACCGGGGTGCCGGCTGCGCGCAATTCGGCGAGTTTCTGCGGGCTGTAGGCGACTACGCCGTCCTCCGCTGTGGCCGTGCTCGACGGCGGCGGCACGTGGGCGAGCAGGTACATCGGCACCAGGGTGGCGACTGCCAGCACCGCCACGGCGATCTTGCTGGCCGCCCCGCGCGAGCGGCTGCGCTCGAACCACCACAGCGTCATCGCCAGCAGCACCATCGCCACCAGCACCAGGCCGACCGCGTCGGCGCCGCGCTGGTTGGCCAGCACCCACACCAGCCAGGCGGCGGTGAGGTACATCGGGAAGGCCAGCACCTGCTTCAGCGTTTCCATCCAGCGGCCGGGCTTCGGCAGCAGGCGCGCCAATGCGGGCACGAAGCCGACCGCCAGGAACGGCAGCGCCAGCCCTACGCCCAGCATCAGGAACACCAGCAGCGCCGACAGCATCGGCGCGGCGAACGCATACGCCAGCGCGCTGCCCATGAACGGCGCGGTGCACGGGCTCGCCACCACCACCGCCAGCACGCCGGTGAAGAAGTCGCCGGCCGGGCCGGAGCGCGACGCCAGTGCCGCGCCGGTATTGCCCAGCGAGGCGCCGAACTGCACCACGCCGGACATCGACAGGCCCACCGCCAGCATCACGCAGGCCAACGCGCCGACCAGCAGCGGCTGCTGCAGCTGCGAGCCCCAGCCCAGCGCGTGGCCGGCCGCGCGCAGGGCGAGGATGCCCAGCCCCAGCGCGGCAAAGCTGCACAGCACGCCGGCGGTGTAGAACAGCGCGTGCCGGCGCGCGGTGGCACGGTTCCCGCCGCTCTCCAGTACGCTGACCGCCTTGATCGACAGCACCGGCAGCACGCACGGCATCAGGTTCAGCACCAGGCCGCCGCCGAGCGCCAGCAGCAGTGCGGCGAGCAGGCTGACCTGCAGCGGGCCGTCGGCAAGATCGCCTGGCGGGCGTTCCGGCGCTGCCACCGCGGTGGCCGGCGCACCGCCGTTCAGGTCGATCTGCACTGCGCGCGTCATCAGCGGATAGCACAGGCCGCCGTCCTGGCAGCCCTGGAAGCTCGCCTGCAGCGCGAGCTGCTTGCGGCCGGCCAAGTGGTCGCCTTCCAGCGTCACCGGCAGCTCGACCTGGTCGAAGTACACGGTGACGTCGCCGTAGTGTTCGTCATGATGCGCAGTGCCGGCCGGCCAGGCGGGCTTCAGCGCGAGGCCGGCGGCGTCGGCGAGCTTCAGCGTGGTCTGGTCGCGGTACAGGTAGTAGCCCTTCGGCATCGTCCAGCGCAGCAACAGCTGTTTGGGACCTTGCGCCAGCGCCGCGAAGCGGAACGCCTGCTCGGCCGGCAGCGGCGCGCCGGTCGTGGCTGCGCCCGCATGGCTGCCGAGCCGGTCGAGTGCTGCGCCCAATGCGCTGCCGGCAGCCGGCGTGGCCGCAGCGCCGGCAGCGGTGGGTAGCGGCAGGTCAAGGGGCTCGGTATGCGGCGGGTAGCAGATCTTCGGATCGACCTCGTGGCAGCCCTGGTACTGCACGCTCAGGGTGAGCCGCGTGGTGCCGGCGGCGACGGTGTACGGGATGCTGGCGTCGACGCCGTGGTGATAGGTCTCCACGTCGCCGAGGTATTCGTCGTGGTGCTTCTCGCCGTCCGGCAGCTGCGCCTCGCCGAGGGTGACGCCGTCGCCGCCCTTGAACTTCATGCGGCCGCGGTAGAGGTAGTAGTCCGGCGCGATGGTCCAGTGCAGCTTCAGCATGCCAGGCGTGGCGGCGTCGGCGCTCAGCTTGTACGCCTCGGTCACCGGCAGCAGGTTGTCCGTGTCCTGTGCCGGCGCGGGCGCGGCGCACAGCAGGCCCAGCAGCAAGGCCAGTGCGGGCAGGTGGGCGGTCAGACGACCGGTGATCAGACGCATCGCGATTCCAGGGGCGCAGCAGCGAGAAGGCCATTATGGACCATGCCGCCGCCCACCCCTCGTTGCGGCCTTATGTCTCCTCGGCGGCCAGTGATGGCGGCGTGCGGCGCGTGCGCACCAGCCCGGTGGTGAGTGCCGTGCCCAGCAGGATCACCGCGCAGCCGCCAAGCATGCGGGCGCTCACCGGCTCGTGGAGCAGCAGGGCGCCCCACAGCACGCCGAACGCCGGGATCAGGTAGGGGATCACCATGATCCGCGTCGCGCCGACCCGCGCCAGCACCCAGAAGAACAGCACGTAGGCCAGCGCGGTGCACAGCACGGCCAGCCCTGCGGCCGCCAGCCATGCCTGCAGCGGTGGGGCCTTCGCCGGCCACGCCAGCAGCGTCGTCGGCAGCAGCAGGAGCGCGGCGACCATGTGGCTGCCGACCGTCACCACCAGCGGCGTCACGCCGGCCAGGCGCAGGTGGGTGTAATGCACCGCATAGCCATACAGCACGGTGGCGGCGACGCAGGCGAGCAGCGCCATGCCCGCACCGGGCCCCAGCGCGAGGCTGCCCTCGGCCAGCCAGACCACGCCGGCGAAGCCGATCGCCAGTCCGGCGCCGCGCCAGGCGTCCAGTCGCTGGCCCAGCCAGAGCCAGCCGATCAGGGCGGCGAACATCGGCGTCATGCCGTCGATGATCGAGGCCAGCCCCGCCGGCAGGCTGCGCGTGGCGAAGGTGAACAGCACGAACGGCAGCGCTGAGTTGGTCAGCCCGACCACGGCGATGGGTTTCCAGTGCGCGCGCCATTCGGCGAGCCGCGCGCGCGAGGCCAGCAGCGGCAGGAAGCACAACGCCGCGCCGACCGCGCGCAAGCCGGCTAGCGGCAGGGCGCCGAAGGCGCCGGCGCCCATCCGCATGAACAGGAACGAGCCGCCCCACAGGGCGCCCAGCGAGAGCAGCACGGCATAGTCGATCTTCTTCATCTCGGGGGGAGCGGCAGGGGCGGGGATGTCCAGTCTGCCCAGGCGCCACTGACAAGGGCTGTCAGCAGTCTTGCGGCGCCTCGCCGGTCGCAGCGCGCACCCAGTCCAGATAGGCCGCGTGGCCGCGCTGCACCGGCACCGCGACCAGCTCGGGCAACTCGTACGGGTGCAGTTCGAGCAGCCGCGCCTTCAGCGCGTCGAAGCGCGCGGCGGTGGTCTTGATCAGCAGCAGCTCCTCGCCCTCGGTGGCCACGCGGCCCTGCCAGCGATAGGTCGAGACGACCCCGGGCAGGCGGTTCACGCAGGCGGCCAGCCGTTCGTCCACCAACGCTCCGGCGATCGCCTGCGCGCTGGCCGTGTCGGGGCAGGCGCAATAGCAGAGCAGGACGGCGCTGGGCGCTGCAGGCCGGGTCATCCGTCAAGCCTACCCCGGTTGCAGGTCGATTTCGCCGATCACTCTTGAAAGTCGCAGCCGCCCGCCCAATTAGCTTATCCATCCCGGGTCACGCAGCTCTTGCAGCGGCGTCGTAGACACGTAAAATTGGCACTCATTCACTCCGAGTGCTAACAAGATCGCAGGCCCGGATCTTGAAAGACTTGCCCATCAACCACTTGTAACAGCTGGAGTCATCCATGAGCACACTGCGTCCGTTGCACGACCGCGTCATCGTCAAGCGTCTCGAAGAAGAGCGCGTCTCCGCCGGCGGCATCGTCATCCCCGACAGCGCCACCGAGAAGCCGACCCGCGGCAAGGTCGTCGCTGCCGGCACCGGCCTGATCATGAGCGACGGCAAGGTGCGCCCGATGTCGCTGAAGGCCGGCGACGTGGTGCTGTTCGGCAAGTACGCTGGGCAGGAAATCAAGATCGACGGCGAAGAGCTGGTCTTCCTGAAGGAAGACGACATCGTGGCGGTGATCGAGGGCTGACGCCTTTGGCCGGGCCGGGTCGAGCGCGTTGAAGCGCGCACACCGTACGGTTCGGTGATCCGCTGCAAAACCCCTTTACTTATTTCAAAATTTTTCAAGGAAAAATTTTATGGCCGCTAAAGAAGTCCGCTTCGGCGAAGACGCCCGCTCGCGCATCCTCAAGGGCGTGAACACGCTCGCCAATGCCGTCAAGGTCACGCTCGGCCCGAAGGGCCGCAACGTCGTGCTCGAGAAGAGCTTCGGCGCCCCCACGATCACCAAGGACGGCGTGTCCGTCGCCAAGGAGATCGAGCTGGCCGACAAGTACGAGAACCTCGGCGCGCAGATCGTCAAGGAAGCCGCCTCCAAGACCTCCGACGTCGCCGGTGACGGCACCACCACCGCCACCGTGCTGGCGCAGGCGTTCATCCAGGAAGGCCTCAAGGCGGTCGCCGCCGGCATGAACCCGATGGATCTGAAGCGCGGCATCGACAAGGCGGTGATCGCCGCCGTCGGCGAGCTGAAGAAGCTGTCCAACCCCACCGCGAACGACAAGGAAATCGCCCAGGTCGGCACCATCTCGGCGAACTCCGACACCAACATCGGCGACATCATCGCCACCGCGATGAAGAAGGTCGGCAAGGAAGGCGTGATCACGGTCGAGGAAGGCTCGGGTCTGGAGAACGAGCTGGACGTGGTCGAGGGCATGCAGTTCGACCGCGGCTACCTGTCGCCGTACTTCATCAACAACCAGCAGAGCCAGCAGGTCGAGCTGGACGACCCGTACATCCTGATCCACGACAAGAAGGTCTCCAACGTCCGCGAGCTGCTGCCGGTGCTGGAAGCCGTCGCCAAGGCCGGCAAGCCGCTGCTGATCGTCGCCGAGGAAGTGGAAGGCGAGGCGCTGGCCACGCTGGTGGTCAACACCATCCGCGGCATCGTCAAAGTCGCCGCCGTCAAGGCGCCGGGCTTCGGTGACCGCCGCAAGGCCATTCTCGAAGACATCGCCATCCTCACCAACGGCCAGGTCGTGTCCGAGGAAGTCGGCCTGTCGCTGGAGAAGACCACCATCGGCGACCTGGGTCGCGCCAAGCGCATCGTGATCACCAAGGAAAACACCACCATCATCGACGGCGCCGGCGAGGCGGAGAAGATCCAGTCGCGCATCAAGCAGATCAAGGCGCAGATCGAGGAGACCTCCTCCGACTACGACCGCGAAAAGCTGCAGGAGCGCGTGGCCAAGCTGGCCGGCGGCGTGGCGGTGATCAAGGTCGGTGCCGCCACCGAAGTCGAGATGAAGGAAAAGAAGGCGCGCGTCGAAGACGCCCTGCACGCGACCCGTGCGGCAGTCGAGGAAGGTGTGGTCCCCGGCGGCGGCGTCGCGCTGATCCGCGCGCTGAGGGCGGTCGAAGGTCTGAAGGGCGACAACACCGACCAGAACCTCGGCATCGCGATCACCCGCCGCGCGCTGGAAGCGCCGCTGCGCGCGATCGTCGCCAACGCCGGCGAAGAGCCGTCCGTGGTGCTCAACAAGGTCAAGGAAGGCAAGGGCAACTTCGGCTATAACGCCGCCACCGGCGAGTTCGGCGACATGGTCGAGATGGGCATCCTGGATCCGACCAAGGTGACCCGCACGGCCCTGCAGCATGCCGCGTCGGTCGCCGGCCTGGCGATCACCACCGAGGCGATCGTCGCCGAGCTGCCGAAGAAGGAAGAGCACAACCACGGCGCCGGCGGCATGGGCGGCGGCATGGGTGGCATGGGCGGCATGGATTTCTGATCCGGCCGCAGCCGTTCGCCCTGAGCGTAGCCGCGCAGCGGCCAAGTCGAAGGGCACGCGACACGAAAAACCCCGCCGAGGCGGGGTTTTTCTTTTGCCTTGCCGGCATGGACGAGATGCCGTACCGATGGCAGTGGGCTCAGTGGCCGTGGGCGTTCGCGTTGCCGCTGGCGCCGACGTTGCCGCTGGCGTTGACGCCCTTCACTGCGTCGCCGACCGAGCCGGCGGCGCGGTCGGTGGACTGGATCGCCGTATGCGCGGCGTCGCGCACGTCGCCACCCACGCCCTGGCCCATCTCGCCGGCCTTGCCGGCGGTGGCGGCGGTGTCGAGGCCGGCGCCGGCCTCGACGTTGGCGTTGGCATCGGCATGCGAGTCGTCGGCACCCGCTCCGATCGTGCCGTTGGCATTCGCGTCGGCGTCGGCGTGGTCGTCGGTGCTCGAGCGGCTCGTGTCGACGGCCTTGCGGGTGTGGCGCTTCAGGCGGGAGTCGGTGCGCTGTAGGCGCCGTTCGGTCTGCGCGGTGGTCTGGCCGACGGCGTGCAGGGCGCTCGGCGCCGCGGCGCCGACGTGGGCGCTGGCACCGACCTGAGCGGCGCCGCCGAGATGGGCCTGGGCGAAGGCGGATGCGGTGAATACGCTGGCACCGATGACGAGGACGGAAAGCATGGTCTTGCGCATGGGATGAGCCTCCACGATAGGGGAAAGGCCGCCGGGCACGCCCCTGCACGCTGCTCCGCGGGCACGTCGAACCTAGGCGTCGCTGGCAGACTGTCGTCTGAACACGGGGTCGCGGTCTTCAGCTGCCGGACAGTTCGCTGAACGGCAATCCCGACGCCAGCGCCGGGTTCCGCGCGTCACCGGACGGCAGCGGATGACGGCCCCGGCGCGGCGTCGCCATGGGCAAGGGCGCCGGTCGCCGCCGGCGCCGCCGGCCGCGGCAACAGGCTGTCCAGTTTGTCCTTCATGCGCAGCTGGTCGATGCTGGCCATGGCCTGGTCGAGTTGCTGCTGCGCGTCGCCCTCGGCCAGCGGCGGCGCACCGGGGGCCTCGGTGAGCGCGGCCAGCTGCGGGCCGACCAGTTCGGTCAGCGCGAAGTACGGATCGTCGTGGATGCCGACGTGCGCCAGCAGCTTGCCGGGCAGCAGCCATGACGCCGTGTCGGTGGTGCGGCGCTTGCCCGGGTGCTTCGGGTCGACCAGCAGCCACACGCCGGCCTGGCCCAGCATGTCGCCGCCGTCGACGAAGCCGGCGATCTGGTAGCTGTTGCTCAGCGCGGGCAGGTGGTCGCCATAGAACAGCACCACGCTGGGCCGCTGGCGCTGGGCCAGCAGCTTCACCAGCCGGCCGAGTTCGGCGTCGGCGTGCTTCAGGTGGTAGAGGTAGGTCTGCAGCTCCAGCTTGTCGCGGCCTTCGATGCCCTCGGGCACCGGGATCGCGTCGCGTTCGGCGATGCGGGCCGGCTCGACGTCGTACGGGCCGTGCGCCTCGATGCTGATGGCGAAGATGAACTGCGGTGGGCCGTCGTCCTTCAGCTGGGCCATGATCTCGTCGGTCATCGCGCTGTCGGCCATGTACTTGCCGTCGTTCGCCGCGGTGGGCGGGAACGACGACTGCGACACGAAGCGGTCGAAGCCGATCGCCTTGAACGCGGCGGTGCGGTTCCAGAACGCCGGGTCGTTGCCGTGCAGGGCCAGCGTCGAGTAGCCATGCCGGCTCAGCGTGCGCACCAGCCCCGGCAGCGCCTTGTGGCTCATCTGCAGGTAGGGGAACTGCAGGTTGTCGAAGTAGCGCAGCGACAACCCGGTGAGAAACTCGAACTCGGTGCGGATGGTGCCGCCGCCGAAGGTGGGCACGTGCAGCTTGCCGCTGCTGCCGTGTGCGGCGAGCCGGCGCAGGTTCGGCGCGAAGTTGCTGTGCTCGTAGCCGCGCATGATGCTCGGGTCGAAAAACGACTCGCTCTGCACCACCACGATGTCGGGCAGCTCGCCAGCGGCGCCCGGCGCCTGCATCGACTGCAGCAGGGCCGGCGTGGACTGCTCGATCAGCCGGGCCGCCTCGGCGCGGTCGGGCTTGTGCTCGCCCTTGCCGTATTCGAGATGGAACAGCATCAGCGCACTGACCAGGCCGGAATGGGTGGTGGTGGAGATCGTCGACCACGGTTCCAGCCACAGTGTCTTCGCGTTGTAGACCTTCGCCCAGGCGGGTAGGCCGACCAGCATGCTGGCCAGCGCCAGCGCCTGCACGCTGCCGCCGAGCAGGCGCGCGCCGCGCGTGCGGCGCGCGAACAGCGGTGGCTCCAGCCGCCACGCGGCGACGATCAGCGCCACCGCGGCGAGCAGGCCCAGGTACGGCCACGGGCTGTGCGGCAGGTAGCCGGACAGGATGTGCATGCCGCCCTTGTGCAACTGGCCGACGATGCGGAAATCGTCCGGCAGCAGCGGCGTGCCTAGGTTCGCCACCTTCAGCACGTTCACCGCGTACAGCAGTCCCTGCAGCAGGAACGCGAGCGCGAACGACAGCAGCGCGCGGCGGCTGATCGCCAGCAGCAGGCCGGCCAGCAGCAGGCCCGGCCAGGCGTTGGCCAGCGGATAGCGCGCCTGGTCGAACAGGCGCAGCGGGGTCACCCCGATGCCGCCGTCCAGCAGCCCGGTCAGCAGCACGAAGGCCAGCGCCAGCAACAACAGCAACCCGACGCGGGGAACGACGACGCGCCAGTGTGCGAGTGGGTGGGCGGAGTTCAAGGGCATGGCAGTGCCGCGTTTGCTGTCATGGTCTGGACGGGTCAATGTAATGGCATTCGCATGAACAGCGGGTAGGTGCCGGTGGTCCGTCGGCGTGGTCCCGGCAGGCGCCCGGCATGCGGCACAATGGCAGGATGAGCCATCCCGAATCCGCCGCGCTGCAGGCGCTGATCGACGACCGCTACGGCGACCTGGCTGCCCGCTGCCGCGCCGCCGGGGTGCCGCTGCATGACGATGCCGGCGTGGCCGAGCGGATCCGGCGCACCCTGCTGGCCAGCGATTTCGCGTTCGACGTGTGGTGCCGCCAGCCGCAGCTGCTGGCGCCGGCCGGGCTGGAGCGGCTGCGCTCGGGCAGCGATGCCAGCGCGCGCAGCGACGCCCTGAAGCTGCCGGCGGACGAGGCCGCCTGCATGACCGTGCTGCGCCGCTTCCGCCATGCCGAGGCGCTGCGGCTGGTGTTTCGCGACGTCAACGCCCTGGACGAATTGCCGGAAACGCTGTCGGCCACCAGCGTGCTGTACGAGGTGCTGCTGGCGCTGGCGCTGGGCTGGTCCGAACGCGCGCTGGCCGCGCGCTACGGCGCCAGTCGCGACCACGACGGCGCGCTGCAGCGGCTGCTGGTGATCGGCTTCGGCAAGCTCGGCGGCAGCGAGCTGAACTTCTCCTCCGACATCGACCTGGTGTTGGCCTACCCGCAGGGTGGCCACAGCGACGGCGCACGCGCGCTGGACAACAGCGAGTACTTCGTGCGGCTCGGGCGCCAGCTGGTGCGCCTGCTGAACGAGCCGACCATGGACGGCATCTGCGCACGGGTCGACCTGCGCCTGCGCCCGTTCGGCAACGCCGGGCGGCTGGCGCTGTCGTTTGCCGCGATGGAGCAGTACTACCAGAACGAGGGCCGCGACTGGGAACGCTACGCCTGGATCAAGGCGCGCCCGGTGGCCGGCGACCGCGTCGCCGGCAAGCAGCTGCAGGAGCTGCTGCGCCCGTTCGTCTACCGCAAATACCTCGACTACACCGCGTTCGCCGGACTGCGCGAGATGAAGGCGCTGATCGACGCCGAGGTGGCGCGCAAGGACCTGGCCGACAACCTCAAGCTCGGCGCCGGCGGCATCCGCGAGATCGAGTTCATCGTGCAGCTGACCCAGCTGATCCGCGGCGGCCGCGAGCCCAGCTTGCGCGTACGCGGCCTGCTCGGCGCGCTGACTGCGTGCGAGGCGCGCGGCCACATCGGCGCGGCGCGCGCGCGCATGCTGCGCGAGGCGTACGTGCTGTTGCGCCGGGTCGAGAACCGCGTGCAGATGCTGCGCGACGCGCAGACCCACGACATCCCCGCCGACGCGCTGAGCCGCGAACGCATCGCGTTGAGCCTGGACTATCCCGACTGGGACAGCCTGCATGCGGCGCTGGCGAAACAGCGCGCCAGCGTCAGCGAGGAATTCGCCGCCGTGCTGATGCCGCAGGGCGGCCGCGCCGCCCGCGTGCCGGCCGCCGACCTGGTGCTGTGGCAGCGCGCCTGCGACGAATCGCTGGAGGCCGCCACGCTGGAAGCCTCCGGCTTTGCGCCCGGCGCCGAGCTGGCCGATGCCCTGCTGAAATTGCCGCAGGCCGCGGCGGTGCGCGCGATGTCGCCGCGCTCGCGCGAGCGGCTCGACCACCTGATGCCGCAGCTGTTCGACGCCGCACGCGCCACCACCGCACCGGTGCCCAGCCTGCTGCGGTTGTGCCGGCTGATGCAGGCGGTGGCGCGGCGCTCGTCCTATCTCGCGCTGCTGGAAGAGCAGCCGCCGGCACGCCGCCGGCTGGTGCGGCTGTTCGCCGACAGCGCGTTCCTGGCCGAGCGCGTGATCGCGCAGCCGCTGCTGCTGGACGACGTGCTCGATCCGCGCATCGACCAATTGCCGCTCAAGCGCGCCGACATCACCGCCGAGATCGCGCGCGTGCTGGGCACGCTGGAGGAGCGCGAGGCCGAGGCGGAGCTGGAGCGGATCAACGAGTTCAAGGCGTCCACCGCGTTCCGCCTCGGGCTGGCCTTCAACGACGGCCGCGCCGACGCGGTGGCCACCGCGCGCCGGCTGGCCGCGCTGGCCGAGTCGGTGGTCGGCGCGGTGCTGGCGCTGGCCGAGCGCGAGCTGGTGGTGCAACACGGTCGCCTGCCCGGTGAAGGTTCGGGTTTTTCCGTGCTGGGCTACGGCAGCCTCGGCGGCGAGGAGCTGGGCTTCGCCTCCGACCTGGATCTGGTGTTCGTGTACGACGGTCGCCGCGCGCACGCGCTGAGCGACGGTGCGCGGCCGATCGAGGGCTCGCGCTGGTACCAGCGACTGGCCCAGCGGGTGATGAACTGGCTCACCGTGCTGACCCGCGGCGGGCGCCTGTACGAAGTCGACACCCGCTTGCGCCCGGACGGCTCCAAGGGCCTGCTGGTCAGCAGCCTCGACGCGTTCATGGCCTACCAGCAGAGCCGCGCGTGGACGTGGGAGCACCAGGCGCTGCTGCGTGCGCGGCCGGTGGCCGGCGACGGCGTAATCAACGTCGAGCTGGCCGGGGTGCGCCGCGCGATCCTGGCGGTGCCACGCGAGCGCGCCACCGTGCTGGCCGAGGTCGCCAGCATGCGGGCGCGCTGGCGCGCCGAGCGCGACCGTTCCGACGAGCGCCGGTTCGACCTCAAGCAGGGCCACGGCGGCCTGCTCGACATCGAGTTCGCGCTGCAGGGACTGGTGCTGGCGCACGCGGCCGCGCAGCCGGCCCTGCTCGGCGTCACCGCGAATGCCGGGCTGATCGAGGCCTGCCGCGTCGCCGGGCTGCTCGACAACGACCAGGCGGCGGTCCTCGGCGTGGCCCATGCCGACCTGCTGCGCCGCGCGCTGACCTGCACGCTCGACCTGCGCTCGCGCATCGCGCCGCGCGATGCCGAGCTGGCGCAGTTGTGCGCCAGCGTGCGCGAGGTCACCGATGCGCTGGGCTTTGCGTTCGGCTGAATCGCGGACGCTTCATGGACGCCGGTTTTTGCTCGTCATTCCCGCGAAAGCGGGCAGGACGGCCGTTGTCCGGACCGTTCTCAGTCCGTCAGTTGCGTCGCCTGTCGCCGTGCGATCCGCTCGCGCAGCGCGGCGGCGATGGTGGCCGTTTCGCGCAGCGGTGATGGCGGGGTGGCAGGAGTCGATTCATCCAGGTCATGCAGCCGCCCGGCCTCGCGCAGCGATTGGTGGAAGCGCGCGAGCTTCGCCGGCAGCGGTGCGGTGACCAGGGTCTCGACCGGGCAGCCGACGGCGCAGGCTTCGGAGAGCATGTTCACCGAGTCGGGCGTGACCACCAGCCGGTCGGCCCAGCCGAGTACGCCGGGGTAGGGATTGCGGCCGTCGTCGGGGCCGGCCCAGAGCAGGCCGGGCGCGCCGCGCAGGGCCTGGCGGAACACTTCGACCAGCGCCGGCGAGGTGCGCCGCGAACCCAGTACCAGCAGGCTGCCGCCCTCGCGGTGCTGGCGTTCGAGCAGGCGTGCGGCGAGCCGGTGGGCGTAGTCGGCGTCCAGTGCGATGCCCTGGCGCGGGCCGCCGAGCAGTACGCCCACGCGCGGCTGCGGCAGCTCGGCGAAGCTGGGGCAGGATTCGCGGCCGTCGGCCAGCCACTCGTCGTCCACCGAGTTCAGCGAGCCGAGCGGGCGCAGCACGTTCGGGCCGTCGAGTTGGTCGTGACGGGGAGCGATCACCGTGTCCCAGCGCGCGGGGTCGATGCGCGGGTTCAGGATCTGCACGGTGTAGCACTGCCCGTCGGACAGCCGGCGCAGCATGCGGGTGAACAGCGCGGCGGCGCGACCGCAGCCGATCGCCACCGCCGGCCACGGCGGCGTGAACAAGCGGCGCTGCTGGATGGGCAGGGCGAGCCGGCCACCCAGTTCCAGCCGTGGCGCCAGCCACGACCACGGCGCCCGCGGCTGCAGCACCAGGTGGCGCAGCGGCAGCTGCAGGTGTTCGGCCAGCGCCAGTGCCTGGCGCTGGTTGCCGGCGGCGTGGTCGGTGATCACCCAGCATTCGCCTTGCAGTTTCAGCATGGGCGCAGGCGTCGCGGCATTGTTTCGCGAATGAACACTGTACGTTCCTCTTATGGGTCAACTGTTCGCATGCGACCACCTATAAACTGGTTGAATGGCGTCATTGACGACGCGTCTTTCCACAGAGGATACCGATGAGCGAGTTGCTTTCCGAGGCCAGTCTGGACCAGTTGTTCCGCCATGCCCGCACCTTCAATGCGTGGCTGCCGAAAGAAGTGAGCGACGAGCAGCTGCAGCAGATCTACGAGCTGGCCAAGTTCGGGCCGACCAGCGCGAACTCCTCGCCGGCGCGGGTGGTATTCGTGAAGTCGCGGGCGGCGAAGGCGAAGCTGGAGCCGTTCCTGTCCGACGGCAACCGCGCCAAGACCATGGAGGCGCCGGTGACCGCGATCGTGGCCACCGACCACGCGTTCTACGAAAAGCTGCCGAAGCTGTTCCCGCACGCCGACGCGAGGAGCTGGTTCGTCGGCAACCAGCCGCTGATCGACACCACTGCGTTCCGCAATGCCACCTTGCAGGGCGCCTACCTGCTGCTGGCGGCGCGGGCGGTCGGGCTGGACTGCGGCCCGATGTCCGGCTTCGACAATGCCGGCGTGGATGCGGCGTTCTTTGCCGGCACCTCGATCAAGTCGAACTTCCTGATCAGCATCGGCTACGGCGACGCCAGCCGCAACCTGTTCGCGCGCAGCCCGCGGCTGGGGTTCGACGAAGCCTGCACGATCGCCTGATTTCCATTTTCCCCATCATCTACAGGAGCCACGTTCATGCGCGCACTGAAGTATCTCGTTTTCGCCGGCCTGCTCGGCGCGGTCGTGGCGGCCCAGGCCGCTCCGGTCACCTACAAGCTCGACCCGGCCCACACCATGGTCCTGTTCAGCTGGAACCACTTCGGCTACTCCAATCCCACCGCCAACCTTGGCTTGGGCGAGGGCACGCTGGTGTTCGACGAGCAGCACCCGGCCAAGTCCAGCGTCGACGTGACCCTGCCGCTGGAGCTCCTCGACACCCACGTGCCGGCGCTGGACGAACACCTGAAGAAGCCGGACTTCCTCGATGCCGGGAAGTATCCGGTGGTGACCTTCAAGAGCACCGCCGTGCAGCCGCTGGGCGGCAACAAGTTCAAGGTCAGCGGCAACCTCACGGTGCACGGCGTGACCCGGCCGGTGGTGCTGGCCGCGACGCTGAACAAGATCGGCCCGCACCCGATGACCAAGGCGCCATCGATCGGCTTCGACGCCACCGCCAGCATCAAGCGCTCGGATTTCGGCGTCGGCGCCTACGTGCCGAACGTCAGCGACGAGCTGGCCATCCGCATCACCACCGAGGCCTCGGTGCCGAAGCAGGCCGCGGCCAAGTAGGTTGCGGTGACCCACAAAAAACCGCGCCATCGTCGGCGCGGTTTTTTTGTGGGCGCAGAAAACCTGCGTCAGTTCGATTTCACGCCGGCGTTCTTCAGCGATTCCAGCTTGGCCAGGTCGACGCTGGCCACCGCCTGCTTCAGCTGGTCGATGCTGTCGACGTTGCCGTTCGCCTTCACCGTGAAGCGCTTGCCGACCACCACGCTGTATTCGCCGTACTTTGACTGGGTGTCCCATTCTTCGTGGACCAGGTTGCCGTCGGCGCTGTAGGTCTTCTCGTAGCCGTGCTCGGTCTGCTTCTCCTCCTCCGGCGCCATCGCGGCGGCCAGCGACATGAAGCCCTTGGCGCCGCCGGTGTCGGAGACTTCCAGCGTGATGTGCTGACCGTTGTCGGCGGCGTAGCCGGCGCTGGCCTGGGAGATCTGCATGCCCATCGCGCTGTTGCGCTCGGCCGACAGGCTGTTGCGCTTGAGGTTGCCCAGGCTGTCGGGCAGGAACGCCTTGATCTGGTCTGGCGCCAGTGCCTCGACCGTGCCGTCGGCGCCCGACATCGCGCCCATCATCTTGCCCATCGCGGCGGACTGTGCGGCGCTGTCGCCGGATTTCTGCGCCGCGTCCAGTTCCTTGCCGGCCTGCTCGGCGCGCTGGCCGATCGCGGCGAGCTTGCCCAGCGCGCTGTTGCTGTCGACGGTGACGCTGTCGCCGTTGCTGCCGGTGACGTGCATGCCACCCATCGAGGCGCCCGTCATCGCCGCGGTGCCGATCACGCCGACCACGATTGCGCCGACGATCCAGCTCAGCACGATCGCGATGATCACGCTGACCGCGGTGTAGCCGCCGGCCTTCTCCGGCGGGCACTTCATGGTGTGCGGCAGGCCCAGGTACAGCAGGTAGATGGCGTAGATCGCACCGGCGATCGCGATCAGCCAGCCCAGCCACGGCACGATCACCGCGATGCCGGCGATCCAGCTGGCGGTCCACGAGTAGGCCACGGTCTTCAGCGCCTGCACCATGTCCTTCTGGCCGCCGAAGGTGGGCGCCAGCGCGTTGATGACCAGCGCCACCACATAGACGATCGCCAGCGCCAGCACGTAGTGCAGCACCATGCCGACGATGCCCATGCCGATCGGTGTGCGCACGGTGATGCCGAACGCGCCCGCGCCGATCAGGCTGCCCTTGATGAAGCCGGCGATGATCGGCAGGGCGGCGACGATCGCGATGTAGCCGGCGTACAGGCCCTGCACGCTGGCCGGTTCCGCAGCGGCGACGGGCCACTCGGTCCTGGGCGTGGTCAGGATGGCCTTGATACGCTCAATGATCTTTCCGAAATCCATGATCAGCTCCTAAGCTCATGCAGTTGACCCGGTGCGTGCGCCGGGTTGAGGTTGGTGTGCTCACTTCATGACGATCGTGGCGGCAACCCGATGGCGCTCTCGCCATGGCTGCTTCCCCGGTGTTCCCTGCGCTGTCCCCCGACAGAAGGCTGCAGCCTGCTACCATTTGCGGCCTGATGTCCAGTCCGGAGTCCGCTGATGTCGTCCCCCCTTTCCGCGACGGTGCCGCTGGTGCCGGCAAATGCCGAAAATCGTTACGAAGTGACGCGCGCCGACCTGCCGTTGTCCTGTCCGATGCCCGGCATGGCGTTGTGGAATTCGCATCCCAGGGTGTACCTGCCGATCGTCGATGACGGCGGCGAGACAGTCTGCGCCTACTGTGCCGCGCATTACGTGCTGCGCGACTGATCGTCCCGGCCCGTCCACGCCGCTGGCGGCATTGTTTTTGCTTGTCCCCAGAGGATGAAAGCCTCCAGCCCCGAGCTCATGTCCAGCATGGTCGTGCCCGTCAAGCTGCTGACCGTGGTCCAGTTGATCCCTGCGCTGCATTCCGGCGGCGCGGAGCGTTCGGCGCTGGAGATCGCACGGGCGCTGGTGCAGGCCGGCCACCGCTCGGTGGTGATCTCGGCCGGCGGGCGGTTGGTCGAACAGCTGCAGGCCGAGGGTAGCGAGCACATCACGCTGGACCTGGGCCGCAAGTCGCTGGCTACGCTGGCCCGGCTCGGCGCGTTGCGCCGGGTGCTGCGCGAGCTGAAGCCCGACATCGTGCATGCCCGTTCGCGGTTGCCGGCCTGGCTGGGCTGGTGGGCGCTGAAGGGAATGACGCCGCGGCCGCATTTCGTCACCACCGTGCACGGGCTCAATTCGCCCGGCCGCTACAGCGCGATCCTGCTGCGTGGCGAGCGCGTGATCGCGGTCTCGCAGACCCTGCGCGACTACGTGCTGAGCCATTACCGCTGGCTGGAGCCGGGCCGGGTGCGGGTGATCCCGCGCGGCATCGACCCGGAAGCGTTTCCCTATGGGCATCGTCCCGACGACGCCTGGCAGAAAGCCTTCTTCGCCGAGTTCCCGGCGCTGGCCGGCGCGCCGCTGCTGACCCTGCCCGGGCGCGGTACGCGGCTGAAGGGGCACCACGATGCGGTTGAGCTGCTGGCTGACCTGAAGCGCCGCGGCATCGAGGCCCGACTGCTGCTGCTGGGCGTGATCGAGCCCGGCCGCGAGGCCTACGTGGCCGAACTGCGCGAGCTGATCCGCGTGCGCGGGATGACCTCGCAGGTGGTGCTGACGCCGCCGCGCCACGACGTGCGCGACATCTACGCGATCTCGGCGCTGGTGCTGCAGCTGTCGAACCGGCCCGAATCGTTCGGGCGCACGGTGATCGAGGCGCTGTCGCTGTGTCGCCCGGTGCTGGGCTACGCGCACGGCGGCGTCGGCGAATTGCTGGCGGAGCTGTATCCGGCCGGCCGCGTGCCGCCGGGCGATCGCGAGCGGCTGGTCGAGCGCGCCGCGGAGCTGCTGCGGGTGGCGCCGCCGATCTCGCCGCTGCAAAGCTACCGCCTGGTCGACATGCAGCAGGCCACGCTGGCGCTGTACGACGAGGTGGCCGCCGGTTGAGGCGGCAGCGGGCGCATCCGCTCGCCTACAATGCGTGGTCGTCTTCGCCACGGTGCGCGCATGAACTCCTTCGCTACTTCGCTCAAGGCCGCGTTGCGTTCCCCGCTGCTGCCGTTCTGGCTGGTGATTGCGCTGCTGCCGTTCGGGCGCAGTGCCGAGCTGGGCACCGCGCTGTGCCTGCTCGGGGTGATCCTGCTGTTCGCGCGCGAACCGCAGGCGCTGCGCCAGCACCCCGGCGCACAATTGCTGCTGTGGCTGCTCGCCGCCTACGTGGCGGCGGCGCTGTGCTCCGCCGTCGACGCGATCCGCCCAGGCAAGAGCTGGAGCACGGCGGCCGCCTTGCTGCGCTACGCGCCGCTGGGCCTGTATGCCTGCTTCGCGATCCGCCGCGAGTCCAAGCTGCAGGCGCTGTACGTGGCGGTGGCCTGGGTGCTGGCGCTGTGGTGCGCCGATGCCTGGCTGCAGGCGCTGA
Source organism: Rhodanobacter sp. OR92 (assembly GCF_000427545.1). Classification (NCBI taxonomy): domain Bacteria; kingdom Pseudomonadati; phylum Pseudomonadota; class Gammaproteobacteria; order Lysobacterales; family Rhodanobacteraceae; genus Rhodanobacter; species Rhodanobacter sp. OR92. The sequence goes on along the minus strand of NZ_ATYF01000006.1, from coordinate 32,786 downwards.
CCGGCTGGAGCCTGGGCGGGCACGCCGAGGCCGAGCGTATTTCCGGCATCTTCGGCGCGGACAATCTCAAGCTGGGGCCGACGCTCGCGGTGCTGTCGCCGTTCGCGCTGTGGGCGGCGCGACGGCGCTGGGGCCTGCCGGGCCTGCTGTTGGCGTTCGCGCTGGTGCTGGGTCCGGTGCTGCTGGCCGGCTCGCGCGCCGCCTGGCTCTGCTACGCGCTGGTGGCGCTGGGCTTCGCCTGGCGCGAGGCGCGTTCGCCGCTGCGCTTTGCCGGTCTCTGCGCGGTCGCGGCGGTGCTGCTGGTACTGGCCGGCGGCATCGCCTGGAAGGTCTCGACGCGGTTCCACGAGCGCATGGAGCGTACCTTGCTGGTGCTGCATGGCACCGACCAGTCGCTCGATACCGCGCTCAGCGGCCGGCTCGACATCTGGCACGCCAGCCTCGGCATGTTTGCGGCGCACCCGATCAACGGCGTCGGCGTGCGTGGCTTCCGCTACGCGTATCCGCAGTACGCGCCGGCGACCGACCACTTCGTGGCCACCGACGAAGCCTGCGGCGTGGGCGAGGGCGCCTGTCACGCGCACCAGCTGGTACTGGAGATCCTCACCGAGACCGGCACGCTTGGCCTGCTGCTGTGGCTGGCCGGCGTCGCGCTCGCGTGGCGCGCGTGGCGCCGGGTTGGCGCGGCGGCGCGGGCGCGGGCGTTCCCGGCCACGCTGGCACTGGGCGTGATGCTGTTTCCGTTGAACACCCACCTGGCGTTCTATTCGGCGTGGTGGGGCTTGCTGTTCGCCTGGCTGCTCGGGCTGTGGTGTGCCAGTTTATTCGTTGCCGGCATCCCTGCCGGCGAAGAAGAGCCCGGCATCCGTGCCGGACTCCTCAAAGAAGCACGCCCCGTGGAGGCGAGCGATGGGGCGTGAACAGTTGTCGGTGGTGGTGACCACGTTCAACAGCGCCGGCACGCTCGACGCCTGCCTGCGCGGGGTGAGCTGGGCCGACGAGATCGTGGTGCTGGACTCGGGCTCGAGCGACGCCACCACGGCGATCGCCGCGCACTACGGCGCGCGTATCCACGCGCAGCCGTTCGCCGGCTACAGCGCGCAGAAGCAGGCGGCGATCGACCTGGCCAGCCATCGCTGGGTGCTGCTGCTGGATTCGGATGAATCGCTGGATGCGGATGCCGCCGCGTGCCTGCAGCAGGCGCTGTGCGCGCCGGCCCACGCGGCTTACCGGTTGTGGCGGCGCGAGTGGCAGTTCTGGCGCTGGCAGTCGCGGCGCGGCCGGCTCAACCACTACGTGCGCCTGTTCGACCGGCAGCGTGCGCGCATGAGCGACCACGAAGTGCACGAGGAAGTGCAGGTGGACGGTCCGGTGGGCGTGCTCGACGCGGTCATCGATCATCATGGCGAGCCTGACATCGCCGGCCGCGTGGCCAAGGCGAACCGCTACTCCAGCCTGCAACAGGCCGACCTGGCCAAACGCAAGGTCAGCTGGCTGCGGCTGCGCATGGTGGCGTACCCGACGGTGGCGTTTCTGCGCTACTACCTGCTGCGCGGGCACTGGCGTTCCGGCTGGGCCGGCTTCATCGCGGCGCGCATCCACGCGTTCTACGCGTTCCTGAAATACGCCAAGCTGTACGAGCGGCAGCGGCCGCGGGACTGACCCGGCGGGGTCAACCGCCGGTCAGTATCTGCAGAAACCGGGAGGCGATCACCCGCATGCTGAAATGCTGCTCCACGTAGTCGTGCGCGGCCGCACCCATCGATGCCAGCAAGGCCGGATCGCACAGCTTCAGGATCGCCTCGCGCCACGCTGCCACGTCGCCCGGTGGCAGCAGCAGGCCGGTCACGCCCGTTTGCAGCGTCTCGGGAATCCCGCCGAGGTCGCTGCCCAGCACGGGGACGCCGGCGGCCTGCGCCTCGACCGAGACCCGGCCGAAGGTTTCCGTGGCAATCGACGGGAAGGCCAGCATGGAGAGTGCGCTGTAATAGGGATGGATGTCGTTGATCCAGCCCAGGAAGTGGTGCCGGCCCGCGGTTACATCCGCAGCGGCGAGCGCGCGCAGGGCCGGCGCATCCGGGCCGTCGCCCAGCCATAGGCAATGCAGCCGCGGCTGTTCCGCCATCGCCGCGCTGGCCGCTTCGAACAGCGGGAAGATGCCCTTGCCGCGGTGCATGCGGCCGCTGTAGCCGAGCACGATCGCATCCTCGTCCAGGCCGAGCGAGTGCAGAATCGCGCGGCGTTGGCGCGGATCGCGCCGGCACTGCGCGGTGTTGACCGGGTTGTAGAGCACCCGAACCAGGGAGCCCGGGACGCCTCGATCCAGGTAGGCCTGGCGGGCATGCTGCGAGACGGCGAGGAAACGTTGCGCGAGGCGCGGGATCAGCCACGCGGAAATGCGTTTCATCGGCGGCGTGCGGTGCCGGAACAGCGCCACCGGAATGCGCAGCAGCCGTCCGATCAGGATCAGCGGCCAGTATTCCTTGCCGAAATTGCCCACCAGCCAGTCCGGTTTGAGCTGGCGCGCGGCCTTGATGACGGCGACATAGCCACGCAGGTCGAACACGTTGCGGAATCTCGCCCCGTACCGGCGGACTTCGGACTGGGACAAGCCCTGCCAGATCAGGCCATCGGGATAGACCACCGCACCGACCTGGTGCCCGGCCGCGGCCATCGCCTGTGCCAGGGCGACGAAGTGACTGGCGGCCCCGGTGTTCTCGGGGTTGGTGCCGACGAAAAGCAGTTTCACGCGCGGCGGTCCTCGTAGCGCGACAGCACCCGCAGGGCGAACTGCGGCAGCAGGTGGTGGCGTGCCACCTGCACCCGCGGCAGTTGCCACAGGTCCATGCCGGCGCGGGCCCGGCCGCGCCGGGTCGTGGTGGCGGCGGTGAAGCCGGCCTCGCGCGCCACGCCGGCCACGCGATCGTCGGCGTCGCCGTACGGATAGCAGAACTGGGTGACCGCGGCGCCGAGGCGATCCTCCAGCGTGGCCTTGCTGCCGTGGATCTCCTCGCGCAACTGCGCGTCGTCGCATTGCGTCAGGCGCGGGTGGCTGCGGCTGTGCGCGCCGATTTCCATGCCGCCGCGGTGCCAGTCGCGCAGCTGCTCCGCCGACATCAGCGGCTTGCGCACGCCCAGCCGATCGGCGTCCCACTGGTTGTATCGTCCGATGCTGCCGCTGACGACGTAGCAGGTGGCGCTGAAGCCGTAGCGCTGCAGGATCGGCAGCGCGGCGTCCAGGTTGTCGGCGTAGCCGTCGTCCAGCGTGATGACGGCGACGCGGCCAGTACGTTCGCCCCGCAGGTAGGGCATCGCGGCCGACATGGACAGCCCGCTGTAACCGAGCCGGCGCAGCAGCCACATCTGCCGCGCGAACGCGGCCGGGCTGACGAACAGGCTGCGGTACACGCGCAGGTCGCGCGGCGCGCGCGCGATGTTGTGGTACATCAGGATGGGCAGGGCCGGTGTGCCCTGCGCAGCGGCATCGCTCACTCTTGCAACTCCTGTGCCGGTGCGGCGCAAGGGAGCGGCGAACCATCGCGCGGATCCGTGCCGGCCCGCTCGTGCCGCAGGCCCGGAGGGGCTAGCGGTCGCCACGGGTCGGAGCCGTTGCGCAAAAGTCGCCACTCGGCGGCGAGGCGGGTCGCCGGCGTCGACCCGGGTCTCGAAAGTGGCGCCATTTTTGGCGGGCCAGGCTTTCACCCGGCTGTCGGACGGGTCAGTAGATCGCGGCGGCGCCGGGTGGGCGGGTCTTGAAGCGCTTGTGCACCCACAGGTACTGCTCGGGCGCCTCGCGCACCATCTGTTCGATGCAGGCGTTGACGCGGGCGGTGTCGGTGGCCACGTCAGTGCCGGGGAAACCGTCCAGCGGCGCGCCCAGGCGCAGCGCGTAGCCCTCGCCGTCGGGCAGGCGGCGATGGAAGAACGGGATCACCAGCGCGCCGGACATCCGCGCCAGGTGATGGGTGGCGGTGATGGTGGCCGCCGGCACGCCGAAGAACGGCACGAACACGGTGTCCTTGCTGCGCATGTCCTGGTCCGGCGCGTACCACAGCGTGCCGCCGCCGCGCAGGTACTTCACGCTGCCGCGGAGGTCGTCCTTCTCGAACATCGCGTCGGCGTAGTCCAGCCGCGCGCGCAGCACCGCCCACTCGAACACGGCCGAGTCCATCCGGCGGTACATGCCGGCGATGCGGATGCGTTGCGAGACCAGCCGCGCGCACAGCTCCAGGTGCGAGAAGTGCCCGCCGACCAGCAGCACGCCCCTGCCCTGCGCGCGTGCCGCCGCGAGGTGCTGCAGTCCCTCGATGCGGGTCGGTATGGCGGCGATGCGGCGGTCGCTGCCCATCCAGCCCAGCGCGAACTCCACCAGCATCAGGCCGATGTCGCGCAGGTTCGCGTCGACCAGTGCAGCGCGCGCGGCGGCATCGAGTTCGGGAAAGCACAATGCGATGTTCGCCGCGGCGATGCGCCGCCGCTCGGAGGGAAGCCGCCGCACCAGCGCGCCGAGCTGCCGGCCCAGCCACATCAGCGCGCGCTGCGGCAGCCGCGCGATCAGCCAGATCACGCCCGCGCCCAGCCACGCCGGCCAGTGGCGCGGCGCGAGCAGCGAGCGGGTGAAGGTGGGACGGGGCATGCCGGGCATCGTGCCCATTGTAGTGGAGGCGGGGAAGCGGCAACGCACCGCGCCCCGGCCATGATGGCGCGCCTGCTCTCGTATACTGCCGCGCTGGACCGACGGATCCCTATCGTTGCGCTATCTCTATACCCTCGCGATGTACCTGGCGACGCCGCTGCTGGTGCTGCGGCTGCTGGCGCGAGGCGTGCGCTCGCGACCCTATCATTGGCGCTGGCCGGAACGCTTCGGCTTCTTCGACCCGCCCGGTTTCCACGGCAGCCTGTGGGTGCATGCGGTGTCGGTGGGCGAGGTGAATGCGGCCGAGCCGCTGATCAAGGCGCTGCGGCGCGACTATCCGAACGCGCCGCTGGTGATCACCACGGTCACGCCGACCGGCACCGCGCGTGTGCAGCAGCTGTTCGGCGACAGTGTGTTCCACGTCTACCTGCCGTACGACCTGCCGTACTCGGTGGGCCGCTTCCTGAAGAAGATCCGGCCGCGGCTGGCGTTGATCGTGGAAACCGAGATCTGGCCGAACCTGTACTTTGCCTGCCGCCGGCGCGGCATCCCGCTGATGATCGTCAACGCGCGGCTGTCGGAACGCTCGCTGCGCGGCTACAAGCCGCTGCGCGGGTTGCTGCGCTCGGCGCTGCGCTGCGTGCGCCTGATCGCCGCGCAGTCGCGCACCGATGCGGCGCGCTACCGCCTGCTCGGCGCCGACCCGGAGCAGGTGCTGGTCACCGGCAACATGAAGTTCGACATGCCGATCCCGGACGGCGCGGTGGCCGAAGGCGCGGCGATGCGCGGGCACTGGGGGCCGCGGCGGCCGGTGTGGATGGCGGCCAGTACCCACGAGGGCGAGGAGCTGGCGGTGCTGGAGGCCCACCTGCAGGTGTTGAAGCGGCTGCCCGACGCGCTGCTGCTGCTGGCGCCGCGCCATCCCGAGCGCTTCAAGCTGGTCGAGCACGCGGTGCGCAGCCTCGGCTTCACGGTCGCCACGCGCAGCCTCGAAAGCGTGCCGTCGGTCGCGCATCAGGTGTTCGTGATCGATGCGATGGGGCAGTTGATGCCGTTCTTCGCGGCCTCCGACCTGGCCTTCGTCGGCGGCAGCCTGGTCCCGATCGGCGGCCACAACGTGCTGGAGCCGGCCGCCTTGTCGGTGCCGGTGCTGGTCGGCCCGCACACCTTCAACTTCGAGGAGATCACCCGCAGCCTGATCGAGGAAGGCGGTGCCGAGCGCGTGGCCGATGCCGCGGGGCTGGGACCGGCCGCGCTGAAGCTGCTGCTCGATGCGGGCAGGCGCGCGCGCATGGGGCGGGCCGCGCAAGCCGTCTTCGAGCGCGAGCGCGGCGCGGTGCAGCGGGTGATGCGGCTGATCGACACCCTGCTGCAGGAGTGACGGCGCAAAAAAAGACGGCCGGGCGCGGGCCCGGCCGTCTTCGCGTGCGATGCCTTGCGGCTTACTGCAGCAGCGCGTTGATGGTCTCGATGTCCTTCAGCTCGGCCGTGCCGGCGGTCTGCTTGAGCAGCAGCTTGTTCAGGATGAACTGGTGGCGGGCCTGCGAGTAGCTGCTTTCCGAGGAGGTCAAGGTCTGGATCGCCAGCAGCACGTTGGTCATCGTCTGGGTGCCTACCTCGAAACCGGCGCGGGTCGCTTCCAGCGCCTTGCGGCCCGACTCCACCGAGGCCTTGGCCGATTCCACCTGGGCGATGCCGGCGATCACCGAGCGATAGTAATTGAGCGTGTCGCGCACCACCTGGCGGCGCTGCGCTTCCAGCGCATCGGTGGCGGCGTCGCGCTGGTAGATCGACTGGCGCACGCGCGACTGGGTGAGGCCGCCGGAGAAGATCGGCACGTTCAGGGTCAGCCCGATCGTGGTCGAGGCCGGGTCGCGATAGCGTGCCCCCGCGTTGCTGTCCGACCAGCCGGCGCCCTTGCCGTAGCTGACGCCGGCGGTGATCGTCGGTAGGTGGCCGGCGCGCGCGGCGCTGATGTTGTGCTGCGCGGTCTCCACGTTGTACTTCTGGGTGAGCAGGTTGGGGTTGGTTTCCAGCGCCTGCTTGACCCAGCTGTCCTGGTCGGCCGGCGCCGGCGGCTGCATCGGCAGGTCGTCGCGCAGCTTCTTCAGGTCGCCGGTCGGCTTGCCGGTGATCTGGGTGAGCGCCTCGCGGGCATCGTTGAGCGCGTTCTGCGCGGCGATGGTCTGCGACTTGGCGGCTTCGTAGTAGGCCTTGGCCTGGTAGACGTCGGTGATCGCCGAGAGGCCGACCTTGAAGCGCTGGTCGGACTGCTCGTACTGCTGGCGGAAGGCGTCCTCGTTGGCCTTGGCGTAGGTCAGCTCGTCCTCGCTGGTCAGCACGCCGAAGTAGGCCGCGGCCACGCGCCCGTAGAGCTCCTGCGCGGCGGCCTGGTACAGCTCGTCCTGCGCGTCCGACGCCGAGTGGGCGGCCTTGAGGTTGGCGTACTTGCTGAAGTCGAGCACGGTCTGGCTGAGCGTGCCGTTGATCGAGCGCGAGCGGCTGTGGCCGATCTGGTTGCCGCCGTTGGTCTGGTTGAGGCTCATGCTGGCGCTGATCTGCGGCAGCAGCAGCGCGCGCGCCTGATCCACCCCTTCGGCGGTGGCCAGTCGGGTGGCGTCGGCCCGCGACAGCACCGGGTCGTTGGCGCGCGCATCGCGATAGGCATCGAGCAGATCCTCGCCGTGGCTGGGCAGCGAGATGGCGGCCAGGGCCAGGGCAAGAGTGAGCAGCTTCAAACGCATGGGGTGCCTCATGGGGATCGGTGCGGGGCCAAGGTCAGAACACGAACCGTTGCAGCGGTTCGGCATGGGTCAGGTAGGGCAGGTCGGTCTCGAACAGGGTTTCTTCGCGGTAGCGGCCGGCGCCTTCGTGGGTGAGCAAGGTGGCCTGCTGCACCGGCGACTGGCCGCGGATCACCAGCGCGCGCGCAGCGGGCTTGAGCCAGGTCAGCCAGCGGGGCGGGATCGCATGCACCGCACCGGTCACCACCAGTGCGTCGAACAGGCCGTCGGGCTGCCATTCGTTGACCGCCTCGCCGACGGCCAGGGTGGCATGGGCGATGCCGGCGGCCTGCAGACGCTGCGTGGCGGCCGCGATGAAATCGGCATGGATGTCGACGCTGGTCACCTGGGCGGACAGGCTGGCCAGGCAGGCGGTGAGGAAGCCCGAGCCGGTGCCGATCTCCAGCACGCGGTCGCTGGGCAGCAGTTCCAGCGCCTGCAGCACGCGGCCTTCCACCACCGGCTTCATCATCACCTCGCCGTGACCCAGCGGCAGGCACAGGTCGGCGAACGCCAACTGGCGGTGTTCGGCGGCGACGAAGTCCTCGCGGCGCACGCGGCCGAGCACGTCCAGCACGCGGCCGTCCAGTACTTCCCACGGGCGCACCTGGTTTTCCACCATGTTCAGCCGTGCCTGCTCGATATTCATCGCCATCTGCCGTATTCCGTGGGGATCGAAAAAGACCAAGAAGGATAAGCGCTGGTGCCCGCCTCCACAATGACGCGCCGGGATGCTGGCAAGCCTGACGGCTGCCCGCGGGGTCACGAAGTGCCGGAAGTCATCGCGATACGCTGACCTTCGTCATGGTGTCCGGGGTGCGAGCGACGGACACTGGCGGCGTTGCGGTACCGCTTCTGGAAAATAATTGAACCGTTGCGTATAATAAAGCTTGGCAATTTTTCTTGTGAAGGCGTGAAGGTGGTGGCATGAACAGCGCGCAGGTCAAATCCCAGGGCCCCGGCCGCCCGAAGGACATGGAGAAGCGTGCGGCGATCCTGGCGGCGGCGAAGGCCTTGTTCATCCGCAACGCGTTTGCCGGTACCAGCATGGATGCGATCGCGGCGGATGCGGGCGTGTCCAAGCTCACCGTGTACAGCCACTTCGGCGACAAGGACAACCTGTTCCGCGAAGTGATCCGTTCGCGCATCCAGGACCTGCTGCCGGAGGAGACCTACTTCTTCGACCCGGCCGCCGACGTCCGCGACACCCTGCTGCGGGTGGCGTTGACCCACGCCCACCTCGATTGCAACGCCGAGACCGTGGGCACCTTCCGCGCCATCCTCAGCGATTGCCGCCAGGGCAACCCGCGCTACGGCAAGCTGATCTGGGAAGAGGGCGCGGCGCGGACGCATGGCCTGATGGAACGCCTGCTGCAGCAGGCGGTTGACGCCGGCCAGCTCGACATCGACGACGTGGCGCGCGCCAGCGGGCAGTTCCTCAGCCTGATCAAGGGCAACCTGATGATGCGCCAGATGTTCGGCTGCACCGAATGCCCCGAGAGCTATGCCGAGGAAATCGAGAGCACCGCGCGGGCCGGCGTCGAGATGTTCCTGCGCGCCTACCAGTCGCGTTGACGCGGCACGCCGGAAACGAGCCAGGTGAAGTCCCCTTCACCTGGCTTTTTCATGGGCGTTCCTAGGCTGGCCGGACGTCCGACGATGCACCCGTCGACGCCCCTTCCCCACGCCCACAGGAGCCAGCCATGGCCAAGACCAAGCCGTTCGTCAGCGATATCGAGAACATCCGCAAGCGAGCGCGGCAGGATATCGACAAGGGCGCGATGACCGCCGGCTATCGCGCGGACCGGGCCACCGTGGTCAAGCTGCTCAACCATGCGCTGGCCACCGAGATCGTCTGCGTGCTGCGCTACAAGTACCACTACTACATGGCCTCGGGCATCCACTCGCAGGCGATCAAGGCCGAGTTCCTGCAGCACGCGAACGAGGAGCAGGGCCATGCTGACCTGATCGCCGAGCGCATCACCCAGCTCGACGGCAAGCCGAACCTGTCGCCGGAAGGCCTGCTCGGCCGCAGCCATGCCGACTACGTCGAGGGCGAGGACATCGTCGACATGATCAAGGAAGACCTGGTCGCCGAGCGCATCGCGATCGACAGCTATCGCGAGATGATCGCCTACCTGGGCGCCGACGATCCGACCACCCGCCGCGTGCTGGAAGGCATCCTGGCGATGGAGGAAGAGCACGCCGAGGACATGAACACCCTGCTGGAGCAGCTCGGCAAGCAGGGCGAGCCGGCCAGGTCGTCGCCGGCCAGGAAGGCCGCCGGCAAGCGCGGCTGAGCACGTCGGGGCAAGGCGCGCCGCCGCCTCACCAGCCGGCCAGCACCAGCTTGCCGATCGTGCGGCCCGATTCCAGCCGACGATGGGCCTCGCGCAGGTTCGCCGCATTGATCGGCACCAGCGTCGCGGTACGCGTGCCGCGCAACTCACCCGCATCGATCAAGCTGGCGATCCGTTCGAGGATGCGGCCCTGCTCGGCCATGTCGGGGGTGTTGGAACGCGCGCGGGCGAACATGAACTCCCAGTGGATGCCGATGCACTTGGCCTTGTACGGATCGCCGATCTTCAGCGCGCCGGCGGGTTCCACGATCAGGCCCACGTGGCCCTGCGGCGCCAGCAGCTGGCCGATCGCATCCCAGTAGCGGTCGGTGTCGGCGAGGTTGAGCACGGCGTCGAGCTGGCCGAAGCCCAGCGCCTCCAGCTGCGGCGCCAGCGTGTGGCGATGGTCGATCACGTGGTGGGCGCCCATCGTGCGGCACCAGTCGATGGTCTCGATGCGCGAGGCGGTGGCGATCACCGTGAAGCCAGCGCGTCGCGCCAGCTGGATCGCGATCGAGCCGACTCCGCCGGCGCCGCCGATGACCAGCAGCGACCTGCCGTCGCCGCCGCGCTCGCTGTCGAATGGCATGCGCTGGAACAGCAGCTCCCACGCGGTCAGCGCGGTCAGCGGCAACGCGGCCGCCTCGGCCAGGTCCAGCGACCGCGGCGCGTGGCCGGCCAGACGCGCATCGACCCGCTGGAACTGCGCGTTGCTGCCGGGGCGGGTGACGTCGCCGGCGTAGTACACGCGGTCGCCCGGCCGGAAACCATGGACCGAATCGCCGATCGCCTCGACCACGCCGGCGGCGTCGTAGCCGAGCACCTTCGGTTGCGCCTCGACCTGCGGCTTGGGCGAGCGCAGCTTGGTGTCGACCGGATTCACCGAGACCGCCTCCACGCGCACCAGCAGGTCGTGCTCGCCGGGCACCGGCGTGGGGAGTTCGATATCGAGCAGCGCCTGCGGATCGTCGATCGGCAGGTGGCGGGTGAGGGCGATGGCTTTCATGGGCGACTCCATGGGTGGTTCGAAGGCCAGCCTTCCTTCCCTCTGGGAGGAGAGTGCGACGGGCATGCGCGGCGGCGCCTGATGCTACCCGCACCGGCGTGACGGGGTGGTACTGGCGATGCGGCGAAGGGCGGTCACGCGGCGCCACACCGAGCCTGTAAGCTTTGCCCATTCCCCGCAGGAGCCGAGCGATGCAGACCCAGGACACCTCGAACCCGTCGCGCCACGGCATCCGCCGCGCCATCCTGGCCCTGCTTGCGTTGCTGCTGCTGGGCGTGGCGGCGCTGATGTGGTGGTGGGACACCGAGCCGGCACTGTTCGATCCGGTGGCGGTGACCCAGGTGCGGATGCAGGAGCTGAAGCGGCCGGCCAGCACCGGTGCGGCCACCACGGTCACCCTGATCACCTCGGTGCAGACGCTGCTGGACAAGCGTGGCGGCTACCTCAGCAACGACAAGCTGCCGCCCGGCGTGCTGATGGACAACCTGCCCAACTGGGAATTCGGCTCGCTGACCGCCTCGCGCGACCTGGTGCGCGCGCTGCGCAACGACTTCAGCCGCTCGCAGACGCAGTCGACCGAGGACAAGGACCTGGCCGAGGCCGACCCGCTGCTGAACAGCCCGAACGACCGCTGGCTGCTGCCCAGCTCGGAAAGCCAGTACCGCAAGGCGATCAGGCATCTGGACGGCTATCTGGCCAGGCTGGGCGACGCCGACGACAGCAACGCGCACTTCTACGCGCGCGCGGACAACCTGGCCGACTACCTGCAGCTGGCCTCCTCGCGACTCGGTTCGTTGTCGCAGCGGCTGTCGGCCAGCGTGGGCCAGATCCGCATCGGCGACGTGGCCAGTGCCGACGAGCCGGCCGCCGCCGGCACGGTGGCCGCGCCCGGCGGCGGCCGCCTGGTGAAGACGCCGTGGACGAAGATCGACGACAACTTCTACGAGGCGCGTGGCTACACCTGGACGCTGCTGGAACAGCTCAAGGCGTTCCAGCGCGACTTCGGCCCGATCCTGCGCTCCAAGCACGCCGACATCAGCCTGGAGCAGGTGATCCGCGAGCTGGAGGAGGCGCAGCGCCCGCTGCACAGCCCGATGGTGCTGAACGGCTCGCCGTTCGGCTTCTTCGCCAACCATTCGCTGGTGATGGCGAACTACGTGTCGCGCGCGAATGCGGCACTGATCGACCTGCGCGAACTGCTCAGGCGTGGCTGATCCGGGCAAACAAAGACCCCGCCGTGGCGGGGTCTGCTTTGCGACAGCCTGCGCTCGGCGATTCAGCCGCTGATGGCGTCCTGGTAGCGCTGGAAGCCGGCCAGGATCTCGGCCTTCGCCTCGTCGGCGCCGACCCAGCCCTCGACCTTCACCCACTTGCCCTTCTCCAGGTCCTTGTAGTGCTCGAAGAAGTGGCCGATGCGTTCCAGCCAGTGCGGCGAGACGCCCTTCATGTCGTTGATGTGCGCGTAGCCCGGGAACACCTTGGGCGACGGGATCACCACCAGCTTCTCGTCGCTGCCAGCCTCGTCGGTCATCTTCAGCATGCCGACCGGATGGCAGCGGATCACCGAGCCGACGGCCAGCGGCAGCGGCAGGATCACCACCGCATCCAGCGGGTCACCGTCGCCGCCCAGGGTGCGCGGCACGTAGCCGTAGTTGCACGGGTAGCGCATCGGGGTGGACAGGATGCGGTCCACGAAGATCGCGCCCGACTCCTTCTCCACCTCGTACTTGACCGGCTCGGCGTCCTTGGGGATCTCGATGATGACGTTGATTTCTTCCGGCACGTTGCGGCCGGCGGAGACGAGGTGCAGACCCATGGACTGTCCTTGGCGATGAAGGGGAAAAGAAGGTCCGCAAGGATACGCCAAACGCTGCTGCGATGCAGCAGCGACAGGCTTGCCGCACCGGCGGTCAGGCCTTTTTCGGCCTCTTGTAAGGCCGCTCGCGCAGCCATTTGGTGGCGATCCACTTTTCGCCATCGAGCACCGGCAGGCCGGCGTGCAGCGAACTCGGGTCGCCGCCTTCGTAGGCGAAATAGACGGCCGAACCGCGCCGCGCGGTGACGGTGAGTCCGAGCTCGGGGAACGCCGTGCCGCCGCCTCGCGCGGGCGTGTTCAGATACATCACCACGCTGGCGATGCGCTGCCCGCCCATCGCGGTGATCGCGCCGTAGCCGGGCTGCTCCGGGTCGAACCAGTCGAAGTGCGGCTCGTATTCCTGGCCCGGCAGGTAGTGCAGGATCTGCAGCCCTTCGCCATGGCTCGCCGGCACGCCGAGCAGGGCGGCCAGGCGCTGCTCGATACGGCCGACCAGCGGCACCTCGTTCAGGGTGAAGAACATGCCCTCGCTGGTGCGTCGCCGGTCCACCTGCTGGCGGCCTTTGCTGTCGACGGTGAGCGCGCGCTGCAGTCGCGGCCGCGCCAGCGCGATCAGTTCCTCGCATTCCTGGGTGCTCAGGATGTTCTCCAGCACCCGCAGCGCCGGCGCCTCGACGCTGAGCGAGACGCCGATGGCGTGCCCATCGACGCGGACTTCGGGCGCTTCGGGGTGTTTCGTACGCAGCCCCTGCGGCGACTCGCTGGCGGTACTGGCCAGCAGCGTCACCAGCGGCAGCTTCAGCACCTCGGCGACGATGCCGCGGCTCTGTCGCGGGTCGTAGCCGTGCTCCTTCATCAGCCGCAGCACCTCGGCCACGCCGTGGCCGGCCCGCGTGGTGGCGAGGATCCATTCGCGCAGTTCGGGGCTGATGGTGGTGCGTGGGTGCATGGCGATGGGCGAGTCGTGAAAGCTTGCTGCAGGCCATCTTTGCATACGCCGCGAGCCGGCAGGTACCGGCTCGCGGCGGCGGCATGACGGCGATGGATCGCCCTACTGCAGCTGGTCCCACAAAAAGTCGTAGGCCATCGCGTGCATGTGCGCGGACTGCCGGTTGTCCGCGCCGGCGCCGTGGCCGCCTTCGAGATTCTCGTAGAACCACACGTTGGGGTGGCCCTGCGCCTGTATCCGCGCGGCCATCTTGCGCGCCTGCACCGGGCCGACGCGATCGTCGCTGGTGGCGGTGTAGAACAGCACCGGCGGGTAGCGGCCGTCCTTGCGCACGTTCTGGTACGGCGAGAAGGTCTTGATGAAGTTCCAGTCGGACGTGTCGGGGTTGCCGTACTCGGCCATCCACGAGGCACCGGCGGACAGGTGGATGTAGCGCTTCATGTCCAGCAGTGGCACCTCGCACGCAATCGCGCCGAACAGCTGCGGGTACATGGTCAGCATGTTGCCCATCAGCAGGCCGCCGTTGCTGCCGCCTTCGGCGCCGAGGTGCTGCGCCGAGGTGACGCCGCGCTTCACCAGGTCCTCGGCCACCGCGGCGAAGTCCTCGTAGGCGCGCGGACGGTTCGCCTTCAGCGCGGCCTGGTGCCACTGCGGGCCGTACTCGCCGCCGCCGCGGATGTTGGCGATCACATAGACGCCGCCGCGTTCCAGCCACGCGCGGCCGACGCTGCCGCTGTACTGCGGTTGCAGCGACACCTCGAAGCCGCCGTAGCCATACAGCAGGGTGCGGTTGGCGCCGTCCAGCTTGAGATCCTTCGGGGCGATCTCGAAGTACGGCACGCGGGTGCCATCCTTCGACTGCACGAAGTGCTGGCTGACCGCGAACTTCGCGGCATCGAAGAACGCCGGCGCCTGCTTGACCTTCTCGGCCGCCGCGCCGCCCAGTACGCCGTGGCGCAACGACGACGGCGCCAGGAAGCCGGTGACATCGAGCCAGTACTCGTCGCTGTGGTCGGGGTCGGTGTCGATCACGTTGATCGTGCTCATCGCCGGCGCGCCGGCCATCGCCGCGCGTTTCCAGTCGCCGCCGGGCGTCGCCACCTGCGGCGGGGTCAGCACCTCCAGCCGACTCTTGACGTCGTCCATCAGGTTGAGGATCAGGTGATTCTTGGTCCAGGCGTACGAGTCCAGCGAGGTATGCGCGTCGGGCTCGAACAGCATGGTGAAATGGCGTTTGCCGGCCATGAACGGATCGAACGGCGTGGCCAGCAGCGCACCGGCCGGGTAGGTGCTGCCGTCCACCGTCCACGGCGAGCGGGTGCGCACCAGCAGCCAGTCGCGATGGGCTTCGGCTTCCGCGTCGGCCGGCACCTCGACGCGGACCAGCTTGTCGCCGAGGCGCTGGTACAGGTCGCTGTGGTAGAAATCCCTGGCGATGGACACGAAGTCGCGCTCGTAGCCCGGCGTGCGGTCGTGGTGCGCGCTGACCGCCAGGTCGCTCGGCTTGCCCTCGTACACGGTGGCGGCCGCCGCCAGCGGCGTGCCGCGCTTCCACTCCTTGACGATGCGCGGATAGCTCGACTCGGTCATCGAGCCGGGGCCGAAGTCGGTGCCGACGTAGAGGGTGTCTTCGTCGATCCAGTCGACTTCGCTCTTCGCCACCGGCAAGACGAAGCCATCCTTCACGAACGCCTTGTGCGGGATGCTGAACTCGCGCACGGCCACGGCGTCGCCACCGTCCGGCGACAGCGAGATCAGGCAGCGCTCGTAGGCCGGCTTCAGGCATTGCACGCCCTTGAACACCCAGCGCTTGCCCTCGGCCTGGTTCAAGGCGTCGACGTCCAGCAGCAGCTCCCACGCCGGCTCGGCCTTGCGGTACTCGGCCAGCGTGGTGCGCCGCCAGATGCCGCGCGGGTGCGCCTTGTCGCGCCAGAAGTTGTACAGGTGGTCGCCCATGCGATTGACGTAGGGGATGCGTGCTTCCGAGTCGAGCACCTCGAGGATGCGGTCGCGGGTGCGCGCGAACTCGGCGTTGTCGACGAACTGCTTGGCGGTCGTCGCGTTCTGCTGCTTCACCCAGTCCAGCGCGCGCGCGCCGTGGATGTCCTCCAGCCACAGGAACGGGTCGTCGCCGGTCGGAGTGGCGGCGGGAGCGGGGGTGGTGTCGCGGGCATGGCTGTCGTTCATGCCCGTCAGTGTGACGCCGAGTGCCAGCATCAGCCAGACCGATTTCATCGTGTGCCCCCAGGTGCGAGTGAACGTAATGCGGGCGCGGCCCGCAGTTGGTCGAGCGTAACCGCCCGGGCGTGTGGCCGCCCGTGACCAAAGTCGGGAGCGCGGGCCGGGAACAGAAATCCCGCCACGCGGGCGGGATTCCTGTCGTTGCGCGGGCGTGGCTTACAGCAGCGGAATCAGCAGCAGCGCCACGATGTTGATGATCTTGATCAGGGGGTTCACCGCCGGGCCGGCGGTGTCCTTGTACGGGTCGCCCACGGTGTCGCCGGTGACCGCGGCCTTGTGCGCCTCCGAACCCTTGCCGCCATGGTGGCCGTCCTCGATGTACTTCTTCGCGTTGTCCCACGCACCGCCGCCGGTGGTCATCGAGATCGCCACGAACAGGCCGGTGACGATGGTGCCGATCAGCACGCCGCCGAGCGCCTTCGGCCCCAGCAGCAGGCCGACCACGATCGGCACGGCGACCGGCAGCAGCGAGGGCACGATCATCTCGCGGATCGCCGACTTGGTCAGCATGTCCACCGCGCGCGAGTATTCCGGCTTGGCGGTGCCCTGCATGATGCCGGGGATGTCGCGGAACTGGCGGCGCACTTCCTCCACCACCGCGCCGGCGGCGCGACCCACCGCCTCCATCGCCATCGCGCCGAACAGGTACGGGATCAGGCCGCCGATCAGCAGGCCGATGATCACCATGTGGTCGGACAGGTCGAAGGTCATCGGATGATAGTCGACGCCCGCGGCCAGCGCCTTGGCCCGGGCCGCGACGTCGAGGTTGTGCGTGTAGTCGGCGAACAGCACCAGCGCGGCCAGTGCGGCCGAGCCGATCGCGTAGCCCTTGGTCACCGCCTTGGTGGTGTTGCCCACCGCATCCAGCGGGTCGGTGACGCCGCGCACTTCCGGCGGCAGGTCGGCCATCTCGGCGATGCCGCCGGCGTTGTCGGTGATCGGGCCGTAGGCGTCCAGTGCCACGATCATGCCGGCCATCGACAGCATGGCGGTGGCGGCGATCGCGATGCCGTACAGGCCACCCTGGCTGTAGGCACCCCAGATCGCCGCGCAGATCACGATCACCGGCATCGCGGTCGATTTCATCGACACGCCGAGGCCGGCGATGATGTTGGTGCCGTGACCGGTGGTGGAGGCCGCTGCGATGTGCTGCACCGGGCGGAACTGCGTGCCGGTGTAGTACTCGGTGATCCATACGATCAGGCCGGTCAGCACCAGTCCGATCAGCGCGCAGTGGAACAGCGCGTGGCTGGAAACGACGCTGCCGTCGCCGGCGGTCAGGCCCTGCGGCAGCAGGTTGCCGGTGACGAACCAGAACGCGACGGCCGAGAGTACCGCCGAGACGATCACGCCCTTGTACAGCGCGCCCATGATCGAGCCGCCCTGCTTCACCTTCACGAAGAAGGTGGCGATGATCGAGGCGAGGATCGACACGCCGCCGAGCACCAGCGGGTACAGCACGGCAGCGAGATTGTCGACGAAAGTGAGGCCGGCCAGCAGCATGGTGGCGATCACCGTCACCGCGTAGGTCTCGAACAGGTCGGCGGCCATGCCGGCGCAGTCGCCCACGTTGTCGCCCACGTTGTCGGCGATCACCGCCGGGTTGCGCGGGTCGTCCTCCGGGATACCGGCCTCGACCTTGCCGACCAGGTCGGCGCCGACGTCCGCGCCCTTGGTGAAGATGCCGCCACCCAGGCGCGCGAAGATCGAGATCAGCGAGCTGCCGAAGGCCAGCCCGACCAGCGCGTGCAGTGCGGTCTCGCCGGTGACGCCGAAGTGGCCGAGCGCCAGCCAGTAGCCGGCCACGCCGAGCAGGGCCAGGCCGACCACCAGCATGCCGGTGATCGCGCCGCCGCGGAACGCCACGTCCATCGCGGCGCCGAGGCCGCTGCGCGCCGCCTCGGCGGTGCGCACGTTGGCGCGCACCGAGACGTTCATGCCGATGTAGCCGGCCGCACCGGACAGGATCGCGCCGAGCAGGAAGCCGATCGCGGTCGGCCAGTTGAGGAAGAAGCCGATCAGCAGCAGCAACACCACGCCGACCAGGCCAATGGTGGTGTACTGGCGGTTGAGGTAGGCGCGTGCGCCTTCCTGGATGGCCGCGGCGATCTCCTGCATCCGTTCGTTGCCTGGCGATTTCGCCAGGATCCAGCGCGCGGACAGCGCGCCATACAGAACCGCCACCACCGCACACGCAACGACGATCCACCAGCCATACTGCTGCAGCATCGGAGCCTCCCCATGGGTTGTAAGTGGCCGTCCGGAACGGGCGGTCGCGGGGAGTATAGGCAGACGCGGTGGCGCAGGCCGTTGTGCGGCGCAGCGCCATCCGCCAAAGAACAAGGGCCATGCACGGATGCATGGCCCCGGATCGTTCTCCTGGGTGCGGGCCTATCGCAGGGCGTAGTCCAGGATGATGCCGGTGGCGATCGCGACCAGCAGGTAGTCGTGGTCCGCACGCACCCAGTGGTAGCCGCGCGGCGGCGGGCGCAGGCGGTAATGGCCGTAGTCGCGCACCACGTAGGTCGGGCCGTAGTAGCGGTGGCCGCGTTCCCAGCGATGGTGGCGCACCGGGTAGTAGTGCGGACCGGCGTGGCGATAGTCGCGATGGTCGTAGCCGTAGCGGCGATCGTCATGGCGGCGGTAATCGCGGCGCCAGTCGCCATGACGGCGGTCGTCGTGCCCGCGGCGGTCGTAGCCATGGTCATGGCCGCGGCGGTCGTGGTCACCGGGGCCGGGGGCGGCCAGCGCGAAGCTGCCGGTGGTGAGCAGGGCGAGGGCGATGAGCAGGCGGCGGATGAGTTTCATCTCGGGTCTCCCGTGGAGGGTCGTGGCCGCAACGGCGCGGCGATCGACCCGGGCAGGATGGAGCGTAAGAAATTGCGGCTGAACGCAGACCGTGCGCGACGCGCGGGTTCAGGTCCCACTCGGCTAGGTGAGCGGGCACGCGGAATGGATGGACGTCCGTGCTGGAGCGGGCTGCCCGGATCGCGCGCAGCTTTCAGGCGAGCTTGCGCAGCCACTCGCGCAGGGCGGCCACGGCCGGATCGCCGCCGGCCGCGGCAGGGTGCACGAGCAGGTAGTCCAGTCCGTCCAGCGTCGGGCCGAACGGTGCCACCAGAGTGCCATGCGCCAGTTCGTCGACTATCAGCGCGGTGTCGAGCAGGGCCACGCCCTGGCCGGCGATGGCGGCCTCGATGGCATGGGTTTCGTCGCTGAAGGTAGTGCCGCGGGCAGTATCGAGCCGGCGCAGACCGGCCGCGCGAGCCCAGGCGGCCCAGTCGACCGGGTCGCGGAAGGTGGGTTGCCACTGGTAGTGCAGCAGCGGATGGCGGCCGAGCTCGTCCGGCGCGCGCAGCTTGAGTGCGGGGCTGCACACGGGGGCGAAGCGCGCATGCAGCAGCGCTTCGTGGTGCAGGCCGCGGTACGGGCCCTTGCCGTAGCGGATCGCGGCGTCGATCTGCTGCGCCGCGAAATCCACCGGGCGGGTCGAGGCGTGCAGGCGCAGGTCGAACTGCGGGTGGGTCGCCTGGAAGCCGGCCAGCCGCGGCACCAGCAGACGCGCCATGAACGCCGGTGTGGCCGAGACGGTGACGATGCGACGCCGCTGCGGCCGCAGCAGCGGCGCCAGCGCGTCGGCCATCAGGTCGAAGCCTTCGCGCAGTGCCGGAAACAGCCGGCGACCTTCCTTGGTCAGCACGACCCCGCGTGCCTGCCGCTCGAACAGGGCGACGCCCAGCCGCTGCTCCAGTTGCCGGATCTGATGGCTGACCGCGGTGGCGGTCACCGCCAGCTCGTCCGCAGCCACGCGGAAGCTCTGGTGCCGGGCAGCCGCCTCGAACGCGCGCAGCGCCGCCAGCGGCGGCAGGCGGCGGGGTCCGATAGGTGATCTGAATTCATCCATAGGCTGAGAAAGTATCGTTTTCCAGGCAGGTTGGTACTTCATAGCATGGGCAATACCTGAGTGAAACTCTCCCGAGGGGCTTGCCCATGATCACCTTGTTGCACATCGACGCCAGTGCCCGCGGCGGGCGTTCCGACCTGCATGCGCACGGCTCCCATACCCGCCGGCTGGGCGAGCGCTTCGTGGCGCGCTGGCATGCCGTGCGCGCCGCCGATCCGGTGTTCTATCGCGACGTGGGGCAGGCCCCGCCCGCGCCGGTGGACAGCGCCTGGATCCACGCGGCGTTCACGCCGGAGTCGACGCGCTTGCCGTGGATGCAGGGGCGGCTGGCCGAGAGCGACCGGTTGGTGGACGAGCTGGCTGCCGCCGACCTGATCGTGGCCGGCGTGCCGATGTACAACTTCGGCGTGCCGGCCGGCTTCAAGGCCTACATCGACAACATCGTGCGCGTGGGGCGCACCTTCGGCTTCGACCGCGCACGGCGAGGCGAGCCCTACTGGCCGCTGCTGACCGACCGGCCGCGCACCCTGGTGCTGCTAGGGTCGCGCGGCGACTACGGCTATGGCGGGCGCATCGCCGCGATGAACCATGTGGAGCCGGCGGTGCGTACGGCCTTCGGCTACATCGGCATCCGCGACGTGCGCACGGCGGCGGTGGAGTACGACGAGTTCGGCGGCGAGTGCCTGGCCGCATCGCTGCGTGAGGCGGAAGCGGCGGTCGATGCGCTGGTGGACGAATTGCTGGCCGGCTTGCCGGGCGCACGCATCAAGCCGCCTGCGCTCATGGCGTGAACGGGGGCAGCCTGCCCGCCACCGCTGCGTTCTTCAGACGGACATAGCGCGGCAGGCCATCCTTGCCGTAGGGGGGCGGCGCTTCGCCGCGGATCAGCGGGGCGAGGTAGCGGCGGGCGGCGGCGGTGATGCCGAAGCCGTCGCGGCTGATGAAGTTCTTCGGCATCTTCTTCTCGCGGTTGGCGATCTTCGCCAGCGGCGCCGGTTCGATCTTCCAGCGGTACGGCGCGTCGGACGTGCGCACGATCACCGGCATCACCGCGTTCATGCCGGCCAGCGCGTAGTCGACCGCGGCCTTGCCGACCGCGTAAGCCTGTTCGGCGTCGACCTGCGAGGCGGCATGCCGCGCCGAGCGCTGCAGGTAGTCGGGCAGCGCCCAGTGGTACTTGTAGCCGAGCTTTTCCTTGACCAGCGCGGCCAGCACCGGCGCCACGCCGCCGAGCTGGCTGTGGCCGAACGCGTCGCGCGTGCCCGCTTCGGCGAGGAACTGGCCGGCGGCGTTGCGCACGCCTTCGGAGGCGACCACGGTGCACCAGCCCACCCGTTCGACGGTGGCCTTCACTTTGGCCAGGAACGCGGCCTCGTCTAACGCGTTTTCGGGGAACAGGATGATGTGCGGCGGCGCATCCGCGCCTTCGCCGGCCAGCCCGGCGGCCGCGGCGATCCAGCCGGCGTGGCGGCCCATCACTTCGAGGATGAACACCTTGGTCGAGGTGTCGGCCATCGAGGCCACGTCGAGGCTGGCCTCCAGCGTGGAGATCGCGGTGTACTTCGCCACCGAGCCGAAGCCCGGGCAGCAGTCGGTCACGGCGAGGTCGTTGTCCACCGTCTTCGGCACGCCGATGCAGCGGATGTCGTAGCCAAGCGCCTTGCCCAGCTGCGAGATCTTCAGCGCGGTGTCGGCCGAGTCGTTGCCGCCGTTGTAGAGGAACCAGCGGATGTCGTGGGCGCGGAACACCTCGATCAGCCGCTCATACTCGGCGCGGTTCTCCTCCAGCGACTTCAGCTTGTAGCGGCACGAGCCGAACGCGCCGCCGGGGGTGTGGCGCAGCGCGGCGATCGCGGTGGCCGATTCCTTCGAGGTGTCGATCAGTTCCTCGCGCAGCGCGCCGAGGATGCCGTTGCGCGCGGCATACACCTTCACGCCCTTGCCGCGAGCGGCCTCGATCACGCCGGCGGCGGTGGCGTTGATCACGGCGGTGACGCCGCCGGACTGGGCGTACAGCAGGTTGCCGGTGACGGCGGGAGAACGGCGGCTCGGGCTCATGGGATCCTCGATCGGGCAGTGGAAGCGTGGCGGCGGTGTCGGCAAATCTTTTTCCGCAACAATCACTTGGCCGGGTGCGACGAAGGTCGCTGTTTGACGGCACCCGGTGCAGCGGCTAATTTGACGGCAATTTCGTGCATCGGGCGGGTTGCTGCAGCGTGCGGCGGCCCGCCGAACTCGTGGAGCATTATGCGACTCGTCCTACTTGGTGCGCCCGGTTCGGGCAAAGGTACGCAGGCGGCCCGGCTGAAGACGGCGCTGGGCGTTCCGCATATCTCGACTGGCGACATGCTGCGCGCCGCGGTCGCCGCCGGCACCGCGATGGGGCTCAAGGCCAAGGCGGTGATGGACGCCGGCCAGCTGGTTTCCGACGACATCCTGCTCGGCATGCTGGAAGAGCGCCTGGCCCAGGCCGACGCGAAGGCCGGCTTCATCCTCGACGGCTACCCGCGCAACCTGACCCAGGCCGACGCGCTCGACCACCTGCTGGCCAAGCTCGGTCAGCCGCTGGACGCGGTGGTGAAGCTGGAGGTGCCGAACCAGGCGATCATCGGCCGCTGCGAAATCCGCTACAAGGCCGAGGCCCGCGCCGACGACAACCCGGATACCGTGCGCAAGCGCCTGGCCATCTATGCCGAGCAGACCGCGCCGGTGGCGGATTTCTACGCCGGCCGCGGCAAGCTGCAGGTGGTGGACGGCGTCGGCGAGCTGGCCGAGGTCACCGCGCGGATCGAACGCGCGCTGCAGAACGAAGCCGCCGCCGCGAACGGCTGAGTCCGCTTCCCGCGCCCGGAGAGGGAAGCGCCCGCCATGCGTCTGCACATCCTCGGCATCTGCGGTACCTTCATGGGCGGCGTCGCCGCGCTCGCGCGCGAGCTGGGCCATGCGGTCGAAGGTTCCGACGCCAACGTCTACCCGCCGATGAGCACCCAGCTGGAGGCGCTCGGCATCGGTCTGATGAGCGGCTACGCCGCCGAACACCTGCAGCCGGCCCCCGATCTGGCCGTGGTCGGCAACGCGATGAGCCGCGGCAATCCGGCCGTCGAGTACATGCTCGACGCGCGCCTGCGCTACATCTCCGGCCCGCAGTGGCTGGGCGAGACGGTGCTGGCCGAGCGCGACGTGCTGGCCGTGGCCGGCACCCACGGCAAGACCACCACCACCAGCCTGCTGGCGCATTTGCTGGAGAGTGCGGGGATGGCGCCGGGGTTTCTGGTCGGCGGTGTGCCGGGCAATTTTGGTGTCTCCGCGCGGCTGGGGGGCAAGCAGGCCTACGCGAGCCCCGGACCCTCATCCGGCGCTGCGCGCCACCTTCTCATCCGCAAGGGGACTCCCCAAGGGTCGCCGGCGGCAGAACGGAGTGTCGTGCCGCCGGTGGCGGCGCCATTTGTGATTGAAGCGGACGAGTACGACACCGCGTTCTTCGACAAGCGCTCGAAGTTCGTGCACTACCGCCCGCGCATCGCGATCCTCAACAACCTCGAGTACGACCACGCGGACATCTTCCCCGACGTGGCCGCGATCCAGCGCCAGTTCCACCACTTGGTGCGCACCGTGCCGGGCAACGGCCGGCTGATCGTCAACGCGCATGACGAGCGCCTCGCCGAGGTGCTGGCGATGGGCTGCTGGACGCCGGTGGAGACTTTCGGTATCGGCCGCGGCGACTGGCAGGCCACGCTGATCGAGGCGGACGGCTCGGCCTTCGCGGTGCACCGCGAAGGCGAGCGGCTCGGCGAGGTGCGCTGGTCGCTGCTGGGCCACCACAGCGTGATGAACGCGCTGGCCGCGCTCGCCGCGGCGACGGCCGCGGGCGCCGATCCGCGTGCGCTGCTGCCGGCGTTCGCCAGCTTCGAGAGCGTGAAGCGACGGATGGAACTGGTCGGCGAAGTGAATGGCGTGCGCGTGTACGACGACTTTGCCCATCACCCCACCGCGATCGCCACCACTCTGGCCGGGCTGCGCGCGAAGGTCGGCGACGCGCGCATCCTGGTGGCGCTGGAGCCGCGTTCCAACTCGATGCGGCAGGGCGCGCATGCGGAGGCGCTGGCGCCGTCGCTGGCCGACGCCGATGCGGTGGTGTTCCTGCATCGCCCCGAATTGCCGTGGGATGCCGGTCGCATCACCGCTGCACTCGGCGGGCGCGGCGGCACGGCACCGACCGTCGATGCATTGATCGCCGCGCTGCGCGCACAGGTCCGGGCAGGCGACCAGGTGATCTTCATGTCCAACGGCGGTTTCGAGGCGGCGCCGCGCCGCTTCGTGGAGAGCCTGCGGCAGGCTTGATCGGGTCGTGGCCGCCGCGGCTTCTGGGTACACTCGCCGCATGGTCGTCCACGCGCAGCCGCCACTCGTCGAGATACCGCTGTTTCCGCTGGGTTCCGTGCTGTTTCCCGGGGGCCAGCTGCAGTTGCGCATCTTCGAGCCGCGCTATCTCGACCTGGTGCGCGAATGCACGCGCCATGGCACCGGCTTTGGCGTGTGCCTGATCCTCGAGGGACGGGAAACCGGCGAGCCGGCGGTGCCGGCGGCGATCGGCACGATCGCGCGGATCAGCGATTTCCATCGCGACGACGACGGCCTGCTCGGCATCGTCGCCGAAGGCGGTTCGCGTTTCCAGGTGGTGCGCAGCCGAGTGCGTTCCGACGGCCTGCTGCGCGGCGACGTGGAGCTCTGGCCGGGCGAGCCGGCACAACCGGTGCCGGTGGAGTTTGCCCTGCTGCAGACCATCCTGGAACGGTTGATCGAGACCATGGCGCCGCACTGGCGCGATGCGCCGCGCAGCGCCTATGACGACGCCAGCTGGCTGGGTTTCCGGCTGGCCGAACTGCTGCCGCTGGATACCGGCGAGCAGCAGCGCATGCTCGAACTGCACGACCCGGCGCAGCGGCTGGCCGAGCTGCGCGACATCCTGCCGCGCTTCCAGAAGCCCTGACCGGGCGGGTTCTACACTGGGAACCTTCCTGACGGAGTGACGCACATGGCCGACCTTGCCGGCAAAACCTTGTTCATCAGCGGCGCTTCGCGCGGCATCGGCCTGGCGATCGCGCTGCGCGCGGCGCGAGACGGCGCCAACATCGTGATCGCGGCCAAGAGCGGCGTGCCGAATCCGAAGCTGCCCGGCACCATCCATACTGCCGCGGCGGCGGTCGAGGCGGCCGGCGGCAGGGCGCTGGCGCTGCAGGTGGACATCCGCGAGGAGTCCCAGGTGGTGGCTGCCGCGGCGCAGGCGGCCGAACGTTTCGGCGGCATCGACATCGTGGTCAACAACGCCAGCGCGATCTGGCTGGCCGGCACCGAAGGCACGCCGATGAAGCGCTTCGACCTGATGCACCAGGTCAATACCCGCGGCACCTTCCTGGTCACCCAGGCCTGCCTGCCGTACCTGAAGAAGGCGGTCAACCCGCACGTGCTGATGCTGTCGCCGCCGCCCAGCCTCGACCCGAAATGGTTCGCGCCGCATACCGCCTACACCATCGCCAAGATGGGCATGAGCCTGTGCGTGCTGGGCATGAGCCCGGAGTTTGCCCCGCTGGGCATCGCGGTGAACGCGCTGTGGCCGCGTACGGTGATCGCCACCGCGGCGATCGGCATGATCGACGGCGTGAAGGCGGAGCATTGCCGCAAGCCGGAGATCGTGGCCGACGCCGCCCACGCCATCATGACCCGCCCGGCGCGCAGCTACACCGGCCATTTCGCGATCGACGAGGAGATCCTGCGCGAAGGCGGGGTCGCCGATTTCGACTGCTACGCCGTGCAGCCGGGCGCCCGCTTGCTGCCGGACCTGTTCCTGGGTTGAGGATCGACGGGCGCAGGTCCCTGCGATCGCGCCGGTGCCTTGCCGGCACGCCGTGAGGCATGGCTGATGCACGGACTGCAAGGCAGCGGCGAGCAGTGCCCGCTTCTTCACAATCCGCGCGTTTTCCTGCGCGTATATTCCGTGACTTGCATCATGTTTTCGGGGTGTCAGGGACGCAGGATGCGGCGACCGTAGTCGCGGGATCGGCCAACTACCCGCGACGTGCCGCGTCCCGGACGTACGTCGGCGTGGGGCAAGGGGCCACAAGATGAACGATAGACAGATGCCCAGGCGTTGCGTGGTCTGGTTCGGCAGCCCGACCGACGGTGAGTGCGCCGCGCTGGTCGAGGAAGGCTGGCTGGTGCGGATCGGCGACGCGCAGTTGCAGGAGGGCGTCGGCACGCGCCGCGACGACATCGTGGTGGCGCTGGCCGACCTGCGCTGCGGCGGTGCGCAGACGGTGCAGGCGATGGATCGGCTGATGGCCGACTATCCGTGGCTGCCGTGGCTTGCCCTGGTTCCCCGCGACCCCGCGGCGGACGCGCCCGGGGCGGAACGCATCCTGCGGGCCAGCACGGCCTTCCTCACCGTGCCGTTCGATTGCGGCTGTCTGCTCGACGTGCTGGCGAAGATTGCCGATGGCCAGGCGCAGCCAGCGGAAGGTACGGACGTGCCCGGCATCCCGGGGGCGCACAGTGCGGCGATGCGCGTCATCGCGACCAGCCTGTGCAAGTACGCGCCGGTGGATCTTCCGGTGCTGATCACTGGCGAAACCGGCAGCGGCAAGGAGGTGGCGGCCCGCGCGCTGCACGGCCTGTCCGCGCGCCGCGAACGGCCGTTCGTGGCGATCAACTGTGGCGCGCTGCCATCGAACCTGGTGCAGTCCGAGCTGTTCGGTCACGAGCGCGGCGCGTTCACCGGAGCGATCGCGCGGCGCATCGGTCACTTTGAGGCGGCCGCCGGCGGCATCGTGTTCCTGGACGAGGTGGGCGACCTGCCGCCGGACGCCCAGACCAGCCTGTTGCGGCTGCTGCAGGAGGGCACGCTGGTGCGCGTGGGCTCGACCCAGCCGATACGACTGGACGTGCGCGTGCTGGCTGCTACCCACGTCGATCTGGAGGCCGCTGTCGCGCAGGGACGCTTCCGCGAGGATCTGTACTACCGGCTCAACGTGCTGCGCCTGCGCATGCCGGCGTTGCGCGAGCGCGGCGGCGACGTCGAGTGGCTCGCGCAGCATTTCCTCGACGCATTCTGCGCGCGGCACCCCTGCCGTGCCCACGCGTTCGGCCGCGATGCGCGGCGGGCGATGCGCGCGTTCGCCTGGCCCGGCAACGTGCGCGAGTTGCTCAACCGCGTGCAGCGGGCGGCGGTGGTCGCCGAAGGCAGCCTGATCGGTGCCGCCGACCTGGACCTGGAGGTGGCGCCGGCGGCGTTCGGCGCCCACGGCAGCCTCGACCTTACCCGCGTGTCGGCCGAGCGCGAGGCGGTGCTCAACTGTCTGCGCGAGAGCGGGTACAACATCAGCGAATGCGCGCGCCGGCTCGACGTCTCGCGGGTCACCGTGTATCGCCTGTGCCGGAAGCTCGGGCTGGAGCTGGAGCACCTGCGCAAGCTCGCGTCGCCGCACGGTGGCCGGCCGGCAGCCGGCATGCAGCGGCGCGGCCCGCCGGCGGCAGCCCAGAACGTGTAGGGCGCCGGGTGCGCAACGCGGGTTCCGTCGGTTGCGGGTTGGGCGAAGGAAATCCCCCCGACCCGCAGGGGACGGGTCGGGGGGTTCCTTTGCTGCCCGGCTACAGGGTCGCCGGGTTACCGCCCTCGTTCGCCGCTTGCGCGGCTATTCGCGTCACGGGATCGTCGCAGCCAGGGCCAGTAACCGGTCGTCGATGATGCCGGCGGCTCGGAGGCCAAGGCGTTCCCCATCGTATTCTCACGAATCGCGAGCAATCCCCGTGCCATGCCGAAGAAGGGCCGTGGCGACGCGTTTTGTGCCTTGCGATCCCGGACCAGCAGCGGAGCGACGTGTCACTTCGGATACAGCGTGGTGCGATGGCTGCCCTCGGTTGCGCGCGGGAGCGCGGACTGGTGCTGCGCGGCGGCGGGTGTAACGGCGGCGATACAGTTCGTGCAGCAGTGTTACAGCGTTCTTTGCGATTGTGTGCAGTGCAGCGTGGTTCTACGATGCGCGCCTGCGCTTTCACCTGCGCCACGCGGCGCTCCCGAGAATCACCATGTACAAACACCCTCCCGGCCTGGTTGAACTCGGCAAGCGTTACTGGCTGCCGGTGTACAAGCCGCGCGAGCTGGTGCTCGACCACGGCAAGGGTGCGCGGGTGTGGGATACCGAAGGGCGCGACTACGTGGATTTCGGCGCCGGCATCGCGGTCAACGCGCTTGGCCACCAGGATCCGGACCTGCTCGCTGCGCTGGCCGCGCAGGCGCACAAGCTGTGGCACAGCAGCAACGTGTTCTACACCGAGCCCCCGCTACGGCTGGCCGAGGAACTGGTGCACGCCTCGGGGTTCGCCGAGCGCGTGTTCCTGTGCAACTCCGGCGCCGAGGCGAACGAGGCGGCAATCAAGCTGGTGCGCAAGTGGGCGGCGGCGCAGGGCCGGGCGCCGGAGCGGCGCGTCATCGTCACCTTCAATGGCTCGTTCCACGGCCGCACATTGGCCACCGTCACTGCCACCGCGCAGGCGAAATACCAGCAGGGCTACGAACCGCTGCCGGAAGGTTTCCGCTACCTCGACTTCAACGACGCCGAGGCATTGGAGGCAACCTTCGCTGCCGGCGACGTCGCGGCGGTGATGCTGGAGCCGGTGCAAGGCGAGGGCGGCGTGCTGCCGGCCGCGCCAGGCTTCCTCAAGCGCGTGCGCGAGCTGTGCGACCAGCATGACGCGCTGCTGGTGCTGGACGAGATCCAGTGTGGCATGGGCCGCACCGGCACGCTGTTCGCGCACGTTCACGACCACGTGGTGCCCGACATCGTGACCCTGGCCAAGGCGCTCGGCGGCGGCTTCCCGATCGGCGCGATGCTGGCCGGGCCGAAGGTGGCCGAGGTGATGCAGTACGGCGCCCACGGCACCACCTTCGGCGGCAACCCGATGGCCGCCGCGGTGGCGCGTGTCGCGCTGGCCAAGCTGTCTTCGCCGGCGGTGCTGATGAACGTGGAACGGCAGGCGAACGACCTGCGCGCGGGGTTGGCGCGGATCAATCACGAGCTGCAGTTGTTTGCCGAAGTGCGCGGCCGCGGGCTGATGATCGGCGCGGTGCTGGCCGATGCGTACAAGGGCAAGGCCGGCGCGGTCCTCGATCACGCCGCCACCCGCGGCTTGCTGCTGCTGCAGGCCGGGCCGGACGTGCTGCGCTTCGTGCCGCCGCTGACCATCACCGACGAGGAACTGGCCGACGGCCTCGCGCGCCTGCACGCGGCGTTGAGCGATTTTGCGGCAGGCTGAGCCCGCCCATCAGGAGCATCCTGGATGAAATACCTGCACAGCATGGTGCGCGTGCGCGACCTTGACGCCTCGCTGCGTTTCTACTGCGAAGGCCTCGGCCTGCGCGAGGTGCGCCGCCAGGAAAACCCCGCGGGCAAGTACACGCTGGTGTTCCTCGCCGCGCCGGACAGCCCCGAGGCCGAGATCGAGCTCACCTGGAACTGGGGCTCGACCGAGGACTACGGCAGCGCGCGCAACTTCGGCCACCTGGCCTTCCGCGTGGAGGACATCTACGCCACCTGTGCGCGTCTGCAGGCGATGGGTTGCACCATCCACCGCCCGCCGCGTGATGGCCACATGGCCTTCGTGCGTTCGCCCGACCTGATCTCGATCGAGCTGCTGCAGGAAGGCCACCTGCCGCCGTGCGAGCCGTGGGCGTCGATGCCCAATACCGGCAGCTGGTAATCAGCCCCTTGCGTCGCGCAGGGCGCCGCGCGCGGCTTCCAGCGTGTCGGCGATGTGCTGGTCGGTGTGCGCGCTGGACAGGAAGCCGGCTTCGAACGCCGAAGGCGCCAGGTACACCCCGCGCTTCAGCATGCCGTGGAAGAAGCGGTTGAACAGCGCCGTGTCCGCCGCGGTGGCCTGCGCGTAGCTGCGCACTTCTTCGGCGCTGAAGAACAGGCCGAACATGCCACCGACGCGGTTGGTGCTGAATGCCACGCCTTCGCCGTCGGCCACCGACTGCAGGCCGTCGCAGAGTAGGCGGGTGCGGGCGGCCAGCCGCTCGTGGAAGCCGGGCGCCTGGATCAGCTCCAGCATCGCCAGGCCCGCCGCCATCGCTACCGGATTGCCGGAGAGCGTGCCGGCCTGGTAGATGGGGCCGGCAGGCGCGATCTGTTCCATCAGCTCGCGGCGGCCGCCGTAGGCGCCCACCGGCATGCCGCCGCCGATGATCTTGCCGAACGTGGTGAGGTCCGGCGCCACGCCGTAATGCGCCTGCGCGCCGCCGAGTGCCACGCGAAAACCGGTCATCACCTCGTCGAAGATCAGCAGCGCGCCGTGGCGCGTGCACAGTTCGCGCAGGCCTTGCAGGTAGCCGTCGACTGGCGGGATGCAGTTCATGTTGCCGGCGACCGGCTCGATGATCAGGCCTGCGATTTCGTTGCCCTGTTCGGCGAACAATGCCTTCGCGGCGTCGAGGTCGTTGTACGGCAGGGTCAGGGTGAGGTCGGCATTCGCCTTCGGCACGCCCGGCGAGGTCGGCACGCCGAAGGTCAGCGCGCCGGAGCCGGCCTTGACCAGGAAGCTGTCGCCGTGGCCGTGGTAGCAGCCCTCGAACTTCACGATCTTGCTGCGGCCGGTGGCGCCGCGCGCGAGGCGGATCGCCGACATCGTGGCCTCGGTGCCGGAGTTGACCATGCGCACCATCTCGACCGACGGAATCAGCCGGGTGATGGTCTCGGCCATCGTCACTTCGGCCGGACAGGGCGTGCCGAACGACAGGCCGTCTTTCACCGCGCGCTCGACCGCTTCGCACACCGCCGGGTGGTTGTGGCCCACGATCATCGGACCCCACGAGCCGACGTAGTCGATGTAGCGCGTGCCTTCCACATCCCATAGGCAGGCGCCGTCTGCCCGCGCGGTGAAGAACGGCTCGCCGCCCACCGACTTGAACGCGCGCACCGGTGAGTTCACGCCGCCAGGCATCAGCTTCTGGGCGCGCTGGAAGAGTTCGTGGTTGCTCATCGTGCGGATTCTCGATCGGAGGGGTACAGGTCGGCGAAACGCTGTGCGGCGGCGCGCACGTCGGGGGCGGCGAACAGGGCAGTGATGGCCGCCAAGTACTCGGCGCCGGCCTCGACCAGCGAGGCGCCATTGTCCGGCGTGATCCCGCCGATCGCCACCCGCGGCACGCCCAGCGCGGCGCTTTGCCTCAGCAGGTCAATCGGGACGCGTGGCGCCAGCGGCTTGGTCGGCGAAGGAAAGAACGCACCGAACGACACGTAGCTGGCGCCGGCGCGCGCAGCGGCCTGTGCGCGCGGCAGCGAGCCGTAACACGACATGCCGATGATCGCCTGCGCGCCCAGCATCGCGCGCACGGCAGCGGGGTCGTCGTCGTCCCGGCCCAGGTGCACGCCATCGGCGCCGACCGCCTGGGCCAGCGCGATGTCGTGGTCGATGATCAGCGGCACGCGGTGGGCGCGGCACAGCTGCGCGAGCGCCGTCGCCTCGGCGCGGCGGCGCGCCGTGTCGTCGCTCAGGTCGCGGTACTGCAGCAGCTTCACGCCACCGGCCAGCGCCTGTGCGACGACGTCAAGCAGGTCGGCGCGCGGCCCGTCGGTGATGGCGTACAGGCCGCGGCCCGGTAGGAGTGTCGGCATCTTCGTTGCCTCGGGGGTCGGGACAGAGGTGCGGCGGTATCGCCGCGCTTTCGTATTGTCGGTCGAGTTGCGAGAATGCTCCATTCCCCAGGCGACCCGAAGAAACCCGATCATGAGCCAGAGTTCCACCGAAACCGCCTTGCGCAAATGGATGTGCGTCGTCTGCGGCTACATTTACGACGAAGCCGCGGGCGTGCCGGAGGAAGGCATTCCCGCCGGTACCCGCTGGGAGGACGTGCCCGACACCTGGACCTGCCCGGACTGCGGTACCACCAAGGATGATTTCGAGATGATCGAGATCGACTGAACGCCGATTCCTGCCTGCAAACGGCCCGATCCCGTCAGTGCATTGGCCGGGCCGCCTGTTCTGATGTTCCTGCGCCTGACTACGCAGCGCGCCATACGGGGAACATCCCATGCAACAGTTCATTCCGTTCGAAGACGACTGGGACGCACTGGAAAACCTGCGTCCCGAAAACCTGATTCCCTATCGTGTCGGCATGCTCGACGCGCCGCGTGAAGCCGTTCAGCGCACGGGCCCGATCTCGCCGTCGATCTTCAACACGTCGCCCGGCTTCGCCCCGATGCGCTGCGCCGTGCCGGCAGACAGCTCCAGCACGTAGATCGCCGGCGCGTCGCTGGGATAGGTCGGGCAGGGATCGGCCTTGCATGGCGGCACATCCAGCTGCATCGAGACCAGTCGGCGCTCCGTATCGAAATACAGGATGTCCAGCGGTATCAGCGTGTTCTTCATCCAGAACGCCTGTGGCCCGGTGTGGGGAAACACGAACAGCATGCCGTGATCGGGCGCCAGCGTGGTGCGCATCATCAGGCCGCGCTGGCGACCGGCATCGTCGGTGGCGCGCTCCACCAAAAAACGCTGTCCATGCAGCTCGACCGCCGGTATCCCGGGCTGCGCCGGAGCGGAGCCGGAACAGCCGGCCAGCAGGAACAGCATCGGGGCGATCCATCGTGTCATCGTGGCGGTTCGTTGCAGAGGGGAAGACGTGGCGGGCAGTCTAGCGCTCCTGTCGGCAGCGTTTCGCGAGAAAAGTACACGCGCCCCCTTCCCAGACGTGCGGCTCGGCGCTATGATTCTCGCCCCTTCGACGAGACGCCCTTTCGCGAAGGCTTCTGCACTACCCCACGCTGAAAAATTTGTTGGCTGAGGGTGTTGACGGTCGTAAAAAGCGATGTAGAATGGGCGGCTCACCCGGGACGAAAGGTCACGGGGCGATCACCGAAACGGTGGTCGGCAAGGTGAAGATCTTTGACAGTGTGCGCAGGTGAATTGTGTGGACGTCTTGTGCTGGAGGGTTGCGACCTGTCCAAGCAATGCAAGCGTCCCACCAAGTAAAAAGTCAGTAATGAGTTTTGATTGGTTGGGAACATACGCTTCAGAAAGATAGATCGACTTCGGTTGATCGAAAACTTAAGTGAAGA